>JASBUN010000031.1 GCA_030147845.1 Gammaproteobacteria bacterium
GCGGTCGGCTAAAACGCCGGCGACAAGACTAAAAAACAATACCGGCGCCAGGTTACAGAACGCCACAACCCCCAGCATCATACTCGAGTGCGTCAACCGGTAAACCAGCCACGCCTGCGCAACGTTCTGCATCCAGGTGCCGTTGAGAGACCACACTTGGCCGACAAAGTACAGCCGAAAATTGCGGTGACGAAGCGACCGAAAGGTTGAAATGGCTTGGATTCCTCAGCTTGGGCGCGACGTCGCGCTAGCCGTTATAATGGCAGATCAATACACTCGCAGGCACGTCTTGCGCAACCCGTCGGTCTGTTGGCCATGCCCATCTCCGAATTCGAATTGATCGAACACTATTTCGCACATGGCGGTAACCAACGCCGCGACGTCGCCCTCGGCATCGGTGACGATGCCGCTATGACCAACATCCCGCCCGACCACGAACTGATCATCGAACTTACCCGCGCCGTCGAGGGCATCGATTTCGACGCCCTGGATGACGCTGCGGACATCGCCCACGGCGTGCTGGCCCGCACTTTGACGGCGCTCGCCGCGCGCGCCGCTGAACCGGCGTGGCTGACCCTCGCATTGACCATGCCTGAAATCGATCAAGACTGGCTGCAAACCTTCAGTCAAACGCTGCATACCGTGGCCGCACAGCATGGTGTGCAGCTAATTGGCGGCGACACCACGCGCGGACCGCGCAGCATTACGTTGCACGGCCACGGTTTTGTCCCCAACGGTCAATGTGTGGTACTCGATCGAGCGGTCAGCGGCGACCTGATTTATGTCACCGGCACACTCGGCGATGCCGGCTTAGCCATCCTGGCCCTCAGCGACGAAATCCGACTACCACGGGCAGAGCGCGAACAAGCGCTGCAATGCCTGCATCGACCGGTGCCGCCATTGGCGGCCGGTATTGCCCTGCGTGGATTG
Organism: Gammaproteobacteria bacterium; assembly: GCA_030147845.1. Lineage (GTDB taxonomy): Bacteria > Pseudomonadota > Gammaproteobacteria > JASBUN01 > JASBUN01 > JASBUN01. The sequence goes on from JASBUN010000031.1 coordinate 931, forward strand.
GCCTCATCGGCCGCACCGGCTGGCACTGGAATATCGACGGCGCTGGTCGAGATTCTGCGCGCTAGCGACGTCGGCGCCACCGTGCATGTAGAAAGACTGCCATTGAGCAGTATGTCACGCACGCACTTCGACCAAGCGGGTGGCTGGAGTCTACCCTTACACGGACCCGCCCCTTCGAGCCTATGCGTTACCGTGCAGGACCGACGGCAGGCCGAAATCGAACGAAGATTCAATGACGCCGGCTTGCCATTGACTTGGGTCGGAACGGTGGACCAGCGCGCAGGCTTGCGTTGTGTCCTCGGCGATGGCACCGAGTTCTATTCCGATCCCTAAGCCGAATCGTCTCTGCATTGCCGGCCACCGCCGGGTTCAGGCGCTTGCCTGCTCGCGTATACGGGTGGGCAACACCGTACGCAAGCGATCGGCCGCCTGACGCACCGTGTTGACCGTAGTCGCCCAATCAATACAGGCATCGGTCACCGAGACGCCATAGCGTAACTGGGACAGATCGGCGGGTACCGGTTGGTTGCCGGCCGACAGATTACTCTCCAGCATCAAGCCAACGATCGAGCGGTTACCCTCGATGATTTGATTGCTGCAATTCTCCACCACCAGCGGCTGAAGGGCATGATCCTTCATCGAATTGCCATGACTGCAATCAACCACGATGTTTTGCGGCAAGCCGGCATCGGACAACGCCTTCTCACACAGCGAGATGCTGACCGAGTCATAGTTGGGCCGGCCACCGCCGCCACGTAACACGACATGGCCATAGGTATTACCGCGCGTGTGAAATACCGCACATTGCCCGTCCTGATTGATGCCCAGGAAATGATGTGGCCGCGACACCGCGTGCAGAGCGTTGATGGCGACCTGCAGGCTACCGTCCGTACCGTTCTTGAGGCCGACCGGGGTTGATAGGCCGCTGGACATTTCCCGATGCGTTTGCGACTCGGTCGTGCGCGCGCCGATCGCCGACCAGGTGATTAAATCGGATAAATATTGAGGCGTAATCGGGTCCAGCGCTTCGGTAGCGGTCGGCAGACCCATATCAGCCAGTTTGAGTAACAAGCCACGCGCCATCGACAAACCCTCCTCAATATGGAACGAGTCGTCCATATACGGGTCGTTGATCAGCCCTTTCCAGCCGACCGAAGTGCGCGGCTTTTCAAAATAGACGCGCATAACCAAATAGAGCACATCGCTCACTTCGTCGGCGAGATGGCGCAATTTGCTCGCATACTCAAGCGCCGCATCCAGGTCATGGATCGAACAAGGACCGACCACCACGAACAGGCGCGGGTCCTTACGGTCGAGGATATTACGAATGGTTGCGCGTCCCTTCATTACCGTTTCTGCCGCTGCATCGTGCATCGGCAACTGCATTTTGATCTGTGTTGGTGTCGGCAACAGCTCCTGGGACACCACGTTGATATTGTTCAGCACATCTTTGCTCATCGGTAGTCAGAACCAGCGTAGGAATCGAAACCCCGCCACGCATATGGCGGCATCGGCGTACCTGCCTATGATAACGCGTTTTCCCCCCAAGAGCCTGTCGGACTTAGGACTGAGCCACAGCGGGCGAGCCGTCTCGGCGGAAATATTCGATCTTTCCCGTCAGAGAGTGGCGCTCATTCTGCGCGCACGATCGAACCTTTTGCCTCAATCTCGCTTGCCGTCGTTACGATCACCTAGATCGGACAGGCTCCCGGGATTCATGGTTTTGCGTCACATTCGGTGACCATAGCGGGGTTCACCAGCCAATCGCGGGCTTTAACCACACTACGACAGGGTATTCGCCGGCGGGACTAGCCGCATATACTATCGCCGTAGTTCAGCACGCGGCACTGCCGGCCACGCTGATCGGAAACCAATGGGGCATGTTATGGCGAGCGACGGAAGCGACCTGAATAGCGGCATTGCCGCATTCGAATCCAAACAATTTTCCATGGCCTTGCGGCTGCTGTCGCCGCTAGCCGAACAGGGTGACACGGATGCCCAGTTTCGTATGGCCATCATGTACCAGAACGGTCTAGGCTGCGTCCGCAACGACGATAATGCGATTGCATACATGCGCGCAGCGGCCGAACAAGGGCACGCGCTGGCGCAACACGGCCTCGGATTCATGTACCTGGAAGGCGAATGTGTGCCAGCCGACGGTACCGAGGCAGCTAAGTGGTTCCGCCTCGCCGCCGAGCAAGGGCTCGCGGGCTCCATGGCCACGCTGGCGCAGATGTACAAGGAAGGCCGCGGCGTCGAACGGGACGAGGCCGAAGCACGCCGACTCTACATACAAGCCGGCTTCGATCCAGATGAGTTATAACGCGTCTGCGGCGATTGTCGGCCTGACCGGATGCACACGGTGGTTGGCCCGATAGCCGGCTATGGCGCGTCCGCCAGGCTTTTGGTAGCGATTTCGTAACAGTCCTTGGATACATCCGGACGTTCGAGCACGCGCATTAGTGCATTACGCATATGGGCGCGGCGCACCGGCTCGTATTTGCGCCAGCGGCTGAATGCCCCCAACAGGCGCGCGGCGACCATAGGATTGATACCGTCGAGCGCCACCACCACGTGTTCCAACAGGTCATAGCCCGATCCGTCGGCGGCGTGAAAGCGTACCGGATTACCGTGGCTGAATGCGCCGATGAGCGCCCGCACCTTATTCGGATTGCGTAGCGCGAAAGCCGGATGCTGCATTAGACGCTTTACCTGCTCCAGAGTATCCGGCAATTTCGACCTCGCCTGGATGGCCAACCACTTATCGACCACCAGCGCATCGCGTTTCCACTTTTCGTAAAACGTGCCGAGAAGCTCGCCACGCTCCGGACAGTTACAGTTGGCCAACGCATTCAAGGCGCTGATGGTATCGGTCATGTTATCGGCGCCGTAATACTGTTGCACACAAAGACCGCGGACACGGGGATCGTCGAGCTGCATTAGATAGGAGAGACACATATTTTTCAGCTGCCGCCGAGCACCTGAAATCGGATCGTTGGAATACGGCTGCGTTGAACAATTGTCGCGGTAGCTGGCTAGGAATTCGTCATGTAACGCCTCGGCAAGCGTTGTACGCATGAACTCGCGAACCGTATGAACGGCATCCGGATCGATGGGATCCAAACCGCCAGCGATGAAATCCTCTGACGGCAACACCAACGCCTCGGCGACGAGCGCCTTATCCCCGATCCCAGCGCTAAGCATGCGACGATAGCCGTCGATCAATTCCGGTTTCAGTGCAAGCTCGCGACCCGCTTGCAGTTCCGTCACCAGGTTGAGGGCGGTCCGATAGGCGAATTGCTGTCCAGCCTCCCAGCGATTGTACAAATCGCTATCGTGCGCCATCAAAAATGCCAACTCGTCATCGCTAAACGGATAACGCAACCGCACTGGGGCCGAGAAACCGCGCAGTAATGACGGTACCGGCGGCTTTACGATATCGGCGAACCGGAATTCCTGTTCGGTCTGCTCGACACGCAATACGCGCTCCGTCGAGCTGGCATCAGCTGGCTCGCCTACCAATCGTAGCGGCAATTCCCGGCCATCGGCATCTAGCAACGCTAGCGCTAACGGAATGACCAATGGTTGCTTCTTCTTGGTCTGACCCGGCGTCGGCGGACAATATTGGCGAATCGACAGACTGTAGACCTGCGACGCGGCGTCGTGCACCGCCTCGACCGTCAACTCAGGCGTGCCGGCCTGCGTATACCAGCGCTTGAATGCGCCCAAGTCGATGTCATTGGCGTCGACCATGGCTGCGTAAAAATCCTCGGTGGTCACCGCTTGGCCATCGTGACGTTGGAAATATCGGTCCATGCCGCGCCGAAAACCGTCGACGCCCAACAGCGTGCGATACATGCGCACCACTTCCGCACCCTTTTCGTACACCGTCGCGGTGTAGAAATTGTTGATCTCGACATAGGTATCCGGTCGTATCGGGTGGGCCATGGGGCCGTCATCCTCCGGAAATTGTCGCGCGCGCAACGCGCGTACATCCTGGATGCGCTTTACCGCCCTCGAAGTCATGTCGGCACTGAATTCTTGATCGCGGTAGACGGTCAAGCCCTCTTTGAGACTGAGCTGAAACCAATCGCGGCAAGTCACACGGTTGCCGGTCCAGTTGTGAAAGTATTCGTGCCCGATCACACCAAGTATGCCGTCATAGTCATCATCCGTAGCAGTTTCCGGACGCGCTAATACATATTTGGAATTGAAGATATTGAGCCCCTTGTTTTCCATTGCCCCCATATTAAAGTCTGAAACCGCCACGATCATGTAGATATCCAGATCGTATTCGAGGCCGAACACTTCTTCGTCCCAATGCATCGCCTTCTTCAGCGATGCCATGGCATGTTCGCACTTATCGATATCATCCGGTTCAACGTAGATGCGTAAGGCGATCGCCCGGCCCGATCCGGTGACATAGCGGTCTTCCAGACAACGCAAATCGCCGGCCACCAGCGCAAACAGGTACGATGGCTTGGGGAAGGGATCGACCCAAGTCCGCCAATGCCGTCCATCGGCAAGTTCCCCCTGGTCCGCCGGATTACCGTTACTGAGTAGCACGGGGTAGCGTTTCTTATCCGCCACAATGGTGGTCGTATAACGGGACATGACATCGGGGCGATCGGGGAAAAACGTGATGGTGCGAAATCCTTGCGCCTCACATTGGGTGCAAAAATTGCCGCTTGATTTGTATAGCCCTTCCAGCGAGGTATTTTCGTGCGGCTTGATGCGGGTTTCAATTTCCAGCGTAAACTGATCGGGTGGCGAGAACAGAACTAATTGCTCTTCGTCCAGCTTGTATTCGCCGACATTCAATAGCCTGCCGTCGAGCTTGAGCGATTGCAGCTGCAGTTGGCGACCATCAAGCTGCAGTGCCGGGTTTCCCGCTGCCACCCGGCGCACGGTCATTTTTGAATAGACCCTGGTTTCGTCTTCACCCAATTCAAAACGCAAATCCACCTGGTCTACGGCGTGCTCCGGCGGCGAGTAGTCTTGGAGCCGAATGGTTACTGGCTGGTCACCCTTCATGAGTCCGTCCGTCATATATAGCGAGAGTTGATAGACATTCGCGCGGCATCAAATAGTGCGCAAACAAGACTGAAACGACGCGTGGAACAACACGCCCGAGCAGATTCCAATTGTTCGACTAAGCTAGCCGATAGATCAAGATCGTCAAATCATCCGGCTTTGAAGGGTGTTCGCCACCCTCGTTCGCCATACGCTGCTGAGCCAAATCTACCAGCTCCGCCATGGATCGGTCGAGAGGCCCGCAGCGAACTAATTCCACAATTTCTTCAATATGTAAGTTGTCAAACAAGCCATCCGACGCCAATATCACGGTATCACGCGGCGCCAAAACCAACGTCGAACCGAGCTCCAAGCGCATGTCAGGCGTACCGATCAAATTCGACACCAGGTGCCGCTCCTCATGCTGCATGGCTTCACCGGCATCGATCATCCCTGCTTCGACCGCGTAGCCTACCGGCGAGTGGGAGATGGTCTGCAGTTTGACTCTGCCACGCTGCCCAACCACAAGCATGGTTGAATCGCCGACATGGTAGCTTCGAATGGTACGCCCCTGAATCTCAACCGCCACCAGCGTCGTGGCCGCGCCGAGGCTCAATCCGAGCACCGCGCGATTGGCATTCTCGATACCCGTGAGCACAGCATCGCGCAGCGATTCATCGTTTTCCGGGGCCCGCGCAATCGCGTCGATCATTTCTTGAATCGCCAGGCGCGAGGCCACTTCGCCGGCGCGGAATCCACCGGCGCCATCCGCCACCACTAGCAAGCCTGCCTGGGAAGCAAGCGTCAACGCCGCCGCCGCGTCTTCGTTTACGGTCGGCTTGTCAGGCGCGCGGCGTGAGTAACTTGCGACGCGTCCGGACGCCACAGCGTGAATCTCGATGTCAGCGAAATCGGCCTCGGCAAGAATGAATTCAGATAACAAATGCAATACGGCCACCACATAATTGGCATAAAAAATACACTAACTCCACTCCATGGTTTCCAGGTATTCACGCAATTGCCCCGCGGTTCGAAAATTTCGGAGAATTAAAGAGCGTTTCAGACCGGAGCAAATTTTTTTCACTTCGGCGCGCTGTTTCGCGTAGTGTTTTGCACCGCCAAAGCTATCGTAGAAAATTCTGACCAGTTCGCACACATCATGTTGAATATTCGACGCCTTGGGTGCACCCCAATGGAACATGTCGAGCAACTTCACATCGAAGCCAATGCCATAACGATTGACTATAATATTGTCACTGTGCAAGTCGCCGTGATAGTCGTTCATTTGGTGGATACACTCAATGCCTGCCGCCAGACTATGCAGGAGATGCAGTGCTTCGAAAGTCGTCAGGCGCTTGCCCGGCTGTCGACGAAGAAATGCGCTCAACAACTCTCCTTCAACGAAGTCCGAGACCAGGAACGTGACCGGAATCCCCCGATACGTCATGCTTTCCTGCGTATGGTATTGAATTAAGATGGGACAATGCCGCAGCTTGTGAAGCTTCTGGGCATAGAACGACGAGTTTTTGTCTTTAATATTACGTTGCGGGAAAAAAAATTTAGCCGCCCGTTCGATGCCCGTGGCCTGCTCTCTCACCTTGAATACTTCACCCTCCCAACCGGCCCCAAGCCGCGAGACGACCACGTATTTTTTCAACAGTTGTCGGCCAGGATAAAAATTGAACGCGTCGATGCGCATGCGTTTGTGGTCGTCATGTTTCACAGTCGCCACCATGTGCTCTCATTCGGCTATGCCTTCGCCGCAGGCAAACCCGTCGCGGTACTACAGCCAGAGGCAGGAAGTGCCGCCAAGCTTACCATAAGCCTATTGTAAAAGTCGGCAGGATTCCCTAACCTCTTAAACCAATCGCACTTAACCGCCAACGCATCAACCGCGGCCCTCATTCATGTATAGTCAACTCACCATCGCGCTTTCTTCGCGCACGCGGTGTACCAAGGCCACGCGGTTGTGGTGGTTCTTGATGCTGCTATTCACGGGCGTTGTGCTATTGGCCCCGATAAAGTCGATCGCGCAGGCGCAGTCACAGCAACAGACCATCCGTGAATTCACACGCCAGCTCGATGAAATCGACCGCGCTCTCGACGTCGGCAACTTCAAGAGATCAGATCTACTCGATTGGTCATCGACGGTCCAATCAATCGGGCAAAACGCCCACGACTGCATCAAGTCCACGGACAAGCATCTGGCCGAAATCAAAGCCGACCTGAAGACGCTAGGCCCGGCGCTAAAAGCGGAATCAAGCGATGTCACGCGTCAGCGACGCGATCTGACCAGGAATCAACAGGTCTTTGAAAAGCAAAACGCCAGCTGTAAGCTGGCGAGTTTGCGCAGCGACGATACGCTCGCAAGAATCAACCAAGAACAGAAAAAAATTCTCACCCAACATCTATTCGCGCGCGGACCCACTGTGGTCACGCTGTTGGGCGAATACTGGCACAAGCCCGGTGCTTGGTTCACGCAGGGGCTATCAGCGGTTATGGTCAACAGCGGTGCGACGCTGCTGACAAGTCGGCATTCCATCTGGTTGCTGATCGTCGCTGTGATAAGTTTCGCCGTCGGCATTTCGCTCCGTATACGCATTCGGCAGTTCGTCATGCGCCGCGTTAAACCCGGCGAAGCGTCCACCGGCCTGTTCCGTAACCTATCGATTTCGCTGGTGTGTGTGTTTGGCCACTATCTTCCGGCTCTATTGACTTCTGCGGCGGCCGCCGTGTTTATTTTCACCTTAGCTCAGCAAACGGACCGGCTGCCGATTATCGCTATCGCCACCTACGGTCTGCCGATCTATTTCCTGCTCATCGCCCTGATCCGAATCGCGCTCGATCCGATTCCATCCGAGACTACGCTACACCATCTGCCGCGCGAATTGGCACACGCTCTCGGACGCCGGCTGCGGATCCTCGTATTTTTGATATTCATCGGTTACCTGCTGTTTTCCACGCTACTCACCCAGGGGCTGCCAGACGCCGGCGTAGAATTGGCCCGCGCATTATTCGGTACCGTCGTCATACTCAATTTGATCTGGGTAGCCTGGTTGGTTGGACGTATTCCGCAGCTTTCCCATACCGGCGGAATGCGCGCCGCTTTAATCCTCCTGCTGGTCGGCGGGCTACTGGCCGAGTGGACGGGCTACCGGCATTTGTCCCTGTACGTGTTACGGGCCGTGCTTGGCACGCTAGCGGCGTTTGCCCTCGCCTGGTTACTGGCGCGGCTATTGGGAGAATTGTTCAACGCATTGGACAGCACCCACCAACCCTGGCAACGCTGGATCCGCAATAAACTTGGCGTCAAACCAAACCAACATATTGCCGGCGTCGGTTGGCTGCGGATACTCGCCTATTTGGCCGTCTGGATCGGCTTCATCGCTATTGCGTTGCGTATCTGGGGCATGTCAGACGCCGGCATGCAACAGCTCATCGCGCTGATCAATCAAGGCTTCCAGGTGGGTTCCTTACACATCATCCCATCCAAAATCGTAGTTGGCTTGCTGATGTTGGTGCTGTTATTCGCGCTCAACGGCTGGTTCAAGAATCGGCTTGAGCACCATTGGCTGCCGCATACGCGCATGGACAGAGGCGCGCGCGAAGCGCTGGTCTCTATTAGCGGATACGTCGGTGTAGCACTGGCCTTGATCGCCGCGCTTAGCATCGGCGGCATGGATTTTGGCAATTTGGCGATTATTGCCGGCGCGTTATCGGTCGGCATCGGCTTCGGTCTACAAAATATCGTCAACAATTTCGTATCCGGACTTATTCTACTTTTTGAGCGCCCGATTAAGACTGGCGATTGGATCGTGGTCGGAAATACCGAGGGCTACGTCCGACGCATCAGTATTCGCTCGACGCAAATCCAAACCTTCGACCGCGCCGACGTCATTGTGCCGAATTCAGAGCTGATTTCCACCCAGGTCACGAACTGGATGTTGCACGATCCGTGGGGACGCGTGACCGTCCCCATCGGCGTGGCCTACGGCACTGATACCAGCGTGGTCAAGGAGATTTTACTCAAACTCGCGAATGAACACCCGCTGGTGATCCAGGACCGTGGCATACCTGAGCCGGTGGTGCTGTTTCGGCAATTCGGCGACAGCTCATTGAATTTCGAGTTGCGTTGTTTTATTCGCAACATCGATAAACGGCTGAGCGTAATCAGCGATTTAAATTTTTCCATCGACCAGGCTTTCCGCGAACACGGGATCGAAATTCCGTTTCCGCAGCGCGATTTGCATATGCGCAATTGGCCTCCCCGCTGGTCCGACAAAAGCTCGCCCGAGGACAGCCCGTAAGCATTTCGCTCGGACGGGATAAGTTGCTAAAATAGCACCAGCGGAACCTCATCCACCGGGCCATATAAGGAAACGCGCATGTCCAGTTACAGCAATATACTGGTAGCCGTTGATCTGTCGCCGACCGCGGGTAGTGTTTGCGAAAAGGCCGCGAGCTTGGCTAAGTTACACGGCGCGCTGCTGACCGTGCTGTATGTCGCCGAATACGTGCCGCCACTGGATATCGCGTACGAACCGGTTACTCCAGCCGACTGGATGGTGGACGAAGGGGCGCTGGTCAGGCGCGCGACAGAATCACTCAACGCGTTAACTGATGCGCTCGGAATCAGTGACGCTACCCGTCTAGTGGAGCTCGGGATTCCAAAGCAAACGATTTTGCATACCGCGCAAGAGCGCGGCTGCGATTTGATTATCGTGGGTTCACACGGACGCCACGGCATTGGGCGTCTATTGGGCTCAACTGCCAACAGCATTCTGCACAATGCCGCCTGCGACGTACTCGCCATCCGCATTCAAGATCGGCACGTCGATCCACCTGCTTAGTCGTAACCGCTACCGGTTTAGATTCCACCAGCACCCAAGCGCGCGACCATTGTCGTGTCTATACTCGCCGTTACGATTTTTACCCCGAAAACGTACGACGGCGTGTACCCCCTTCCACCGCACCCGCGCAGGGTATTCGTGCGTCACCAGGAGCCTGTCGGATTTAGGCGATCGTAACGAGGGAAAGCGAGTATTTCGGCCAAAATGGCTTTTCCGCAGTAGATCAGTCCTAAGTCCGACAGACTGCTAAGCTAACTTGACGTATCAGGTCCTGGCACCGTCTCGCACTCGCGGAAAATCCGCTTGCTACAGGTGCGGCATATATCCTTGTCAAGGCGTGGGAAAATGGACTGAATGGCATCGGTTTTCCCTTGGAATATATTCTCTTCACCCACTTCGGCAAGATAGCCGCCGCGTCTGAAAGGTTCACAAACACCTTCCTTAACCCGAATCAGATATAAACCGCCGCCCATTTCCTTGCGGTGGTGTGCCTCCTGAGCAAAAAATTCCGCTCCGGCAACGTCAACGAAGTTAATCCCGGCAGCCGTAATCGCCAAATGTTTCTGCTCTGGCTGACGTTGTTCGAAATCGCGCAAACGCTCCTGCACGTGGCTAATAGCACCGAAAAACAGCGATCCGTCGATCCGCACGATTTTTAGCTGTGGGCACTCAGGAAGTGCCGAGTCGGTGACAAATTTGCGCCCCGGCAGTCGTGGATCGGGCACCCTTGCGGCGATACGGGGACGCGAAGTGCGCATCAAATACAAAGCGAGCGACATCATAACGCCAAGAAAAATTGCAAACTCCAGCTCCAGAAATAAAGTCGCGAAGAAGGTCGTGGCCAGCACCGCCGTCTCCGAGCGGCTGGTCTTGATGATATTGCGAATATGGTGAAAGTCGATCAGACCCCAGGCCACCAAAAACAAAATTCCAGCCATGGCCGCATTCGGAAGGTAGGCCGCCAGAGGCGCGACCAGGAGCACGATAATCATCAACAAACTGCCGGCGAATACGGCTGCCAATGGTGTCTTGGCGCCAGCCTGATAGTTTAAACCGCTTCGATTGAAGGAGCCGGTAGCGACATAGCCGGAAAAGAAACTGCCGGCGATATTGGATAGGCCCTGGCCGATGAATTCCTGGTTGCCATCCAAGTGCTGCCCGGATCGGGCAGACAAGGAACGCGCAATGGACACCGCTTCGGTCAGCGCAAATAAGGTCGCCGCCAACGCCGCCGGAGCTAGCTGTTTTATTGTTGTCAGCGACAAATCGGGCGCCGACAACGGCGGCAACGATTGTGGCAGCGCCCCAACCGTGGTGATGCCCGTTTGGCCCTGACCGAAAACAGCATTGAGCAGCACGGATACCAGCGAACCCACCACCATGGCGACGATCATGTAGGGTATGCGGCGAAAATAACGCTTGGTGAGAATACCGGCAGCAATGGTAATCAAGCCGATGGCGAGGATATACCAGTTGATCTGATCAATATGTTGCGCCAATGCCATCAGGGTTTCGTGGACGTGACTGCCACGTGGAATAGGCACGCCAAAGAAATTCTTGAACTGCTTGGTAGCGATCAAAATGGCCGCACCTGCCGTAAAACCGATCACCACCGAGTGAGAAATGAAATTGACCAACGTACCCATGCGCGCCAAGCCCATGCCCAGCTGAATCACCCCAACCATGATAGTCAGGGTCAGCGCCAAACTGACGTACTGGCTGCTGCCGGGCTCAGCAAATGTGCTCAAGGCCGAAAACAAGACGATCGATGCAGCGGTGGTCGGCCCCGACACTAAGTGCCACGACGATCCGAATAAGGCGGCCACGATGGCCGGTATCATTCCGGCGTAGAGGCCGTACTCGGGCGGCATACCGGCAATGGTGGCAAAGGCAACGCCCTGTGGCAGCACTACAATGGCGCCGGTCAGCCCGGCCATCAAATCGTCGCGGAACGACATCTTATTGACCCGCGGCCACCAGCGCAGCGCCGGCAACAGACGCGAAAGCCAAGCTGGGCAGCTGGGCGCAGCGGTGTTGATAGACATAATTTCCCCTGTTACACAGCCGTAGCCGTGCGAGTGTTAGTCCCGCATTTGGTTGCGAAATCAAAAGGTGGCCAGCCGGCGCCGACCAAAAAGGATCGGGTATTATAAGGGCATGAACCCGGTGCTGCTAGGCTCGATGGCCGCGAATCGGCGCCCGACGCGTGCACGTCGCGTTATTTCACACTGCTTGCATACGCCCGCGGAGTCACTTGGCCCGGCCACTCACCCCCACCTCGACCGTGGTTGTTTTACACCAATGCTGGTGGATATCGCCGTTCCTATGCCACCCGGCTGCCAATCGCAGAATACATAACTTTGTTTTAATTACATTTATTGTAGCTGTGTGCTTGGCACATGGCTTGCTAGATGGTGTTGTGGGTGGAGATTCGGCCAGCGCGCGTTGCCACTTGCTGAGAGCGCTATCCCCATTCCGCGAATACGACGAAGCTCATACTCAAACATGAAATCAGCCCGCCATCGACACCAATCCATCGCCGCAACTCAGCGGGGCGTTAGACGATGACCGAAGTCCACCAGATGCTGGCCAATCTGTGGTATGCGGTCATCACCTTGATCGTCCTCAACTACATCATATTCGACGGTTTTGGACTCGGTATCGGTTTACTTGCGGCGACGACCAAGGACACCAACGAACGCAACGCCATGATCGACAGCGTCGCGGTCGGCTGGCACACCAGCGAACTGTGGCTGCTGGTCCTAGGTACGGCGCTCTTCGGCGCATTTCCGCCGGCATTCAACCTAGCCATGCGCGCGCTGTTGGTGCCCGCCGCACTGTTGATCGCGGGGCTGGCCGTGCGCGGCGTAGCATTGTGGAATCGACGCCACCGGCATCGCGCGGACTCCGGCATCGGCGTAGTGCTCGGCACGGCCCTGACCGTGCTCGCCCAGGGATTAATGCTGGGCGCCTATATCAATGGGCTACCGTCTGCCGGCCATCCGCTTGCTGCGAGTCTTACTGATGGCTGGATGTCGTCGACGTCGGCGCTCACCACCTTGGTTGTCACCTGTGCGTACATGCTTATGGGCGCGACCTTTTTGATTCGAATCGTCCGCAGCCATCAGTCTCGAAGACGGTACCGGATTTATGCCTGCGCTCTCGGCATTCTGCTCGCCGCCAGTGCGATCGCAGTCGGACTACTGGAAATCAACCTTCGCGCCGGGCTAGTGGCAAAATGGAACACTAAGTCCGGCTTGGCGATACTCATCGTGCTGCTGGCTGTCGCCACGGGCGCACTGATCGTGACGTTCGCCACCAGTATTCGCCGTCGTCGTACCCCATTTGGATGGAGCATTACGGCAGTGGCCGCACTGTTCGTGACCTTTGCCTATGCGCTATTTCCATACTTGGTACCCGATTCTCTCACCGCGACCGCGGCAGCCTCTGCCGACTACATATTGGTATATCTTCTTACAGCCGCCGGCATCGTCATTCCCGTGCTGTTATTCTTCAATGGTTATCAGCGACTTTTACCCTACGACGGATTTCGTCTCAGCGATGGCGGCCATGGAATGCAGGCGAAAACTCCGCATAAATCCATCGATTGAAGTAGAATCCTTTGAGGCAGTGCCCGAATCGACCATACGACGGCGGCGAGCTTGTCGCGCGCCCGCGCTATCCGTGTTCTTCATGCAAGTGCCCTTGAAAGCAATTCCCATCCCCGGTCTAATGCCATGACGTCGCCGAACGTGGAATCAAAAGGCATGAAGAGTTTTCTGTCCCGATCCATCTGGCTACCGGCTATCATCACCGCCACCTTATTGCTCATTGCCTTGAGTCTGTTGGTCGGCATGTCTTGGCGTAGCCTGCAGCGCCTGGAACCTATGCGCCATCACCTGGACCTGGTGAATCATGCACAAGAAGCTGGACTACACTTACAACAAATTTTGATCGATACGCTGACCGGCAACGACGAGCTGGCGCCGCAGCAATTTCAGCAGGTACGCGCCGAGGTGGATTACATCATTCGTATGAACACGCATTTGGTCGCCAAAGATACTGTACGGTTGCGCCAACTGCAGTATTTGCTCGCCAACATCGATGATCATCCGCAACTGTCCCTCATCGCTTCAGTAGATTTGATGCGTAAAATAATGTCTGCTGAAACGGGCGCCCACGACCTATTGCTTGAGCGTATCAAGCGGGACACTTTTATCGAGTTTGAAATCGCTGCAGGTATTATGATTCTCCTGCCGCTACTGGCACTTTTGGCGTTGTTCTTTCTGCGCCATCGCATACTAACGCCGCTGACCAATCTTCGCGTGTTGATGTCGGCCCTCGCACGACAAAACTACCGCGCCGCGTCCACCGAAGGCGTCGACTCCATGCTGTTGCCGCTGTTCGAGAATTACAACCATCTGGTCGGCCGATTAACAGAGCTGGAAAAATCGCATCAAGTACGCCAGCTTTCACTCGAGAGCGAAGTGCGCAATGCTACCCATACGCTGTTGCAGCAGCAGCGCAGCCTGGCCAATGCCGAACGCCTGGCAACGGTCGGAGAAATCGCCGCTGGATTCGCGCATGAGCTGCGTAATCCGTTAGCAGGGATACAAATGGCGTTGGGCAATCTGCGTAGCGAACTGACGGATATCGAACATGCCGAGCGGTTGAATATGGTAATCGATGAATTGAAGCGCATCGCACGTCTGCTAAACGACCTTCTCACCCAAGCGCACCAAGAACCGGAACCGCCGCGCGACGTCCATCTCGCCGAGGTAATCAACCAAGTCATCTCCTTGGCGCGCTATCAATTACCGCGCTCGATCGAGCTAAAGTGCAATATCCCGGAGCACCTGGCTTGCCGCCTACCCGAAGGCGGGCTACGCCAATCACTGCTGAATTTAATTCTTAATTCGGCCGAAGTCATTCAAGAGTGCGACGGCACTATCGAAATATCGGCTACCGCCACGCAGCAAGTATTGCAGCTATCGGTAACAGACAGCGGACCCGGCTTCCCGGCGACGTTGCTCGAAGCCGGCGTGCGGCGCTTTTCTACCGGGCGTGCACAAGGCACCGGACTCGGGCTCGCACTAGTACGCCGCTTCGCAAGCGACCTGGGCGGGCAACTACAGCTCACCAATATAGAACCTCACGGCGCATGCGCCACGCTTTTGCTTCCGTGCAAGGAAACTACATATGCCTGACACGCTATTGGTCATCGAAGACGAAACGCTCCTAGGCAAAGAACTCGAAAGGCACTACCAACGACAAGGCTGGGAGGTCGTCCGCGCCGACAATATACGCAAAGCTCGCGCGGCGCTATTCGATCAACGCATACAACCGCTGGTGGTGCTCTCCGACATGAGTCTTCCGGATGGGAGTGCTCTGGATCTGTTGGAAGAGACGCGTAGCGCAGGGATTAGCGGCGAGTGGATTCTGCTGACCGGCTACGGCAGCGTACCCGATTCGGTGCGCGCTCTGCGCATTGGCGCGTTTGATTTTCTCGAGAAACCGTGCGAACAAGAACGACTTGATTTGGTGGTTGCAGGTGCCGCGCGCAGCGCACGCGCGCAGCGCCGTTTACGCGACGAGGCCGCCGCACGCACGCGCCGATTCTCTCCCGCCTCGTTTCTCGGCCGCAGCGGCGCGGCGCAATCGGTCCGAACGATGTTGGGCAAGCTCGGCCAAGTACCCTTCAGTGCATTGATCATCAGCGGCGAAACCGGAACCGGCAAAGGCTTGGTGGCGCGCATCCTGCATCACAGCGGACCCCGATCCGAGGGTCCGTTGGTGGAATTGAATTGCGCCGCACTGCCACGCGAACTGCTCGAATCGGAACTATTTGGACATGAGGCCGGCGCCTTTACCGGCGCACGCGGTCGCCACCGGGGACTGCTTGAGCAGGCCAGCGAAGGTACACTTTTTCTCGATGAGATCGGCGAGATGGAACTCGATCTGCAGGCTAAACTTCTGAAAGCCATCGAAGATCGCACCATACGGCGGCTCGGCGGAGATAAGGAAATTGGCGTCGACGTGCAAATTATCGCGGCAAGTAATCGAGATTTGGAAAATAGCGTTAGAAACAACGAATTTCGGAGCGATCTCTATCATCGATTGAATGTCTTCAATTTGCATTTGCCACCGCTCAACAAGCGCATGGAAGATCTTGACGACCTCGTGCCCCTGTTTGTATCCGAATACAACGCCAAGGCCGGAAAAGCAGTACGCAATGTCCCGGACGTAGTCTGGCAACGTCTACGCGCGCATGATTGGACCGGCAATGTGCGCGAATTGCGCAATGTCGTTGAACGCTGTGTGCTTTTTGCGGACGGCGACGTTTTTCCGGAACAATGGTTACAGCTGCGCAGTCCCGGTGGCGACAACTCACTGGCGAACAGTCCCAGTATCGAAGGCGACCGCTTGTCGCTACCGCTCGACGGCAGCATGGCGCTGGAAGACATGGATCGTTACATCATTCAGAAAGCGCTGGAACGCAGCGACTACAACGTAACCGCCGCCGCGCGCGCGCTCGGTACAACGCGTGAAACGTTGCGTTATCGCATTCAGAAGTACGCGCTGAAACAATCCGATTGATCCAACCGTATAACGCCGAGCGCGCGCCGCTACTCATCCTTTCTGACCCACCTGCAGGACCATCCATGGGAGGCAGCGTTACACGCTCCCCGTGTGCGCCGCCACCGCCTGCCAGCACGGCTCATATCCCCCCGGGCTAATACGCGCTGGTTGAAAACCACCCAGCCAATCCGGTTCAGGTCATCAATTTTCAGCGTTTATCCCTTTCTAACAAACGATTACATCGCTGGCACAGTTCATGCTTGTTATGTAAACAGACGATCATGCGCTGGCCCTAAACGCAAGCCCCTCACGACGGACCACGCCATAGGCACAGAGATTTCTTGAAGCGCACGCCGGGGCCCACACCAGAATCCGAGAAGACCGCTACCGATGAGACATTTCACCTCTGTAAAAACCTCCGCTTGGCTGCTGGGCCTAATGGCCTTAAGCGTACTTGCCCTATCCAGCCCAACCGCGTTAGCACAACTGCCCGACTTCACCGGCTTGGTAAAAAACAACGCGCCTGCGGTGGTCAATATCAGTACCACTCGCGAAGTTACGGAAAGTAACTCCGACAACGCATTGCGCCAAGCCATCCCCGACCTACCGAATGACAGCCCGTTTCGCGACTTTTTTAAGCGCTTCTACGGTATCGAACCCAACACACCGCAAAAATTTGAAGAGCGGTCGCTCGGCTCGGGGTTCATTATTTCGCCGGATGGTTACATTTTAACCAACGCGCATGTGGTGAAAGACGCTAAAAGTATCCTGGTACGCATGCAAGACCGGACCGAGAAACAGGCAAAATTGATTGGCCTGGATGAACGCACCGATGTTGCGTTGCTAAAAATCGACGGTAAGCACTATCCGACCATCAAAGTCGGCGACTCGTCCAAATTGCAAGTCGGCCAGTGGGTTTTGGCCATCGGTTCACCGTTCGGATTGGACTACAGCGCCACGGCCGGAATCATCAGCGCACTGGGACGCAATCTGCCGAGCGATACCTATGTGCCCTTCATCCAGACCGATGTTGCCGTCAATCCCGGTAATTCGGGCGGGCCACTATTTGATCTTAGTGGTGACGTGATCGGTATCAACTCGCAAATTTACAGCAACACCGGCGGCTACATGGGCTTGTCATTCGCCATACCCATTGATGTAGCGATGGATGTGGCCAAACAGCTCAAGGCGCACGGGTATGTCACTCGCGGCTGGCTGGGCGTGGTCATTCAGAGCGTCACGCAGGATCTGGCTGAGTCATTCCATCTGAAAAAACCCGTCGGCGCGCTTGTGGCCAAGGTCGTTCCGAATAGCCCGGCGTCGAAAGCAGGCGTGAAGGTTGGTGACGTAATCATCGAATACGACGGTAAGCCAATCCAAGATTCCAGCGCCCTTCCACCCTTGGTTGGCGAAACCGCAATCGGCAAGGTTGTGCCACTGAAAGTGCTACGCAATGGCAAAGAGAAAACCTTGTCGGTAAAAATCGCCCGCTTGGCGAAGAAACACGAAAAAGCAGCCGTTCACCATCATCGTAAGATTGGGCTGAATATCGTCGTCACCGATCTGACCAAGGCGCAACGCGAGCAGCTCGGTATCGGCGCGACCGGGGTATTGGTGAAGGAAGTAGCCGATGGTCCGGCAGAATCGGCAGGCATCAATCCGGGCGACGTAATTTTACAGCTTGACCATAAAGAAGTGCGTAACACCGAGACACTTCGAAAAATCGTCAAAGTGCTACCGAAAGGTCAAACGGTTCCGGTACTGATCATGCGCAACGGCAACGAGCAATTCCTGGCCTTGAAAGTGCCCGGCAAATAGATGTTCTGAGTTTTGGTCTACTCCCCTCTTGGGCGGCTCTAGTAGCCGCCCTTTTTTATCCACGGCGCGAAATATTCGCCTCACCAGTCGCCCGCCGCCGCACAAGCTGGCGAGGCGGCGACGATTGGCCACCACAAGGCGTGCACGTTTCAGCTCGGCGTATGGGGCATAAGCACCCGCGCCCGGGGCTTTCCACCGGATTTCAGCCGATATATGACATTATTTCTTTTAAAGTCATACGGATAGAATTTGGCACGCCACCTGCACGCGTATCTATATCAGCACGCGCCGCGCGGCCCGAAACGATTACCTAAAACGGCCGGTGCAGCGTTGGCATATTCGCGCCGATTCGACAAGCGGTCTATGGTTAGCACGGTGCGACCAGACGCTTTCCATACAGCCGCGCAAGCGACGAAAACCTTTGACTGGGTTGCGGAAGATAGCGCAGCACACTATTGGCGGCGCAACAGTAGCACACAAATAGGAGCAAGCAATGAGCGCGTCCCCCATTCTCCAACTCAAAAAATTAGGCCAGAGCATTTGGCTCGATTACATCGAGCGCCGTATCCTCGAGGATGGCACATTAAAGAATTTCATCGATCAAGATGGCGTCGCCGGCATGACATCCAACCCGGCGATCTTCGAGAAAGCGATCAGCCACACCGACGAGTACGATGCGGCGATACGCGAAATGAGCCGAAGAGACGCATCACGTGATGAAATTTACGAAAAATTGGTCATCTACGATGTAAAAAAAGCAGCCGATATTTTTTCCACTGTATACGCCGAAAGCGCCGGTACCGATGGCTATGTCTCGTTGGAAGTTTCGCCCTTACTAGCTCATGACACGCAGCGTAGTATTGACGAAGGTCGCCGTCTGTGGCGTTTACTGGAACGGCCTAACGTAATGATCAAGATTCCTGGGACACGCGCCGGCCTACCCGCCATTCGCCAGCTATTGAGTGAGGGAATCAACGTTAACGTCACGCTGCTCTTTTCCGTCGATCGTTATCTGGAGGTTCTTGAACAATACATGGGTGCGCTGGAAGATCGAATCGGGCGCGGCGAACCGGTAGACCAAATTGCATCCGTTGCCAGCTTCTTTCTTAGCCGAATTGACAATAAGGTGGATCCGCTGCTCGACAAAGTCGCCGAGTCGGCATCACCGCGCAAGGCGGAGGCCGCAGGCGCGCTTCGTGGCCAGGCCGCAATCGCATCCGCTGGGCTGGCCTACGCGCGTTACCGGGAGCACTGCAACACCGACCGTTGGCGTAAACTGAGCAACAGCGGCGCGCGAACTCAACGCCTGCTGTGGGCAAGCACCAGTACCAAAGACGAACGCTATAGCGACATAAAATATATCGAGGCGTTAATTTGGCCCGAGACGGTCAACACCGTCCCGCTCAACACACTTTCCGCCTACCGCCATCATGGCAAGCCGGGCCAACAGGCATCGCCACTGCGGACGGACGCTGAAAGCGTACTTGATCGGCTTGCCGATCTGGATATCGATTTGGCCGAGATTCACCGCCAACTAGAGCAAGAAGGTGTGAAGAAGTTCGTAGATCCCTTTGAGGCGCTACTCGATACACTCAGCAAACAGCGGGATTAACCTCTCATCAAGCCACGGTTAACCAATTTTCGGAGCGCCGTCTTTAAGGAGATCATCAATGAAACACGCGTCATGCGACATCGGCATCATCGGGCTCGGAACGATGGGAGCGAATCTAGCGCTAAACATCGCTGAACAGGGCTTTTCAGTCGCTGGATTTGATACCGACAACGACAAATTGCGCTTGCTCAACGGGCAGGCCGAGCGAGAGCTTTCGGGTTCGTATCAACTAAGCACTGCCAGCGATCTCGGCGACTTCATTTCACTGCTCAAGCCGCCACGAACCGTGTTGCTGTTAGTTCCTGTTGGCGCACCGGTCGACGCGGTAATCGATCAGTTGCGCCCCCACTTGGAGCCTGATGACATCATCATTGACAGCGGCAATTCGCATTTTACCGACACTGAACGCCGTGCAAAAAAGCTGGCGCGATCGCGCATTCGTCTGCTCGGCATGGGAATCTCCGGCGGTTCTGAGGGCGCAAGGCATGGGCCCAGCATGATGGTGGGCGGTCCTCAAGCTTCATGGGAACATGTAAGCAAGCTGCTGCGCGCGGCTTCCGCCAAAGTCGACGGCAGCCCCTGCGTCGCATGGCTTGGGCGCGGATCCGCGGGCCATTACGTCAAGATGGTGCACAACGGCATAGAATACGGAATCATGCAGCTAATCGCCGAAACCTACGATGCGATGAAGCGCCTGCTGCACCTGAGCCATGAGCAAATGCACGAAATATTTCAGCGCTGGGCCGACGGCGCCATGGGCGGCTACCTGCTGGAAATTACCGCCGCCATCATGCTTGAGCAAGACGCGCTGAGCAGTGGCTATTTGCTCGATAAAATCCGTGACGCGGCGCGCCAAAAAGGTACAGGTATGTGGACCAGCCGCGAGGCCATGGAGAGCCAAGTTCCGACGCCGGTAATCGATGCCGCAGTTAGCATGCGCGCACTATCGGATTACGACCAGCAACGCCGTCAGGTCAGCGAAATCCTAAACCAGCCTGAGCGGCACATCGAGCTGGAAACGGCGCCCTTCGTCCACGCATTAGGGGAAGCGCTGCATGCAGCTATGATCATGACTTATGCGCAGGGAATGCAGCTCCTTTACATTGGCTCTCGCCGGCACAAATTTCAGTTGGTAATGGGCGATGTTGCGCGTATCTGGCGAGGTGGTTGCATTATCCGCGCGCGGCTGCTGGAAGATCTTCGCCAAATTTACGATGACCCGAATTACGTTACGTTGGACAACCCCATGTTCCATCCAAGCTTAGCCAAGCATTTGCGCACAGCACAAACCGAATTGCGCGAAGTGGTCGAAACCTGCGCGAAACAAGGCGTTCCCGCACCGGGATTTATGTCGGCGTTGAGCTACTATGATGCCTTCCGCAGCGCATCCCTTCCGGCCAATCTCATCCAGGCGCAACGCGATTTTTTTGGCGCGCATACGTTCGAACGTATCGATCGAGACGGTCGTTTCCATATCGATTGGCTTAACTCAGAACAGGCACAACATGGATAATCACATAAAAAATCAATGTACAATTTTTGTTTTATTCGGTGCATGCGGTGATTTATCGGCAAGACTGATCGTACCGGCGCTGTTCAACCTCTATCAAGACGAAAAGTTGCCCGAAAATTTGCTGCTGCTAGCCGTCGACCGAGAAGACATAGAAATTCCCGAATTGGTTGATCGATTCCGCCGCAGTATTGCGGAACGCTCCGATAGCCGTGATGATGTGCGATGGCAACACTTTGCATCAATGTTCGCCTACCTGCAGGCCGACGTTACCCAAATCGAGTCGTTTCATCGTATCGCCGAACGACTATCGGAACAGGAGAAGACGTGGGACGCGGCGGCGCAGCGCATATTCTACATGGCGACACCTCCCGGGTTATTCAGTCCGATCGCACTTGGGCTCGGCGCCGCCGGCCTCGCGGCATCTCAGGATCAAGCGCGCATCGTCGTCGAGAAACCTCTGGGCCGGGATCTAAAGTCATTTCAGGAAATCAACGAAGCATTGACAACCCATTTTGATGAAACCCAAATATTCCGCATCGATCATTTTCTCGGCAAAGAGACGGTGCAAAATATTCTCGCCCTGCGCTTTGCCAACTCGATATTTGAGCCGATTTGGAATCGCCGATATATCGATCATGTGGCGATAACCGTCGCCGAAACCTTGGGCGTGGAGCGCCGCGGACCTTATTATGAACGCGCAGGTGCACTTCGCGATATGGTGCAAAATCATCTATTACAACTTCTTTGCCTAGTCGCCATGGAACCTCCCGTGGCTTACGATGCGGATGATATCCGTTCAAAAAAATTGGACGTATTGCGCGCGATTCGCCCCATTCCCAGCGACCGCGTACACGAATTTGCGGCGCGCGGACAGTACGGAACCGGGTGGATCAGCGGTTCTAAAGCCACTGAATATCGACATGAAGCCGACGTAGATCCACACTCGAACACGGAAACGTTCGCTGCGCTAAAACTCCTGATCGACAATTGGCGCTGGCAGGACGTGCCCTTTTATCTACGCACGGGAAAGCGTATGGCCGCCGCAGTATCGGAAATCTCCATTCGATTCCAAGACGTGCCGCATCACTCCTTTCCGGCCTCGGTTGGCTTGAACTCACAGCCGGCCCGTTTGGTTATCCAGATACAACCGGAAGAAGGCATTGTGCTGAAATTCATGGCCAAGGAACCGGGGTCAACGTTACGGCTACGTCTGGTGGATATGCGCTTCAGTTATCAACAGACATTCAACGCACGCACCCCAGGCGCGTATGAAACCTTGCTGTGGGATGTCATGTCCGGGGATCCGACGTTATTTATGCGTTCAGACCAAGTAGAAGCGGCCTGGAAACTGATCATGCCGATCTTGGATGTCTGGTCCGACAATCCGGCGCCGGATTTCCCCAACTATTCGGCCGGCAGTTGGGGGCCGGCATCGGCGGAAGTTCTCGCCGCCCGGGACGGAAAAAGTTGGCTCACGCCAACCTTACGGCCGGACACTGACGAGCACTGATTTTTGATCCGAGCCACCGGTGAATGACTATCCACCTGCGACAGGGTCACGTATGCAACACGCATCATTGCTGCAACAGTACTTGGAGATGGCTCGTCCATATCTGCACAATTATGGCTACGCCGCGCTGTTCTTCGGTGTCTTTATCGAAGGCTTCGGCATACCCGCGCCGGGCCAGACACTCATCATTGCCGCCGCACTACTGGCGGCGCAACATCAGCTGAATATCACCGTCGTATTGCTGTTGGCGTGGAGCGCTGCGGTTGCCGGAGACAACCTCGGTTATACCATCGGGCGATTCGCCGGCCGCCGACTGGTGCTACATCATGGTGGTCGCATCGGTCTTCGAGCCGAACATCTCGAGCGTGTCGAACGTTTTTTCAACCACTACGGTTCAATAGTGGTTGCGTTTGCTCGTTTCGTCGAAGTACTTCGACAACTCAACGGCGTAGTCGCCGGCACCAGCGGCATGCATTGGCTGCGATTTCCACTCTTCAACGCCGTCGGCGCCGCGCTGTGGGTGGGCTTATGGGGCTACGGCGTCTACCGCCTCGGCGAACATCTCAACCTGGTTCTGAACTTGTTCAAGCGCTTTGAGCCGTTCCTGCTCGGTGTCGGCCTGGTGCTAGTGGTACTTTTTGTAATCTATCTGTTTCGACGCAAGTAGTACACGGCAGCCGTCTCGGCGCGCCTGGTCCGGTGCAGGCAGTCGCCTCTGTCGAGGCTGATTTGCGCCGTCACGTCAGTCAAAGCGTAGCGCGTGGCTCCGCCTGATCGCCAAGCAGCGCTGTTCCCATTTGGATCTTGCGCACATAGAGTTGCGCCGAACGCCAACACACCGGCATTTCCAAACCAACCGATGCGGACAATTCATGCCTGGCGCAGCGCTGAGCAATGGCGAAATTCCGGCGGCACGGGTGGTAGCCGGAGGCAAATACCTCCACAATAGTCGGGACCGAGATCGGTGTTCGCTGAAGCGCAATGGGCTTTGGTCCGATACGGTATGAAAGGAGTCCAATGAAGAAGCTCATAGTAACCGGTGCTGTGATGGTGCTAGTGGTACTGGGTGGCGTTTTCTGGATTTGGCATCGGCACGACGGCAGCGTCAATTCCAACCAGCTGACGTTGTACGGCAACGTTGATATCCGTCAGATCCAGTTGGCGTTTAACGGTGCCGAACGCATTGCTTCGATGGACGTGCTCGAAGGTAGCACGGTCAAAAAGGGCCAGCTATTGGCCACGCTCGACACCCGACGCCTGCGACCCGACGTCGCCCTTGCCCAGGCTCAGGTTGACACGCAACGACAGGTAGTGCGCGCGCTCAAAGCAGGAACTCGTCCGCAGGAGGTGCGCAAAGCACAGGCCGACGTCGAAGCGGCTCGTATCGATGCCGCCAACGCAGTGCGCAATTCTCGCCGTTTGAAAGCATTGGCGGCACGCAAGTTGGCCTCTAGCGAGCAGGCTGACAGCGCCAAAGCCACGGCAGATTCCGCGCAGGCTCATCTGAAGGCGGCGCGCGAGGCCCTTGCCTTGGCGGTTGCCGGTCCACGTGAAGAAGACATCGCCGCCGCCATGGCGACACTGCGAGGCTTCGAGGCGCGTTTGGTCTTGGCGCAGCAAAATCTTGCTGACGCGACGCTATATGCGCCCACCAATGGCGTTATCGAAGACCGCATACTGGAGCCCGGTGACATGGCGTCGCCCCAGATTCCGGTCTATACCCTGGCGTTGACCAATCCGGTCTGGGTCCGCGCCTATGTATCGGAACGAGATCTCGGCAAGATACATCCGGGGCAGCCCGCCGAAATCACGACTGACAGCTTCCCTGACAAGCGTTACCGAGCGTGGATCGGCTACATTTCACCCACCGCGGAATTCACGCCGAAGTCGGTCGAAACCAACGAAGTGCGCTCCAATTTGGTTTATCAAGTACGGGTGTATGCTTGCAACCCCGCCGGCGAACTGCGTCTCGGCATGCCGGCTACCGTGTTGATATCGCTGCACGCCAAAAATAGCGCCGACGGTCCCAAACCCTGTAATACAGCCCATTGACATGAATGCGCACAGGCCGCAATTGCCGCCAATGCGATCCGCTGACGACGACGGCAACGCGTTGACGATGTCGACCATCAGCAAGTCCTTTGTGTCTGAAGGCCGTTCGGTAAAAGCACTAGACGAGGTCGAACTCAGGGTGTCGGCGGGCCGTATTACCGGCTTGGTCGGACCCGATGGCGCCGGTAAAACAACCTTGATGCGCCTAGCGGCCGGGCTGCTTCAGGCTGATACGGGAAGTATTCGCGTGCTCGGATTGGATGCAACACGTGATCCGCTAATGGTACAACGATCGATAGGATATATGCCGCAGCGTTTTGGCCTCTATGAAGATCTGAGCGTGCAGGAAAACCTCGATCTATATGCGGATCTCCAAGGCGTACCGCATGCGATACGCGCACAGCGTTATCATGACCTGACAAAAATGACAGGGTTGGAACATTTTACGCGGCGCCTGGCCGGTCGCTTATCGGGTGGCATGAAACAGAAACTCGGCTTGGCATGCACACTGGTGCAACCGCCTCAGTTACTACTACTGGACGAGCCGACCGTGGGTGTAGATCCGGTCTCACGCCGGGAGCTGTGGGTCATTATCAACAAACTAATTTTACAACACGGCACCAGCGTATTAGTGAGTACGGCGTACCTGGATGAGGCTGAAAATTGTCATGAGGTGGCGCTGCTGCACAACGGCCACTGCCTCGGACAAGACACACCGGCGCGATTCACCGCTCGCGTCGAAGGGCGCACGTATTCGGTCAGCGCCGCCGGCCTAAGTAAACGTGCTTTGCATGACGTGCTTGCCGACACAGATGACGTCGTCGACGCCGTCGTACAGGGCAATCACGTTCGCATCGTCGCCAGTAAGAATGAGCCGCCCAAAAACATTGACCTTCCCAATTCCGTCGACCTTTCTATAGTCCCGGTTCCGGCTCGCTTCGAAGACGGCTTTGTCACCCTACTGCGGGCGCATCTTCGGCCGGAGGATCCCGCCCGTCATCACTTGGATTTCAAAATTGCGGCAACGACACCAACCCGCGCGTCCGCGGACGCTGTCATCCAAGTGCGCGAGCTAAGTCGACGGTTTGGCCCTTTTTATGCCGTAAAGAACATTAGCTTCGCGGTCCAGCGCGGCGAGGTGTTTGGCCTGCTGGGCGCTAACGGAGCCGGGAAATCAACGACCTTTCGCATGCTGTGTGGATTGCTGCCGCCGAGCAGCGGACACTTGTCGGTAGCCGGGCTCGACCTGCGGCGAGCCGCATCTGCTGCACGCGCGCGCATTGGCTATATGTCGCAGAAATTTTCCCTTTACGGCAATCTGACCGTGCGCGACAACCTGCAGTTTTTTAGCAGCATTTACGGTCTATCCGGCGCCAGCCGTAGCGACAGGATAAAGTGGAGCCTGGAACAATTCACACTCGACTCGGTAAAAGATAATCGTAGTATCGACCTTCCGCTTGGATTCAAGCAGCGACTCGCGCTGGCATGCGCATTGATGCACGAACCCGACATTTTGTTTCTGGACGAACCCACATCGGGCGTCGACCCACTCGCGCGCCGGGAGTTCTGGCATCGCATCAACCATCTCGCTGAGGCCGGTGTGACCATTCTTGTTACGACCCACTTCATGGAAGAAGCCGAATACTGCGACCGTCTCGCAATAATGGACGCAGGGGAAATATTGGCCTTGGGCACCCCGGACGAAATCAAGGTCAGCGCCGCAGACCATGGCGGCCCGATTTCTACGTTAGAGGATGCCTTCATTGCCCTCCTCGACGCCAACGCCAAGGTTCGCTCCGAACAGTGAGAACTCAACCGCCAGGCAGTAAGCCCACGCGCGGCGGATCCGCTATGCGCCTTAGAGGACTGGTACGGAAAGAGTTTCTTCAGATCTTGCGCGATCCCAGCAGCATCGCCATCGCATTTCTTATGCCGTTGTTGCTCCTGCTCCTGTTCGGATACGGTGTATCACTGGATGCTAAAAATGTACCCATAGCGCTCGTCGTCGAACACCCGAATGCCGATACCGCATCATTTACCGCATCGTTCCAGCAGTCACGGTATTTTAAGCCACTATTTGTCAGTAACATGCGGCAGGCGCGTAGCGTGCTTATGTCGGGCCGTGTGCATGGCATCGTGCGTTTGGCGGGCGATTTCTCCAGCAAGCTGCGTTCACGTGATGGCGCAGCGATTCAGGTAATCGTCAACGGCGTTGATGCCAACACAGCCAGGGTCGTACAAGGCTACGTTCAGAGCCTATGGTCACTCTGGCTCGAGCAGCGCGCCACAAGTGCGGGACATAAGCTCGCCATTCCAGTGGACGTTCGCCAGCGAGTCTGGTTCAACAGTGAACTCCGCAGCCGCAACTACCTTGTTCCCGGATTGCTCGCGGTAATCATGACGCTAATCGGCGCGCTACTAACCGCCATGGTCGTAGCACGAGAATGGGAGCGCGGCACTATGGAAGCACTCATGGTTACGCCGGTGGCCATGCGCGAAATCTTACTCGGGAAATTGATTCCATACTTTGTTTTAGGTATGGGAGGAATGTGTTTATCGGTGGGCATGACGTTATGGCTGTTTGATGTTCCATTGAGAGGCTCGGTACTAATACTGTTTGTCGCCGCCGCGCTGTTCCTGCTTGCCGCATTGGGAATGGGCTTGCTGATTTCGATTTTGGCGAAAAATCAGTTCGTCGCCGGACAAGCGGCCATTATCGTTACTTTCCTGCCCGCTTTTATTCTTTCAGGATTTATATTTGACATCGGCAGCATGCCGCCTTTTGTGCAAGCACTGACTCATGTCATCGCTGCCCGCTACTTTGTCGCTATTTTACAAACCCTGTTCTTGGCCGGAAACGTGTGGAGTGTAATTATTCCTAACGCGCTGGCGTTGGCGGCGATGGCGGCCTTCTTCCTGCTCCTCAGTCGCCGTATGGCGCGCAAGCGGCTGGATTAAACATGATAAACTCGCTCGGTCACCGTCGGCATTGTCGCGGCTACGCAAACCTCGCGGTCGACGGCGCCGTGAACATACCGCGTCGCCGATGCGCCCAACGGATTTCAACGCCATGTTGAAACGGATTCTAGCGCTCGTGCGCAAGGAATTCCTTGCGCTGTTCAAAGACAAGAAAAGTCGTTTCATCATCGTCGCACCGCCCATCATTCAACTGTTGGTGTTCGGATATGCTGCCACGTTCGATCTGAATCGCATTCCGATCGCCGTACTAAATCAAGACTCGGGCGCCGCTTCACGTCAACTACTTGCACACTTTCGCGGTTCCACCAACTTCCAGGAAATTGCACCCTTACATCAAAACAGAGACATTGCCAAAACCATCAACTCCAAGCAGGCGCTTTTAGTATTGCAGCTTGGTCCTCATTTCAGTCGCGATCTGTATCTCGGCAAACCAGCTCAACTACAGGTGATTGTCGATGGCCGGAATTCGAATACAGCGTTAATCGCCTTGAACTATGTACACAGTATTGTGCTGCAGTTCAACAATGATTGGGTAAAGAACCATCACGGGCCCGCACCACCGGCGCACCTGCAGCTGCGCGCATGGTTCAATCCGAACCTGGAAAGCCGCTGGTTTATCGTTCCCGGAATCATCGGCTTGTTAACCTTGGTGGTGACCATGGTGGTCACTGCGCTGTCGGTTGCGCGCGAACGCGAACAAGGAACATTCGATCAATTGCTGGTCACACCGCTTAGACCCGTAGAAATTTTACTGGGCAAGGCATTGCCGGGATTTGTGATCGGGCTACTCGAAGGCTCGTTGATCATCCTGGTTGCCGTCTATTGGTTCAACGTCCCACTGATCGGCAATTTGAGCGCGCTCTTCATTGGCATCGTGCTATTCCTTTTATCCGCCGTTGGTGTCGGCTTAATGATCTCCTCATTGGCAGTTACGCAACAACAGGGCATGTTGGGTGCATTTTTGTTCCTGGTGCCGGCCATCATACTGTCCGGGTTCGCTACCCCCATCGCCAATATGCCAACCTTGGTACAGCAACTCACTGTCATCAATCCAATGCGTTACTTCATGGTAGTGCTGCGCGGCGTCTTTCTGGAAGGCACTCCACTTGCGCTTCTATTCAAGCAATTCTGGCCGATGGCCGTCATCGGAATCGTTACGCTGGCGATTGCAGCGTGGCTATTCCGCCACCGCATGCAATGAGTAATCTGGCGCCCCGACGTTGGGTGATTATGCTTGTAGCAACGGTGGTGCTGCATCGGATAAAGCCGCGGGCGACAAACCCATCGCCTTATGCCGGCATATGAGGACATAACCAACCGCCGTGCTTGGCTAATCATTGCTGGATCAACGATCACATAGCGTCGGCGCATTCTTTGCGCGCGGCGACGCCGACCCTTCGGGCACTGGGGCTAATCACCCAGCGGTGGTGCAGTTCCACCGCATTTCGCCTCAGTACGCGGCGGTGGGTCGTCACCCTAACTACCTGCCGCTCGCACCGCTTTACCGAAAATTAAAAACACCACTTTTTTTTATATTTAAATCAATATATTAATATCCCCTCTCGGGACCTTCGGCGGCGATGCGAATACGGTTGCGTACGACCCGGAACTGGCATGAGATTTGCGCACATAATACTGATCCGTCGTCTATTCGCGATTCGTCCGTAATGCAGGCGTCGATATAACCCCATCGGCTACAGTGTAAACAGCCGACAAGTAGTTGATGTAGTCAATCGTTCATAGCATGGATACCTAAAATCAATGGCAGCAAGTTTCGAATCTCCGGCCGACCCCAATCGGCGCCGTTTTCTCGTGACCGCAACCAGCGTAATCGGAGGCGCCGGCATCGTCGCCGCTGCGGTACCTTTTGTGGCATCCATGGAACCCAGCGCACGCGCCGTAGCCGCCGGCGCGCCCATTACCGTCGACATTAGCAAACTCGAACCGGGGCAACTTATTACCGTCAAATGGCGTTCGCGACCCGTCTGGATTCTCAGGCGCACCAAAAAACAGCTGGCCATTCTGCCCAGTCTCGATGCTCGGTGCAAGGACCCAAAATCACTCCAGCCGCAACAACTGGCAGCAACACAAAACGAATACCGCTCGTTGCTGCCGGAGTATTTCGTTGTCGTCGCCATCTGCACTCACCTCGGTTGCGTACCTAACTTTCGGCCCGATATTGCACCGCCGGATCTTGGCCCCGATTGGAAGGGCGGCTTCTTTTGTCCCTGCCATGGTTCGCGCTATGACTTGGCCGGTCGAGTCTTCAATGGCTCACCGGCACCGCTCAATTTGCCGGTAATGCCGTATTATTTTATGGATAAAACGACCGTTCGTATTGGCGAGACCAAGTCCGGTGCACATTCCAACTGGCGTCCGGAAACTTGGTAACGCGCAATTGCTGAAGTCTTCCGCTATATAAAAAAGACGTCGGCGGTGAGGCAAGAACCAACTCCGACCCGCCCGACGAAAAATTCCGCTTTCTACCCGTCGCGTCGAAACGGGACTGCGCGTAAGGTGGGACGAGATTGATCTCGGCTTTGATGTCTTCAATTTCCCGATGAAGTGAGGAGAGTACGAAATGGACGATAAACTGCAGCGCAAACTATCACGTAGATCCCTGCTGAAAGGTGCCGCGTCGCTGGCCGGCATGGCAATAGTTGTTCCACTTGCCTTGACCAGCCGCGAAGCATTAGCCGGCCAAAAGGCGAGCAAGTCCGCAATGCAATATCAGGATAAGCCGAAGGCTGGCAAGAAGTGCAGCGCCTGCATGCAGTTCGTGCCTGGAAAATCCGCCAGCGCCGATGGCACTTGCAAAGTGGTCGCCGGCAGCATTAGCCCCCACGGCTACTGCATCGCATGGGCTCCAAAATCCTGACACCGCTACCCCGTTGCTGGCGCCCGCGTGGGAACCGCGACTCGGCCCGTTCCCACGCGCGCTCGATGCCTGACAAGCTTACTTCGACACCGCCAGCGTTCGGAACTCGTGTCTCTAAACAAACCAGATTGAGTAATATTCCTGCCACACAGTGGCGTTAACCTTCCTTCCCGTAGGCAACGTCATAGCCCATGGGCAAGCCCCGGCAAAACTAACCGCGTTCTTTCTCTGGGATTTTGACAAACTGATGATTACCTGCTTAAGTTAGCAGTCTCATGGTAAGGGAGGGGATCCGATGGACACCATGAACACGACGGATAATATGGATTGCGTTGACGCTTGTCAACCACCGCAAAGTAGCAGTTCTTTGCGCGATACCGCGCGCGCGTTCGTACAGGCGATGATCGCGCGAGACATCAATACGGTGCAAAAATTAAGCCGGGGAACCCATGTGGGCTTCCCGCCGCGTTATGTGTTAAACCGCTTTGGTGTGGTGTACGACAATCGTTCGCTATCGGAACTAACGTTTGTAGTCGAAGAAACAGAAAACCGTGTGTCGGTCCGCTGTCAAAATCAGCGGCTTGGCGACGACCTGAAGTTCAAGAAGCTGGGCAGCGAGTACTTCTTCTCGCATTACGACTGCTTTTGACTTGGTTTTTGACTTTTCGGCACCGCTAACCTGCGCCCGCCGTCCATGTGGGTTAGGCGTGGCGCCGTTCATGACGGGTACGCCGCTCATATAGACGGCGGTCGTGCTCAATTACCATTCCAGAACTGTCGACCAACGGAAAAAGGGGCGCCCCTGCCGAGTGGCGCCGTTCCGACCGCGACCTTCGATCGCGAACCGCGCGCGGGCGAAACTGCGTCAGCGTCGCGTTGCTCTGCTCTGCGGATTGGCGATCGCTTTTTTGCGACTCGGATACAAACGCGCGCGCGGCGAACAAGAAGACGTACAGCGCTAGTCCAATCAGCACAACCCCAACCGCTGCCAATACGTATAGGACTATTTTCATTATTCTCCCAACTCTATTAGCCTTATCAACACTGCAGCAATTCAACAAGCAAGATTGACGCCAGTCTATATAACAGCTTTCAGTTCATACTGTTAGAAGCCAACTTGGTAACCCGCTCGACGCGTTCGTAAGAAATATTGACGGTAGTAATAACACCCATCGTAAGCGCAATTTAAAGTTCAATGTAGAACTGTAATGTACCGTCGTTCTTGAAATAATATCGTGCCATCGTTCACAACACCAGAGATGGGATTTTGGCCACGAGCCATGCGCATTATGTACCCAGGAACCGTGTTGGCAACGCGAAAAAGGGATGCCGATCGGCATCCCCTTACATTGGTCGGGGCGAGAGGGTGAGATCGAAACCCGGGTCCAGTGGACCCAGGAAGTTCGACGAACGCCCGGGGCCGGCGGCGCCGGGCCGGCAATCCGAACGCCCTTAACGCGAAAAAGGGATGCCGATTGGCATCCCCTTACATTGGTCGGGGCGAGAGGATTTGAACCTCCGACCCTCTGGACCCCATCCAGATGCGCTACCAGGCTGCGCCACGCCCCGATGTATACCGCTAAACCTCACTCGGAGATCTGAGCCCGGCCATTCTACCGCAACGAATTGGGATTAGAAAGACGCCCTTAACGCTTCAGAATATGCAAAATCTCTTCGAGTTCCATACGCACTTGACGGACGATTTGTTGGCTCTGATTCACGTCTTCGCGCGCTGAGTCCCCAGACAGTTGCTGACGCGCACCGCCTATGGTGAAGCCTTGCTCATAGAGCAGACCGCGTATCTGCCGAATCATAATGACGTCGTGGCGTTGGTAATAGCGCCGATTGCCACGGCGTTTGACCGGCTTTAGCTGCGGAAATTCCTGCTCCCAGTAACGCAGGACATGCGGCTTGACCTGGCAGAGTTCGCTCACCTCACCAATAGTGAAGTAACGTTTGCCGGGAATCGCCGGTAGCTCGTTATTATTCCCCGCCTCCAGCATAGGCCTCTACTCGCGCTTTCAATTTTTGCCCCGGGCGGAACGTGACGACGCGCCGCGCGGTAATAGGAATTTCCTCACCCGTCTTCGGGTTACGGCCCGGTCGCTGATTTTTATCGCGTAGATCGAAGTTCCCAAAGCCGGAGAGCTTGACCTGGCGGCCAGTCTCCAAAGCTGCTCGGATTTCTTCGAAAAACAACTCTACCAGCTCCTTCGCTTCGCGTTTGTTTAACCCCAACTCCTCGAACAAACGCTCAGCCATATCAGCTTTGGTCAGTGCCATGATTCAATCTCTCAGTGCTGCACCCAGTTCTTGTTCCAGTTGTGCCACAATCCGGTGAATTGCGGCATCGACTTCCTGATCAGTAAGGGTGCGTGAACTTTCCTGTAAAATCAAGCCTAAAGCCAGACTTTTTCGTCCAAAATCTATACCCTTTCCACGATATACGTCGAACAGCCGCACTTCCTGGAGTAAATCGGGGAGCGCCGCCCGGATGCAATCGCATACTTGGCGCGCTGACACGTCTTCGTTGACCACGATCGCCAAATCGCGGCGTATGGACGGGTATCTCGAAAGAGCCTCATAACGAGGCACGACCGCACAGCTCAACTCGTCGAGCTCCAGCTCGAACACCAGAACCCGATCGTTGATTCCAAGCTGGTGCTGTACTTCGGGGTGGATTGCGCCCACCCAGCCGAGGTTCTTGTTGTTGCGCACGATGCACGCCGACTGCCCAGGATGGAGTGCAGGATGCCGTTTGGATTCAAAGATAAATTGATCTCCGGCCGCGGTCAAATCCAACAATGCCTGTACGTCCGCTTTCATATCGTAAAAATCAACGGCGCGGCTAGCCGCACCCCATTGCTCGCCTAAAGAAGTGCCAACAATGGCGCCGCTTATTACATTAACTTGATTTAATTCATCAGCTTGAAATATAAACTTTAGTCCTGACTCGAAGATTCGAACACGACTCTGCTGGCGATTTAAATTATGCACCATGGTGCGCAGTAGACCCGGCCAAAGACCTGCACGCATGATCGCCAGCTCCGACGAAATCGGATTCGCTAATTCCAGCCCGCGCGCGTCGGGATAGAACAGGGATTGGTCACGCCGGTCAATGAAACTGTAGGTTACAACTTCTTGATATGCCCGTTCGACCAACGTCTGCTGGATACGTGAAATCGGCACATGCCCTTCCGGTCGCGGACGCATGACCAGGCGGCCCAGCGGCCGTTGAGTTGGTAGCCGATCATAACCATAAATGCGGCCAACCTCCTCGATAAGATCGACTTCTTGCGCAACGTCAAAGCGAAAGGTCGGCGGGCGTACCATCCATTCGCCATGGTCGGTACGCGAGTTTTGCATCCCCAGGCGTATTAGAATTTCTTCCACTTCGGTAGCGGGAATTTCCATACCAAGAACGCGGGCCAAGCGGTGCGGTCGGAACATGATCGGCTCGGCTCGCGGCAAGTGCTTAGCGGACACCACTTCCGTGATCGGACCCGCCTGACCACCGACGATATCCAGCAGCAGACGCGTGGCGCGCTGCATTGCGGGCTCCTGAATCTCCGGATCGACACCACGTTCAAAACGATAAGATGATTCCGTTTGTAACCCGTACCGGCGCGCCCGACCGGCAATCGAGGTAGGCATGAAGAATGCACACTCCAGAAACAGATCGCGGGTCGCGTCGCTCACACCGGAATGCGCACCGCCCATGATGCCGGCCAAAGCCAATGGTTTGTTAGCATCGGTAATCAATAAGGTGTCGGCGTCAACATGCAGCTCTTTGCCATCCAACAGCGTTAACCGCTCCCCCGTGCTCGCCCGCCGTACGTGCACACCGTCATCGAGCTGGCTGAGATCAAACGCGTGCATGGGTTGCCCTAACTCCAGCAGGACATAGTTGGTTACGTCGACCAATGGGCCAAGGCTGCGGATGCCTCCGCGGCGAAGGCGCTCCTGCATCCATATCGGCGTCGACGCGGCGCTATTGACGCCCCGAATGACACGGCCGAGATAGCGTGGACAATCCTGCGGTGATTGCACAGTAACCGGCAACGTATCTTCGATGGTGACACTCACGGCTTCGATATCAACCCAAGTCACATCACATCGATTGAGCACACCAACCTCGCGGGCAATTCCAGCCATACCGAGGCAATCACCACGATTGGGTGTCAGATCGACGTCGATAACCATGTCATCGAGCTGCAGGTAGGTGCGTACATCTGCGCCGATCGGCGCATCCGCCGGTAACGCCATCAACCCTTCGCTGCTCTCCGCCAAGCCCAACTCCGTAGCGGAACACAACATACCGAAGGATTCGACGCCGCGTAGTTTGGTCTTCTTGATTTTCAATCCACTCGGCAAGCGCGCGCCTATCATCGCGGTTGGTACGCGCATGTCCGCACGCACATTCGATGCCCCGCACACGATAACAAGCGGTTCATCTCGCGCAACGTCCACTTGGCATAGACGCAGTTTGTCCGCATCGGGGTGCGAATCCACTTTAAGCACATGGCCGATCACAACGCCGTCGAAGGCGGGAGCAGCGGGTAGCAGCGAATCCACCTCCAAACCCGCCATGGTCAACTGCTCCGCCAACGCTTCGGTCGCGACCGGCGGATTGACCCATTCCCTCAACCACTTTTCACTGACTCTCATTCGTCTAAAACCTGTTCAGTGCAGCATGAATCGATATCACCACCGCAAAACAATCATCCCAACGTCACAGACTATTGCGTGCGGTTCTTATCCTGTTCGATTTCTGTCCGTTTTCAGCCATCGTCTTTGGCGGTTTCCGGCGATCGACGACGCCGCACGACGCAAATTACGTCCTTTGGACGCACTCGTGAATTCGGTCGCTATCCAAATTGTCTCAGAAAGCGGAGGTCATTTTCGAAAAACAGGCGCAAGTCGTCGACGCCATAGCGCAGCATCGCCAAACGCTCCACTCCAATACCGAATGCATAACCGGTGAAGCGCTCGGTATCTACGCCGACATGCTCAAACACGCGCGGATGCACCATGCCGCAGCCCAATATTTCCAACCAACCAGTGTTGCCACATACGCGGCAGCCGTCGCCGCCGCACATCACGCATTGCACGTCCGCTTCCGCGGACGGTTCCGTGAACGGAAAGTAGGAAGGACGGAAACGCACCGCTAAATCGCGCTCGAAAAAATTGCGCAGGAAATCATCAAGCGTGCCTTTCAAGTCGGCGAAGCTGATGTTCTCGTCGACTAGCAGACCTTCGACCTGATGAAACATGGGCGAATGCGTCACATCGGAATCACACCGATATACGCGTCCAGGCGCGATGATGCGAAACGGTGGCTGGCTATTTTGCATGACACGAATTTGCACCGGCGACGTATGCGTGCGTAACAGCCGCCCAGCATCAAAATAAAATGTGTCATGCATGGCGCGCGCGGGGTGGTGTGCGGGTATGTTGAGGGCCTCGAAGTTGTGATACTCATCTTCAACCTCGGGTCCTTCCGCAACCTCAAAACCCATCTGCACAAAAAGTTGTTCAATGCGCTGCATTACCCGCGTAATCGGATGCACTCCGCCGCGACGCTCTCCTCGTCCGGGCAAACTAACGTCCAATGCCTCGCCGGCCAGTTGGTCGTCCAAGGCGGCCGCCTCAAGCGTCGCTTTACGCGTTTGCAGCGCAACTTGCACTACCTGCTTCGCATTGTTTATCGCTTTGCCGGCATCACGGCGCTGATCGGCGGGAATCGAACCTAATTGTTTCAAATGCTCGGTGAGCACGCCCTTCTTGCCGAGATATTGGACGCGCACCTGATCGAGTTGCTGCAGGTCTTCAGCCGCGGCAATCATCTGCTCGGCTTCACGAATCGTCTCAGTAAGATCCTGCACTTGGTACTCCCATACTGGGTCTCATGCAGCCTGGTCCCGTACATGCAAACAAAAAAGGGAAGGCAAACTTGCCTTCCCTTTTGTGATCACTCCGACTACCTCTTCTCATGCAGCGCTCAGCCGCGGCGGTCGTTTCAAGCGGAAAGGCAAGACTTGGCTTTTTCCGCCAGCGCAGCGAAGGCTGTCTTATCATAAACCGCCAGGTCCGCCAGCACCTTACGATCAATTTCGATCTCGCCCCTACGTAGCCCGTTGATCATCTGACTGTAGGACAAACCGTTTTCGCGTGCACCGGCGTTGATACGCACAATCCACAATGCGCGAAAATCACGCTTCTTCTGGCGCCGATCGCGATAGGCATACTGACCCGCCTTGATAACGGCCTGCTTGGCCACACGAAAGACACGACTGCGCGCGCCGTAGTAACCCTTGGCCTTGGCTAAAACTTTCTTATGCCGGGCGCGGGCTTCAACACCTCGTTTAACTCTTGGCATGTTTGCTCACCCTCTCAGTTGAACGGCAACATGCGACGCACCGCGGCGACATCGCAATCGGCTATTAGACTGCCGGCCCGCAGCTGGCGCTTACGCTTGCTGCTCTTCTTGGTGAGGATATGCCGGTGGTGCGACTGATTACACTTGAAACCGCCGGAGGCGGTTCGACTAAAGCGTTTGGCCGCGCCCCGATTACTTTTCATCTTGGGCATTACATATACTCCGCATTTGGTTCATCGTTCCAGGGCGGTACAAAATTTTCTATCGATCGGCTCGTCGCCTTACTTGGAAGATTTTTTGGATCCGAACACCATCACCATCTGGCGTCCCTCCATACGGGGCCGCTGTTCGACCAGACCGTACTCTTCCAAATCCGCTTCGACCCGCTGCAGAAGTTTGTAACCGAGTTCCTGGTGCGCCATTTCGCGTCCGCGAAAGCGCAGGGTTACCTTCGCCTTATCACCATCATTTAGGAAACGTATCAGGTTGCGTAGCTTGACCTGATAATCCCCTTCGTCCGTTCCTGGACGAAACTTAATCTCCTTCACTTGAATTTGCTTCTGCTTTTTACGCGCAGATTGCAACTTCTTGCTTTCTTCGAACCTGAATTTTCCGTAATCCATGATTCGGCAGACCGGTGGTTCCGCGTTCGGAGCCACCTCAACCAAATCCAGTTCTGCTTGTTCGGCGTTACGTAGCGCCTCGTCGATTGGAACCACACCCAGTTGTTCGCCTTCGGCGTCGATCAGCCGTACTTCACGAACCGTGATCTGGTCGTTCAATCGAGTTTTCGTCTTCCCGGTTGCGATGCTTTAGTCCTCCAAAACAGTTAAGCCGCGGCGCGCGGATTCCGCGGCGAGGCGTTCGCTCAGCTCATCCAGCGAGCAAGAGCCCAAATCCTCACCGCCCCGCGTGCGCACGGCCACAGAGCCAGATTCAACTTCCCGATCACCTACCACTAACAGGTACGGAACCTTATGAATCGTGTGCTCGCGGATTTTAAAGCCGATTTTCTCATTTCTCAAGTCCGAATTGACCCGAAAACTCTTGTTTTTCAGGAAGTCGGTGACTTGGGTGACATAATCGGCCTGACGATCGGTAATATTCATAACGACTGCCTGCACCGGCGCCAGCCAAAGTGGGAAGGCGCCGGCGTAATGCTCGATCAATACGCCGATGAATCGTTCCATTGATCCAAGGATGGCGCGGTGCAACATGACCGGCGTCTGCCGGCTGCCATCTTCAGCAACATATTCGGCGCCGAGACGCCCTGGCATGGAAAAATCCACTTGGATGGTACCGCACTGCCATACCCGTTCTAGACAGTCTTTGAGTGAAAACTCGATTTTTGGCCCGTAAAAGGCACCCTCGCCTGGCTGCAAATCCCACTTTAACTCTTTGGTATTCAAGGCTTTTTCAAGCGCCTGCTCAGCTTTGTCCCAAATCTCGTCAGAACCGACCCGCTGGGGCGGCCGCGTCGACAGCTTGACAATGACTTGATCAAAGCCGAAATCCGCGTAGACCTTGAATAATAGATCAATAAAGCTCGAAACCTCGTCCTGAATCTGCTCTTCGGTGCAAAAAATGTGCGCATCGTCCTGCGTGAAGCCGCGCACACGCATCAATCCATGCAGCGTTCCCGACGGCTCGTTGCGATGACAGGAACCAAATTCCGCCATCCGCAACGGCAAATCGCGATAACTCTTCAATCCCTGATTAAATATCTGGATATGGCACGGGCAGTTCATCGGCTTGATGGCGAACGTACGCTTTTCCGACTCCGTGGTGAACATATCCTGACGAAATTTATCCCAATGCCCGGAACGTTCCCACAATACCCGATCGGCCAAATTGGGCGTGCGCACTTCCTGATAGTCATGCTCACGCAAAACACCACGGATATATTGCTCAATTTGCTGATAGACGGTCCAGCCATTGTCGTGCCAAAACACCATCCCAGGCGCTTCTTCCTGGGTGTGGAATAGATCAAGCTGCCGTCCGAGCTTACGATGGTCGCGCTTCTCGGCCTCTTCCAAGCGGTGTAAGTAAGCCTTCAGCGCCTTTTTGTCGGTCCATGCGGTACCATAAATACGCTGCAGCATCTCGTTGTTGGAGTCGCCGCGCCAGTACGCGCCGGCAAGTTTCATCAACTTAAACGCTTTAATCTTACCCGTGCTCGGTACATGCGGCCCGCGGCACAGATCAATGAAATCTCCTTGGCGATAAAGCGAAATATCCTGATCTTGCGGGATGTCTTGAATGATTTCGGCTTTGTACTCCTCGCCCATGTCGCGGAAGAAGGCCACCGCCTCATCGCGCGGCATAACCGTGCGTTCGACTTTCTCGTCCTTACGCGCGAGTTCCTCCATGCGTTTTTCGATCGCATGAAGATCCTCCGGAGTAAAGCCTTTTGGATAAGAAAAATCGTAGTAGAAGCCGTTTTCGATGACCGGTCCGATAGTTACCTGGGCATCCGGATACAGTTGCTTGACCGCTTCGGCCAGTAAATGCGCAGTCGAATGTCGGATGACATCCAGCCCTTCCGGATCGCGCTCGGTGATAATGGCTAGTTGCGCATCCTGTTCGATCCGATGCGAAGTATCCACCAACTGTCCGTCAACCTTGCCGGCCAACGCCGCCTTGGCCAAGCTGGCGCCGATATCGGCCGCGACTTCGGCCACGGTTACGGGATGCGGAAATTCACGTTGACTGCCGTCCGGCAGCGTTACTCTAGGCATGGCGTTGTCCCCTTGCACTCAGTGGCGACCGCTACGAAGGGCCGCTTGGAAAATTTACCGGTGGCCGTTACGAGTGGCCAACCGTCTCGCTAGGCAACCACCGCTACCAAGGGTCGTCGCCGCGCCGACAAGCACTTTCGATGATAATCAAGCTGCAGCCGAATCGCGCGTCACCACCGCTGCGCTTCGCAGGCGGATATCTCAACGATGCAGCCAGACTTAGCCTTTTGATTATACCAACAAAATGTATTGGCGTCCAAGCTCGGCGCCGAGCCACGCCTCGCTTCACGGAGTCGGCTGCGTTCCACCGTCCGCTGCGGCTCGCGCGCCGGTCGCTACACGTAACGCCCTATCACTACGGTTCACATTTCGAAACCGGGCGGGGTATCCACCGACACCAACGTTAACGTTGGTCGCAGCAGAAAAGACCGCGACTGCGTCGTCGGCATTCCGCCTCAGACTCAATCTCATCCCCACACCCCGTAGCGTGCGCGGAATCAAAGTAGTGCAGTGTTGATGACGATCTTTAACCGCGATGAGTTATGCGCATCGAAATGCCGGCCCGCATCAATGCGGTAGCCGAACCATCGGCACTACAACGACAACAACATTGAAAAGGCGCTTCGTTGATTTAGATCAATTTTGACTTCGCACTTACGGCGTAGACTTCCTCCAAATGTTGCCCTGCACGCTCATCAGCACCACCTTGTTACGAAAATAACAACGTGGTTTGGCGTGCAACGGGCACCTCCCCCATGACGATAAATCTGAGGCTGTAGTGTATTCGTTGGCAATATTTTGGCAGCGGCCCGCAACATTATTCGCGCTGACGTTGTATCGATCGGATCACGCCTGATGGCTTTTATGCGAGATCGCAGCAAGCTTGGCGCAGGTGCTTTCACTCGGCTTGGCGAACCGGATCTTCGACGATAAACATTTAGGATGGTCGCAATGATAAGTAAAAGAAAGTTGTTGGGGTTGGCGGCAACCTTTGGATTGGCCGGCTTAATACCTTCTCTAGCGATGGCCAAGAATCCGTTCGACTTTCAGACACCCGTGACCCCCATTGCCAAAGAAACACTCTATATACATAACCTCTTTCTAATCATCATCGCCGTAATATTTACCCTGTGCCTAGGTATCCTGTTCTATTCACTAGTCATGCACCGCAAAAGTCGCGGCCACAAAAGCGCCTTATTTACCAAGCCGACGACGACCAAACAATGGATATTCACTATCATTCCGTTTCTGGCGTTGGCGTTTATCGACTATGTTGTGCTCGGCATCCCGGCGTTTCACTCGATATTGGCGCTGGCGGACACGAGCCATGCCGACATGGTGGTCAAGGTAACCGCCAGTCAATGGAAATGGCAGTACGAATACCCCAAAGACGGAATCAAGTTCACCAGCACCCTATCCACACCGCAAAGCCAAATCTCCGGTAAGCAGCCGCCGGATAAACATTTTCTACTTGAAGTCGATCATCCGCTGGTATTGCCCACCAACAAAAAAATTCGCATCGTGTTGGCATCAAACGACGTCATTCATGCTTTCTGGGTGCCCGCATTCGGAATCAAGCAAGACGCCGTTCCGGGCTATCTACGCAACACTTGGGTAGACATCAAAAAGCCCGGCGTCTATCGAGGTCAGTGTGCGGAACTGTGCGGTGTCGGACATGCCTTTATGCCTATAGTGGTGATTGCAAAGCCCGAAGCGGAGTTCACCGCGTGGCTAGCCCAACAAAAAATCAAGCAGGCACGAGCTGCCACGGCAGAAAATAAAAACTTTTCCAAAAGAGAATTGCTAGCCCGAGGCAAGTCGGTATTCAAAGCCAACTGCGCCGCCTGCCACCAACTCAACGGCATGGGAATTCCCGGCACTTTTCCGCCACTAGCAGAAGGGAAAGCGTTCTCTGCATCGCCGCAAATGCTCGAGCAGTTGCGCAAACGCGGTTTCTATAAGAACGGAAAAATAGTTATGGGTCCGGTCAAAGATCATGTGGATATTGTCTTACACGGCATTCACGGTACGGCAATGCCGGCTTTCGTCTCACAACTAAGCGATGCTGACATTGCAGCGCTGGTCACTTACGAGCGAAACGATTTTGGTAACCATACCGGTGACGTGCTGCAACCGTCACAGGTCAAGAGCATCCGTTCAACGAAGAAATAGCGTCGGACATACTGCTGGAGGATTGGTAAATGAGTGCTGTTATCACCAGTGACGAACACAGCCATGACCGCCCTCGCGGGATAACTCGCTGGCTATACGCTACCAATCACAAGGACATCGGCCTGATGTATCTGTTGTTCGGCCTGACGATGTTCCTCGTCGGTGGGCTG
This sequence comes from Gammaproteobacteria bacterium, assembly GCA_030147845.1. GTDB lineage: Bacteria > Pseudomonadota > Gammaproteobacteria > JASBUN01 > JASBUN01 > JASBUN01. The sequence continues at coordinate 43,194 of JASBUN010000031.1, forward strand.
CTCGCCATGCTCATCCGCATGGAATTGTTCCAGCCCGGCATGCACATCATGCAACCGGAGCTATACAACCAAATCATCACCGTGCACGGTTTGGTGATGGTATTCGCCGCGCTAATGCCGGTCACCGCCGGGCTGGCAAACTATATGATACCGATCATGATCGGCGCACCCGACATGGCGCTGCCACGCCTCAACAATTGGGGCTTCTGGTTGTTGCCACCCGCCGCCATACTGTTGGTCATGCCCTGGGTCCTGGAATTGTTCGGCATCGGCGGAGGAACGATCGACACCGGCTGGACCATGTATGCGCCGTTATCGGTGCAATCCGGTATGGGAATGGATTTCGCCCTTTTTGCCGTATTTCTTCTTGGCGTTTCATCAACCATGGCGTCGATCAATATTATTGTCACCATCTTCAACATGCGCGCACCGGGTATGACAATGCTTCGGGTTCCGTTGTTCGCCTGGAGCTGGCTCATTACCGCGCTATTGCTTATCGCCGTTTTCCCGGCCTTGATCGCCGGCGCGGTCATGCTGTTGACCGATCGACATTTCGGCACGCACTTCTTCAATGCTGCCGGTGGTGGCGACCCGATACTGTGGGAGCATCTATTTTGGTTCTTTGGACATCCAGAAGTGTATATTCTACTCCTGCCTACGGCCGGAATTCTGCCGCATATTTTCTCGACTTTCGCCCGTAAACCCATTTTCGGTTATAAGGCGCAGGTCTATTCGTTTTGTGTCACCGGCTTCCTGTCGATTATCGTCTGGGCACATCACATGTTTACCTCGGGGATGCCCGCCTCTGCGAATATCTATTTCATGTTCAGCACCATGGCTATATCGGTGCCGGTAGCCGTTATGTTTTTCTGCTGGATCGCGACGATCTGGCGCGGCTCCATGACGTTCGAGACGCCAATGTTGTTTGCACTCGGGTACGTCGTACTCTTCGGGATCGGTGGGCTGACCGGTCTGGTTCTTTCTGACGCGGTCGCCGATCAGCAATATCACAATTCCTACTTTCTGGTCGCACATTTTCACTTTGCCCTGTTCGGCGGACCGGTTATGGGCGTAATCGCGGCTGCTTACTATTATCTACCTAAAATTACCGGGCGCATGTATAGCGAACGGTTAGGAAAATGGCATTTTTGGTTGACTATAATCGGCTTTAACGTCACCTTTTTGCCGCAGTTTTTCCTCGGCATTGCCGGTATGCCGCGCCGCATTCCAGACTACGCACTGCAATTCAGTAATCTGAACATGTTGTCGAGCATAGGCGCGTTCGTGCTCGGCGCATCGCAGCTTCTGTTCGTCATCAACGTGATCAAAACATCGATCGGTCACGGCGCCAAAGCCGACGCGCAGGTCTGGGATGGCGCCAGCGGACTCGAGTTTACGCTGTCTTCGCCGCCACCATATCACTCCTTTGCAAAGGCCGATGGCAACAGGTAGTTCGGCGCAACCGTCCTATGCACGCTATGGCGAAACCAACGGCACTGACTGGATCGAACGATGAAGTGGGTCGTGGACCATTCGAGTTGCGCGGCTACAGCTACCCGAACGGGTCGCATATGAATTTTGAATCCTGGTGCAGATCAGCGAGAAAGGGGAATCGAGCGTGAACATGGGAGATGTCCAACGTGGTTACTATACACCGGACCAAAGTCCATATCCGATCATACTCGCGGCGAGCCTGTTTCTCATGGCGCTCGGTGCGGTACTCGAAGTAAACGGTCATGATGTTGGCAGTTGGTTTCTTCTGGCGGGCGGGGCCTCATTAATTTTTGTGCTGTTCGGGTGGTTCGGCAAAGTAATCGGCGAAAGTCGGCGCGGGCTTTACTTCGCCAAGGAGGACCGTTCATTCCGCATGGGGATGGCTTGGCTCATTGCATCCGAGGTGGTGTTCTTCGCCAGCCTCTTCGGTGTTCTGTTCTACGAACGCAATATCGCCGTACCGTGGCTGGCTTCACTCGACCCCAACTATACCCCGTGGTTGCATTTCACCAGTGCATGGCCCACGTTCGGCCCCGCAGGGAAGCCTTTCGTAGCCATGAAGCCATGGGGCATTCCGGCACTCAACACTGCAATTTTGCTGAGTTCAGGTGCGACCGTAACGTGGGCCCATTGGGGCCTACGTAAGAACAAACCGCTGTGGACCAAGGTTGGATTGTTCTTGACCGTAGCGCTGGGCATTATCTTCCTGTTCATGCAAGTGCACGAATTTCATGATGCTTACACGCATCTGGGTCTGACGCTCAAATCCGGCGTCTACGGTGCTACGTTTTTTATTTTGACCGGCTTTCATGGTCTTCACGTGACGTTTGGCGTGATTATGTTGACGGTCGTGTTCAGCCGGGCGTTAAAAGGGCATTTTACCGCCGACAACCACTTCGCTTTCGAGGCAGTCAGCTGGTATTGGCATTTCGTCGATATCGTCTGGTTGTTGCTGTTCGTATTCGTATATTGGCTGTAGACAACCGGCCGACTGTTACCTATCAGGCGTGTCGTCGCCGCACGCTCGCGCGCGATTTGAGTTGCGTGCGGTTCGATCTCGTGTTTGCGTGAACTCTCCGCAGGCCTAGCGCTTCACGCGCGCGGATTCCAGCCTTGGCGTCACCGGTCACGCGCAACAGTCGATTGAGCCATGTCTACCGCATCTGAATACATCCTATACCTGAGCCCGTGGGAATTTTCTCCCACGGTCCTGGTTGTCACGCTGACAACCACGACGGTTTATCTGCGTGGGTTATGGGTTGGGCGCAGCGCCGGCATTAGCGCCAATCTATGGCGCTGCGCGGGCTTTTTGACGGGTGTATTGCTGATCTACGTGTCCTTACAGACCTACGTCGACTATCTCTCACAACACATGTTCTGGGTACACCGGCTGCAACATCTCGTACTGCATCATCTAGGCCCATTTCTCATCGCGCTTGCCGCACCCGATCGAGTCTTGGCGCGCGGCACGCCCGCGTGGTTGTTGCGGCCGTTGCGCGCGCTGTTCAAAGCAGCGCCCATACGGCTCACGTACCGGCTGATCCAAAATCCCGTGATCGCCTGCGTGCTGTTCGTCGGCTTGATCTACGTGTGGTTGACGCCAGCGATTCATTTCGACGCCATGCTGAGTATATTCTGGTACAAGGTCATGAATTGGAGCATGGTAATCGATGGGCTATTGTTTTGGTGGCTGATAGTGGGCCCGAAAAGCCGGTCGTCGAGAATAAGCGCCACCTATGGCACACGCTTGGTCATGCTTCTGGCCGTCACCTTGCCACAAATCGCTATCGGCGCCTATATAACGTTCCACAGTACGATCCTATATGGCTCCTACAATATTTGCGGTCGCGCCTGGCCTATATCGGCACTGGTCGACCAGCAACTAGGTGGTCTAAATACATGGATACCGCCCGCAATGATGAGTGTGGTTGGATTCGCTATCGTCGTGTCACAGTGGACCAAGGCTGAGCAAGCGCGCGAATACGGGCCGCCGTTGCCCGTCTTTGCCGGTCCAAGCATAGTTGCGAAATTTGCGCGAGATAGCGCGACGTCGATTTAGCGCGCAAGTTGGCTGCGGAAAAGCCGAACAACTCGGTTGGACCGAAATAGGGATCTACAAGCGCACCGACGATCGCCTCAATCCCGGGCATCATCTCTCGCAACAATATACCTTCGATCTCGGCGTCCGTTTGATAGCGACGCGCTGATTCAATCATTTCCGCCACCGTTTGCTGAAGTTCCTTCGCGTCACTTATTCCGACACGCACAGCACCAGCTTCCGTTTTGTGCGGAAGCTGCGCCGACTCGAGTTTAGCCACAAGCGGAAATTCAATCGGACACTCCGACATGCTTTGAACTTCGGCAAGCGGTACCAATATCTCGCGTACCACGGGAATATCGTACTGGCGTAGAATCGCCTTCGACTGGTATTCCCCTAACGTGAGTTTGTTCGCCGGTAGTTGCAAATCGGCTTTGGGAATTTGGCGGTCAAGCTTGGCATCCCGCACCGCGCGCACCTACATCGCTACAGTTTGGCGGCAGTCTGTGGAGTTAATGTCGCGGCCGAGCGAATGGAATATTATTTACAGCTTATATAGCGGGCGGTAGCTGCGATTGTATGCTGGCCGGGCTAAGCACGCCGATCTTGATTGACTGCGCGGAACGCGATCAAATAGCGCTTCTACGCCAAGGAGAGCGATATTGTGGGGTCTGCATCTACCGGAAAGAACATAGACTTCTTTAAAAAATATATGCCTCGGCATCAATCCAAGGCACCCAAATACGCAATTCTGCGCGAGGCCATCATCAACGCCATCGTTGATGGCTACTGGTCCGAAGGCGATCAACTACCGACCGAAGTCGACCTCGTCAACATCACACCTTATAGCCTGGGAACGGTCCAACGCGCCGTACAGGGCTTAGTAGCCGATGGATTCATCACGCGTAAACAGGGAAGCGGGTCCTTTGTTGCGCCGTTACGCAAACGAATCGGTGGCCCGTGGATATACCGTTTCCTCGACCCCGAGGGCGTTGAATTTTTGCCCATGTACACGCGCTTGCTTTCGCGGACCTTGTCCACCGTCAACGATGCGAATATTACGCGTTGGTTGATCGGCAGTAGTGCGCGGGAAAAAGTACTGGTGCTTGATCGCATTGTCGTGATCGCCGGCAACACGAATATATTCAGCCGATTCTTTGTAAATCCAAAACGATTTCCGCTACTCGTCGAGATACCTGCCAGGGAGCTGGATGGCACCAACTTTGCTGGATTACTTCATCACACTTATAAGACACCGATACGACACATTGCGCGCACTGCTTCACCGGTTAAACTACCCGCCGAGATTTGTGAGCACATTGATTTGTCGCCTGGAACGCCCGGCCTCTTGGTCGAAATCGCCGCCAGCGCGAGCCAAACTCTGCCGATTTTTTACCAACAATTATTTATTCCGCCGGGGACGCCGCGATTGTTTATTTCCGACTCACTTGACGAATGGATAGGAACGTCCGTATCACCTAACCGATGTGGATCTGACGCGGACAGCAAATACGCCTAAACCGCCGGCGCTGATCATCCGCGAGCGCGGCCGATGTCTCAAGCAATTTTAAACCGGGTCATGACTTGTTGTAGACGGCCGGCCAGCTCCGTTAGTCCTTCGCTGGAATGGGCGATCTGTCGTGCGCCCTCGGCATTTTCGTCCGCTCCGCCTTTGATCTCGGCGATATGACGGTTAATTTCTTCCGCGACCGCCGTTTGCTGCTCCGTCGCGCTGGCGATCTGCGTATTCATGTTATTTATAGTATGAACGGCCGATTCGATAGCAGCCAATGACTGCTTAGCGTCGGCGCCGTGTTGCAAGCTCGCTTGGGCTTGCTCTTGCCCGTGTCCCATGACGTTTACGGCTTCATCTACGCCCGCGTGCAAACGCTCGATGGTTTGCTGAATTTCATGCGTCGATTTCTGCGTTCGCTGTGCCAACGAACGCACCTCGTCCGCGACCACTGAAAAGCCCCGCCCTTGCTCGCCCGCGCGGGCCGCTTCAATGGCGGCGTTCAGCGCCAACAGATTGGTTTGTTCAGAAATACTACGTATGACTTCCAGTACATTGCCTATGTTGTCGCTGTCGTTGGACACCCGATGTATGATGTCGACCGTTTTCGCCACCTCGGCCGCCAAACTTTCGATGGCGGTAATGGCGGATCCGACTACGGTGAGTCCGCTGTCGGTCTGACGCTCGGCGTCTTTTGCCGCCGCCGCCGCGTCAGTGGTATTACGCGCCACTTCCTGCGATGTCGACGCCATTTGTTCGATTGCAGTAGCGACCTGTCGGGTTCTCGACTGCTGCTGATCCACGTTACTCGAAGTCTGTTCGGCAACCACTAACGTTTGCTCCGCAGCCGTGCTCAGTTGCGTCGCCGAGACGGCAACCTCCTGCATCAGCTTGCCAAGCTCGACCTGAAGTTTTTGCGCGCTGGATGCAACATGTCCGAGCTCGTCAGTAGTCGTGCAGGTCACTGGCAAGGAGAAATCGCCGAGCGCCATGCGGCTGAGATCTGCTTCCAAGCGCTTGGCCGGAGTGACGATACCGCGTCGAATCAATAAAGTCGTAACGACGAAGCCAATGAGCAGAAGTCCCGCCACGAGGGCGATACTGATCAGCAAACCCTGACGCGCGCGCTGGCGACTAAAAGCCGCTGCGTTCGCGGTATTTTGCCGCAGAGATTTACGCGCCTTGAACAACAACTGGCTCGGTTCTAGCTCGGCTCCCAGTACGAGTTGATCACCGGCCTTGGCAGAAAAGTAATTGGCCTTAAATTCTTTCATGCCGATTTGGAACGTTTTCAGCATTTTTTGATAGGCTGCTGGAAACCGTTGCAGGTATTGGCGGGCATCTGCATTATCAAGCCGCTCGGTCAGTTTTTGTACGCCTTTTTCGATCGCGCGACTCTCGGCGTTAAACTCCGCACTGTGAGTTTTCAGCGCGTTAGCATCGTCCGTGCGCAGAAGCAGGTCTTTCCAGGTGATGATTTGTAGATCAAGCTGCGCGATCAACTCCTGCACATCGCGTTCATTGGCGACCGGCACTTGCAACAAATGATGGTAGCTCGCGACGCTACCCCACAGGAGCCAAAATCCGAGAGAAACCGCGGCCAGCAGCAAGCTGGCGCCACTGCCCGTTACCGCTAGCAATTTATTCTGAAGGCTGCCTGTAATCCATTTCATGCTACATCCCCCGTACTATGTGCCCGCGCAGTGTACTGATTAGTAGCTATTCGGGAACCCGATCAATCAGTTGATCGGCCGACGTTGGAAGGACTTTACCCGCGCGACCGGATATCGGGGCAAGACGCCGCCGGACATAGCTGTGAACCTCAAAGACAATGGCGATTTTGCGCTGCACGGATCAACACGGAAGACGGGCATCGACGCCGAATCGATCGCCGGCGACAGCACAAGGCTTGCCGGGAAGATGAGTGACGGCGCGGACTCAGGGCAATCGAGGCCTCACCGTTGAGGTGTTGACTGGTCAATCCGCGCCGCAGCACGTTGGCCGAAATGATGAAGAGGTGGCAAATCGCTTGAACAATTGATTGAAGCGGTCTAGCTTCAGTGGGTAAAATACGCCTTGGTTCAATAATTTGTCGGCGGATGAGTTGGTTTCCCTGGCTGTAGCAGGCGATTCCGGAAACAACGCTAAACGTATAGCACCTAAGACATTAAGCCGGCTGCGTGCAATGATCGGATCGATGAACTTTTGCTTGAATCCGACCATTCCGACCGTCCAGCTTTCGGCTGGCGTGCCCTCTTGTGACAACGTCTGGGGTGTGGATCACGTCAAAATTATGGCAATATCGCGTTGATTTTAATGCGTAATACTCCGAATTCGCTTACCGAACAGGTGCGCAGTCGGCATTCCGTCAACGCACTGCGCCGCATCGCTGATGATGCGCAGGCACAAAGAGTTCGCACATGACATTCCGCATTCTGCGCTGGCTGGGTATCGCTGTGCTGGCAATCGGCTATCCGTTGCTCGCGCACTATACGAGCAAATCGGCGCACGACAGCAATCTCGGCGCGCTGGTGGCCATTGCCCCGGTGGCCATATTTGCGCTCATACTGGCTTGGCGTTCGAACCAACGTATTTTCTTGTTGGGTGTATGGGCGGTGGCCGGAGCGGCGCTTTGGGCTGGATGGTCAACCCTTGAGCACCACTTTGGTTTGGTCTATTGGCTGCAATACATGGCGGTACAATTGCTGCTGTTCATGACCTTTGCGCGCACTCTCGTCGGCGGACGCCAACCATTGTGCACCCGTCTTGCCGAGGCCGTACACGCACCGTTGACGCCGGAACACAAAATCTATGCGCGCCAAGTCACCATCGCCTGGACTTTATTTTTCGCCAGCATGGCACTCGTTTCTACCTTGCTCTTGTTCCTGACGCCGTTGAGCACTTGGTCGGTGTTTGCTAACTTTTTGACGCTGCCGCTGGTCGCAGTCATGTTCATTGCCGAATATTGGGTTCGAAGATGGATGCTTCCCGATACACGGAATACCCGTATTCTCGACGCCGTGCGAGCGTTCTGGAAAACCTCGGCGCGTCCGCGTTGATCGTCGAGAATTTTATCATGCCTTTATTACTATCGCTGATCCTGTGCCTAACCCGACGCTGTCTGCCGACATGGCGATGGCTCGCCAAGCTCAGTCCGGCTGCACCCCGTTTGCGTCACGCGCTTGCGTCGGCCGTCTTTCCGCGTCCACCGCTGCGGCTTGTCCGCTTGAATTTACCCACATGACTGCCGGCTCGAGAGACCATCGCACGCGTTGGGCCGAAACCCCCGAGCGCAGCAATATGTTGATGCTGCGAGTCATGGCGTGGATTTCGCTGCGACTCGGGCGGCATCCGGCGCGCACAATATTGCATTTGGTCGCCAGTTACTTCCTGTTGTTTTCTCCCCGCGGTCGGCGGGCGTCCCGGCGTTATCTCGAGCGAGCGCTCGGCCGGCCGGCGCGCTGGCGTGATCAGTACCGTCATTTTTTTACCTTTGCGGCGACCATCCATGACCGCGTATATCTGGTCAATCGCTGTTTTGATATCTTTGATTTTGAAGTACATGGTGAAGATCTACTGCACCAACAGCGGGACGGCAATAACGGCTTGTTCCTGATGGGCGCCCATCTTGGTAGTTTTGAAGTAATTCGCGCAATTGGCCGAAAACACACGAACCTACGTGTGGCCATGGTCATGCATGAAGACAACGCACAGAAGATCAACGCCATGTTGGCAGCGATCAACCCGGAGGCGGCGCAGGACATCATCGGCCTTGGACATATCGACTCTATGCTCAAAGTCCGCGAGCGCCTTGAAGACGGCTACATGGTCGGCATGCTGGGCGATCGCACGCCAGGTAACGACACTTTGCGCGCGGTAAAAATTCTTGGCGCAACTACGCACTTACCCATTGGGCCGTTTCGCATGGCGGCGCTACTACGCCGCCCGGTCCTATTCATGACCGGATTGTATTTAGGCGGCAATCGCTACGCCATTCATTTCGACACCCTGGCTGACTTTTCTACTGTGGCACGCGAGCAACGCGATGAGGCCGTAAACACCGCCATTAACCGTTACGCGGCGCTGTTAGATCATTACTGCCGCTCGGCGCCTTACAATTGGTTTAATTTTTTTGATTTCTGGCAACCCGCCACCGCGGCGACGACGACGGCGACGACCTCCAAACCATGACACGATTGCTTTCCTATCTTATGATCCCACTGCAATACTCACGTAAGTTGTTCATCGTACTCGTGCTGGCGTTATTGCCGGTAGTAAGTCATGCGAACAATTGGGATATCGATCAACTCTTGCACGGGCTTGCGCAGATTCGTACCGGCCACGCGCGCTTTGTCGAAACGAAAACCATCGCAATGCTCGACGCGCCCGTGCAATCGTCCGGTGAACTGTTCTACAGAGCCCCCGATCATCTTGAAAAGCGCACCTTAAAGCCAAAACCGGAAACCATGATCGTCGATGCAGACACACTGGTCATCGACCGTGGCGGCAAACACTATCGTCTGCAATTAGACGACTACCCGGAGTTAGCCGCTTTTATCGAAAGCATACGTGGGACGTTAGCCGGCGACCGCAAGGCATTGGAACGCAATTACCAATTGAGCCTTAGCGGTACAGCCGAGCATTGGACGCTGCTGTTGATTCCAACCAACGAAAGAATGCAGGAAGTGATACGACGCATCAAGATTAGCGGTATGCGCGACGCGGTGCACAGTATTGATATACTGCAGGTCGATGGCGATAGTTCAAAAATGCTGATCGAAAAGCTGGCCGCGCAGTGAGATTAACGATAATGGGCAAGGGCCGGACGGCCATCGCATTGTGGTTGATATTTATTCTTACCAGCGGCGTCATCATCAGTCGCACCCAGTTCACCACCGATTTGTCGGCGTTTCTGCCGCGCAGTCCCACCCCGCAGCAGCAATTGCTTCTAGAACAAATACGCGATGGGCTCGCCTCGCGACTGATACTGGTCGGCATTGAAGGGTCCGACGCACCAATCCGAGCCGCGCTATCCAAACGAATTGCGCAACAATTACGCGCTAATCCAGCCTTTGTCAGTGTCAACAACGGCCAACCGGTTAATGCCGAGCGCGATCGTACATTCTTATTCAGCCATCGTTATTTACTGAGTCCAGCGGTTACACCTGCACGCTTTAGCATCGACGGCTTACATACCGCGTTTAGCGATAGCATCGATCTGCTCGCCTCGCCCGCCGGGTTGCTGGTCAAATCGTTGCTGCCGCGCGATCCGACCGGCGAGATGGTGCAGTTACTCGGGCAACTCAACGGCGGCACACACCCGCAGCTAATCGACGGTGCGTGGGCATCACGTGATGGGAAACGCGCCTTATTATTGATACAGACCCGCGCCTCGGGTTCCGATACAGACGCTCAGCAAGCTGCCATGACGGCCATCCGTCGGGCGTTCGACACGGCAGCCGGAGCAAACAAAAAAGTAACCTTGCTTATGACCGGCCCGGGCGTGTTTTCGGTAACATCGCGCCATGTCATCAAGGACCAAGTCACCCTTCTGTCTATCATCAGCGTGACGCTTATAGCGTCGCTGCTATTACTCGTATACCGGTCATTTACCGCTTTGGCACTAGGATTTTTGCCTGTAATCACGGGCGCTCTGGCGGGAATCGCTGCGGTCAGTCTCGGCTTCGGTTCGGTGCACGGCATAACACTCGGCTTCGGCACCGCGCTCATAGGTGAGGCTGTCGATTACTCGATCTACCTGTTTGTGCAATCACAACAAGGGGGCGCCGATCAACAGGACTGGATCAAACGTTTCTGGCCTACTATTCGTCTCGGTGTACTGACATCGATATTCGGCTTTGCTTCGCTACTTTTGTCCGGCTTCCCAGGTTTGGCGCAACTGGGGCTGTATTCAATCGCCGGGCTCGTAGCCGCCGCAATGGTGACACGTTTTGTTTTACCGCATTTATTGCCGGATACTTTCCGTATCCATGACGTGTCCGCTATCGGTATGCACCTGTCCGGTCTGGTACGACGCGCCACCGCGTTACGTTGGCTGGCAGCCGCCGTGCTGATTGCGTCATGTGTTACTCTAATCGCACACCGCACCAATTTGTGGAACGATAAGATCTCGTCGCTGAGCCCGGTATCGCAGGCCGATGTCGAGTTGGATGCTCGGCTTCGCGCCGATATGGGCGCGCCGGATGTGCGTTACCTGGTGGTCGTATCTGGCCCAGATCGTGAATCGGTGTTGCGTTCCGCTGAACAGGTTTCCAAAGTGTTAAAAAAACAGGTCGCGCAAGGTCAGCTGGCTGGCTTTGAAAGCCCGAGCCACTATCTTCCTAGCCTAGAGACTCAACAAGCCCGGCGCGCGGCGCTGCCTCCTGCTTCGGTACTGAAGTCCAATTTGCAGCAAGCCGTTGTCGGGCTACCGGTGCACGCTTCCCTATTCGCGCCGTTTCTAGCCGACGTCGCCAAGGCACGTACGCAACCACTCATACGCCCCGCCGATCTCGAACATACATCGATGGCCATGGCGGTTAACGCGTTACTGGTTCGGCAACACGGTCAATGGAGCGCATTGTTACCGCTCACTGCGCCCGACCACAAGAATATCGACGCCGCCAATATTCGCTCGGCATTAAAGGCCGCTGGCTTGAAGAATGTGCTATTTGTCGATATGAAAGCTGAATCTGATCGCCTTTATTCGGGCTATCTGCATGAAGCCATTCTTTTGTCTCTGGGTGGCCTGCTGGCGATCATCGGATTGCTACTTTTCGTATTTCGCTCACTCGTGCGCGTGCTACGTATTATCTTGCCGCTTGCAGCGGCCGTCATTACCGTCACAGCCGGACTGGCGATACTGGGACAACAACTGATCATTTTGCATTTAGTGGGATTACTACTGGTGGTGGCCGTGGGATCCAACTACGCGCTATTTTTTGACCGGATTGAAAGCACACCTCGGGAACGGAGGCAAGTCGGCCGAAAAACATACGCGACAATCGGCAGCACCAATTCACCGCGTACTTTGGCGTCCATGTTGTTTGCCAACTTAACCACGGTTGCCGGCTTTGGTTTACTTTCATTTTCCAACGTGTCTATTCTGCAAGCGATGGGCGTCACCGTCGCCCCGGGGGTTATTTTGGCGCTGATATATTCGGCAATTTTCGCTCGGCATGAACATGGCTAAGTCGCGCTGGAAACCCTCGCCGCTGATCCGTGCGACAGTCACGTTGCATATCTTGTTGATAATCTATGTAGCCTTCGTGCCTGCTCAGTGGCGCTGGGCACTGGGGGCGCTAGTCGCCAATCACGTTCTTCTTTCACTACTAGGGCTGTGGCCGCGTAGCCGTTGGCTCGGGCCCAATTGGACGCGCCTGCCAGCCGCTGCGACGGCAAGAAGTGAAATTGCGTTGACTATCGATGACGGCCCGGATCCGATCGTGACGCCAAAGGTCCTGGATATTCTGGATCACTATAGCGCTCGCGCGACGTTCTTTTGTATCGGAGAGAACGCAGCACGTTATCCGGATCTATGCCGAGAAATCGTACGTCGGGGGCACACCGTGGAGAACCACAGTCAGCATCACAGCAAATATTTTGCGTTTATGACTCCCGCCGGATTCACCCGAGAACTACAGTTCGCACAAACGACACTGACCACAATTACCGGCCAACGTCCGCTTTTTTTCCGTGCACCGGCCGGCTTGCGCAGCCCATTGCTGGATCCCGCGCTTACTCGCCTGGATCTGCGCCTCGCCAGTTGGTCGGCGCGCGGCTTCGACACCCGTATTGGAAACGCAAAGCGGGTAAAAAAGCGGCTATTGAGTCATCTTCGTGCGGGCGCAATTCTGCTACTACATGACGGTAACGCCGCGCTCACTCGCGAAGGCGTTCCGGTTATTCTTGATGTCATTCCATCGATCATGGCCGCCGCCACTGCTGCCAATTTGCGATTTGTTACATTGCGCCACGCATTGTCTTGATTGGCAAATTGGTTGTGGTTAGCCCACGGAGACCCATCATTGAACAATAGGAGCCTGCAGACATCTTGGTACCGTCAAGCGGCAGCAGTAATACCCCGATATTGGTATCTGAAGAGCACTGGAACTGTGCTTTTCATCGCCCTGTTCTTTGGCGCGTATTTTTATTTACTCAAAAATCCGGCTTATCCGATTACCGTAATGCCGATCACGTGGCTGGATCGCCTGATTGGCTTTCACCCGCGGGCTTTGCCCATCTATCTATCGTTATGGGTATACGTTTCTCTGCCGCCAACATTGTTGGCGACTAAACGTGAGTTATATCACTACGGCATGGCCATCGGAGCGGCGTGTCTGCTCGGCCTGTTTATCTTCTATTTCTGGCCGACCGCGGTGCCGGGAGCGAATATCGATTGGACCCGGTACCCGAACGTGGATTTTCTGAAAAACATGGATGCTTCCGGAAACGCCTGCCCATCATTACATGTAACTACGGCGATTTTTTCGGGTATTTGGTTGCATCACTTGCTTCGCCGCTTCCGTGCGCCGCCGTGGATTACCAGCCTCAACTGGATTTGGTGCATTGGTATCGTTTATTCAACCTTGGCCACGCGTCAACATGTGGCGGTCGATGTATTGGCGGGCTTAGCATTGGGGACGGTAGCCGCCTATCTTTCATTACGCCATAAGGTCGGGATTAAGGTTTCCGGCGCCGTGTAGCTCCCGGCGGCATCACTTTTCATTGCCACTTTTGCGCTTCGAGCGACTACCGCTTGCGTCTGATACACTGTCTATGGCGAGCGTTGTTTCAGCGTCCTCGCGTCGAATCCCGGACCCCCTCCCCCGGAAAACCAAACCCATTCACGGCGGCACGTATTGGCGATGAAGCAACAAGTAAAAACAGACAAGCCGACGCCGGTGCACGCACCGCATATACCGCTGACTGCCTACTACCGAACGGAGCGCGATCGGCAGGCATATCTGCGCCAGATCTTTGACGACACAGCGGCTGATTACGACCGAATCGAGACCCTGCTAGCACGGGGATCGGGCTCGCGTTACCGCCGCCAGGCGCTGGTGCGCGGCGGTCTAAAAGCCGGTATGAAGGTACTCGATGTCGGTGTCGGTACTGGTTTGGTCGCCGCACAGGCCTGTGTTTTGACCGAGGACGCCGCTTTGGTGACCGGCGTCGACCCCAGCACCGGCATGATTGCCGCCAGTAAACTACCGAAAGCCATGATGCTCGTCGAAGGCCGAGCCGAATCCTTGCCGTTTCCCGATAACCACTTTGATTTTCTCAGCATGGGCTATGCGCTACGCCACATCAGCGACCTCGAAGTGGCGTTCGCGGAATTTAAGCGGGTTTTGAAGCCCGGTGGGCGACTGTGCATACTCGAAATCACACAGGCACAGAGCCGGTTTGGACGATGGTTACTTAAAAGTTATATGCGCGGTTTTATTCCCTTATTGACCCGTCTCGTGTCCAAACAAAAGAACACCGCGACGATCTGGCGCTATTTCTGGGACAGCATCGAAGCCTGCGTCCCACCCGGGCAGGTACTGGCGACCTTAAGTGCGGCGGGATTTAGCCGCGTTGAACGGCACCTGGAAATCGGTATCTTTTCAGAATATCAGGCGCTCAAAGCCGATCCCGACCAGACCAATTGAGGATTGGCAAAACCAGCCGCTTTACGCGTCACAAGCACATTGATCGGCCGATCATACGGCCGCGCGCAGCAAATATTATCGGCGGGCGCAGCCGGCTCCCGGGGCCGCTACTCAGAAACGCCCTTGCACACGCCGGAACAACAACACCGGCAAACGCAGTGTGAAGCCGACCAGCAAGCGTGCGTGCATCCAACTCAGTAGCAGGTTATCGCGCAGATAGCGGAAGTGCGACACGCCGCCTTGGTCGAGACGAAAATAGCGAACCGGAGCGGCGATATTGACCGGCCTCACCCCTCGCCAGCAAAGCCGAACCACCGCTTCCGGATCAAAATCGAAACGCCGCATCCAAGACTGGTACCGCATTATGGTACGCAATTCCTCGACCGGATAGACACGGAATCCGAACAGTGAGTCGCCGATGCCGGCCCACAGCGTTTCGACGTTTGCCCACCAGTTGGACAACCGACGTCCGTTTACGCGTAAGCTCGGCGCGTCGCTGTCGAAAATCGGTACACCCAGTATCATCGCCGTGGGCTGGCGCAACGACTCCGCCATAAAGGATGGAATGCGATGCGCCGGATGCTGGCCGTCGGCATCCATGGTCAACACGTGAGTAAAGCCCGATGAGGCCGCCTGCTCTAAGCCATGCAAAACCGCTGCGCCCTTACCCTGGTTGCGCGGCAGCACCATGATACGCAAGCCTTCGTCCCGCCCTGCCATTGCCAATAAGCCGTCCGCGGTACCATCATCACTGCCATCCACGACTATCCATACCGGGTTCCAGAATTGACGCGCCGCGCGCACCGTTTCGTATACCGAAGCGCCGGGGTTATAACTCGGAATGAGCACGAGATGCGTGTTCGAAGGAACCATCATGAGAAAAAACAAACCGTGAGTTAGGGCGTACGATCAACCAAGGTCGGCACGAAATCGGATGAATGATCTGCGGCATCCTGCACCAGCTCGTGAGTAAAATATCGCTCCAACTCAGCCACAAATTCGTGGGTATTTTGCGGTGGATCAAAGCGTCGACCCAAACGTACTCGGTAACGTATTGGCATCGGTGGTTTGCGGAACAACGGCCAACCCTTAGTCAGATATACCGAATCCGTTTCGATAAACACCGCTTGCACCGGCACCTTCGCGTGGTGCGCGATGAGGCCGATACTCCCTTTGAGCCGGTTAATCGGCGGCGAAGTCGTACGCGTGCCCTCAGGAAACAACAATAGATGACTGCCGCTGGAAAAATCATGGGTCGCCTGCTGCACCATGCGCCGCACCGGCTCATTGCGGATATAGCGCGAAAGTCGCGCACCGGCCCCGAGAAAAATATTATTCATTAGGTCGGCTTTCAACACACATGCAACATTAGGCAAGCGTGATATCACCAGCAGTGCATCCAACAAACATGGATGATTGGGCGCGATAATAAGTGACGACTCATTGCGCAAGGCATCCAGTGCCTTCAGATCAAAACTGCAGCGGCGCGAGAGACTAAGACTAGTAAGATAGAGGCGGAATCCCGCCATGGTCACGAAACGTCCAATCGCCTGCCCACGGCGTTCGGACAATAACGGATAGATAACGATCGCTATCGGCGTCCAGGCCAGGCACGATGCGCCCAGCATAAACAAACCGAAATATAGTATAAAATAGTCGTAAACGTTCAGCAGTAACCGCAACGGCGCACGCATCATCAACCTCGGCCGCCGTCGACGGACGTAAACGGATGTCCGGCAGTAGCTTCGATTTCCACCAGCAAGTCCTGCCGACATATGTCTGCGTGCAAGTAAATACTCTCGGGAGGGTGACCGACAATGCGCTCAACTTCGTGGCGCACTTGCTCCAGATCGCGCTCGCGTCGCAAATAAATCTTGTAGCATAAATTGGCTAACTCGAATTTCGCCCGCGTGGTGCGAACGTTGGCCTGCGCCAGCACACTCTCTATGTTGGCCAACGTTTCGCGCGTTTGCGCGATGACATCGTCCGGGTGCAGAGTCACATGTCCGACGATACTGGCCGTCCCGGATACGAACAACACTTCTTCCGTGCCCAGTCGCACTAGACTCGCGCGCGAGAATGTCGGACTGCGCGGGCCGTATTGCTGCGGATACCGGTAGGCACTGATTTGGCGCGGATTTTCGATATTAAACGGCGCCACGCGTCCGGCCAAAAAAGCGATCGCCAACGGCCCCTGGGTCGAACCGAGGGCACAGGCGGCGGGGAAATTCCCTACCAAGTCGCGCCCATGCGCAAGAAATGCATCCTTGCGTCCGAGATTAAATTGGCGATAGCGCTCCAGCCCAAAGCTGTGGACGTTGATGTCGGCAATGTAATTCCAAAATCGGAACAGATATGGGAAGTGTAGCCTATCGAGCAGCGTAAACACTTGACGGTAAGCCGACTCAGTCGCCTGCTGCAGCGGCGTCTTATTGCTATCCGCTTCAAAATTCGCTTCGGGCAACATGACCACCCCGAACAATACATCGTCGTCATGCCGATAATGAATGTCGCCCAAGCGGCCGTGCGTCAGTTGCCCGTTAGCGTACCAAGCTTCGCAGATCGAGTTTCCGCCATCCAATCGCCGCATAGGTACACACATGCATGGCACTTCACCGTCAGCCTGTACCGAACTATCGACTGGATCTGCCAAGAAGCAGAGAGCACCCAACACATTGTTTCGCCACTGTACTGGTTGGCTCAAAAACGCCGCCACCGATAAGCTTGCGCCATGTAGGCGCGATACTGTGTCGTGCATCAGTTCACCGCTGTACCGGTTTCATCTACCGATTGAATATTGTGCTTACGTATTCGCCATGCTTGCAATGTACGTCGAAATTTGAGTAAGGAGCCGATGTAATATAGCCCCTTGAACAGCAACAACGGTCGGCGAATCGGTGTTTTGCCGAATACGTCACCCGCCAATACCGACAGCAATGCTTCTTTTACGCGAAAAATATTGCGTGGTCCCATGAACATATCGCGCATAGTCGGATTGGTTACGCGATAAATAAACCAGGAAAAAGCCTTGGGGCCTTTTCGCATGGTCACATCAAATTTTCGCAATGCAGCCGCTGCTTTATCCGGATGACGCAGACACGTGTCAACGGCATCGGCGCCAACAAACGCGCTTTGCATGGCCAACATCACACCCGAGGAAAATACCGGATCAATAAACGTATAAGCATCGCCCAGCAGTATGTAATTGTCGCCGTAGGTACGATCGCACACGTAGGAAAAATTTCCCGTCGCCTCGACCTTTGAAGCCAGTTTCGCATGCTGCAATCGTTGATCCAGAGGTGAGCACAGGGCAATCGTTTCCTTAAAAAACTGCTCAAGCGATTTGTTGTGCCGGGTTTTCAGGTAATAAGGCCAGATCACCGCGCCGACGCTGGTCATACCATCGGCCAATGGAATAAACCAGAACCAGCCGTGATCGAACCAGAAAATACTAATGTTACCTTCGTCCTTCCCGGCATTACGCTCGGCACCGGAGAAATGCGCGTAGATGGCCGCGCTGTTGTGCCGCTTGTTACGTTGCTTGGCTTTGAAGCGATTGCCGAGAAAAGTATCGCGCCCGGAGGCGTCCAACACAAAACGGCTGCGCACGGTTTCAATGCTACCGTCCTCGTGACGTGCCCGCACCACGGCCCCGGCATGGGCCGGCAGAAAGTCGACCTTTTGTACCTGGCAGCCTTCCACCGCCCGCGCATTCTTGCGCGCGGCATTGCGAAACAGGATCTCATCGAACTCGGAACGCCGCACCTGATAGGCCATGGGCATAGATTTATCCATGGCATCGGCAAACTGGAACGATTGCTTATGGTCGTGCCAGGGCGAAACGAACTCCGCACCCCACTTTTCCATGCCGATGGCCTTCACCTCATCGGCCAGTCCCAGCTTTTCCAGCAGCGGCAGATTGGCCGGCAGCAAAGACTCACCAATATGAAAGCGCGGGTGGCGGGCCTTTTCGAGCAAAGTCACGCGATAACCGCGTTCGGCCAATAGCGCCGCAGCCGTCGAACCGGCCGGGCCGCCGCCGATGACGAGCGCATCGCACTCAGAATCGTATGCCGCTGAAGTTGTTGCTTGTGTATCCATGACTTAATGTAACCCCCTGTCCGTGGTAGAAATACTATCACATCGTATTTGCAATCCTATGCATTTGTCATGCTCCGGCATAATCCGTCGGTTGTAAACTAACGGCACGGAAAGCGACCCACGCGCACGCGCGAATTGC
The DNA here is from genome assembly GCA_030147845.1 of Gammaproteobacteria bacterium. Classification (GTDB taxonomy): domain Bacteria; phylum Pseudomonadota; class Gammaproteobacteria; order JASBUN01; family JASBUN01; genus JASBUN01. The sequence continues at coordinate 62,132 of JASBUN010000031.1, forward strand.
AACCGACTGTCGTACCGCCGACGCGACGGCGCAGCCTACCACACGGCGCCAGCGGCAGACAAATACCGTGCCGGAAATTCAAAGTGTTAGCACATAGACGGCCGATACGATGCGCACTGATGGGAACCCTCCGTACGATTACTTCACTCGGTCATCGGCTCACCACCGGCTACCGGCTGGGCAGTCGTAACGCCAGGGTTACCCGCCGCAGGAAACGATGGCGGCCGGGTAGACGGGTCGCGCATTTGCCGCGATAGCCCTCGCTTCTACGCTCACCGCCTCACGGGGGCGGCCTGACCCGTTGCTGGAGGTTGAGTTAGATTTCGCCCTTGAAATGGTCGTTCCCAAAACCCCGATGCTCCGTTCTTGCGTAAATCGCTTGCGCCTTCTCCCCTGATCTTCCGTCATCGACTATATAGGGCAACGCCTTTCGGAAGCTAGACCCCATTTTCGCACTGTGCTCATTATGTAGGCTGTGAACGACAAAAAAATCCGCCAAAGCTGACGTCAACATCGGAATAATCTGACGGGGAATTGAACGGCCCTATGTTGGAATAGCCCAGCGTAGCGCGCACCGCATAAACCGACTTGGTGGGACGCGCTCCAACTATGTTAAATCGACAGCTGAGTTCGCTCCGTATTCAACGCGTGGGCATGGACCAGGACTGGGGAGTTGGATTGGCCGTAGTAGCTGTGTTGTGTGCCTGACCCGGTACGTTCGCTGTGCCGCGCTTACAACGTGATTCTCGGTCCTGATAGAGGTTATGGCGGCCAGCATTTCGATTGGTCTCGACTCAATAAAATTGCACGAGGGATATGAATGAAAATAGTAAGTGTCGTTTTTCTAGCTACATTGGTCGCCGCACTGAGTGGCTGTTCTACGGTTTCGTCTTCCGCGTTAACGGGGCCTAAACAACCCGCCTGGAAAGGACAGGTGTTTGTGTCTGAAGAAAAACTACCCCAAAACGTAAAACACACAGTGATCGGTACCGTGCAGGCAAAAGCGCGCGCAGGCTATCGCGGCGCGGAAAGCCTTTATACATTCCTTGCCGCTGAAGCTAGGAAGATCGGCGCCAACGCAGTCGTCGGTGTCAGTGGCGGCCGTCAAGTTACCGCCGTATCGTGGTCCGCACCCTATGTCAGTGGAACCGCCGTTAGAGTAGAAAACGTTCAAGAACTTAACGAAATACCGGGGAAACTTTACTGAGAGGTCTCGCGGTTAATAAGTCGTGAACAATAGATGCCCAACCGATCATCACAACCGACCGGCCGTACCCCATAACCAGTCCATTTTCAATGGAGGGCTTTTCCAATACACTAGACTGAGGCAGTTCGCGAGACCAAGCACAAACGGTTTTCCGAAGAGCAGATTATTGGGATTTTTCATGAGCACGCGGCGGGCGCGAGCGCGACCGATCACGTCCGACGCTATAAGGTGGCCGAACAACCGATCAGGCGCCGGAAGAACGAGTATGGCGGCAGAGACGTGTGGGCGGCAAAGCGGCTGTGCCAACCTGCGCAGGATATGCGTGCGGCAGCTCGACCAACCGCTGGCGGTCTTCGTTCGTACTGCTCATCCGGAGGCACATTTGCCCACCATCAGGCATCTCGATCCGCAGTTCATAGAACGTATCACGCTAGTGCTCGGCTACTGCTGTCGCGTTGTATGTTAGATACACCACACGATGCTGTGCTCGCCTCAAGCCGGTGCACGAATCTCGCAAACGCCGCTCGCCATCTTCGTAGGATAGGATCAACCACAGGCCCTAGTTCCACGCGTACACATCTATACCTGCTTCATGCTTACGATTTATCCGGCAAATTGACAACGCGGTTATCGATGCTAATTTGAGTTGTAGGCGGGATCATTCTTCATAGTTGTAGCCATTATTCGTATCTATTCGTACGTTAGCGTCGGTCCGCTTAGTTATCATTCGGGCTGCTTGTTTCTGAAGCCGTTGTCACGAAGAACTGTGTCCGCCGGCTCGGGGACGTTTCGCATTACCCTGCCGAAGTCAGGCGATATCGGTTCCAACTATACAAGTCGTTCCGCAACATCGCCCGTTATGGCCGGTGACACATAGTTCGCTGAAGAATCGATGTGTAGGCTTGTTCTGGAACGATACCCGCAAGTCTGGCAGTTTGGGTGTGTCCTTCTACGCAGTGTTATTGCATTGCTCACGCCGTTCAGTGAAGCATCGGCTGCAGTAGCTTAGTTTCGGGGATGACCCTCACGAGAGTGTTCCTTACAGGCCCCGAATTGCGTGGCAGCGCAAACGGACACGGCAGCCGGCTGCGTCAATCTCCAACGTAATATCCGCAAGGAGAGATGAGTCATGTCACTACACCGCTTCTCTATTGTACGCCCACTTTTGGTGTTATTGATCGGTTATCTACTGGCCACCGTCACCGGATCAGCTTTGGCAAGCGAAAACTCGCATTCCGCACTCAACCCGGTAACCGCCACCGCTCGCGCGGCAGAACGGCTGTTTCCTAGCGGAACGCGCAATGTGGTGCTCAGTTCCGCAGCGGACAACGATAGCATTGCGCTTGCGCAAGCTCTGGCGACGAAACTCTCCGGGGCGTTGTTGCTGACAGAAAGTCCACATGCACTCGGAACGGCGACGGCGCACGCTTTACGGACTTTGACTATTCCGAAAGTAACGACGTCAGATACCGTATTGCCATTTCAAGCAGCCGCCGGAAAGCCTCATGTCTACATCGTCGGTGACAACAAGCTGATCGATACCGCCGTCGCGGAACACCTTCGCTCGCGCGGTTATCAAGTCACGCGCCTGTCCGGCCATGGGCCGGCCTTGGTACGCGATGTGATGCAGCGAGTCGCACCGCCCATGCCATCGGCCGCGACGACGGCGGGCTTTCCGGACCGCTGGACAGTTTATGCGGGCAATCCTTCACATAATTCGGCATATCGAGTCCCGGCTAGCGCTCCCGATTGGGAAAAAGAGGGTGTGAGCTGGCGCTTTGCCCAAGACGCCGCCGTGCCGCTGCATGCGCCGTTTCCCGAATTGAAGATCCGCGGACCGCGGCGCGCCCCCGTGGCGATGACGCAGAACTTAGGTGAAGCCGTGGGCGTGACGGCGGTCAATGGTGTGATTTACGCGGAATCGGACGACTCCCATTTATATGCTTTGGACGCCAAAAGTGGCGCGTTATTGTGGAAGACCTCGGCATTGGCAAACACACTGATGGCCAATCCGATTGTTGCAAATAATTTGGTCTATGTAGCGGCCGGCGATACCGGGTTTCCGTTTTCGCAAGTCTTGAAGTATGCGCGCAGCCAGGGCCGTGCACCGTTGACGCGCGGGCTGCAATACTCCGCCGTCTACGCTTTTAACGCAACAACCGGCCGATTGGTCTGGCGACACGACTTTCGCGGAGAGGCCATGCCGACCCCTGTGTATTATAGACATACCGTTTACGAAGCCACCGGCGGAGGACGCTTGTGGGCACTGGATGCTGCCACAGGCAAAGTGAAGTGGAAAACGCCGTTGCACGGCTTTGACAGCATGTCGAGTGCCAACATTTATGTCAATCCTAAGACACACGTGGCTGAAATATTGGTCGGCACTACCGACAAAAACCATGTTATTGCAGTCAACGCGGCTAATGGGACCGTTCTCTGGACCCAGAAGACACCTCTGAAAATCTTCAACACCGGGATGGGTGATAATTCGCCAACGGTCGACCAAGATCGAGGCATCGTCGTGCAGGACTCGGTAGTCGATTTCGATCGGAAGGCTCATACCACTAACTTGGCGATCTACGCCATGGATGCGCAGCACGGCAAAATTCTGTGGACCCGAAAACTCGGAGTAGGACATGTGCCGCCCGCATATAAAGCCGGTTTGGCATTAATCCACGCCGGCATTGTATATGTTGGCTCTCCCGTTACGTCGACCATCTATGCGTTGAACGAAACAAATGGCGAAATCTTGTGGCGCTTTCATATTCAGCACGCCGGACCCGCTGGCGCCGGACGCGGCAACCCCGTATACGCTTATGGAGTCCTATGGCTAGCCGCCGGACCGAAGTTATATGCACTCGACCCCAAAACCGGGCGCGAGCTCGGCGACTACAAACCTGGCGGTCGGTTTGGCATCGTAAATCCGGTTATCGTCGGTGGCACCATGTACTTGGATAACTCGTATGACTGGGTGCAGGCTGTCGCGTTAAAGAAAATCTATCCTTCTTTGCAAATCATGTCGAACAATGCCGTACGCGCACAGAGTCATTAACCAGCGGGATTGGCCGCAATGTCAGCTCGTGCGCACCGAGCGCTAAATTCTCAGGGACGGACCATGGCGCGCGCGACGTACGGCGAGCGTGCGCGAGCATGTTATTTTTGATTGGTGCCGTTGTCGGTCGATACCGGCCAATTGCGGACTTGCCGCCAAGCCTGCTCGACTTTGGGTGGCAGCTTGTCCATGTGCTTCAAGAACAGTGCGATGGTCCATATCTGCTGATCGGTAAGGGTGTAACCGAACGACGGCATGCCGGTCAGACGAATGCCGTGTTTAATCTTCCAAAATGAAACGCCTTCCGGGTCGTCCTCTACGCCCTCGGTGGCCAATTGCGGCGGCTTTTGATAGAGGCCTTTCGCGATCGGCGACGCCGACGCATCACCTTGAGCGGAACCGTGACAAACCGAGCAGTTGCGCGCGAATAAATGCATTCCCTCGGCGAGGTTTTGCTCGGTCAACGCCACCGGGTTACGCTCCTTCGGCGCTTCACGCTTTAGTGTCGCTTTCAACGACGTGCGCGCCATCCAGGTTTCCAACCAGCCGGGTTTTGCGTCGGCGTTAGCCGGGATATAACCGCTGCGCACCAGCGCATACGCGCCGATCAGCAACACGGCAAGCGTTAACACGATACCTTTGAACATATCTTTTCCTCCCTGTGCGGCAAAATGCCGCGATTATAAAAACGTAACGTGACGACACCGGAATCGCGTGATTCATTGACCCTGCAGCACCACCGCCTGCCCACGCCTACGGAACGGTTTGTCGCGCCGGCAATCGGCCGCACAATCCGGCGCTCAAAGTTAGCAAGTTCACGACTCTCTCAATGATCGCTCGACGGCCGCCGTGGACACTTTGTCCAGCGCGCGGCGCGCCCTTCTTGGAAGCAATCGCCGCCGCGTTGGTCACGATGCGGCATCGAGATAGCCCGACAGGCGGACGGCATGCCGTCGGTTTGCCGTTTGCTACAGTCACACGCTATCTAGTCCCGATTCGTACTCGCAATCATACCGTTCGCAACAGGCAAGCCCGCGAATCTGAATAGATGGTAAACAAGCGGATCGCCCCACTCGGGCAGGGTTCGGATGGCAAAAATACGCGCCTCTGGCAGCACTGACAAGCAGCGGCGAGAGACGCCGAGGCGCACGGACGTGGCCCGCTATCCGGGCGAATTTGAAAGCAGTTTCGTCGCCACCACTGTCCGGGATGGATGGTCGCCACCAATCCGCCGCCAAGGGCTATCGATCCGTCGGGCGGCGGCCCATAAACCGCGCTGACGCCACTTCGGCAGCGCCGGGCGCTAACATGTCGGTGGTCGACGCTCACGCGGGCCGCCGATAACGAAAAAAGCCCCGCCGGAGCGGGGCCTTTTTTCGCTACTACTTCAGCGAGTTATTGGTAGGCGCGATTGGACTCGAACCAACGACCCCCACCATGTCAAGGTGGTGCTCTAACCAGCTGAGCTACGCGCCTAAAGGGGCGTTAAGATAACGGATTATGCCCGGTCAACGCAACTATTTTGCGTCTCGGCATGCGCGGTGCCCGTCCCCGGTCACGGTTGCGCGTTCGACCCGCGCGCATCAGCTGTGCGCTTCCAACAAACCGAGATTGAGTTCGCGGATACGATGCATCTGGTCGCGCACGCGCGCGGCCTGCTCGAATTCGAGGTTGCGCGCATGCTCGTACATTTGTTGCTCGAGCTTCTTGAGCTTGGCCGCCAGTTTTGCCGGCGCCAGCGACACATAGTCGCTGACGTCTTCGGCCACCGCCGCCGATTGCCGCGGTGACGCGGACGCCGCGCTGTAGGCGCCCTCCATGATATCCGCAACGCGCTTGATCACGCCGCGCGGGGTGATATTGTGCTCTTTGTTGTAGGCAACCTGCTTACGGCGGCGGCGATCGGTCTCGTCAATGGCGCGCTGCATGGAATTTGTGATCCGATCAGCATAGAGCAACGCCTTGCCATTTAAATTACGAGCGGCGCGCCCGATGGTCTGAATCAGCGAGCGTTCGGAACGCAAAAAACCCTCTTTGTCCGCATCCAGAATCGCAACCAGTGAAACCTCCGGCATATCCAACCCTTCACGCAAAAGGTTAATGCCAACCAATACATCGAACTCGCCCAAACGCAAATCGCGAATAATCTCGACCCGCTCCACCGTCTCGATATCGGAATGCAGATAACGCACCCGAACGCCGTGTTCACCCAGGTAGTCGGTCAAATCCTCGGCCATACGTTTGGTCAAAGTGGTCACCAATACGCGCTCGTCGGCGGCCACACGCAACCTGATTTCTGACAGTAGATCGTCAACCTGGCTGACCGCCGGGCGTACCTCGACCGGAGGGTCAACCAAGCCGGTGGGACGCACGACTTGCTCGACCACTTGGCCCGCGCCTTCCGTTTCATACGGCCCGGGAGTCGCCGAGACGCAAATACACTGCGGCGCCAGACGCTCGAACTCGTCAAAACGTAACGGCCGGTTATCCAGCGCTGACGGCAGTCGGAAGCCATATTCCACCAACGTCTCCTTACGTGAGCGGTCGCCCCGATACATGCCACCGAGCTGCGGAATGGTCACGTGGCTCTCATCGATGACGAGTAAGGCGTTCGCCGGTAAATAATCGAATAACGTCGGTGGCGGCTCGCCCGCTTGGCGCCCGGACAGATAACGTGAATAGTTTTCAATGCCCGAGCAGTAACCCAATTCCAGCATCATCTCCAGATCGAACCGGGTGCGTTGCTCCAAACGTTGAGCCTCGACCAGTTTATTGACCGAATAAAGCTGTTCGAGCCGTTCCCGCAGCTCTATCTTTATGTCATCCATGGCATCCAGAATGGTCTGGCGCGGGGTCACGTAGTGTGACTTGGGGAAGATGGTCAGGCGTGGCACCTTGCGGCTGACCTCGCCGGTGAGCGGATCGAAATAGGCTAACGACTCGATCTCGTCATCAAACAGTTCGATGCGCACCGCCTCACGGTCCGACTCGGCCGGATAGATATCGATCACTTCACCGCGCACGCGGTAGGTGGCGCGGTGTAATTCGACGTCATTGCGGGTGTATTGTAGCTCGGCCAAGCGTCTTAAAATTTGTCGCTGATCGACGTGGTCACCGCGATCCAGGTGCAATACCATACCAAGGTAGGAACGCGGGTCGCCCAAGCCGTAGATGGCCGACACCGTGGCGACGATGATGGAGTCGGCGCGCTCGAGCAGGGCCTTGGTAGCCGACAGGCGCATCTGCTCGACATGCTCGTTGATGGAGGCGTCTTTCTCGATAAAGGTATCGGACGAAGGCACATAGGCCTCCGGCTGGTAGTAATCGTAGTAGGAAACGAAGTATTCGATCGCGTTGCCGGGAAAGTACTCCTTCATCTCACCATAGAGCTGCGCCGCCAGTGTCTTGTTGGGCGCGAGCACCAGGGTTGGCCGCTGCAACTCCTGAATCACATTGGCGATGGTGAACGTCTTACCTGATCCGGTCACGCCCAGCAGTACTTGGCGCGCCAGGCCGTCCTCAATGCCTTGAACGAGTCCGCGGATAGCCTCGGGTTGATCACCCGTCGGTGAGTAAGATGAACGAATCTGGAATCTTTTGCTCATAAAGGGATTCTGCGCGAGCTACCTTTGCAGTATGATTACCCGCGGATTTGAGTCAGCAGCAATAACGCTAGGAAACCAGCCTTGAAGATTCAGCTTTCTAATCGCGTACAGCGCGTCAGACCTTCCCCGACACTCGCCGTTACCGCTCGCGCCGCCGAGTTACGGGCCGCTGGCAAAGACATCATCGGGCTCGGTGCCGGCGAACCGGATTTTGACACGCCGGAACACATCAAGCAGGCGGCCAAGGCCGCCATCGACGCCGGCGCCACCAAATACACCGCAGTGGACGGCACCGTCGGCCTCAAAACCGCCATTATAAACAAATTCCGGCGCGAGAACGGGCTTGAGTACGAAAACGACCAAATACTGGTCTCGTCGGGCGGCAAACAAAGCTTTTATAACCTTTGCCAAGCGCTGTTGAATACCGATGACGAAGTCATTATCCCTGCTCCCTATTGGGTATCTTATCCGGACATGGTGCTGCTCGCCGATGGTGCACCGGTAATCATATCCGCCGGCGCGGAACAGGGCTTCAAAATTACCCCACATCAGATCGAGACGGCTATTAACGCCAAGACCCGTCTGCTGATACTCAATAGTCCATCCAATCCGACCGGCGTGGCCTATCGCCGCGACGAATTGGAGGCCATCGGCGAAGTCTTGCACCAGCATCCGCGCGTGCTCATCGCCACCGACGATATGTACGAACATATCCATTGGTCGAATGAACCATTCGCCAACATCGTCAACGTGTGCCCGGACTTATACGATCGCACCATCGTACTCAACGGCGTATCCAAAGCTTATGCCATGACCGGCTGGCGTATCGGCTATGCGGCCGGTCCGCGCGACGTCATCAAGGCGATGAAAAAAGTCCAATCACAAAGCACTTCCAACCCGGCGTCCGTCTCGCAGGCAGCGGCGCAAGCTGCGCTGGACGGCGATCAATCCTGTATCCAGGCCATGCTCACAGCCTTTCACGAGCGCCATGACTTTGTCGTCGGCGAGCTCAACGCCATCGCCGGCGTCGACTGTCTGCCCGGCGATGGGACGTTTTATTGCTTCCCGAATATGCAAGGGGCGCTGGACGCCCGTGAAGACCTTCACGATGACGTGCAGTTCGCCGAATACTTGTTAACCGAAGCCGGTGTGGCTGTAGTACCGGGATCGGCATTCGGCGCAGCCGGGCATATGCGCATTTCTTTTGCCACCAGTATGGATCACCTGCGCGAAGCCATGCGGCGGCTGCGTAATGCCTTGGGTGCCAAGACGTAGGAAAAATCCTACAACAAGTTCCGCAAGTCACTGACGCCCAGCCGGCTAGGCGTATCGCCGGCATCGGTTTATCCTTGTCCCTGAAGGTAGCCACGCACAGGGTAAGTGCGGGCCAGTCGCAGAACGTACATCGACCTAGGGAAGGGAACGATGGATATGGATATCCACGTCGGGCACGCACGTGCCGGACAACCGCTGCGATTTGCGCAGGTCGTCCATAGCACCGGATTTACGTTGGTCGAGATGGTCGGCACGCTCGCCATCGCCGCCATACTGGTCACGGCGGTCATACCGATGGGCACCCGGACGGTCGCCAACAACCGGCTCGCCAGCAGTGTCAACGCCTTCATCGGCGCGTTGAATCTGGCGCGCAGCGAAGCGATCCAGCGCACCCGCCGTACCGTCATCTGTCCGAGTAGCGACGGACGCACCTGCCTCGCCTCGGGGCATTGGCATCGCGGCTGGATCACATTCGTCGATCACGACCGTGATCGACAGCACGACGCCGGCGAGCCACTACTACGCCAACACGGGCCGTTGACCGGCATCCACATCGTTTCGAGCCGCTGGCGACGCTCCGTGACCTTCCGTAGCGACGGTGCCACCTACGGCAGCAATGCCACCTTCACGGCCTGTAGCCACACTGCCGCCGCGCCGCCCTTGACGGTCATACTGTCCAATCCCGGACGCGCGCGCATCGTGCGCGGATCATCACCGAAGCCGCCGAGCATTTGTCGTGGTTTGGCGCCTTGAGCTGCGGACGTAACCTCACCGACGCAGTTACGCTGGCGCGGCGTACGGACGAATAGGTAGCCACTGCCCCACGCACCCATACATTTTATTGCGTGATGCCATGCACGAGGCGTGATCGAAGCGCGCCGACCAAATGGCGGAGACACGCGCATTCAGTCAGACTAAAGCAGTGATGGTACTACTAAGCCGGCAAACGGCGAACAAGCGCATAGGCGCAGTAACAGAACGCAATGAGCGACATTCTAACCCGCTCGACGCCGCTTTGGTGGATTCAGCAGAGTTTCCCTAGGCTATTGACCATAAAGGGTGTAGTCAGTACCATTAGCGCCTCCGAAAATCTGTTCCCCGGTAGCTCAGTTGGTAGAGCAGGTGACTGTTAATCACCGGGTCGGCGGTTCGAGTCCGTCCCGGGGAGCCATTATTTGTCTATATGAATCAGGCCTTGCGCCTGGTTTTGCGTTTCTGGCGGCAAAAAACGCCCGCCGCCGTTCGCGCGAGGACAATTTACGCGTTTCGCAGTGCCGTGGCCTGTGCAAAAAATTTCCCTCGGACGGACAAACTCAGCGCAGGTTAACGTCGTCTGTGCCGCGACGATCGAATCAACGCTCTGGCATTTGCCCTACCAAGCATAATGTATTCATCATCACCCCTTACCCGAGTCACTCGGATTTCGGCCGTCGCCACTCGCCTTGGCACACATGAAACCGTGGCCGCCAGCCACATTGGGCATGACGCGATCGTTTCGGCACACATAAATCCGTCCGCGTTTGCAATATAGACATAGTTGGGTACTGCGCAGGTAGGCACGGTGTCAGCCGTGCATAACCCAGCAAATAGAAGACACCACTCGCCGTACAAACGCTCGCAACTCACGACCAGCCGGAACCAGCCCCAGGTATGACTGACTACCAGGGCCAACCGAGCGGAGGACGTTGCCAGTCGATGACCTGTCCATTCGGGGAGACCGTCACGGAACCACTGCCAATATTGGCGTAGTGGTAATAAAGAATGGTGTTGCCATTGAGCTGAAATTGACGGCTGGGCTGACCGAGTATGTTTTTGACCTCGGTGGCCGTCAAATTACGGTCCACGGCCCGCCACGCCTTGCGCAGGGTGTCTTTGGAAACGCCACGGTACGCCGCCGCCGTCGACTTCGTCGGCGCCTGTGCGTTCGATTCGGATCGGACGTTAGGGTTGTCGGCGGGTAACTTGGACGGAGGTACCTTCTCCAACTCGGCAACCTTGCGCTCTAGTTGCTCGACCCGGTGTGTGAGTACCTGCACTTGCTGCCGCAATGCGGCCACATCCTCTCCGGCTGCATGCGCCGGCATGGCCGCTAGCAGTGGGAGCACAGTCGATAAAACGAACACGGCCGCCACCGCAACACCATTTCGCTGTAACGCATTTATGTACATGGATATCTCTTAAGCCGAAGGGCCGGCTCTCGCCGGCCCTTCGCCGTCCACCTAGAAGGCCAGCAATATATTCAGATACAGGGTGTTGTTGTCCGAGGCATTCGTGCTGGTACCATCGAACTTGTTGTAGGCAACATATTGCAAGGAGAACTTGGTATTCAACCAGGGCAGCCAGTCCGCCTGAAGCGTGACATAGGAACTGTCCGGCTGGGTTCCCGGAGAGCCGTATGCGGCTAGACTGTCTCCTGATATGGCCGAGTATCCGGCACCCAAGCCGTAGTGGCGCTCATAATACCAATCGCCATTGACATTGAAGAAATTCACATGGTGACTGGCATCGCCTGGAGCGGTTGCATTCAACGTCTGATTTTCGTGAATATAGTTGGCTCGCAACTCCCACAAGTTCGGACCGCTGAATTTCTGGTACTGCGCATCGACACCCGTATCGGTATAGGTGTCGTTGGTTGGCTTGCCCGCCGGATGATAGTGTGCGTGGAAGCCGAACGTGCCGACTTCCCAGCTACCATTGGCAATGTCATCGCTCCAGGCGAGACGCCAATACGGGGCCGCGCCAACGAGCGCATCGTCTCTCGATCCCGGCCCATTCGGGTCGTTCTGACGTGCCGTGCGATAAAACGAAACTACGCCGTACAGGTGGTTATTCCACATGGCGTACGGACCCACACCCACCGAATTCATCATAACGGTATTACCGTTGCTGAGAAACGGCGACGCAGTCGGTGTCGCTGACGTATCGGAACCGATAAACGGGAAACTGTACGCAGGCGTGCTATTCCACAAATCCTCCACTGTCGGTCCATTGTTCAGCGTGATGCCATACGATAGGTTCTTGCCGCTAAGCACCGTATTGTTGGCATAACGGATATCGGTCATATCCATCATGAACTTACCCATTTCCTGGTTATACGTAAACTGCAGGAACGTGCCGATATGCCGAGTAATTTCCCCCGCCAGATATACACCCAACTCTTGGGGGAAGTTGACATCCGGATTTTGGTGTCCTGCCACGCCCTTGTTGGTACGTGTCATTCCGGTCTGCATCACGAGCGATAGCGGCATTACGTCGTTCAGCGACAGACCGGGTTCGGTCTGTCCCGATGCCGCCGCAACTTGCTTGATATTGGTTAAGGTATAGCCGTTGAGCTTGAAACTTCGCCCAAACGACGTCAGCGCGGGATAAACCGTGTGACACGCGGCACACGACAACCCGGTTTGCCGTGCAAAACTTGGTACCGCCTGCGCTGTCATAGACGTCAATACGAACGACACAGCCACCGTTGCATAAAAGACGAGCCGTGATGCTCGCCCCAAGCGTAGATATTTCATTGGTAGACCTCCCATTTACAGTACTTAACGAAACACAAGGTATGCAGTTGCACGCCTCGCTTCCAAACATGATCGGCCCCTCACATCTACTCCGCGGGCGCAACTCGGCGCCGGGTTTTCGCAACGATTTACTTTTTATATCGCGTTATATAAATGCTAAGTTTCACCGCAAAGAGCCGCAACAAAACCGCCTGGTTAGATGCGTCACGGCTGACGCAGATCAATTCTTCAGCTCGCAATAAAAACGAACCTCACCGATCGTCGCGCATAACAATGCACGCGTGGCAACGATCATCGGTATGTCCGCTGAACGACGAATATTGGAATGGGTTCAAACGAAAGGAACGTAGCCGCGATGATCGGCGGCTACGTTATAACAACGTGGAGTGGATCAGACTTCCAGATTCTTGAGGTAAGCGCGGAATGGTTCGCCGAGTTCGTGATGCTTCAACGCAAACTCGACCGTTGCACTCAAGTAACCCAGCTTATTACCGCAGTCAAAACGCTTGCCTTCGTATTCATAGGCAAGCACACGCTCTTCGCGCAACAGGCTGGCAATAGCGTCCGTAAGCTGGATTTCGCCACCAGCACCGTGGGGCGTGTCAGCCAACAACTCAAATATTCTTGGCGTCAAAATATAACGCCCGACCACACCTAAGTTCGACGGCGCATCGGCAGGCGCGGGCTTTTCGACGATTTTCTCAACAGCGCTGAGTCGTTCATCGACGCGCTGCGTCTTAACGATACCGTATTTGTCGGTATCGCCTGGATCCACCTCCTCGACGGCGATGATACTCGACTGCTGTTCGGCAAACTCTTCCGCCATCTGCTGTAGGCAGGTCTTGGCGCCGCCATCAATAAGATCATCGGCAAGCAATATGGCGAACGGTTCGTTTCCGACTACCGCACGAGCGCAATAGACCGCATGCCCGAGCCCCAGAGGACGCGGCTGACGGATAAATACCGCGCTGACCCGTTCCGGTAAAATGTCGCGCACTTCCTCCAAACGCTTGAGCTTGCCGGCCGCTTCCAACTCCATTTCCAGCTCGAAGGACACATCGAAATGATCGGCAATCGCCCGCTTGCCGCGCCCAGTGACAAAAATCAGCTGGTCACAACCCGCCGCCATCGCTTCCTCCGCGGCATACTGAATCAGCGGCTTGTCGACTATGGGCAGCATCTCCTTGGGACTGGCTTTGGTGGCTGGCAAAAATCGGGTCCCGAGTCCGCCGACCGGGAACACTGCTTTGTGGATTAGCCCTCGCTTCATTTCACACCCTGTAACCTAGTGAACACGCCCTTGTAATTGTAGAGTGCGGGCGGCAAGCTTCAACCGTACGCACCCGTCCTTAGTTGCCGCCGTAATATGATTTGTACCATTCCACGAATCGCTCGATACCATGTTCGACCGAGGTATTTGGCTTGAATCCGACCGCCGCATCCAGCGCCGAGGTGTCGGCCTGAGTGGCTGCAACGTCGCCCGGCTGCATCGGCAGCAGGTCGAGCTCCGCCTTCTTGCCCAGACATTGTTCCAATACTTCAATATAACGCATCAGTTTGACCGGCGTGTTATTGCCAATATTGAACACCGCGTACGGCGCATAACTGGTGGCAGGATCCGGGCGATCACCGTCCCATGACGGATCCGGCTTGGCCGGGCGATCGATAACGCGTATGACACCTTCAACGATGTCGTCTATATAGGTGAAATCCCGTACCATCTCGCCACGATTGAATACCGGTATAGCCTCGTTCTCCAGGATGCCCTTGGTGAACTTGAACAAGGCCATGTCCGGTCGGCCCCAGGGGCCATAAACGGTAAAGAATCGTAAACCCGTACAAGCCAAACCGTAGAGATGCGCATAACTGTGCGCCATCAACTCGTTCGCCTTTTTGCTCGCCGCGTACAGCGAAACCGGATGATCGACGTTGTCATGCTCCGAAAATGGCAGATGCGTATTCGCACCGTAGACCGAGCTAGACGACGCGAATACCAAGTGGCCGACACGCGAATGCCGGCAGCCTTCGAGAATATTGGCGAAACCCACCAAGTTCGCGTCGACGTAAGCGCTGGGATTTTCGATCGAGTGCCGGACCCCGGCTTGCGCCGCCAAATTCATGACCGCGTCGAAACGATGTTCCTGGAACAGTCGCTGCATGCCATCACGATCGGCGATATCAAGACGTTGAAACATGAAATTATCATGATCCTGAAAACGCTCCAATCGCGCCTTTTTCAAGTTGACGTCATAATAATCGTTGAGATTATCGACCCCATAGACCGAATCGCCTCGTTCTAATAACCGCATGGCGAGCGTCGAACCGATAAATCCGGCAACGCCGGTAATCATAACTTTCATTTTATTTCCCGCTAGCTCCTGTCAGGCGACTTTTTCTGAAGCCGCACCCACCGCCGGCATACGCCGCGGCCCACATAAAATGTTACGAAGATTCTGAAAATACCTGCTCGACACTGTCGCACAGTATATGTCCGATCAGGATATGCATCTCTTGTATTCGAGCCGTGTCGAGTCCGGGCACGATGACGCTCAAGTCGCATAGACCGGCCATTTTGCCGCCATCGCGCCCGAGTAAGCCGATCGTTACCGCGTTTTGCTGCTTCGCTGCCTGCATTGCACGCATTACGTTTTCACTATTGCCCGAGGTAGACAACCCCACCAAGACGTCACCACGGCGCACTACTCCTTCCACCTGCCGGCGAAAAACGTCATCAAAACCGTAGTCGTTCCCGATCGCGGTCACAAGCGACGTATTAGCCGACAGCGCCGCGGAATGCAGCGCCGGGCGCTCACGCTTGAAGCGCCCGACCAATTCAGCCGCGAGGTGCTCGGCGTCAGATGCGCTACCACCATTTCCGCACCAAAACACCGCATTCCCCGCCTGCAAGCAAGCGACCATGCGCGTAGCCGCGTCTTCGATACTACCGCTGAGTTCGCCGCGAACCCGTTCCAACAGCCGTGCGTGCTCTTCGAATGCTACAAGCATCGCGTCGTTCATATCCCCACCCCCTGGCGTGCGGCGTTTGCTGAATCCGACAAACGCTCGGCCAGCAGCGTTATTGGATGTATCACACGCAAATTCATGCCGCGACGGCGAGCGCTGTCCTCGATATGCATGAGACAACCAAGATTGGAGCTAACCAGCACCTCGGCGCCAGACTGCTGAATCGCGTCCAGCGTGCGCTGCACAAAATGATCCGCAGCCTCGGTGTGCGTAAGCATGTGCGTCCCGGCCGCGCCGCAACAAGGTAGATCCTGGTTCGCCTGCACGAGTTCGGCCGCTTGTAGCTGACCGAGCAATTGCCGCACGCGATCCGGTTGTTTCAATACATTCTTCAACGTACACGGCGTATGCACGAAGATACGCTCATTGCGTCGCGAATCAGCGCCAAGCGCCGACCAATCGAGCGCACCGACGAAGTCGCTAATATCGACCACCTGGTCACCGAACCCGGTTGCGCGATGATCGACCGCACCGGCCTCGGCGCACCCATAACGCGACAGCACTGCGGCGCAACCGCTCGCGACGCTTACTATCGCATCCACGGATTCGCTGAACGCACGTAGGTTGCGCGCCGCTAGCGCTTCATAAGACTTACGGCGTCCCGCATGCAGATCGATGGCGCCGCAACACGTTTGTTTACTAGGCACGAATACTCCGTATCCGCTCTGACGCAGCACATAAATGGCCGAATTCAGTGTGACGCGATCAAACAGGTTGGCGACACAGCCGGTGAATAGCGCCACCCTGCCGTGTTCTTGCCCTTGCGCCGGATAAAACGTGCGCCAGCCAAATGGCCAACCGATACGACTCACTAGCGCGTCGGCGCGCTGTAAACCGAACACTTGCGGTAGACCAAGGCGGCGCGCCAACCATTGCAGGCCGCTGCGGCGATATAAGGCCATGCACGCGCCCGCAGTATAAAGCCGCGCACGACCCCGTACCAAGCGTGCGACCCAATCCGCCAGCGCGTGCGTAGGCGGCGAACCGTCCTGCAACAGCGTCCGGACATCGTCAATGATGCGTTGATAGGGGACGTGCGCCGGGCACATTTTCTCGCACGCCATGCACGACAGACAATGCTCTAGATGATGGCTTGCGGACGTGCTAGCGCTTAGCTTGCCGTCCGCCAACGCCCGCGCCAAGGCGATGCGCCCGCGTGGTGATTCGGCTTCGTTGCGGGTGTCAGTATAGGTCGGGCAGACCGGCAGGCACATGCCGCAAGCGACACAGGTATCCGCGTCGCGCGCCAGGCGGCGCGCCAGAGCGCTGGATTCCGGGTCGGGATGGTTCAATTCAGCACCCACACCGTGGCGCAAAGTGACATCGCACGCGGGCATGTCTGCAATTCACACATTAGTCGGGACGATAGCACGATCGAACATATTTGCGGATTAACAGGTTGCTGAAAAACCCTCGGGCGGCGCCATGCGGCGTTGGAAAACGGCTCAAAATGCTCATTTACTGACGTGTAAGCTGCGCTTTCTCACCGTTTTCCGACTTGTCTGGCATCCACCGGAGACTTTTTCAACAACCTGTTAGGGCCGGGTCAGAGAAAGCGCCCGGAAGCTTGACGCCCGAGCGTCAGCGGGTATGCTCCAAGAAGTTTACACTTACATTTATTTCGGTGCAATTACCGGCAATATTGAGCAAAATCGCCACTCGTTCCTTGCCTGTTCGCGCGCGACAAATGCCATCGTAACCCGCCATGATGCCCTCGACAATGCGTATACGATCGCCGGGCCGGATCTCGGTATCCGGTAATCGGTGCACACCGTCGTCGTCAGCATGATGCCGTAAGCGGGTAATCAGCTCGCGTCCGACACGCGCCGGCTCACCGCCGAACTCCACCAGCCCGGTGACACCGTAGGTGGAACGGATCGGGCCCCAATCATCGCTGTGTTGGTTCAAATGGATGAATAAATAGCGTGGAAACATCGCTTCCACTACGCCAACGTATACCCCGCGTTGTCGCTTGCGATTACAGATAAGGGGTAGAAACACCTCGTAATCCTGACGCGCGAGGTTATTCCGAGCCACTTTCTCTTGGCGCGGCTTCGAAAATACCAAGTACCACTCTCGTCCGAGTGGCGCTGCGTTGGGACGGTCCATATTCATATGCAAAATACCGGCGGCATCATTGATAAGGATGACACAAGGTCGCCCTGGAAGATACATCGGCGCCGCCAGCGTGGGCTTTAGCTCGAACCCTCCGCGGCATAAAAAGCAACGGGGCCCAAGACCCCGTTGCTTCCCCGACCACATTATTTGCCGCTTAAATCGGTCCTTAGACGGATACTCGCGCGATTATCATCGACGATCTTTTGACCAATACCTTTGACCATGGCCAAATCATCAACGGATTTGAAGGGCCCGTTTTTAGCTCGATAGGCGACGATCGCCTCTGCTTTGCTCGCCCCTACGCCTTTAAGCGCAGCGGCGATGTTCGCGGCATTGGCATGATTAATATCGACCGGATCTGCGTACACCAGACCGCTGCCGGCTAGCAGCGTGAATACCAAAACAACGGAACGGACAATAGACATGTTTGACTCCTTTCAAAACAACATTCCCTGAAATCAGCGGGACGTAGGCCACCCCGCTCGAGCAGCACGCGCCCGCATGCTGCAATCCGCACCTATGATAAGAATCCGAGCATGAATGTCAAACAGCGAGATCGGCTTCGATAGAGCGCAAAACGGCAACGGGATCGTCCGCCTGCGTCACCGGGCGTCCCATAACCAAGTAGCTGCTGCCCGCGGCGATCGCCTGGCGCGGTGACATTACCCGTTTTTGATCGCCATGCGCACTGCCCTCCGGCCTGATCCCCGGCGTCACCAACAGAAACCCGTCGCCGTGCGCCAGGCGTAACTCGGCCACTTCGCGCGCGGAGCATACGACGCCGTCCAAGCCGCTGTCACCGGCCAGCTTAGCGAGGCTACGTACGTGTTCCGCCGGCGTGCCATGCAGCCCGACATCGGCCAAATCCGAGCCCTCCATGCTCGTCAGCACGGTAACAGCGACCAACAGCGGTCTGTGGTCAGTACCATCGTCGAGCGCCGCACGCGCCGCTTCCATCATGCGCCGCCCGCCCAGCGCATGTACGTTGATCATCCACACGCCGAGGTCGGCCGCGGCTCGACATGCTTGGGCTACCGTATTGGGTATATCGTGAAATTTGAGATCAAGGAAAACATCGAAGCCCGCGTCGACCAGGTGCCGCACCAGCACCGGCCCCGCCCGCGTGAATAGTTCCTTACCCACCTTCACCCGGCATAGCGACGGGTCCAGACGGGACACCAGAGCCAACGCCCGATCGGCGCTAGGATAATCGAGGGCGACGATCACGCGCGGCCCCAGTATTCGTTGACCGCGATTCATCGGTCGCTCCTATCAGC
Organism: Gammaproteobacteria bacterium; assembly: GCA_030147845.1. GTDB lineage: Bacteria > Pseudomonadota > Gammaproteobacteria > JASBUN01 > JASBUN01 > JASBUN01. The sequence goes on from JASBUN010000031.1 coordinate 81,205, forward strand.
CGCACCGCGCGCGCCGGCAGACGGCGTCCGTAACGCCATCGGACGCGGCGTGGTAACGCCGAAAAATTGCACTTGTACTGTTCGCATGACTATTCTCCGGCCACGCCCTGGATTGGCTTGACACTGTTCCACGCCTTGCAACTTGGACATTGCCAATGCAGCGCCTTGCCGGCGAAACCGCATTTCCGACATTCGTATACCGGCCGGCCTTCGAGGAGCTTGCTAGTGAGATCGTGCAAAATCAGCAAATTGTCCTTCGCTTCGCCGGTACTGTGACGCAAGCTCAGATCGATCAACCAATTCAACCCGCGCACGGAAGGACGTTTACGCAGTTGATCTGTAACGAACTCCGCCGCCGCGCGCTCACCATCTTGCTCGCGAATTTGTTCTGCCAGCGCGAGCATGGGCGACGTGCCGTGATAGCGGCGAATGATATCGTGTAGGTAGGTCTGCATCGCGCCGGTATTGCCGATCAACCTATAGCATTCATGCAGCGGCTCGATGATTTCCGGGAGAAATTCGATATCCTGCTCGCCGACGCGTTTGTAGGCACGGATGGCGGATTTAAAATCTTGGCTTTTCGCTTCGCGTTCGCCCAGCATGATACTGGCACGCACGCAATTACGATCGAATGACAACGCGCGCTTGATCATCTGTGTGGCTTGCCCCGGCTCACCATCATGGTCAGCGCGATCCGCGAGTTCGCAATAATATTGGGCAATAACGTGGTGCATCGAATGGCCGGTGGTTTCTTCCAGGCGTCGACAAGTGGTAATAGCCTTGTCCCAATCCTGTTCCTGCTGATAGATATCCACGAGATGTTGCAGCGCGCGCGCCTTATGTGCACCGAGTTCGATAAGTTCCAACAGGAGATTTTCTGCACGGTCGAACAAACCCGCTCGCATGTAATCCTCTCCCAACTCAAGAAGCGCCTGGGTACGCTGCTCCCTGCTCAGAGTGGGACGCGCGATGAGATTTTGATGGATGCGAATCGCGCGATCGACTTCGCCGCGGCGGCGAAACAAATTTCCGAGCGCCAAGTGTGTCTCGACCGTTTCGCTGTCGATTTCCACCATGCGGATAAACACCTCAATGGCCTTATCCGGCTGCTCGTTTAACAAATAGTTCAAGCCTCGAAAATAGTCCGAGCTCAAATCTTTTCGCCCTGGCCCAGCGCGTACGCCGTCAGTGTTGCGTCGAGCGGCGAACCACCCTGACGCGGCGGCAACAGGCAAGAGCAGCCAAAGCAACTCCAACATCAATGCGCATCCTTCATCGGCAGATTACGCAGGTTAGTGACTTCCTTTTCGGCCAATTCCGCGTTGCGCTTCAATCTCCGATTATTGCGTTTCAGCTTGACCACGATACCGAGGCTCGCGATTACGCCCAAGGTCGCACCGCAAGCGAACGCAATAACCAAGATGAGAGAAAGCGGTAATTGCGCCGTAGAAAAATAATAGTTCAGGGCGACCACATCGGCATTCAGTACGGCAAACACCACTCCGACCGCGACTACGGCAAGCGCCAAAATCAACAATACTATGCGTCTCATAGTTCCCCCTTCGCTTCAGGGTCTGTTACATGTTGCTGCAAACAACATAGCAAGATAGCACGACCTCGGAAAGTAGTACTCCAGCGCGCCACCGCCACGCATTTTTGCATATTACAAACGGTAATCGATACTCGTCTCCGGACGCACACTGGCAGCGTGTGGGAAATCAACAATCATCGGCGCGGCAGGCCGCGTCACACGCGGCGATGAAGAAGAGACAATGTGGAATTTGCTGCGCAGGCGCCTACGAGTTACCGCTTTATGGCGCGACGAAGGCGACCCTGTCCTACGGATAGGCGGTTTCAGGTTTCGAGACCAAATGGTTGGGCAGGACGATGGGTGTGCCGGTCCGCGCGATGGTACTCAGGAGTCGGATACCAATGGCGAAGACTGTTTACCGTCGTTGACCCGTTCGCGCAACTCTTTGCCCGGCTTGAAGTGAGGAACATGCTTGCCGGGAAGAGCCACGGCGTCGCCGGTTTTCGGGTTACGGCCAACGCGCGGTGGACGAAAATGCAGCGAAAAGCTGCCGAACCCCCGAATTTCAATCCGATTGCCCGTGGCCAGCGCCTGACTCATCTGCTCAAGCAAGCTCTTGACCGCCAGTTCGACGTCTTTATAGGCCAAGTGGCTCTGTTTTCTTGCAAGAGATTCGATCAGTTCTGACTTTGTCATTATCTTTCTCTTTTTTGATTGCCGGTGAGGCCGGATCCCTGGCCTCATATCATGACCTACCCTGTAGATTTCAGCAAGTTATGCCACTGCCGGGCCGCTTTTTGCGACCTTAGTCACCATCGGTATCCATCTGCTCTTTGAGGATGTCACCCAGCGAAGTCGTTCCGGTGCTGGAACCGCGCGTGTATTCCTGTACCACGTCGGCTTCTTCCTGGCGGTCCTTGGCCTTGATCGACAGCGAAATGGTGCGATTTTTACGGTCAACGCCCATGAACTTGGCCTCGACCTCGTCGCCCTCTTTGATCATGCTGCGGGCGTCCTCGACCCGCTCCTCCGACAACTCGGAGGCACGCAGATAACCCTCAACGCTGTCGGCCAGCGTAATCACTGCACCCTTGGCGTCCACTTCCTTGACCGTGCCGTGGACGATACTGCCCTTGGCGTGTTCGGCGACATAATTGGAGAAGGGGTCCTTGTCCATTTGTTTGATGCCGAGCGAGATGCGTTCGCGCTCCGGATCGATCGCCAGAATAACCGTCTCCAGGTCTTCGCCCTTCTTGAAATTGCGGATGGCGTCTTCGCCGGCGATGTTCCAGGAGATGTCTGACAAATGCACCAGTCCGTCGATTCCGCCGTCGAGGCCGACAAATATACCGAAATCAGTGATCGATTTGATTTTGCCGGTAACTTTATCGCCCTTGTTGTTGATGGCCGCGAAGGTTTCCCATGGATTGGCTTGGCAATGCTTCATACCGAGCGAAATACGGCGACGCTCCTCGTCGATATCGAGCACCATGACTTCGACTTCCTGGCCGATATGGACGACCTTGGCGGGATTGACGTTCTTGTTGGTCCAGTCCATCTCGGACACGTGAACCAGTCCTTCAACCCCATCTTCGATCTCAACGAAGCAACCGTAGTCGGCAATGTTGGTGACCTTACCGAACAAGCGTGCGCCTTCCGGGTAACGCCGCGCGATATCAACCCACGGATCCTCACCGAGTTGCTTGAGACCCAACGAAACGCGATTGCGTTCGCGGTCAAACTTAAGCACCTTGACGTCAATCTCGCTGCCAACGCTAACCACATCCGAGGGATGCTTGACGCGCTTCCAGGCCATGTCGGTAATGTGCAGCAAACCGTCAATGCCACCAAGGTCGACAAATGCGCCATAATCGGTGAGATTTTTCACTACACCCTTGGCGACATTGCCTTCCTGCAAATTGTCGAGCAGCTCTTCGCGCTCGGCGCTGTATTCAGACTCGACCACCGCGCGACGCGATACCACCACGTTGTTACGCTGACGATCAAGTTTGATTACTTTGAATTCAAGATCCTTGCCTTCCAGGTAGGTGGCATCGCGCACCGGACGCACATCCACCAAGGAGCCAGGTAGGAATGCGCGAATATCGTTGATAGCAACTGTAAAACCGCCTTTGACCTTGCCATCGATGATGCCGGTAACCACCTCGTCGGCCTCGAACGCCTCTTCCAGCTTCTTCCAGGCTCGAGCACGTTTGGCCTTTTCCCGCGAAAGGCGAGTCTCGCCAAAGCCGTCCTCGACCGTCTCCAGCGCCACTTCGACTTCGTCGCCAACACTTATTTCCAGCTCGCCAGCATCATTGAAAAATTGCTGGAGCGGAATGACGCCTTCAGACTTCAGCCCGGCGTTGACCACCACGACGTCGGAACGAATTTCCATCACCAACCCGGTGACGATCGCGCCGGGGCGCATTTCATTCTGTTCCAGGCTCTCTTCAAACAGTTGTGCAAAACTTTCGGTCATCGTTTTGTCGTTCCCAAATCCGCATGCGGACTTAACGTACTGCGGCGCTCTCAATCGGCCGGCCGCGAGTTGCTATGGTTGGACCTGGTCCCGGCGGCCAGCCGAAATCCGGTCGTTACTTTTGTCCCTCGCCGCTTGCCGACACCAGGGCAAGCACCCGTTGCGTCACTTGGTCAACATCCAATGCGGTGGTATCTATCACCACCGCATTGTCGGCTGGCCGCAGTGGCGCCACGGAACGCGAGGCGTCTCTACGATCGCGGGCAGCGATGTCCTCTAAAAGGGCTGAAAGGCTAACATTTAACCCTTTTTGTTTCAACTGTTTATACCGCCTTTTCGCGCGCTCTTCGGCGCTGGCGGTAAGGAATACCTTAAGCCACGCATCCGGGAAAACCACCGTACCCATATCGCGCCCATCGGCCACCAGCCCGGGGGGCTCCCGGAACGCCCGCTGGCGGTCCAGAAGCGCCGTACGCACACCGGGCAAGGCCGCCGCCCGCGAGGCGGCGTCGCCACAACGTTCTGAGCGAATGGCGTCGGTTACATCATCGCCCTCGAGGATAATACGGGTTTCGGCCTCGCCGTTGTCGATGAACTGCACGTCCAGATGCCCGGCCAGGGTCACCAGCCCATCCTCCCGCTCCAAGCCAATGGCGTGCGATTCGGCCGCCAGCGCCACCAACCGGTACAGTGCGCCGCTGTCGAGCAAATGCCAACCCAATCGGCGCGCCACGAGACGTGCGATCGTCCCCTTCCCCGCGCCGCTTGGTCCGTCGATAGCCAAGACCGGAGAATACTGTGGTTCCATCGTCTTATCCTCGTTTCCGCGTCACCGCTGGCGGTCGGCGCTAACGCTCAATCCGGCCATCGACGCCTGTTCCACAAAGCCCGGGAACGAGGTATCGACGTTGGCGCAATCGAGCACGCGCACCACGCCGTTGGCGCGTAGGCCGGCCATGGAAAACGCCATGGCAATGCGGTGATCGCCGTGGCTGTCAACGCGACCGCCGGATATCCGTCCACCGCGTATAACCACGCCGTCGGCAGTAGGTTCGGCGTACACGCCGAGCGCGCGCAAACCATCGGCCATGACTTGAATGCGATCGCTCTCCTTGACCCGTAGTTCCTGCGCGCCGCTCAGACGAGTTTCGCCCTCGGCACAAGCGGCCGCAATGAACAGGGCCGGAAACTCGTCGATGGCAAGCGGTACCAGCTCCTCGGGGATACGTACACCGTGCAACCGCGCCGCACGCACGTGTAGCTCGGCAACCGGCTCACCGCCGATTTCCCGCTGGTTACGCAGCTCGATATCGGCACCCATCAGGCGCAAAATATCCAACACGCCGGTGCGTGTCGGATTGACACCGACATGCTCGAGCACAAGATCCGAACCGGTGGCAATACTCGCACCGACCAGGAAAAATGCCGCCGAGGAAATATCCGCCGGCACATCGATAGACGTACCACGCAGACTTCCACCGCCGTCAATGCATACCTTGCCGGCGCGGCGTTCCAGCGCATAGCCGAAGGCGGCCAGCATACGTTCCGTATGATCGCGAGTTGGAGCCGGCTCGGTCACGCAGGTGCGCCCATCGGCATACAGACCCGCCAACAGCAGGCACGATTTCACCTGTGCGCTCGCTACCGGCATAGCGTAATCGATGCCATGTAGCGGCGCACCGCCATGGATATGCAACGGGGCCGTGCCAGAGCCGGTGGTCTCGATAACTGCGCCCATCTCAGCCAACGGCCCTGTTACCCGACCCATCGGTCGACGCGACAACGAGGCATCGCCGGTCAACCGCGTATCGAAGCGTTGGCCGGCCATCAGTCCCGACATCAAGCGCATCGAGGTGCCGGAATTACCTAGATTCAGGGCATCGTTCGGCGGCCGCAGGCCATGTAAACCGACGCCGCGAACGATGACGCGACCCGCACTCGGGATTTCGATAGGCACGCCCATAGCCTGGAACGCCTTGAGCGTGGCTAAACTATCCTCGCCTTGAAGAAAACCCTCGATCTCGGTGACGCCCTCGGCGATCGCGCCAAGCATGATCGCGCGGTGCGACACCGACTTGTCCCCGGGAACCCGCAAGTGGCCGCCCAAATTTCCGCCCGGCCGTACTTCGTACACCACATCAGAAACCATTTGTGCTCCAGCTTGTACCGCCCGCCGGCGGTGATAGTAATAGTGGATAGTAACGACGTGGCCGCACAGCGGCGTGTAGCGATCGAGCCTTTGGCTGATCCGCTGCAGCGGGAGTAGCTACGTTGGAACGCTGCTCCGAAAGCTGATTTCCTGCGCCTAAACCATACTTGCTCACCGCTTCCCGCCTTGCCCCATCACTTAATCGAAGAAATCAGCGCTTCGCTAGTACGTAAATATCCCGTCGACATCAACCGAAAACACCGCGCGCATATCAGCGCCAATCGTTACCACCGTGCCAATCGGCCAAGTGCGCTAAACCGGCATGGCGGCAATTTAGGTCGATTTCACTCGCTGACACGTTGCCTTACTTATCGGAATAACGATCGCGCGCCTGCTTCGCGCGCTCGAATATTTCCTTGAGGCGCTCGCCATCAGCCGCGCGCAGTAGTTCGGTAAATTTACTCAAATCGCGCTGGAAACGCTCCACCATGGCCAATACGGCCTTATCGTTGGCAAGACAAATATCGCGCCACATGACCGGGTCACTGGAGGCAATGCGCGTAAAGTCGCGAAAACCACCGGCGGCATATTGAAAAATTTCATCACGTTCGCTCATGCCGGCCAACGTATCCACCAGCGTAAAGGCCAGAATATGTGGTAGGTGGCTGGTCGCCGCCAGGACCTCGTCATGATGGGCGACGTCCATCTCCATCACGCGCGCGCCGACCGCTTGCCAAAGCGCATGTACGACCATGGTCGCGCCCGGATCGGTTTCCGACGTCGGCGTCAAAATCACGCGCCGGCCATGAAACAATTCCGCAAACGAGGCATCAACGCCGCTACGCTCGGTGCCAGCGATCGGATGGCCAGGCACGAACCGGGTCGGCAATCCACCAAACGCACGTTCTGCGGCCGCAATGACGCCGGCCTTAGCGCTGCCAACATCGGTCAGCACCGCAGCCGGCGACAACGCCGGCGCGATGCGTTCGAACACAGCCTCCATCGCACCAAGCGGAACCGCGACGACAATCACATCGGCGCCCTGCACCGCCTCGGCGGGATCGCTATAATAACGGTCGATTACGCCGAGTTCCACGGCCCGCTGCAAATTGGCGACGTTGCGTCCGCTGCCGACGATATCGTCGTACAATTCGGCGCTACGGGCCGCCCGCGCCAATGAACCGCCGATTAGACCGACACCAATGATGCATAAACGCCCAGGCATAAGTTCGTCCTCCATTGGCGAACGCCGTCAGTTATGCGCGGCGTCACTCAGCGCGGCGATCACTCGACTGTTCTCGTCACCGGTCCCCACCGTGATGCGCAAATATTCAGGCAGCTCATAGTTAGCCACCGGACGTACGATTACGCCCTGGCGCAACAACGTCTCGTAAACGGTAGCGGCGTCTCCGACGCGCACACAGATAAAATTTCCCACCGACGGAATCCAGTCAAGGCCGAGGTCGGCGAAAGCTCGTTCCAACTGTATCAATCCGTCACTGTTGACCTGTAGCGACCGTCGCACGTGTTCATCGTCCAATAGGGCGCCGAGCGCGGCCGCCTGTGCGATCGAATTCACATTGAACGGCTGCCGCACACGATTGAGTAAATCGGCCATTTGCGCATGCGAGACGCCGTAGCCGATGCGTAGCCCTGCCAGTCCGAATATCTTGGAAAAAGTGCGTGTGACAATCACGTTCGGATAGCGTTCCAGCCAAGCACTAGTATCGGGGTAATCCACCGCGACGACATATTCAAAATAGGCCTCGTCGATCACTACTACCACGGAATCCGGCAGATCGCGCACAAATTCCTCTAACTCCGCCGCCCGCAGCCAGGTACCGGTCGGATTGTTCGGATTGGCTATAAAGGCAACGCGCGTGTTTACATCCACCTGTGCCAACAGTGCTGCCAAGTCATGACCGTATGGCATGGCGTGGTCGGCGGGGTTGGCCGGCGCAATATGCATATCCGCGCCGACGGCTTGTGTAACGATCGGATAAACCGCGAAGGCATGGCGTGAGAAGACCGCATTCAATCCCGGCGCAAGAAAGGTGCGCGCCACCAACTCCAGCACATCGTTAGAGCCGTTGCCCAACGTAATGCACGATGGCGAAACATCGTGCCGGGCCGCCAACGCCGCTTTCAACTCAAAGCCATTGCCATCGGGATACCGATGCAATTCGGCAAGCTCCGCGCGCATGTGCGCCAACGCCTTGGGAGACGGCCCGAGCGGATTTTCGTTGGAAGCGAGCTTTAGCGCATTGCGCACACCATATTCACGCTCCAGCTCGCTTACCGGTTTACCCGGCTGATATGGCTTCAGCGCGCGCACACCGCGATTTGCCAAACTGCCAAAATTTATCATGTCTGCAATCATCCGCCGCTCAATGAACGTTTAATTTTCCGGCTAAACGCGCGAAAGAAAACTCAATTAACTAAACAATCTGCACCGCGCCACGTCCGAATATGCCCCGATCCAGGCGAACAACACGTACGCGGTCACTACGCGCGCTTATAATACGGCGCGCGGATAGGAGCCCAACACTTTTAGTAGCGATGCTTCGTGTTCGATCTCGTGCAGAGCCTTGGCGACTTGCTCGCCCTGGATGTGGCCTTCGATGTCGATGAAAAACACATAATCCCACAGGCCTCGCCGTGACGGCCTCGATTCCAACCGCGTCATGCTAACGCCGTTGCGCGCCAATGGCGCCAATAGGTCGTGTAGCAATCCGGCGCGGTTTGCGCCCGAGATCATTAATGTCGTCTTATCGTGGCCGCATGGAGGCAC
>JASBUN010000035.1 GCA_030147845.1 Gammaproteobacteria bacterium
CCGGCATGACCAATCAGTGGTTAGAGAAACAGGGGCTCGTCTCGGTGAGAGATCGTTGGATCGCGTTTCACTATGCTTGACGAACCGCCCGGTGCGGACCCGCATGCCGGGTGGTGTGGGGACTGGGGGTTAGAGACCCCCCCCGGTTACCCGATTAGCCGATTATTTGTTATCATCTAGCGTATTGAGGTATTCCACTAATATATCACCGTGACATGCTGCAGGCTTACAATGACAACCAAGAGTTTTACCCTTTAACTCCAGAACATCTTCTTTAGTAAACTTCAAAAATCCCCTTTCAAAATCATATTTGTACTTTTGGATGACCTTTTCACGACTACCATCGAACCCAATAGCGTATGGATTTCCCCATTTAGACCCTCTTCCAATATACACATCAAATTTTTCGCCTTTGTCAATATTTACTACCTTTGTTGGTTCAGCATCGATAATTCGCGATTTTACGCCTGCTAGTTTTGTGTGCTCGATAAGGTCCGAATAGGATTTTCCGTCATTAAATATGATAGCGTGCGTGATGCCTTCGATGTGATTCACATCAACATGACTTGGCGTATCTATAAGTCGCATATCTGATGAGAAATATCTAGAGATAAATTGGTTATCATCCGCAATAAAGGCGAGATGGAACGCGGAAAGGCCCGACAATATATTTGATACCTTTTCCTCAAACTTTCGGTAGTTGGAAAAACCTTTAGGATATGCGACTAGAACAGTTGGCGCTTGATGAATGCTCATATCAGATGTACCACTTCTATATTAGAACCCCAATACTGATTTAGGTATTCGACAACTAGACGACGATGACAATGGTGCGGCTTTTGCTCACTGCATAGCAGGCACCCTCTATCAAGCAGCGGTTTGTCTATTGAACGCTCAATATTTCGCTGCGAGATCAAATTAAGGAATTTATCCTCATATGCCTCCCAAGTAATAATCTTTTTCTTATATGCATCTAAAATATCTTTTGTCGGAGCCAACTCCTTTAAATGAATATAATCAGCATCACATAAAGCACGTAAAAAGAACTTCAAGTCATCTCTCTTGGCAAAACCTGATAATTGAGAGATGTTATTCAAGCGAACATCTATAACACGAGCAATATCATTGCTTTTTAATAAATCAAAAAAGCGTTCCGCAGATTTCTGAGTAAAACCTACAGTATATGTTTCCATTGGAGGTTATTCATACCTTCTAGCGGTTTCAAAATAATCAGGAAAGCTATATATCCCATTTACCTGCATCCAATACCCAGCTCTTCCATTTGGTGCTTCATAGAAACGACTCAACCCTATGCGCACATACACTTCATCCTGAGAATGAATAAGGCTATTCAAATCCATATAATTACCAGCTTCATTGTAATGATTTTCTGCGTAGCTGTGCAGACCAAGGTCTGTAACTGACAGAAAGCTATACTCCCTTCCAGAGGCATCAGTTATATGCGCTTTGATTTTGGTTTCGTTATATTGATCCTGAACAATCCTAATCCCATTTGGCTCCGCCCTAATAGTTATCAATGATCTTTTTGGCGCCGATTCACGAGGTATGTGCTTGTGGCGATCTTCGAGCTCTACCGCAAATCCTTCTTCAATTGTTTGATACGCAGAGCCAGAAAGTAAATTACGAAACTCCTCTGACTCACATTGGCCGTTGTACGTAAGGTTGCTGTAATTCATATCTTCGACATGAGGGGGATCTACATGCTGGGGCCTCGTGAATTCGCCTGCGAGAATAGCTCCTGGAAGCATATTAAGCTCTTTGCATCTATTTGCATTTAGATAGGGCATAGGACGAATACATTGGCCGGTATCGGTGTCAATGCCAGCCGTACATAATATTTCTCTATTGGAGAATCTCGTTAGGTCCGTGATTATTATCCTGCTCATATGCTGTACCTGCATTTATCGTCTAACAGTAACCAGACGGAAACTGTCCGTGTTTAATCACGGACGTTGTCCGTATATTGCGCGCGGCATAAACGGCAATACTCACACCGGCGAATCGCGAAAAGGCTAAACCAACAAGGTTGGCGCGCGCGTGAGCGGACGGCGTAGCGAAAAACATATTGTTGATATCGAGCCATAAGCGGCGCGATTGCGCACGCGCGCTCGTGGCGCATGTGTGTTAATGATGTTCGTGCCGCGTGGGCAGGGTGGTTGGTTCACGGCGGTGGCGTTTGGATCGCCAGTGTGCGGCAGTAGGCACGCTACCGCCCTGCAAAGCACCGAACTTCCGTGTTTCGCATGGTGGGTCCCTAATGCGATCTCGGTCCATAGTGGCAAAAAACCAGATGAATTAGAAGGGCTATGGGCGGCGGATATTTGGCGCGGCTGAAGCGCGAGCGGAGCAACCGGGGGGTGGGGTGCGAGAGGCGTTTCGGGCTACCCGTGGACGAAAAAGCCCGCTCGGGCCGGTCGCCGATGCTGCGGTTTGAGCCGTTGGGGCCTATAAAGATGGATTTTTGAAGTGCAGGGGGGCAGGTGGCAGGCGCCTTCGAAGGCGGGAAATCGAACGCTCGGTGGTTTGGGCGTTATGCACGGATGAATCCGTGCCTACGTGGTTCGGTGTTATCGGGTACGCGACCGGGTAGCGGGAAGGATGCGGCGGGTCTAGTGGGCCGCATCCAACGCATCGAGCAATCCGGGTACCGTGAGATGCACGGATGAATCCGTGCCTACGTGGTTCGGTGTTATCGGGTACGCGATCCGGGTAGCGGGAAGGATGCCGCGGGCCTAACGAGCCATATCCAATACATCGAGCAATCCGGGTTCTGTGAGATGCACGGATGAATCCGTGCCTACAGGGTGCTAGGTGTCGAGGTCGTGATCTGCGTGCATGTAGGTACGCATGAACCAGTGCCTACACAAACCATGCGCGCTTACGTCTGTCGCCCAGTCGAGTTCGCGCGCCTCGGTCGCAGTCGATGCCGAAACGCTTATGGCGGTGAGTGAGTTGAGTCCGTCGGTGTTTCAGTCGAGGCGCTGCGGTCGCGGTCGATTACTTTGCGATCCCATATCTCTTTAACGGTGGTCGCCAGGGTTAGCGCGTCGAAGGGTTTTTTGATGACCTCGATGGCGCCCAGTTCGAGGTAGCCTTTGCGTTCACTGGCGCTCGCGCGGGCGGTCATGAAGATCACCGGCGTGGCGGCGCAGGTGGGTAGTTCACGCAGTTTGGCCAGCGTCGCCGGTCCATCCAGCCCCGGCATCATGACGTCGAGCAAAACCAGGTCCGGTGCCAGTTCGGGCACGTGACGCAGGGCTTCCTCGCCGGAAGCAAACGCGTGGACTTGGTATCCACCCATGCTCTCCAGGGCGAGCTGGGCGATATCGCGGATATCCACGTCGTCTTCGATCATGAGGATTTGGTGCAGGCCAGCGGGCACCGGTCAGCCTGTCGGGTGTGTGTGCATGTTCATACTGTATACGTTATGCCGGGCCCCAGCGGCGGCGCAATCGAAAACAATTGTCACAACTCGCCGGGCGCGGCCGCTGCGGCAGCGCCACACCGCCAGGAAATACAGGGTCATTGAGCCGCCTATTGATACCCCGGCCGACGATGATGAGCGGATCGATTTCGGTTACGGGCGCAAGTTGCCGCTGCGGCTAGCGCATAGCTGCCGCAAGCTGACCATGTGAACTGCCGCGCGAGCCGCGGTCCGGGCCGTCAGCGCAAGATCAGAAACAGGGCGTTGTCACCGCGACGGATATTCAACAGGATTTGTTGCGCGCCGGATTGCATGGCGTGCTTGAACTGCGCCACGTCGCGTACCTGCTGATGATTGACCGAAACGATGACGTCGCCCTTGCGTAAGCCGGTTTGCCACGCCGGACTGCCCGGCTTTGAGGCGATAACGACGACGCCGCTGACGTTGCTGTATTGCGGCGAATTCTCCGGTATGTTGCCGAGCGTGATACCCGCCAGCCGTTGATCTACCGAGCCGGCGTCCAGTTTGACCAGCTTCTGTTGTGTGATGACCGGGGATAGGGTCATCGCTTTGCCGTTGCGCAGGATATCGAAACGGACCTTGTCGCCGACGCTGAGCAGACCGATGGTGTTACGCAGTTTGGATGCGCTGGACACTTCGTGACCGTTGGCGGCGATGATGATATCGCCGGCCTTGATGCCGACCTTGGCGGCCGATGAGTTGGGCGTGACGCGCGTAACCACGGCGCCGGAACGCTGCCGGATGTGGAACGCCTGCGCCAACTCCGGCGTCAGGTTTTGTACCTGCACGCCGAGCAGACCGCGGCGCACATGGCCGTGTTTGATCAATTGGTCCATGATCTGGCGCGCCATGTCGATCGGGATGGCGAAACCGATGCCGATGTTGCCGCCGCTGCGCGACAGAATGGCGGTGTTGATGCCGATCAACTGCCCACGCAAATTGACCAAGGCGCCGCCGGAGTTGCCGGGGTTGATCGAGGCATCGGTCTGAATGAAGTCTTCATAGCCCTCGATGCCGAGCCCGGAGCGACCCAGGCCACTGACGATGCCCGAAGTCACGCTTTGGCCGAGACCGAACGGGTCGCCGATGGCGACGACAAAATCGCCGACGCGCAACTTATCGGAATCACCGACCGGCACGGCGGTGAGATTTTTGGCCGGGATCTGCACTACGGCGACATCCGATTCGGGGTCCGTGCCGATCAATTTGGCATTGAAGCGCCGACCGTCTTGCAGAATGACGGTGATCTTGTCGGCGCGCGTGATGACGTGGTTGTTGGTCAGCACATATCCCTTGGCGGCGTCGATGATGACACCCGAACCGAGGCTGTGAACCTGCTCGGTGCGTGGCTGCTGCGGCATGCCGAAGAAGCGGCGGAACAGCGGATCGTCGAAGAACGGATCGCGTACCTGCACCTTGCCTTCGGTCGAGATATTGACCACGCCCGGCACCACCTTCTGCAGCATCGGCGCCAGTGACGGCAGCAGTTGGCCGTTGACTTCTGCCGGAATGGCGGCCAGCGCGACGTTGCTCCCGCCGGCGCTGATCAACAGCAGGCAGGTCAGGGCGGTCAATACTCTTCTCATAGTCAGTCAGCCTTTATATCGATTCGGCGGCGCATGGCAGCCGGAGTCTTGGGAAGACGTACATGCAGTACGCCGCGTCGATAGCGCGCTTTGGCACGCGAGTCGTCGACCGTTGCCGGCAACGGAATGGCGCGCTCGAAGGCGCCGTAGGCGCATTCACGAATATGATATGCGCCTTGCCGCTGCGTGCGCTCGATGCGCTTTTCGCCGCGCACCACCAGCATATCGCCTTGGGCAAAAAGCTCGAAGTCGTCCGATTCCAAGCCCGGCGCTTCCAAGCGCACGACGACCTCGTCGTCCTCATCGCGCACTTCGGCGGCCAGCAAGCCCCAGCGCGCGGCGCCGTCGATGGCCTGATCGGCAACCGTTTGCATATCATCACGCCGGCCGGACGGTTGAAACCGCGTCAGCGCCTGGTCGGCGCGCTGCCGTAATTGTGTCCAACCTTCGGAGACCCAATCCCAGGCGCGCTCCAGTCCTTGCTGCAACTGATGCAATGTAGTCATGGGGTGACTCCCGTAAACGTATTAAACGATTCGATCATGCGCTCCCGCAACCGCGCCGGACCCACCGTCCCTGGCGGGTCCGGACGCCCGCCGTCCCTGGCGTGCCCTGGTCGTTAGTGTTCCACCGCGATCTTGCGCGGCTGCAAGGCCTCGTGCTTGGGGATGGTGACTTCGAGCACGCCATTCTTGCATTTTGCCACGATCTTGTCGGCGTCGGCGGTGTCGGGCAGGCTGAATCGGCGCAGGAAGCTGCCGCGCGAACGTTCGACGCGTTTGTAGCCGTCCTGCTCGCTGCGGACTTCCGACTCACGCCGGCCGCTAATGCTGAGAATGCCTTTCTCCATATGTACGTCGATATCGTTGGGGTCGACGCCGGGGATGTCGGCATGAATCAGGAAGCGTTCGTCCTCTTCCTTGATGTCGACCGCCGGCACCCAGTCGCTGGCGACGATATTGCCCTGCTCGTCGGTCATGCGCGGTGTGCGCTGTTCGAGCAAACGGTTGAGTTCGTTCGAAAACTGGTTGAACAAGGTCCAAGGTTCATAGCGGGTCATAGCCATGGTCGTCTCCTCATGTGTTGAATGGGCGGAATCATCCGCCGTTGCGATACTCGATAACATGAAGGCGCCGCAGCGCATTTCAAGAGCGCGGTTTGCACTCGATGGAGGACCGTTTGTCGGTTGGTGATGGTGTAGCGCAACGCCACAAGATATAGTGTTGGGTGTACCCGCTGTATGCGCCCGCCGTATCTGGCTGAAATTAAAAGAAATATTAATAACTATATGATTTTGTTGGTTAAAATTTAAACGAATTTACCCATCGAGACGGCTTGACAGTGCGCCAAGGTCTGCCTAATCTTGACGCCCATACACAATATCTTGTGTATTCCCGTTTTCGATATCCCTGCGGCACCGGATGGTGTCCGACACAAGGCGCATCGACAGCTTAGAGCCTAATAACTACAGCAAAGGGGATCCGTCGCACGATGAAATCTGCGCACCTGAAAGCCGTCTCCGGACGCACCGCTGAAATACCGTATCAATCCGCATCGCTGGATATCTGGGATAAGAAATACCGATTAAAAACCAAAGACGGCGTCGCCATCGACGCCGAGTTGGACGATACCTACCGCCGCATCGCCGCGGCGCTGGCCGAAGTCGAAGAGCCGGGCGAGAAGCGCGAATACTGGTTCGAGCAATTCTTGTGGGCGCTACGCCACGGCGCCATCCCGGCCGGGCGCATTACCTCCAATGCCGGCGCCTGGGAACACAAACCGGCTACCTCGACCATCAATTGCACCGTCTCCGGCATCATCGAAGACTCCATGGACGATATCCTTGAGAAGGTGCATGAGGCCGGCCTGACGCTGAAGGCCGGTTGCGGCATCGGCTACGAGTTCTCGACCCTGCGCCCGCGCGGCGGCTACGTTTCCGGCGCCGGCGCTTATACCTCCGGGCCGCTGTCGTTCATGGATATCTACGACAAGATGTGCTTTACCGTGTCGTCGGCCGGCGGCCGGCGCGGCGCGCAGATGGCGACCTTCGATATCGGTCATCCGGATGTCACCGATTTTATTCGTGCCAAGCGCGAGGACGGCCGCTTGCGGCAGTTCAACTTATCGCTGCTGATCACGCAGGAATTCATGCAGGCGGTGCAGGACGACAGCGACTGGCAACTGGCGTTTCCGATCAAGGCGAAAGAAGTCGAGGCCGGCGAGATCGACCTGCAGGATCCGCAGCAGGTGGTGTGGCGTGATTGGCCGTACAAGGCCGACTACGCCGTCGGCGAGGACGGGCGCGTGGCCTGCCGGATCTATCGCACGGTGCGCGCGCGGCGCCTGTGGGACATGATCATGGCGTCGACCTACGACTTCGCCGAACCGGGCTTCATTCTCATCGACAAGGTCAATGAGATGAACAACAACTGGTTTTGCGAGAATATCCGCGCCACCAATCCTTGTGTAACGGCAGATACCTGGGTGCATACCGGCCGTGGTCCGCGCCAGGTACGAGAGCTGGTCGGCACGCAATTCGCGGCGCGTGTAGACGGCGTCGATCACGCCAGCGGTGCAGAAGGCTTCTTTCGGACGGCGACCAAACCGGTTATCCGTTTATGCACCGCGGAGGGTTACAGTTTGCGCCTGACGCAGGATCATCGCGTTCGCCGCGTCACCCGGTTCAGCCGCTACGCCACCGATACCGAATGGTGTGCGGCGGGGGAGCTCGAGCCCGGCGATCGTGTGCTGTTGAATGACCACCGCACCAATAGCGCATGGGCGGGCGACCATGGCGGCGACGAAGGTTATCTGGTCGGTTTGCTGGTGGGCGACGGTACGCTGAACAAGGACGCCGCGGTGTTGTCGGTATGGCAACCGGCGTTAGCGGTCAATGACCGCCAAGCGGCGGTCGCTGCCGGCGTGCGAGGCATTATGGATCATGCGCAACGCGCGACGAAAAGCCTGTCGCACCGTAGCGATTTCCAAGGCTGGCACGAGATCGAGGGCCGGGGTGAATACCGTCTCAAGTCCGCAGCATTACGCGACATGGCGTTTGCGCTCGGTATGCGGCCCGGTGATAAAGCGATTACAGCCCAGCTCGAGCGTTGCTCCAGCGAGTTCTATCGCGGTTTTCTGCGCGGCTTGTTCGATGCCGACGGCTCGGTGCAAGGTTCGCAGGCCAAGGGTGTGAGCGTGCGACTGTCACAGTCCGATTTGGCTCGCCTGGAAGCGGTACAACGCATGTTGTTGCGTCTCGGCATGGCTTCGGCGCTCTATCAGAACCGCCGCGCCGCCGGCGTCAGACAGCTCCCGGACGGTAAGGGTGGCTACGCTGAATACGCTACACGGTCGCAACACGAACTGGTTATCAGTGGTCAGAACCTGAGCCGCTTCCGCGATCTCGTTGGCTTTTCGGATAGCACTAAGGCCGCGCGTCTGCGTCAGCTACTGAATACCTACCAGCGTCGGCTCAATCGGGAGCGCTTCACTGCACGGGTGACGGCCATCACGCCGGAGGGCATCGAAGACGTGTTTGACGTACAAGTGCCGGGCGTCAATGCCTTCGATGCCAACGGTTTGTATGCACACAACTGTGGCGAACAACCGCTGCCGCCGTACGGCTCGTGTCTGCTCGGCTCGGTCAATCTGACCAAGTTCGTGCGTGAACCGTTCGGCGACAAAGCCAATTTTGATTGGGACGAGTTCGCCAAGGCGGTGGGAATTTTCACCCGCATGCTCGACAACGTGGTCGAGATCAACGGCCTGCCGTTGCAGGGTCAGCGTGACGAAATTTTGCGCAAGCGCCGCCATGGCATGGGCTTTCTGGGTTTGGGTTCGACTCTGACCATGTTACGTATGAAATACGGGTCGCCCGAGTCGGTCGAATTTACCGAACGTGTGTCGCGTGAGTTGGCGCTGGCCGGCTGGCGCGAAGCGCTGGAGTTGGCGCGTGAAAAAGGTGCGGCACCGATCATGGAAGAAGAATTCGAGGTCGATGCGGAAATGTTGCGCCGGCGTCCGGAAATGACGCAGGACGGTTACCGTATCGGCGACCGCGTCAAAGGCAAGGTGCTGCACGCGCGCTACAGCCGCTATATGCAGCGTATAGCGGAGGCTGATCCGGGCTTGGTCAGCGAATTGGCCGAGGTGGGTGCGCGCTTTACGCATCACAGTTCGATCGCGCCGACCGGCACTATTTCGCTGTCATTGGCCAATAACGCCAGCAACGGTATCGAGCCGAGTTTCGCGCACCACTATTTCCGCAACGTGATTCGCTCGGGGCGCAAGACCAAGGAAAAGGTCGATGTCTATTCCTTCGAGTTGCTGGCCTATCGGGAATTGATCAACGAAAAGGCGTTGCCGGAGAGCGCCAACCCGGAGGAGCAGTTGCCTGATTATTTTATTACCGCGGAAGACATCACGCCGCGCGAACATGTGGATATCCAGGCGGCGGCGCAGATTTGGATCGACTCGTCGATCTCGAAGACGGCCAACGTGCCGACTGATTATCCGTACGAGGATTTTAAGGATATTTATCGGTACGCTTACCAGAAGGGCTTGAAAGGTTGCACCACATTCCGCTTTAATCCCGAGGCGTTTCAGGGCGTGCTGGTCAAGGAGAAAGATTTGGCCAACACTACCTACCGCTTCACGCTCGACGACGGCTCGGTAGCCGAATTCAAGGGTAATGAGGAGATCGAATACGACGGTGAAATTCATAGCGCCGCCAACCTCTACGACGCCTTGAAAGAAGGTTATTACGGCAAGTTCTAGCGCGAGTCCCGGCATGGAATATGTGGCGTACAGATGAGTAGCGCACCGCGGTAAACATCGGATTTGTGACGGCGAATCGGATCGTGAGCGGCGCCGAAAAAAATTATTGAGGGGTGACCGGTATGGCTACCAAAATCGAGAACAAGATCGTCAAATACAACGTTGTGCGGGATGACGAGACGCCAGCGCCCGAAGCGCCGTTGGCGCAAGAATCCAATGTCGTGCAGCTCACAGAAAAATTGGAACGGCCGGAGATGCTGCTCGGCTCGACCTACAAGATTAAGACGCCATTGTCCGAACATGCGTTGTACGTCACCATCAACGACGTCATTCTCAACGCCGGCACCGAGCACGAGCTACGGCGGCCGTTCGAGATTTTCATCAACTCCAAGAATATGGACCATTTCCAATGGATCGTGGCCTTGACCCGGATTATATCGGCGGTGTTTCGCAAAGGCGGCGACGTCACGTTTTTGGTCGAGGAAATGCGCTCCGTATTCGATCCGCGCGGTGGCTATTTCAAGAAGGGTGGCAAATACATGCCGTCGCTGGTGGCTGAAATCGGCGATGCGATCGAATGCCATCTGCGCATGATTGGATTGCTCAAAGACGACGGACTGGACGAGCACCAGCAGAAGCTGGTGGCGGAGAAGCGAGCACAATATGCCTCCTTGTCCGAACGCGCCAAGTCGGACGAGTGCGCGGATTTTCCCGAAGGCGCGCAGTTGTGCGTCAAATGCAGCACCAAGGCTGTGATTCAGATGGATGGTTGTATGACTTGTCTGAACTGCGGCGAATCGAAATGCGGTTGAACTGAAGACCGTAAATGATCGCTGGGCACACACCCAGGGAGTGGTCCCACTAAATTAATCGTCAACGGGGGCGGTGCATGACGCAACGAAACAAGCCGGTGCCCGGCTATTATTACATCAATGTCGCGGGACAATTAGTCAAAGTCAAAGTGTTGCTGTACGTGGCCGGCAAGCTGGCGCGCGTCATTATTGAATATCTCGATGGCCGCGTGAGCAACGTTGCCGCGGCCGAATGGGATTGGCTTGATCTGGCCTGTTACAACGAGTGGCTCACCGAGCGCGCCGAGCGCAACGGTATCGAGCGCGAACTTTGACCGCATCGGCCGCGCGCTTGGGTGCGGGCGGTCTTAACTGGTATAATTCCCAGCCATTGTCAGTGTCCGTCGCCGGTAAATGCGGCGCGGCGCGTTATTCCCGCCGCCGTTCTGAGGTTTTGATGCGATCGCCCAAAATTTTGCTGCTGGCAGTCCCGGTATTGGCAGCGCTTGCCGGCTGTCAGAATCGCACGCCACAGGGTGATCCCAAGGATGCCGTGCCGGTGCGGGCATTGATCCAGAATTTGACCAACTACCATGCTCGTTTTGGCCAATTAATGGACATGCGAGCCCGTGTTGACCGTCAGCGGCAAAAGCTCGATAGCGAGAAGGCCGGCTTGGAGAAGCAGCGCAGCGAGCTGGAGCGCGCCCGGGCGCAACTCGCCAAGGGCAGTATGACGCAAGCCGAGTTCGACCAAAAGTGGGAGGCATCCGGTCGCGCGGCGCGTTATCAGAAAGACCTCGACGCCTTTCAGGCGGAAGTCAAACAACACAATGTCTATATTGGCCAGTTCAACCGCGCCGCTGAGCAGTTGTCGACACACTTGAAAAAGCGCTCGCCAGCCGATTTGTATGCGTTGATGGCCGATATGGTCAAGCTTAAAGACACCCTGCAAGATAACTTGGACGCCAAGGATTACGTCAAGGCCGACTATGTTGCGCAGCACTCTGCGGTGGCGACGGAATTCGGTTATAGCGGGCATCATTAACACCACCATCATGCGCCCGCCGCGGCGTCCCTCATTCGCCGTGCACCCAAGGCAGTTGCCATGACTTCATCTTCCATCGATTCCGACCCCAGCGGCGCAGTAGCCGCCGAATTTGGCTGCCCGAGCGATATGCGTTCGATTCCGGGCCCGGCCGGCAGCCTTGAGGTGCTGATGTCGTGTCCGGCCGATGAGCGCGGTGATGCCATCGCCGTGCTATGCCACCCGCATCCTCTGCATGGCGGTAGCATGCGCAACAAGGTGGTGCATTATTTAGCCAAGACCTTTAACGAACTCGGTCTGCCGGCATTGCGTTTCAACTTCCGTGGTGTCGGCGCTAGCGACGGCAGCTATGACAACGCCGTCGGCGAAACCGAGGATTTGCGCGCCGTGCTCGCATGGGTGCGCAAACACCTGCCGCAACGGCGAATTTGGCTGGCCGGCTTCTCGTTTGGCGCCTACGTAGTATTGCGCGAGGGTTGTAGCGAACAGGTGCAACGCATCATCACGGTGGCGCCGCCGGTGAATTTGTTCGACTTTGCCGCCCTGCGGCTGCCCACTTGCCCGTGGCTGTTGGTACAGGGCGAACGCGACGATGTGGTGCCGCCTGACGACGTGCGCCGCTGGGCGCATTCACTTGCGCAGCCGCCGCAATGGGCGGCGCTGCCGCAGGCCGATCATTTCTTCCACGGTCAGCTCAACGCATTGCGTGATGCACTGCTGCAGCATTTGCCGGGGCCAAACTCTTAGCGGCGTGCGGGCGAACGCCGCGTGCGCCGCCTAAGTCCTGCGCGCTACTGGTCCTGCGCGGATAACTGTTGCAAAGCCGTGATGCGGATGTCGTCGTAGCTGTCCTGGGCCAGTTTCTCGAGCGTGGCGCGGCGAGTGTTATAGGCGCGCGCCACTTCCAGTCGGACCGACGGATCGGGGTCGCTGGCCAGCACGTCGAGGACATCCGGCGGCACGTACTCGAAGCGCGCCACGACGCTGCGCACCACCGGGCTGGGGTCATTGGCGAGCAGCATGAAGGTAGCCTCCGAGGTGGATAAATTGGTGGCCACCGCAATACGCACCGCGATTTCGGGGTCGCGCGCCAAGCGGTCGAGCAGTTTGGCGCCGGCGCGGCGATTGCTGGCTACCGCTGCGCGAACCTGCCACGCGGCATCGCCGGCCAACACCGCCAACTGTGCTGTAGTGGTCGAAGGTAGGCGCGCCGCGCGGATACGGTTCTCCAGGCTGTCGGCGCGGCCGGCCAGCGGCGCCAGCAACAGAAATAGCGACAGCGCCGCGCCGACCAACAATGAGGGAGACTCGCTGATCATGTCGGTTGCCTCAATCGCGACGGGAGCTGACGTCTATTATGATCCAGCTCGGCCGCAAAGCAAACGCGCCGGCGTAATGTTTAGAAAGTGGTAACTTGTCTCGAGCGCTGCATTTTCTTATGGTGGGGCGTTCTACGGTAACAATAGGGGGTCAGGCGTGCTGGACCGCATGCGTAAATTTTTGGAAGATCGTCTGCAAGGCGGGGCCGGTGGGTCCGGCAGCAAGGATGAGCAGCATGACCTGCATTTGGCTATGGCCACTCTGCTGATGGAAATCAGTCGGGCCGACATGCATGTCAGCGACCAGGAACGCGCCGCGGCTGCCGATGCGTTGCGCCGCTTATTCGATCTCGGGCCTGCCGATGCCGAGCAGCTCGTTGGTCAGGCCGAACGCGAGGCCGAGGGTGCAGTTTCGCTTTTTCCATTCACCCAACTGGTCGATCATCAATTTTCGATGGAGCAGAAAAAAGATATCGTCGAGTTGTTGTGGTCGGTGAGTCTTGCCGACGGTGAGTTGGACAAGTATGAAGAACACGTCATTCGCAAGATTGCCGATCTTCTACACGTCGCGCATGTCGACTTCATGCATGCGAAGCATAAAGCGCTGAATCGGCAAAACTGATGTGCCGCACAGCCGGGCCGTGATCGATTCGCGTACTCGCATTTCGTTTTTGCGCCGACCATTACGTCATGTGTTTTCAATGAGAACTTAGTCATGTCGGCGCGCGTGCTACGCCGACCGATCGATGCTTCGCCCGCGCCCAAGTAATCCGCCGCTGGTACTAATCACTCGATGCTACGCGGTTGGCTCAGTAGTTATCATCATGCGCCGGACCCCTAAAAAAACAGCCCCGGACGATGCCGGGGCTGTTTCTCTCTAAAGACACGATGGCTCTCAGTTGGCCATGTCCTTCAGTGACTTCAGTGGGGCGATCTTGACGACGGTGCGTGCGGGCTTGGCCTTAAATATGGTTGGCTCACCCGTAAACGGGTTGTTACCTTTGCGCGCTTTGGTAGCAGGCTTGCGGACGGTTTTGATTTTCATCAGGCCTGGCACAGTGACGGTGCCAGCGCCGCCCTTCTTGATATGACCATTGACGATGCTGGTAAGCGAGTCGAACACGGACTGGACGTTCTTTTTGGTCAGACCAGTTTGCTCCGCGATCGTGCTCATCATTTGAGTTTTGGTCATCGCTTCCTTGATGGTTTTGACCGCGGGCTTGGTCGCTACGGCGCGCTTCGCGGTCTTCTTTTTGGTGGCAGTTTTCTTTTTCACAGCCATTCGTCGCTCCTCTCTCAAATAGGTACAAGTTTAGATACCGCTGGCTAAGATAGCACAAACGTAGTTATATTGGGACATATGCGAGCCGGTAAATAAAGGCTTTTTGCGCGTTCTCGTCACCTCTGCCAATGCCTGTTGATGCCACATTTCTATCCGCGTTCTTGGTCGGTCTGTTAGGCGGCGTGCACTGTGTTGGCATGTGTGGCGGCATAGTGGGTGCGCTGAGCTTTGGCTTGCCCGAGTCGGTGCGCGCGCGCCGCACCGCCGGACTGCCCTATATATTGGCGTATAACCTCGGCAGGATTTGCAGTTATACGTTAGCTGGCGCACTCATGGGTGGTGTCGGTGTGTTGGCGGCCAACCTTACCTCAGTGCATCACGCGCAGCAGATTTTACAGTTGTTGGCGGGCTTGTTTATGTCCGCACTCGGATTGTATCTGGCCGGTTGGTGGAGCGGCATACGAGTGATCGAGCGCGCTGGTGGCGTGATTTGGCGACGGATTCAGCCGTTTGGGCGGCGATTGTTGCCGGTGCACAGTCCCGGGCAGGCATTCGCGTTGGGTCTGTTATGGGGGTGGCTGCCGTGCGGTTTGGTCTATTCGGTGCTGATTTGGGCGATAGCGGCCGGTAGTTCGGCGCGCGGCGCACTGTTGATGTTGAGCTTTGGTGTTGGCACTTTGCCGCTGCTGTTCGCCATGGGTATGTCTGCCACCCGCTTAGCCGCACTGGTGCAACGGCGCGGCGCACGTGCGGTCGCCGGTGTGTTGGTTTTGGCGTTCGGTATCTACACCCTGGTCATGGCGTCGGCCGGACTGCTGCAGAGTCTGTAGGCGCGCCGGCGCCAGCGTGGCGCCGGCGCTTGGTCGCTATTGGTTGCCGATGCGTCTTGGCTCGACGCCGGAGGCGATTTGTGCGCCCGGCCGGCCTATGTAATAACCCTGACCCATGTCGATGCCGATGGTGCGCAGTATATCCATGACTTCGGCATGTTCGATGCACTCGGCGATGGTGATGATACCGAGGCCGTGAGCGAGGTCGGCAATGGCTTTGACGAAGATCGCGTCTGTGCTGTCGGTGTGCAGATTGAGCACGAAACTGCCGTCGATTTTGACGTAGTCGACCGGCAAATTTTTCAGATAATAGAAGGACGAAAAGCCGATACCGAAGTCGTCTAAGGCGAAACGGCAGCCGAGACCTCGCAACGCATCGATAAATACGCGTGCTTCCGCCAGGTTTTCCACGGCCGCGGTCTCGGTAACTTCGAAGATGATATTGTGCGGATCGGCGCCGTGTTCCTCGATAGCCCGGCGTACCAGTTGCAGCACTTCGGTACGCCCGAAATGTCGACCGGAGAGGTTGACGGCGACGCAAATCGGGTGCCCTCGGCGCTGACTTTCGGCCTGTTCGCGGATGGTGGTGGCGAGCACCCAATGGTCAATGTCACGGATGAGGCCAAAACGTTCGGCTACCTCCAGGAAGGCGCCCGGGGCGATCAGCGAACCATCTTCGTCGCGCATGCGCAACAACGCCTCATGATGACTGATGGCGCCGGAGGCAAGGTCGACGACCGGCTGGTAGTGGAGCACGAATTGGTTTTTCTGTAAGGCCCCGCGGATGCGTTCTTCCCAGTGGATCTTGGCGCGCATGCGGGCCACGTTGCGGTCTTGCTCGTCAAATACGTGGCACTGGTTGCGGCCGCGGTCCTTGGCCAAGTACATGGCGGTGTCGGCGCGCGCCAGCAACTCGCTGGCCGTGGTGCCGTGCGCCGGGAACAGAACGATGCCGATGCTGGCGCTGATGTGGGCATAGCCGCCGTTGTGTACTTCCACGTCATGTTCGGTCAGGGCCGCTAATAACGCCGCGGCGACCTGTTCAGCCTCCGCACGCGTGGTCTGCGGCAGCACGACGCCGAATTCGTCGCCGCCCAGGCGCCCCAGTACGTCGGTGCTGCGCAGCTTACTGTTGAGCCGATTGGCTACTTGTACCAGAAATTCGTCGCCTTGCTGATGGCCGAATGAATCGTTGATGTATTTGAACTGATCCAGGTCGACGAAAAGCAGGCCGCCTTCGTGTTGATAGCGCAGCGCATAAGAAATATGGTGCTCGAGTTCCTCTTGGAAGCGGCGGCGGTTGTAGAGACTGGTGAGGGCGTCATGTTCGGCCAGATACAGGATACGTTCGTCGGCGGCCTTTTCGTCGGTAATGTCGATCATCAAGCCGCGAATGATGCCGCGGCCGGGATCGCGCGGATCGCTGGCGGCGATGTCGCGCACCCATAAGCAGCGGCCGCCGGCATTGAAAATCCGAAAATCCATGGTGAATGGGCCGCCCTGCTGCGAGCGCGTTTCGAGTTCGCGCAGCACCCAGGCGCGGTCTTCCACATGTAGGTGGAGACTGAGAAAGTTGGGTTTGAGCCATTGTTCCTGGGTGTAGCCGAGCAGGTTTTCGGCCTCGCGGCTGACGTAGGTGAACTGCTGCGTGGTGGCGTCGGCTTCCCACACCACTGCATGCACGCCGTTGAGCAGGGTGTCGAGGTGGCGCTTTTCCCGTTCGAGTGCGGTATGTTCGTGACTCAGTGCCGAACGCGTTTGTTCTAGATGTTCTGCCAAGTCGTTGAATGCGGCGGAAAGATCACCGATTTCGTCGTTCGAACGAATATCAATACGGTGGTGCAGCTCGCCGCGGCGCAGCGCACGAGCGCCACTTTCCAGTTGCCGTAGATTGCGCGTCAACACCAATCCCAGGGTTACCGTGGCGATGATACTCAGGAGTAGTTCCAGTGCCGCGATGGCGGTGTTTTGCGTGCGCGTTTTGTTGGTGAGGTGCTCGACCGCCGCAATGGAATAGCCGACGCGCAGGTCGCCCAGGCGCTGTCCGGCAACTGCGATGGGGCGATCGACGTCGAACACGCCGTCGGACTGGGCTTGCTTATACGTGTGGTCGATGGCTCGTTTGTCGCGTGCCGGTGGCTTACCCAGCGAGGCAAGCATGCGTCCGTCGCGGCTGTACACGGCCGCATACACCAGAATCGGATTGTCACGCAGCAGAGACAGCACATCCCTGAGCGTGGCGCGGTCATCGAAGGCCAGCCCGGGGGCGAGCGAATTGGCCAGCAAGATGCTTTGCTCACGGGTGGAGCGCTCCAGCAATTCGGCGTGACTGGAGCCAATCAGGCGCACGCTGTTCCACACCAGCACGCTCAGCATGACGGCCTCGATGACGACCACGGCGAATATCAGGCGTGTGGCAAGGCGTAGGCGCATCAGTAGGGACATCCCAGTTGCGAAGCTGGGTCCGCCAGCGCACAGGCCGGCAGATATTTCGTCAACGCCGCGAACTCGGATGGCTTGGCCCACCGATAACCGCTGATCGGGTCACGCACGGCACGCAGAATTTTATGTCCCGCCTCGTCGTGCCTGAGCGCGACGAGTGCCGCGCCGATGCGGTGTTGCAGCGCCTCTGAGAGGTGATTAGAGGTGAGAAAGCCGACTGCCGGCAGGTCGGCGCTGCGCGTGAGGATGCGCAAGTGGGCTTGCGCCAACTGCGGTACCTGCACAACGTTGACCGCGACCACCGCCGCGGCCGCTTCACCGCCCTCGACCGCTTGATAGGCGGCGTTATGGCTGCGGTAATTGCGATACAACGGTGCGCGCTTGCCGGTAAGCCCGCTTTTGTCCAGCATGGCGCGTCCGACGATGGTCACCAAAGCCTCCGGCGGCGGTGTCGCAACCACGCGTCCGGCCAAATCCGCGACCTTGGCGATCGGGCCGTCGGTACGTACGAGCAGTACCGCCGATAGTGGCCGGGCATAGGTCGCTTGTAGTGTGTAGGCTCCGCTGGCAAGCGCCGGCGGTACAAAATGCGGCGCCGTGTAGACGATATCGTAACGCTGTTGCAAGGTACGGCGAAAAAAGGCTGGAAAGTCGTATGCGGTTTCCAGCAGCACGGGCCGATCGAGTTGTCGGCTCAGATAGTCACGTAACGGCGCGAAGCGCTTCAGCAGCGCGATCGGACTCATGAACGGCAGTATGCCCATAGTCAGTGGCCGCTGCTGCGCGCCGGCCTCGACGCTGGCAATATCGGACGCCGAAACCGGATAGGCGCCGGTCAGCAGCAGAGCGCCTATCATCGCCAGCAAGCAGGAACGCAAACGCCCGAATGGACCAACTACCGTATTTGCCCGGCCGTTCGATTGTTGACGCTTCCCCACCACGAGCGGTTTCCTCTTGCGATTCAGTGTGCCCGGCGCGAAACGCGCCGGGCACGATTCAACGGGTAAAAAATTGCTCCCGAAAACGCAACACGTCGGCGCCCGACCCCGGCAGGATCACGCGCACGGTAAAGTTCAGTACTTCCTCGTTCTCGACCGGAAATTCGCCGATGTAATAGATGGCGTCGCCGTCGGTCACTTGGCGCATGCCAATGTCCTTGATCTGGCCGGTAAGATTGACCGCACGGGCGCTAACGTCGGCAGCGGTCGATTTGAAACCCTTTTCGGTACGTTCCTGTATCGAGATATTGAGCATTCCACGGTAGTGGCTGCGCGTAATATGGTAGTCGCGGGCTACTTTAGGGGTTAGGAAACTGGTCTGCACGGTGTTGTAATGGATGATGTATTTGCCGAATTTCATGGCCTGTTCCGCCTGCGAAACAGCGGGAAACGCGGCGACAACGGCTAATAGCAGCGTCAGCGGGTGAAATGCGAAGGGTTTCATTGGCGACCTCCTGGGGTAGCGTTCAACCCTACTATAGCTCAAGCAAAGCTCGGGTCGTTCCAATGTTGTTGCTCCGAGATGGCGCAAAGCCGTGGCCGTACGCCCCGGCTTCAGGCGGCGCTACAGGACTGGTACGAGGGCGGTCTCGAGACGCGCTCGCGGATGTCGATCAAGGCGTCGATTCGTGTTTGCAGGGCGGCGATTTCGTGCTCCAATTCCTTCAGTTTTCCGTCCAGGGTGTCGCGCGACTCGTTGATCTTGCGCAAGGTCTTCAGCCGCCGTTCCATCATGTGTTTATGTTCCTTGATTTGCGCGATGAGCGGATTCATGACCTCGCGTAACCACGCTTCGGCGTCCTTGTGCGCCTTGAAGAAGACGTCGCGCGCCTGGCTTACCAGATTGATAAAGAATTTTTTGATCACCAAACCTTGTTCGGTCATGGTGGTCACCGGGCTCTTGCGGAATGCATCGGCTTCCTCGTACAGGCTGGCCATTTGCTCGGTATAGGATTTGACCGAGAAGGTGCGTGGTGTAATCGCAGGCAGTCCGTGTTCGACATGAAATTTCTTATAAATCGCCAACACCAAACGACGCGCCTGGTCGGCTTGCTCTACCGACTGTTCCACGGTCGCGCGGGCGCCGTCGAAGAACGTTTTCATACCACGCTTGAGCCCGCCCGTTGTCCAGCTGCCGAGCATGGCGCGACGGGTATTACCGATGAGTTGGTCGATGGCCTCGGGGCTCAGGGTGTCGAGCAAACTCGTCGCCTGGCGCTGTAACAATCGATGGCTGGCCTGGAAGCTTTCGACGTTCTTCTGGTAGGTAGTCTGTTCCTCGCGCGTTTTGCGCATTAAATGCAGGATGACGTCGGCATTCTTGCCGCTGAGGTTGCGCAGCTCTTTGTGTTGGCGGCGCAGGTTCTCGGCGCGCGTGCGCAGCACGTCGTGCTGTTCCTCAATCAGGCCGCCCAGTTCGCTGATGATGTTCTCGCGTAGAATGGCCTCACGTGCGGGCAGGACTTCGTTGCACAGGTAATCTTCGAGCCCGCCCAAGCGGCTGCGGGCGAGTAGTTCTTGATCGTTGCGAACCTTGGCCAGCAGTCCTTTCTGTGCCGAAACAGGAAAGATCGAACGCGCTTCGACGCCGAGCATGGTGGCGGTTTTACGTACCTGGGAATCGATGCTGGCCAGTATGGAATTGGCGCCGCGCAACTCGTCCCACATGGTATCGATCTTGTTCAGTACGACCGCGACACCTTTTTGGCGGCGGCTGCGCCGCGCGCCGTCGATGTGGTACTGCCAGACGTCGAGGTCGCTGCGGGTGACGCCGGTATCGGCCGCCAATACGAACAATATCGCCTGTGCCGAGGGCAGCATCTTCATCGTCAATTCGGGCTCGCTGCCGAGCGCATTGAGGCCGGGGGTGTCGAGGATGACCAAGCCCTGCTTGAGCAGCGGATGCGGAAAACTGATCAGCGCATGCCGCCACATCGGGATTTCGACTTCGGTCGGCTCTTTGCCGTGCTCGGTCAGGTGCGGGTACATCTCCGGGCTGTACAGCCCCAGGCGTTTGGCTTCCTGTACGCTTACGGTCTTGGTGCGGACGACTTCCTGCAACGCGGTTTCCATCTGTTCGACGGAATCGAGATCGAGCGGCACGGTGGTCCAATACACTGGATCGTGTTTGTACTCGGCGACACTGGTGTCTTCGTCACGTGTTTCGATCGGCAGCAGACGTACGTAGGCGCGATCGGCGTCACGGTCGTAAAATAACTCGGTCGGGCACATGGTGGTGCGACCGGCCTCGGAAGGCAGCAGGCGACGGCCGTGATCGGCGAAGAAGATGGCGTTGATCAGCTCGGTTTTGCCGCGCGAGAATTCGGCCACGAAGGCGATGTTCAGCCGGTCGCTACGTAGCGCTTCCATGGCTTCGAACACGCGCAAGGTATGTTCGCCGTTGTTGGGCTCGCCATCATCGAGCCAATCCTGAAAATCTTGGATGGCGGCGACGAGTTGGATCTTCCATTGATCGAAGGCGGTGATCTGCGCCTGAAAGTGGTTTTCGACCGTCATTGTGCGTCCATCTCCCCCAATACCCTTTAATTCTGCCCCCAGTACCGGTATAGCCCGGTATCGGCTCCCTGCGCAAACTCTTGAGTGTGAACCAAAAGCTTCGCCGCGATGGGTCAGTATAAGGCAGACGGCCGACGCGCCCGGTCGGACTTCCTGCAAATTGTGACGACGGTCACAATATGCCGTTTAGCGCTACCGGGATACGGGCAGGTCGCTGTATCCGCAGCCGCTTGTCGCGACCGTGGTGGCCGCCAAGCAGTTCGATTTGAGCACGACCGACGCCAAATGTCTTGGCCAGAAAGGCGATTAAGTGACGGTTGGCCTGACCGTCAACGGCGGGTGGGGTGATGCGGACTTTTAGGGCATTGCCATGCAAACCAGCTAATTCGTCGCCTCGCGCGCGTGTCTGCACATGCACGCAGAGTAGTAAATCCTCGCCCTTCCAGCGCGCCGCGCGGGTATTCATCCGAGTAGTAGTTGCAGCAGTCCAGCTTGCAAATGCGGAATCGCCAGCACGATCAAATTGAGTATCACCAGCGCTACCAGTGGCGACAAATCAAGGCCGGAGAACACCGGCACGAAGCCGCGTATAGGGCGCAGGATGGGGTTGGTCAGCTGCTGAATCACGACCGTCATCGGATTATAGGCGCCGGGCTGTACCCAGCTCAGGACCGCCTGCACGATAATGGCGATGATGAAAATGTACAACGCCGTGGTCACCAGCTTGCCAATGGCGAATACCAGCACCACCAGGGGATGAAGGTTCTGCGCGGTGAGCAGTGCGATCAAATAGATCTCGGCGATCTGCAGCAGCAACAGCAGCACGATGGCGGCCAGGTCGACTCCACCCACCCCCGGAATGATGCGCCGTAGCGGCCTGAGTACCGGCGTCGTGAATTTTACGATGAACTGGGACAGCGGGTTATAAAAATCGGCGCGTACCGCTTGTAGCAGAAAGCGCAACATAACCATAAGGATATAGAAGCCGAAAACGACGCCGATTAAAAACACGCCGGCTTGTGAGAAGTAGCCGTTCATTTGTCCCCCAACATGGTTGCCAACTCCGCCGAACGCGTGTGCGCCGCGTCCAGGGCGGTTTGTATGAGACCGCGCAGGTTGCCCTGTTCGAGGACCGCCAGGGCGCGCTCGGTAGTGCCGCCGGGCGAGGTCACCCGCTGGCGCAATTCAGCCGGGCCGTCGCTGCTCTCGATGGCCATCTTGGCGGCCCCCAGCGCCGTCTGTATGGTCAGCAGGCGGGCTTGCTGCGGTGCCAGGCCAAGATGCCTGCCGGCTTCTTCAAGTGCCTCCATAAGCAGAAAAAAATAGGCCGGGCCGCTACCTGACAGCGCGGTCACGGCGTCCATCAAGGTTTCGTCTTCGACCCAAAGCGTCAGGCCGACGGCGCGCATCACCGATTCGGCCATGTCGCGCTGTAGCGCGCTGACGTGCGCGTTGGCGAACAATACGGTGGCGCCGCTCTGTACCAATGCCGGCGTATTCGGCATGGTGCGCACCACCGCCGCGTCGCCTCCCAGCCAGCGCCGCAGGTCCGGCTCGCGCACGCCCGCAGCGATAGACAGAATCAGGCTCGGGCGACGCGCCAGGTCGGCGGCCAGCTGCTCGGCTACGGCTTTGATCAACTGCGGTTTGACCGCCAGTACGATGACCTCGGCGTCGGCGATGGCGGCGTGGTTGTCACTGCCGGTTTGCACCGCATAACGGCTACGTACGCGCTCGCGCTGAGCGTCGTTCGGTTCGGCTACGTGGATGCGTTCGGCATTCCAACCGTCGGCGATCAGACCGCCGATCAGGCTGGCAGCCATGTTGCCACCGCCGATAAAGGCAATAGTCGGATTTTGCATGATTTTTTTGATCCAGCGGCTTGCGCAAAGGCGCTACAGTCTAGCGCATCGCGCGCCGCGACGACAACGCGGCGGTAGTCGCTTGTTCAACCCTTACGGTCGCGCGCACCGAATATCGCAGTACCGACCCGTACCAGCGTGGCGCCTTCGGCGACCGCCGCTTCCAGGTCGTCGCTCATGCCCATGGACAGGGTGTCGAGCGCCACACCTTGTCGGCCCAGGCGCTCCGCGAGCTGGCGCAGATGGCGAAATGCGCGTTGCCGGCCATCGAGGCCATCGCCGGCGGCCGGGATGGCCATGAGTCCACGCAGCTGCAAGCGCGGCTGGGCGTTGACCAGTTTGGCGAGATCGTGCAAATGGCCGGGTTCGACGCCCGATTTGCTCGCCTCGCCGCTGATATTGACCTGGATGCAAGCCGCCAAGGGCGGCAAATGCGCCGGGCGATGCTGATTGAGGCGCAGCGCGACTTTGTCGCGGTCGATACTGTGAATCCAGTCAAAGTGTTCAGCGATGTTTTTTGTTTTATTGGACTGGACGGGCCCGATGAAGTGCCACTCGAGCGCCAAATCGGTCAGCGCCGCCATCTTGTCCATGGCCTCCTGCAGGTAACTTTCGCCGAAGCGCCGCTGCCCGGCCGCGAAAGCGGCGCGGATATCGGCCGCCTGGTGTCCCTTGCTGACCGCCAGCAGTTGGACGGCGCCCGGCGTGCGTCCGGCGCTGCGCTCGGCTTGGGCGATACGCGCCAGAACGATTCGCAAATTCTCGATAATGTTCGGCATGGTGTTGAATTTATGGGGAAGCTATACTCGTTGGGTGTTAAACGACGGCGCCGTGGTTTAAGAATTCGCCGCAAGCAACGATAAATCTAACACACGTGGATGTGAAGCCACGCTTCTCGAGTTTTTCTGTTGCCGGGGGTTACGTTAAATGGATATTGCGGAGTTGCTTGCGTTTGCGGTGAAAAATAATGCTTCGGACCTGCATTTGTCGGCCGGCTTGCCGCCCATGATTCGCGTCGACGGTGATATTCGGCGCATCAATGTTCCGGCGCTGGACCACAAAACCGTACACGGCCTGATTTACGACATCATGAATGACAAGCAGCGTAAGGACTTTGAAGAGTTCTTCGAGACTGATTTTTCGTTCGAGATACCGGGCTTGGCGCGTTTCCGCGTCAACGCTTTCAATCAGAATCGCGGCGCCGGTGCGGTGTTTCGTACCATTCCTTCAAACATTCTCAGTCTCGAGGATCTGGGCTGCCCGAAAGTGTTTCAGGAAGTTTCCATGAACCCGCGCGGACTGGTGCTGGTGACCGGGCCGACCGGCTCCGGCAAGTCGACCACCTTGGCGGCGATGATGAATTTCGTCAACGAAAGCCAGTTTGCGCATGTTTTGACTATCGAGGATCCGATCGAATTCGTGCACCAAAGCAAGAAGTGCCTGGTCAATCAACGCGAGGTGCATCGCGATACGCTCGGCTTTTCCGAGGCATTGCGTTCGGCGCTGCGCGAAGACCCGGACATCATTCTGGTCGGCGAGATGCGTGACCTCGAAACCATTCGTTTGGCCTTGACGGCGGCCGAGACCGGTCACTTGGTATTTGGCACCCTGCACACCTCGTCGGCGGCCAAGACCATCGACCGTGTGATCGACGTATTTCCGGGCGGCGAGAAAGACATGGTGCGCTCGATGCTTTCAGAGTCGCTGCGCGCGGTTATTTCGCAGACCTTGCTCAAACGCGTCGGCGGTGGCCGTACGGCCGCCTGGGAGATCATGATCGGCACGCCGGCGATCCGTAACTTGATCCGCGAAGACAAAGTTGCACAGATGTATTCGGCCATACAGACTGGCCAGAACCAGGGCATGCAGACCCTGGATCAGCACTTACAACAGTTGGTTGCCAAAGGTATGGTCAGCAAGCAGGACGCGCTGGTCCGTGCTCAAAACAAAGACATGTTTCGTTGACGCGGAGCATATTATAGTTACCAAGGGGTCGATATGGATTTCAATTCACTGCTCAAGTTGATGGTCAGCAAAAAGGCGTCGGATTTGTTCATCACCGCCGGCGTCGCGCCTTCCATGAAGGTCAACGGTAAGATTGCGCCCGTGGCGCAGAACACACTCACGCCCGATCAGGCGCGTGAGGTGGTGTTTAGCGTCATGAACGCGGAGCAGCGCAAGGAATTCGAGCGTACGCGGGAGTGCAATTTCGCCATCAGTGCCAGCGGCGTCGGACGCTTTCGCGTTAGCGCCTTCATCCAACGAAATTTCGCCGGCATGGTGTTGCGCCGCATCGAGACACG
The DNA here is from genome assembly GCA_030147845.1 of Gammaproteobacteria bacterium. Classification (GTDB taxonomy): domain Bacteria; phylum Pseudomonadota; class Gammaproteobacteria; order JASBUN01; family JASBUN01; genus JASBUN01. The sequence continues at coordinate 25,218 of JASBUN010000035.1, forward strand.
CATTCCGAAGGTGGAAGAACTCTACCTGCCGCCGATCACCAAGAATCTGGCCATGGTCAAGCGCGGTCTGGTCATCATGGTCGGCGCCACCGGCTCGGGCAAGTCAACCTCATTGGCGGCCATGATCGGTTATCGAAATCAGAACAGCACCGGCCACATCGTCACCATCGAAGATCCGATCGAGTACGTGCATCAGCACGGCGGTTGCATCATCACACAGCGTGAAGTCGGTATCGATACCGAGAATTTTGAAGTGGCGCTGCGCAATACCTTGCGCCAAGCACCCGATGTCATCCTCATCGGCGAGGTACGCGCGCGCGAAACCATGGATTACGCTATCGCATTTGCCGAGACCGGGCATTTATGCCTGTGTACCTTGCACGCCAACAATGCCAACCAGGCGCTCGATCGCATTATCAACTTCTTTCCGGAGGATCGTCGCTCGCAGTTGCTAATGGACTTGTCGCTCAATCTCAAGGCCATTGTCGCCCAGCAACTCATCCCGCAGCCTGATGGCAAGGGTCGGCGTGTGGCGGTCGAGACGCTCATCAATACGCCGCTGGCTGCTGATATCATCCGTAAGGGCGAGGTCCACAAGCTCAAGGAATTGATGAAGAAATCCGCCCAGCAGGGCATGAAGACCTTCGATCAGGCGCTCTACGAACTGCATGCCGCCGGTAGTATCAGCTACGAGGACGCGATCGCCTACGCCGACTCGGCCAACGAAGTGCGACTCATGATCAAGCTTGGTGGCGGCGATCCGGAACGGTTTGCCGAAGCCATGGATGGTGTGTCGATCGTCGAAGACGCGACGCGCTGAGCGCCGCGCGCGCGGCGCGTCTCTCAGTCCGGGAATACGGCCGCAGCGTCGAATACCGGGCCGTCGACACACACGCGTTTCATGGCCGGACCGTGTTCGGTGCGCACTTCGACCGTACAGCCGGCGCAGCCACCCACCGCGCAGGCCATGAATTCTTCCAGCGACACCTGACACGGTAGCCGGTAGTCGCCTGCCAGTCGGGCCACCGCTTGCAACATCGGGTGCGGGCCGCAAGCGAATATCTCGACTTGCGCCAGACCGCGCTCATCCAGCCGATCGAGCCAGGCGCGCGCCAAATCAGTGACGTAACCCTGGTAGCAACCGGCGAACTCTTGTTGACTGGCCAGACGGCTGGCCACGCCCCAGTCTTCCATCAGCGGCATGGCGGCGATGACGCCGTCGGGCATGCCCGGCACCAGGATCTCCGAAGGCCGAAGCGTGAACGGGAACGGCACTTCCGAGCCCATAAGCACCAGCGGCGCAAACGCTGCGCGCGTGCGCATCAGGCTTTCGGCCAAAAACACCATCGGCGGAATGCCTACGCCGCCGCCGATCAACAGGGTCCGCGGTCGTTCCGCATGCGCTTGAAAGGCTCGGCCGATCGGGCCCATGAGGCTGATGGTTTCGCCGACTTGGCGTTTGGCCAGTAGCGCCGTGCCGTGGCCGACGTTCTTGTACAGCAGATCCACCCAGCCGGCCTCGGCTGAGGCGCGCATGATCGACAACGGGCGACGCATGGGCAACAGCGTGTCGCACTGCAGGTGGACGAAACTACCGGCCTCGGCGCGCTGCGCGCACTCCGGCGCGTGCAGGCGCAAGATATATTGGTCGCCGGCGTAGCTTTGATGCGTGAGGACCTTGGCATCCTCGATGGCAATGGTGTCGCGCTGGGCTGGTTTCATGATTGGTCACGTATCGTGTTGGCTGAGCATGGTCGGTGATGGTGTCGAGGCGGTCAATTTGCGCGCTTGAATACCATTCTACCGGCCAGCAAGGTGTAATTGACGCGGCCGTCGAATTCCCAACCGACGAACGGCGTGTTACGGCCGCGGCTGACCATGTCCGCGGTGCGCAAGGTCCAATGCGCCTGTGGATCGAATATACACACGTCGGCCAGCACACCTGGCGTCAGGCTGCCGGCGTCAATGTGCAGAATCTCGGCCGGGCCACAGGTCAGCCGCGCAATGGCTTGCGTCAAGTCGAGGCTGCCGTTATGCACCAATCGCAACGTCAACGGTAACAACGTTCCCAGTCCGGAGATGCCGGCCGCAGTGGCGCAAAACGGCGCCTGCTTGGCGTCCGCCTCGTGCGGTTGATGGTCAGAACAGATGGCGCTGATGGCGTCATGCACGACGCCGTCGCACAATCCCTCGCGGTCGCGCTCGGTGCGCAGCGGTGGATTGACGTGACAGTTGCTGTCGAATTGCGCGGTGTCGAGCTCGGTCAATGCCAATTGGTGCGCGGCGACATCGGCGCTCACGGGCAAGCCGTCATACCGCGCACGCGCAATCATGCGCACCGCTCGCGCGGTCGACAAGCGACAGAAATGTGCGCGCACGCCGGTTTGTGCAATGAGCGCCAAGTCGCGCGCCACAGCCGCGGTCTCGGCTGCTTCCGGAATTCCCGGCAGGCCGAGGCGAGTGGCTACCGCGCCTTCATGCGCGCAACCGTTGTTACGTAACCATGGATCCTCCGGCGTCAAAAAAACCGTCAGTCCTTGAGTGGAGGCATACTCCATCGCGCGGCGCATGATCTGACTGTTGACCATACCGCCGACATTGCCAACACCGACGCAGCCGGCCTCCAGCAACTCCGCCATTTCGCTCAATTGTTCGCCGGCCAAACCGTGCGTCAGTGCGCCGAGCGGCACCAGGCGCGCGTGCCCGGCCTGTTGCGCGCGTCGACGTACCAATTGCGCTACCGCAGGTGTGTCGATAATAGGGTCGGTATCCGGTGGGCAGCACAACGTGGTGATGCCGGCGGCCGCGGCGGCCGCGGTCTCCGAAGCAATAGTGGCTTTGTGTTCGTGCCCCGGTTCGCGCAGTCGCGCGCAAAGATCCACCAGACCGGGACAGACGACTTGGCCGCCGGCGTCGATCTCGTGCTCGGCGCTGAAGCCGTCCGGCGCGGCGCCGACCGCGACGATGCGTTTATCGGCGATGTAGACGTCGCAGATTCTGTCGATCTGATTGACGGGATCGACCACGTGGCCGTTACGAATCACGCTGCGCATCACGTCGCCTCCCGTGCCGCGGCTTCGCGGCTGCGCATGGCCATGGACATGACCGCCATGCGCACGGCAATGCCGTGCGAGACCTGCTGCAGGATGACCGAGCGCGGACCGTCGGCGACCTGTGAGTCCATTTCGACGCCGCGATTGATCGGCCCAGGATGCATGACGATGGCGTCGTCTTTGGCATGGCTGAGGCGTTTTTCGGTCAATCCGTAGCGATAGAAATACTCGTGCGCGCTGGGTAGCAGGGCACCCTGCATGCGCTCGCGCTGCAGGCGCAGCATCATGATCACGTCGGCGTCATGGATGCCTTGTTTGAGATCGGTAAAGGCGCGTACACCGAGGCTCTCGACCTCGAGCGGCAATAAGGTGCGCGGTGCGACCACGCGCACTTCGCCGGCGCCGAGCATGTTGAGCGCCTGGATCTGCGAGCGGGCCACGCGTGAATGCAGTATGTCGCCGACGATGGCGACGCATAACGGACCAAAGTCACCTTTTTGTCGCCGAATGGTGAACATGTCCAGCATGGCCTGGGTCGGGTGCGCATGGCGGCCGTCGCCGGCGTTGATGACGGCAACATGCGGCTGCACGTGTGCGGCCATGAAGTGTGCGGCGCCGCTGTCGGCATGGCGCACCACGAACATGTCGCAGTGCATAGCCTCCAAGTTACGCAGCGTATCCAGCAAGGTCTCGCCCTTGACCGCACTGGAGGCGTTGATATTGATATTGAGCACGTCCGCCGACAGGCGTTTGGCGGCCAGTTCAAAGGTCGTGCGTGTGCGTGTACTGGCCTCGAAGAATAGGTTGACGATGGTCTTGCCGCGCAGCAGCGGGACTTTTTTGACGGTTTGCTCGGGTACACCGGCAAACGATTCTGCGGCGTCAAGTATGTCGACCAGAATGTCGCGGTTGAGACCGTCGACTGACAAGAAGTGGCGTAGTCGGCCCTGATCGTCGATCTGCAAATTCATATTCGCTGCGTTCCTCCACCTGCGGTAGCCGACAATCGCGCGTCGGTGCCGCTGGCGAAGGTCCCCGTGGTCGTGTTGTTATCGTTATTCATGGTTTGCTGAGCTTATGCATCCCGGCGCCCGGCGCCGCGCTCGCTGACGGCTGAAATGGTGAGATGCAAGGGCTCCGGGCCGGTCAGTTTAACCTGTTGGCCGGGTTCCAGCGCCAGCCGCTTGCCGACGACGTTGGCTTGTATGGGTAGCTCGCGTCCGCCGCGATCAACCAGCGTCACCAATAAGATCGAAGAGGGTCGGCCGTAGTCGAAAATTTCGTTCATGGCCGCGCGTACGGTGCGGCCGGTAAATAGTACGTCGTCGACCAGTATGATATGGCGGTCGTCGACGCTGAACGGCAGTTCGGAAGGCTTTACCTGTGGGTTCATACCGATACGGGTAAAATCGTCGCGATAGAACGAGATATCCAAAGTGCCCAGCTTTTCGCTCAATACGAGACTCCGGTGCAAGTGCTCGGCGATCCAGACGCCGCCGGTATGGATGCCGACCAAGAGCGGGTCGTCGATACCGCGCCGAGTCAGTAGGGCACGCAACTGCTGCGCCATCTCGCCGATAATTTGCTCAACTTCGTTGTCGTCAGTCACCGCTGGACTCCTGCCGGCGCTGCAGCCAGTCCTGCAGGATGATTTGTGCCGCTACCGGGTCGAGGTCGCCCCGGCGTACCTTGCCGCGCGTGCCGGCCGCGCGCGCACGCGTGGTCACTTCGCGCGCCTCGCGTGAACTTAGGCGCTCTTCGGCCTCGAAAACCGGCAAACCGAAGCGGCCGTGCAACTGGCGTCCGAAACGGCGCGCGGCGCGGGTCATCGTGTGCTCGCGGTCGTCCATCGATACCGGCACGCCAACCACCAATGCGTCGGGCTGCCACTGTTTCAACAGCTTGTCGATGGCGTCCCAGTCGGGACGATTTTGCGCCGCATGCAGCGTCGTCAGAGCGCTGGCGGTGGCGGTGATTTCCTGCCCGACCGCGACACCGATCTTGCGGGTGCCGAAATCGAAGGCGATCAAAGTGCGTTGCCCGAGCGCTGTCATCAATGTCGGCCGGCATGCTCAAGCGTGTCCGGCATCGCCGGAGAGAAGATTCAAATCGACGCCGAGTAGTGCGGCGGCTTGCCGCCAGCGATCATCGTCGGGGGTGTCGAACAGCACGTTGTCGTCGGCCGGACCGCTCAACCAAGCGTTGTCGGCCAGTTCGCGTTCCAGTTGCCCGGCGCCCCAGCCGGCGTAGCCGAGCGCGATCAAGGCGCGCTTAGGCCCCTCACCGCGAGCGATGGCGGCGAGAATGTCGCGCGATGTGGTCAAGCCGATGCGATCCGTGACCGACAGGGTCGATTCCCACTCGGCGGTCGGATGGTGGAGCACGAAGCCGCGCTCGCGCTGTACCGGACCACCCATGTATACCGGCCGTGCGGCGATGCCGCCGTCCGGTGTCTGGATTTCCATGTGTTCAAGGATTTCGCCCAGGGTCAACTCCAGGGGGCGGTTGATGACGATACCGAGCGCGCCCTCTGCAGTATGTTCGCAGATATAGGTGACCGTATGAAAGAAATTCGGGTCCGCCAGTCGGGGCATGGCGATAAGAAAGTGATTGGTAAGATCGGTGCTAGCCGTCATGGCGTATAGTATCCGGTAGATCGGCGCAACCGATCAAGTACGCTGCGTCAACGTCCTACAAGTTCGTTGCCGCTGGTAAACATCCACACGCGCACGATGCGCAATTCGCTTTTGCCGTCCAATACCGCGCTCGGCACCGGCGCGAACGGCGAGGCGAGATGCACAATGCGGATGGCGGCGTCGTCGAGTTCGCGGTGGCCCGATGAGTCGATGATCTTGACACTCACCACACTACCATCGGCGCGCTCGGTTACTTCCATGACTAAACTGCCGGACAGGCCCTTGCGGCGCGCCGCGTCCGGGTAATTCAGGTTGCCAATACCCTCGACCTTACGCGTCCAGGACTCCAGGTACGCGGCATCTTCGGTCTTGCGCGTGTTGGCGTAGATGTATTTGGGGTCCGGCCGGTTTGAATAAATCTGCCAGGAGCGCTGTGTGCGGGCCTCCAGCCGCGCAATTTCCTGCGTGCTGCTTTGCATCAGTTGTTGTGCCGAGATACGCGGTTTAGGCGCTGCCTCGGGCCGCGGTGGCGCGCTGTCGGCTGTGCGATCCGACTTCTCCGTCGTCAGCACCGGCCGACGTTTGGCCGTCGGCGGTTTTGGATGGGTCGGCGGCGCATTGACCGTGGCGCGCCTGGGTGTTTTGCTGGGTGTCGGCACGGTGGTTGGCGCTTTTTTCGGTACACGCTTGGCGGTATTGCCGCCACCGGCCTGATTTTCCTGCGCCCGGTAGTCGGCTTTATCGGGTGCTTTCGGACTGCGGGTGTTGACCAGTGTGATGTCCAGGGTATCGATGATCTTCGGCTTGTCGTGATCGGTGAGCGTGAAACTTACGCCCAAGATCAACAGCGCGTGGAAGGCCAAGGCCAGGAACAGCGTCAGGACCAGGCGGTCACTGGAGGTGATGATCGGTCTTTTGGGCGCGCTCGTCGACACGGATTCCTCGGTGGACTGCCAGCGGCGGTCAGTGGCCTTGCGGCAGATGTTTCAACAGGCTGCGGACGATTATACCGTTGACGATGCCGAACAGCACCGCCGCGGTCATCAAAACCGGCAACAAATGTAGCAATGCCGGATGCGGAATGAACAGCGCGTAGGCGGCCCCGAACTGCGCCGCCATGTGGCTCATCGCCGCCAGCAAACTATAGCCAAGAGGACCAAAACCGCGCCCCGGTAAGTGTATTGCCAAGCCCAAAACCGCCAAACTGGCGACTGCGCCGCTGGCGCTGAGCACAAAAGTGGGCGATAGAAAGGTGCCCAGCAGCAGGCTGCCGGCGAGCACCCGCAAGAGCCCCACCCAGACTGCGGTGCGCCAACCGAAGCGCATCAGCACGGCGATGGTGACGACGTTGGCTAAGCCCGGTTTGACGCCCGGCAGCGGTGTCGGCAAGGCGCTTTCGGCGATATGGATGGTAACCGCCAAGGCCGCCAACCAAGCGATCAGGTAATCCTCGCGGGTGGCGATGAGTGTTTTCATGTTCGGCGTCGGCAAGGCGGCGGCCGGACTAGAAGTTGATGCTGTCGTATTTGCGCTTGCCGCCCAGGATTTCTATGCTCACGCGGTTGGGCACGCAGGCGGCCAATTCGCCGCTGTGGGACTGCCAGCCCGAATGGATACAAATCTTGCCGCTGCAAGGCGAGGACACGAAGCGTGCTTTGCCGTGTTGGATTTTGATCACGCTGTCGCCAAGCGCGCCATGTACATGCACGGTGCGGTCCTGATCGAGCGACAAGATTTTTGTCGGTTGTCCGGCCGCCCAGATTTCCACCTGATCACCGAGTCCGCCACGCTGCCACAGAGTGGCGTACAGCAACGGCAGTAACGCCAGTGTAACGACGATGAGTATCCAGTCGGCTCGGGTCATAGCGGCGGGCTGAGCTCGATTTTGGGCGTTTTGCCGCCCTCGAAATGGATGCGTTTTGCCATCGCGGGGTTCATATGCACAGTACCGCTACTGTCCACGAGCATGACGTAATGTATGCCCATGGCCTTGGCGATTCTATACCAGTCCTTGGGTCCGGCGACGAACAGCGCGGTGGCGGCGGCGTCGGCGTCGGCGGCCACGTTATGGATCACCGTCACCGAGGTTGTGCCGCGCGCCGGATAACCGGTGCGCGGATCCATGATGTGGTGATAGCGCGTACCTTTGTAAATGAAAAAGCGCTCATAGTCGCCGGACGTGAACACGCTTTGGTCGCCTTCGACATCGACCCAGGCGATCACGCCTTCGCCGCGTGGATTGCGGATGCCGATGCGCCACGGCCGATCGCCATGCCGGCCGATCGCGCGCAGATCGCCGCCGGCGTTGATGATGGCGTTGTGTACGCCTTCGCGTTTCAAATAGTCGATGGTCTGATCAATGCCGTAACCCTTGGCGAAGGCGCCAAAGTCGAGCACTGTGGCGGGGTTGTCACTGCGTGCGCGGATGCCGTCCAGGTGAATGTCGGACATGCGTGGGTTGTCCGCCACCAGCTTGGCGATCTGTTTGGCGTCGGGCGGCGGCCCCGGTGCGCGCGGTTCTTGATCGAAGCCCCAAAGTTTGATCAGCTTGCCGATGGCCGGATCGAATAAATTGTCACTCTCTTTGGATAGCACCTGCGAGCGTACGATCAATGGCCGCACCGACGGCGCGATCGAGAACCAGTCGGTCGTGCCGAGCAGCGAATTGACGCGCGCCAATGCGCTCGGCTGCCATGGCTGCCAGGTGTCTTCCATGTAGTGGAATTGGCCCTCGACGTTGTCCATGAGGGTTTTGGCTCGGCTTGGATCGACCCCGTAGAGGGTGATTTCCACTAGCGTACCCATGGCCAGGAACTTGCGCTCCTGGACCGGGTCGGGGTGGCTGCAGGCGCTCAGCAAGGCCGCCGCGAGCACGAACGCCAAGCCGCGCTGGAACACTACCCGCGCGCTTCTCACGTGCGCATTTCCTCGATCCGGTCGAGTAATTGGGCGGCGATATTGAGGCCGTATTGGGCGTCCAGTTCGCGGATACAAGTCGGGCTGGTGACGTTGATTTCGGTGAGGTAATCGCCGATTACGTCGAGACCGACGAATAGCAGCCCGCGTTCACGCAGAGCGGGCCCCACTTGCGCGCAGATCCAGCGGTCGCGTTCGCTCAGCTCGACGCCCACGCCGCGCCCGCCGGCGGCCAGATTGCCACGCGTCTCGCCGGCGGCGGGGATGCGCGCCAGGGCGTAGGGCACCGGCTCGCCGTCGACCATAAGGATGCGCTTGTCGCCGGCGGCGATTTCCGGCAGGAAGCGCTGCGCCATGGTGAAGCGCGTGCCGTGCGCGGTCAGGGTCTCGAGGATGACATTGGTATTCGGATCGCCGGCGGCGATGCGGAATATCGAGGCGCCGCCCATGCCGTCGAGAGGTTTGACGATAATGTCGCCGTGCTCACGCAAAAAATCGCGTATACGCGCGGCGTTGCGGTCTACCAACGTCGGCGGGCAGCACTGTGTAAACCAGGCGGTGAACAGCTTCTCGTTGGCGTTGCGTATGCCGAGCGGGTCGTTGACCACCAGGGCGCCGTCGGCCTGCGCGCGCTCCAGCAGATAAGTGGCGTAGACATACTCGGTATCAAACGGCGGGTCCTTACGCATCAGCACCGCGTCCAGGCTGCCCAGGCGCAGTTCCTGTTCGGCTCCGAACTGGTACCAGGCGTTGGCGTCGTCGCTCACCTGTAAGCGCCGGCTGCGCGCGTGGGCGACGCCGTCGCGCAGAAACAGATCGCCCAATTCCATGTAATACAGCGGCCAGCCGCGCGCCTGCGCCTCCAGGAGCATGGCGAAGGTGCTGTCTTTGTGGATTTTGATGGACCCGATGGGATCCATGACGACGCCGAGACTGATCATAGCTGCACAAGTTTCGTGCCACTGGCGTCAAGTTACAAGACCCCGGCGACGTTCAACGCGCCGCCGGGCGCTTGTCGGGCCCGGGCGGTCGTAACCAGGCGAAGCCAGATTAAGGCCAAGGGTCCGCGCGTTAGAGGTGCACAACTATCGTTATTTGACGGGCGGGAACGTACATTTCGGTCAAAACGGTGTTGCCGCAGTAGATCAGCCCCGAGTCTGACAGGCTCGCAGACGACGAAATTTCGTGCCGGCCCTCAAGATCTACCGATCGGACGCCGATATGACCCATAACAGGTGACCGGGGACGCAAAGCGCAGGTGGAGACGGTTACGGCCGCCGACCCAGGCAGACCCGAAATTGATGGATGATTCGCTGTTGGACACAGCGCTAGAATAACCGGGAAGCAGGGACGCGCAAGCCTGCCGGGCGGCCTCAAGCGGAGCCAAAACCTACGGATTGCTAGTTGGTTATTGGCTTAAATTGAGCGCATGTGTTAAATACAGCTTGGAAAATATAGAAATATTATGGATCTACATCACGCACGAACCAGGGAGACGGACGCGGTGGCTGACCACCTAGAAGGGGCTGTGGCAATCGACGAACTGCATGACCTGACCGGACTCAAGGTCATGGTCATCGACGACAGCAAGACCATCCGCCGTACCGCAGAGACGTTGCTGAAGAAAGAAGGCTGCGAGGTAGTTACCGCAACCGACGGCTTCGATGCACTGTCCAAAATCACCGACCAGTCTCCCGATATCATCTTCGTCGACATCATGATGCCGCGTCTAGACGGCTATCAGACCTGCGCGCTGATCAAGCACAACCAGGTTTTCAAGCGTACGCCGGTCATCATGCTATCGAGCAAGGATGGCTTGTTCGATAAGGCACGCGGGCGCATTGTCGGTTCCGAGCAGTATCTGACCAAACCCTTCACCAAAGACGAATTGCTGGGTGCCATCAAGCGCCATGTACGGAAGCGGATTGCTGAAAAAACGGATTAGATACGTCGCATGTACTGGACGCAGGCGTTGCGATATTGGTTGCCGTCGTTCGGCTGCAACCGCCGGCGATCAATAGGCCGGCGGGCGTCGACACCTACCGCAGCACGCAACGATACTCACACTGGGATTTAGTAATTTTGTTTTGTAGTGTTTCGCCGAACTATGAAAAGGGGACGAGCAAAATGGCGCGTATATTAATCGTGGATGATTCGCCTACCGAAATCCATGTGTTGAAGACGATATTGGAAAAGAACGGTTTCGAGACGATCTCGGCGACCAGCGGCGAACAAGGTATCGAGGTCGCGAAGACGGAGCGTCCCGACCTGATCCTAATGGACATCGTCATGCCGGGGCTGAATGGCTTTCAGGCCACCCGCCAGTTGACTAAGGGTACCGACACCGCGGCCATACCCGTGATCATCGTTACCACCAAGGATCAGAAGACCGACGAGATGTGGGGCATGCGTCAAGGCGCCAAAGGCTATATCACCAAGCCCGCCAAGGAGGCTGATTTGGTGTCCAAAATCAATGCCGCCCTGGGGGCCGCATAGGTGAGCACCGTCATGGCGCGCGAATCGAGCAAGAATCCCGTGCTCATACTGCTCGACATGGAGCGGCGTAGTCGTGAGCACGCCGCCGGACTGCCGCAACAAATAGAAGTCAAGGCGCTATGGAGCGGCATCGGCTTTCGTATCGGCGAGCTGCGCTTGTTGGCGCCGCTCGCTGAAGTCACTGAAATTCTGACGTTGCCGGCGATGTCGCGCGTGCCGGGAACGAAGGCGTGGGTGCTTGGTATTGCCAATGTGCGCGGTAACCTGCTGCCGATCATGGATCTCAACGGCTATCTACAGGGCCGGCGTACCGACGTCGGCAAGCGTAGCCGGGTACTCGTGGTTAACCATCAGGGCGTTTTCGCCGGGCTGTTGGTGGATGAGGTTATGGGATTGCGTCATATCGAGCAGGAGAATCGAACAACGCAACTGCCAGAGATTGATAGGGCGCTCGCGCCCTACTTGGACAACGGATTTCGCGTCGATGATGACACCTGGGTGGTTTTCAGCATGCGTAAGCTGGCTGAAAGCCCGTTGTTTATGCAGGTCGCGATGTGATGACGGGAAAGCCATTGGGGCGTGTCCGCGTGGCGGATACGGATACTGAATTACGGAACTCGAGTTGGGATAAGTAATGCCAGCCTGTGTCAGGAGACGGGAACAATGAATAACTTCAGCGCAGACGCACTCAAGAAATTGGGTGCAAACCGCCAGTTCGCAGTAACCATCGCCGTGCTGTTGATCGCCATCGTGGTGATGGCGGCAACCTTCGGCTACGTGGCGCTGCTTACCAAATACGATCGCGAGTATCTCGCCGTCGCCGGCGAACAGAAAGTCTTGTCGCAAACCATCGCCAAGTACGCGCTTGAGGCGGCTAGCGGTAATCAAGGCGCATTCAAGTCGCTCAAAGAAGGCCGTGATCGTTTTCAGGAAACGATGGCGTTGCTGCGCGATGGCAACAAGGCTACCGGCTTGCCGCCAAGCGCCGCGAAAATCAAGAACGATCAGCTGGCGCGTGTCGGCACACTCTGGGGTGAGTTCGACAAGAACGTCAATACCATCCTAAAGGGTCAGGGCCCGATTCTGGATATACGTAAAAACGCCACCTCCATTAATGACCTGATTCCGCAGTTGCTGGCGGACTCCGATGAGGTGGTTGGCATTCTGGTGGACAAGAACGCGCCGCCGCAACAGATCTATAAGGCGAGCGTGCAGCTCATGCTCAGCCAGCGTATTGCCAACAACGTCAATAAAGTGTTGGTGGGCGGCCAGGGTTCAGTTACCGCCGCCGACCGGTTCGGTCGCGACATCACCATTTTCGGTAACGTACTGACCGGCATGTTGCGCGGCGATTCGGCCCAGGGTATCGCGAAAGTCACGGACAGCGAGGCGCGTAAGAAGCTCGAAGAAGTCACCAAGTATTTCGGCACGGTGAGCAACGAGGTTGGCGCGATCTTGCAGCGTTCGCCGGAACTGTTCGAGGTGCAGAGCGCGGCCGGCAAGGTGAGTGGAAACAGCGACGCGTTGATTTCTGCAACCGACAACTTGGTCGCTGCCTATACCAAAGCCAGCAACCACTTGCCGCTCGATATTGTTGCCATGCTGGCCGGTGCCGTGGCGTTGATCACTTTGATCATTCTCGGCTACGGTCTGAAACGAGACGCCGATCGTCGTACGGCGATTGCGGAAAACGAAAATGAGCGTAACCAGGACGCCATTATTCGTTTGCTCGATCAGATCCAGGGCCTTAGCGAAGGTGATTTGACCGCCGAAGCCGAGGTGACCGAGAACTTCACCGGCGCAATCGCCGATGCGTTCAATAGTGCGACCGATGAGTTGCGTAAGCTGGTCACCACCATCAATGAAACATCGGTGCAGGTGTCCTCCGCGGCCCAGGAAACGCAGGCCACGGCCATGCATCTGGCCGAGGCCAGTGACCACCAGGCGCAGCAGATCACCGCGGCCAGCACCGCCATCAATGAAATGGCGGTGTCGATCGAGGAGGTTTCCAAGAACTCGGTCGAGTCGACCGAAGTGGCGCGCCACTCGGTGAATGTGGCGCATAAGGGCGCGGAAACGGTGCGCCGTTCCATCCAGGCTATGGACACCATCCGTGAGCAAATCCAGGAGACCTCGAAGCGCATCAAGCGCCTCGGTGAAAGCTCTCAGGAGATCGGCGATATCGTCGAACTGATCAACGATATTTCCGATCAGACCAACATTCTGGCCTTGAACGCCGCCATCCAGGCGGCCATGGCCGGTGAGGCGGGACGCGGCTTCGCGGTGGTTGCCGACGAAGTACAACGGCTCGCGGAGCGTTCGGGTAACGCAACCAAGCAGATCGAAGCATTGGTCAAGACCATCCAGACCGACACCAATGAAGCGGTCATTTCCATGGAGCAAAGCACCGCTGGTGTGGTGCGTGGTGCGCAATTGTCGGAGGACGCGGGTGAGGCGTTGGCGGAAATCGAAACGGTTTCGAATCGACTGGCTGAACTGATCGAGTCCATTTCGCAGACCGCGGCACAGCAGTCGAGTGCGGCGGCGAATACGTCCGACACCATGAACGTGATCCAGGAGATTACCACGCAGACTTCCGCCGGCACCAACGAGACCGCCGCTTCGATCGGTAATCTGGCCGAGTTGGCCAACGATCTGCGTAAGTCCGTGGCCGGCTTCAAGCTGCCGCAGTAAGGGACTCTGGGTGCTGACGGGTGACCACTGCGCCGCAAAAAGTGCAGGACGCTGAGTTGGGCATTCTTGCGCCCTTGCCGGAGATGGATGATGTCCAGTTTCGGCAATGGACCGAGTTGCTCGAGCAGCGTACCGGCACGGTCCTCCCTCCGGAACGCAAGTCCTTCCTGGTGACCAGTCTCGGTTTGCGTATGCGCGAAATCGGTTGCGAGTGCTACCAGGAATACTACGACAGGCTAAATTCCGGCGTGAACGGCGCGCTGGAATGGTCCACCCTGGTCGACCGGCTTACGGTCCATGAAACGCGCTTTTTTCGCCACTCGTCCTCCATGGAATTGGTGCGCGAGCAGGTCAGCAAAACGATCCGCCGCGGAGTCGGACGGGCCAAGTCGATTCACGCGTGGAGCGTCGGTTGTTCAACCGGCGAAGAAGCATACACCCTGGCCATGGTGATCGACCAAAGCATACGTGCTGCAGGCGCCCGCGATGCCTATTTCGGCGTGTTGGGTAGCGACATAAGCCAACCATCATTGCAGGTCGGACGCCGTGGAATCTACAACGTCCGTCGTGTGAAAGATATCGACGCCGATGTGCGCGAAGAATATTTCGAAGCGCTCGACGATGGGCGGTTTCAAGTACACGCCGAACTGCGTAAACGCGTGTGCTTCGCCCGCTTGAATATATTGGATATAGAACGCGAGCCGCTTGCGGAAATGGACATTATCTACTGCCAGAACGTGCTCATCTATTTCGATCGGGCGCGACGAAAGCAAATTGTCGAACGCTTGGCCGAACGTTTGCGCCCCGGAGGTCTTTTAATCCTCGGCTCGGGCGAGTTGGTGAACTGGCGCCATGCGGACATGGACAAGGTGCAGTGTGCGCACACGCTAGCATTCCAGCGGCGCGTTTTGGCAGGAAACGCTGAGGCATGACGATGCATGACAATATTGATTACAGTACGCTGAGCTGGGTCAAACAGGAAATCGACGAAACACTCGATCAGGCACGGCATGCGCTCGAGGACTACGTCGAGAACCCCGACGATGCCACGCAGCTGCGTTTCTGCAGCACCTACATACACCAGGTCTACGGCACATTGCAGATGGTGGAGTTGTACGGTGCGGCGCTGTTTTCGGAAGAAATGGAGCAACTTGCCCAAGCGTTGTCGGACGATACGGTGGCGCACAAGGACGAAGCTTACGAAGTCCTTATGCGTGCCATTTTGCAGTTGCCGGAGTACCTGGAACGCGTCCAGACCGGGCTTGCCGATGACCCGCTGATTTTACTTCCGCTACTAAACGATCTACGCGCCGCCCGCGGACAAAATTTATTGTCGGAAAATTCGCTATTCGCACCCGACCTGGCGGTCGCCGGGCCACTTCACGTCGAACGCCGTACGCCGGGCGCCAATGTGGCTAAATTGGCGAAGAAGCTAAGGCATAAATTCCAGGTGGGCTTGTTGGCGTGGTATCGCGACCAGGACAGTAAAGGCGGCCTTGGCAAAATGCGCGAAGTGCTCACTGATCTGGAACGCGCCTGTGAGCATGACGACGTCGTTCGGCTTTGGTGGGTTGCCGGTGGCGTTGTCGAAGCGCTTTTGGACGATGGGCTGAGTGCAGGCCTGTCGCTCAAGCAGCTGCTGGGCCAGGTTGATCGCGAAATAAAAGGCTTGATTGATCATGGGGAGGCCGAATCGGCCGACAGTCACGCGACCGAGTTACTGAAAAATCTTCTTTACTATGTGGCGCGCGCTTCGTCCGCTGGCGAACGCGTAAGCGCCGTGAAGGATAAGTTCAAGCTGGGCGGCATGGTACCAAGTGCGAACGAATTGGAAACTGCGCGCGAGCGGTTGGCGGGACCGAATCTCAGCATGATGCGAACGGTGTCGGAAGCCATTCGTGAAGATCTGGCCAGCGTCAAGGACGCGCTTGATCTGTACCTGCGCAGCAACGAGCCGAAAGTCAGCGATCTGGAACCGCAGGTCGAGACGCTGCGTAAAGTTGCGGATACATTGGGGATGCTCGGTTTGGGCATCCCGCGCAAGTTAATTCAAGAGCAGGGCGCGGTCGTCGCCGACATACTCAGCGGTGCAGTCGAAGCAAACGAAACCCGAATGATGGAGATTGCCGGGTCGCTGTTATTTGTCGAATCATCACTGGATGGGTTGATGCAGAGTCGCATCGCGCGCGGTAGCGAAGAAGCAAGGGCTGCGCACGAATCGGAAGGCGCGCCTACGCGTATACCACGCGCGGAGTTCCAGCAGATTAAGTCGGTGGTGATGAAGGAAATCTCCGGCAGTCTGGCCAAGGCTAAGGACGCCGTTATCGCGTTCATCGATGCGCCGTGGGACCATGATCTGATTACCGACGTACCGCAGATGATCGAACAGGTACGTGGTGCACTCGAGATCATTTCGCTGGAGCACGCTGCGCGCCTGCTGGGTGCGATCAACGACTACATACGCGAACAATTATTGCAGCAGCGCAGACAGCCATCGGCCGACGAACTGGACCAATTTGCCGACGCCGTATCGAGTGTCGAATACTATCTCGAAGCGGTAGATGAGCCCGGGCGCAGCGGCGTGTCAATTCTGCGTGTTGCACACGAAAGTTTGGAAAAACTCGGCTATCCCGTCGAGACGCCGGCCGCCGTCATGGAGGATGAGGTTACGGCGGTAGCCGAAGCGGCTGATGATTTTGGCGCTGCTCCGTTTGTGATGGAAGATGAGGCGATCGAAAGTGTCGAGATCGAAGCTCTGCCGGCGGAGATCGATGCACAGCCGGCCGAGATCGCGATCGAGGAAAGCGACATTGAAGAAATTACGCTGGAAGCACCACCCGCGACCGACGTACCCATCGAGTCGCCGGAGCCGAAAGCATTCACGGCGCCGCCCGCGCTTGCCAACGATATAGATGACGACATTCTCGATATTTTTGTCGAGGAGGCTGAAGAAGAATTGGCGGCCATCAATGAAATGATGCCGCGCTGGGAAAACGACACCGATAATTTTGAACCGCTACAGACCGTGCGACGTTCGTTTCATACCCTGAAAGGTAGTGGTCGCCTGGTCGGTGCGTTGGATATCGGCGAGCTGGCGTGGTCGATCGAAAATATGCTCAACCGCGTGCTCGACCAAACCATTCCGGTGCATGCCGATATGGTCGGCTTGATTCACGCGGCAGCAGATGCGGTGCCAGGGTTATTGGTCAAGCTGCGCGGAGGCACGCCGCCCGAGGTGGATGTCCAGGAACTTACCGATCGCGGTTTCGCTTTGGTCGAGGCAGCGAAGGCGGCCGGGACAAGTCCCGAAGATCAGTTGGCCGAGGAGGCGCGTTCGGCGTTGCCTGCGGACGAGTCCGAACAGGATGCACGTCCGGCGGAGGTAATGGACCCGACTTTGTTCGATATTTTCAGCAAGGAATCGGCCGGGCATCTGGATGAGATCAAGGCATTTATCGACGCCTGTCAGTCCAACGCACAGCAATGCGCGGTCACCGACGCGTTGGTGCGCGCACTGCACACCTTGCACGGTAGTGCGCGCATGGCGGGCGCCAAGAGTGTTGCCGAGTTGGGTGGTCTGCTGGAGAAGTACGTCAAAGCGTTGATGAGCAACGAGGCGCCACTACCGGCGGACGGTATGTCGGCCCTGGTGGATGGGGTTGGTGCTATTTACAGCATGCTTGGCGACCTCAATCGCCCGGGCGTGAACCCGCTAGAAGCGTGGGGTGACTTGCTCGAACGCGTACGTGTGCTGTGTACGTCTGAACAGGCGCGTCTCGAAGATCGCCTGCGCCAGGAACAGATCGAGGCAAGCGGCGCGCAGGCAGGCGCCGGCGAAGATCAGGCCGCGGCTGAGTACGATACCGAGCTGGTCGAGGTGTTCCTGGAGGAAGGCGCCGAAATCATGGATTCCAGTGAAATGATTCTACAGCGCTGGAGTAAAGATACCGCTAACCTCGAGCTGGTGGTCGAGCTGCAGCGCGAGTTGCACACGCTGAAAGGTGGTGCGCGCATGGCGGGGATTGCGCCCATCGGTGATTTGAGTCATGCCGTCGAGTCGTTGCTCAGCGACATCGCCGAAGGTAAGGCTGCGGTTTCGAGCCCGGTGATTGATGTGCTGCGCCGTGTTCTGGATCGCTTGTTCATGATGCTCGAACGTACTCAGGAGCGTCGCGCGGTCGAGCCGGCTCCGGAGTTGGTCGATGAGCTCGAAGACTTGCGTCATGGCCGCGCTCCGGCTGTGCAGACGCCGGACGATGAGGCCGCTGCCGCTGCTACAACCGGCGAGGACGACAGCGATGTTTCGGCAACGGTTGACGAGCCGGAATCGGCGCCCGAAGCCTTGCCGCACACCGCAGCCGTGGTGCCGTTCCCGGTGCGTCCCACGGCGGCCGAACGGGCTGCCGCCGAGGCCGCCGAAGAGCATGCCGCCAAGCGTGCCCAAGGTCCGCAAGAGATGGTGCGCGTGCGCGCCGAGTTACTCGATGGACTGGTTAACTACGCCGGCGAGGTCAGTATTTACCGCGCCCGCCTTGAGCAACAAAACGGTGCCTTCCGATTCAATCTGGTGGAACTGGGGCAGACCGTTGCACGTCTGCGCGAACAGCTTCGCAAGTTGGAGATCGAGACCGAAGCGCAGGTTTTGTACCGGTACGAACAAGAAGGCGGTGCGCACGAGGGTTTTGATCCGCTGGAGATGGACCGCTATTCGCAAATGCAGCAGTTGTCGCGCGCTTTGATGGAAAGCGTGGCCGACATATCCAGCATCGACGGCCTGCTCGGCAATCTGGTGCGTGAGTCTGAAACGCTGCTATTGCAGCAATCACGCGTCAACACCGAATTACAGGAAGGGCTCATGCGCACGCGCATGGTGCCGTTTACCGGTTTGGTGCCGCGCCTGCGTCGCTTGGTCCGGCAGACCTGCCAGGAGTTGGGTAAGACCGCGGAGTTGCACGTCTTGGGAGCCCAAGGCGAAATGGACCGCACGGTTCTGGACCGCATCCAGGCGCCTTTGGAACATATGCTCCGCAACGCTATTTCGCACGGCATAGAGACGCCGCAAGCGCGCAAGAAATTGGGCAAGCCCGAGACCGGCAATATTACGCTGTCGGTTACGCGCGAGGGCGCGGAAGTGGTCATTCAAATGGCCGATGACGGCGCCGGTATGGATTTGGGCGCAATTCGCGCCAAGGCCAGGGAGCGGGGTCTGCTGGATGAACACGCCCAGCTGACCGATAACGACATCATACAGTTTATTTTGGAATCAGGTTTCAGTACCGCGCAACAGGTTACGCAGATCTCGGGACGTGGTGTTGGCATGGACGTGGTCAACAGCGAGATTAAGCAACTGGGCGGCTCGCTGCATATCGATTCGCGTCTTAAGCACGGTTCCGCTTTCACCATACGCTTGCCGTTTACGCTGGCCTTGAATCAGGCGTTGTTGGTCGCCGTGGCGGAAGACACCTACGCCATTCCTCTGACCAGTATCGAGGGTATCGTGCGTCTGCCGCGGGCCGAGGTCGAGCACTTCTTGAGTGAGCCGAACGCCACCTACAGTTATGCCGGCATGGAGTATCAGGTGCAGAATCTGGGCGCGGTACTCGGCTCCGGCAGCGGCCACCTTGCCGCGGGCGCTAAAGTCTTTCCCGTGTTGCTGGTGCGCTCGGGTGATCGGCGTATGGCGCTGCAAGTGGACGGCCTGCTCGGTAGCCGTGAAATCGTCGTCAAATCGGTCGGTCCGCAGATCAGTACCGTGCGCGGCATTTCCGGCGCCACTATACTCGGCGATGGCCGGGTGGTCCTGATCCTCGATGTCGCCGCGCTGACCCGCGTCAGTATTTCGACGCGTTTGGCGATGGATATCGCGCCGCCGGAGTCGGTGCAGGCGCCGAAACGGGGTATCAATGTCATGGTGGTCGACGATTCGATTACCGTGCGTAAGGTAACCACGCGTCTGTTGGAGCGCAACGAGATGCATGTGGTCACCGCCAAGGATGGTGTCGACGCGGTTACCCTGTTGCAGGAACACGTTCCTGATGTCATGCTGCTGGATATTGAGATGCCACGCATGGATGGATTCGAGTTGGCTACGCATATCCGTAATGAGCCGCGCCTGAAACATATCCCGATCATCATGATTACGTCACGTTCCGGTGACAAGCACCGCCGTCGTGCGGAGGAAATCGGCGTGAATCGGTACCTCGGCAAGCCTTTCCAGGAGACCGATCTCCTCCAGAACATTCAAGAGTTGGTAAAGGAGCCGCGGGGTGATACCTGAGCTCGACCGGGCATCGTTGCGTGTCGCCATCTTTTCGCGCTCGACCAGGCAACGGGATTGCCTAGCCCAGATTTTGCAGAACAATGGCCTCGATGTAGTGCCCGATGACCTGATGCAGCAGCGACTGCCGGCGGGCGTCGATCGTGATATTGCTGACGTACTGTTGGTCGATCTCGATGATGGCGATGCGGCACAGGAAGAATTACTCGATCAGTTGTTCGACCGCA
The DNA here is from genome assembly GCA_030147845.1 of Gammaproteobacteria bacterium. Classification (GTDB taxonomy): domain Bacteria; phylum Pseudomonadota; class Gammaproteobacteria; order JASBUN01; family JASBUN01; genus JASBUN01. Next base: position 45,517 of record JASBUN010000035.1, read on the forward strand.
CCGACCTACCCATATTACTGAACGACAGTGCGGCTACGCAGTTGCCCGGAAGTCTGAGCGGTCAAGCGTGGGGGCGGCGGCTGGCGGGAAAGCTGGCCGGCCTGGTTAAGGACGATCAGGCCGGCAGCAAACCGGCGCCGCCGCCGTCGAAGGAAGAAACGTCTTCGACGCCGACCGAAATCACCGAACTCCGTTCACCCGACCAACGCGATGCCGCGGCAAGCATCGATAACGATGTGCCGAGCGGTGGAGTGTTAACCGACGCTGCGTGTGAAATCCCCGACCTTGATACGCCGATCGATGATTTACCCTTGTTCGCGGAGACCAATGCGCACATCAAGGCGGTCAACGCGGCGCCGGAGCAAAGCGCGTCAGCGGTCAGCGACGAAGCGATACCGGGCGGCGATACGAGCACTATGGAATTTAATTCGCTGCCGCTTGTTGACGATGTTTTCGAAATTGATGAGTCGGCTTTCGGTGGGTCTGCATCGACGTTTGCGCGCATCGGTGGCGATGATGCCGCCGAGACGGTATGGGTTCTCGGCGCATCGATCGGTGGTCCGCAGGCACTCAAGGCCTTTCTGGCCGAGTTGCCGGCCGACATCCCGGTTGGTTTCGTGCTCGCGCAGCACATCGGTGCAGGCTTTGTAAGTTTATTGGCCGAGCAGCTGGGGCGAGCCACCGCGTTAAACGTCTGCTGCGCCGAAGCGGGCATGCGCGTACGCAACGGCGACGTTTTGATCGCACCGGTCGAGGAACGCTTGGCATTTGGTGTCGACGGCCGCATCGAGTTGCAGCCGGTGGCGCAGCGCAGCGTGTATAGTCCATCAGTCGACGCGGTGATGTATGACGTGGCAAGTCACTATGGTAGCAACGCGCATGCCATCGTCTTCAGTGGAATGGGTAACGATGGCCTTAACGGCTGCCGGGTGATCGCTGAAAAGGGAGGCGCCATCTGGGCGCAAGAGGCAAGTACCTGCGTCATAAGCAGTATGGCCGACGCCGTGCGTTTTGCTGGTCTGGCCGATCGTTCGGGCACGCCGCAGGATTTGGCGCAGGCGCTGTTAACTTATCTCAAACGGAGTGTGGCGTAATATGGTCGATATCACGGTTTCCGTGCCGAGTCTGCTGATCCCGGTGCATGGTAAGACGCTGATTTTGCCGAATGCTGCGGTCGCTGAAATTGTCGACTATCGGGATCCCGAAGCGGTTGAAGGTGGACCCGATTGGCTGCTGGGGTCAATCTCCTGGCGCGGCAAACAGCTACCCGTGATTGCCTGCGAAGCGGTTATGGGTGGGGAGTTGCCGCCAGCCCAGGGAGCGCAACGTATCGCCGTGGTCAACACGCTCAACGAAAATCCGGATCTACCGTTCTTCGCCCTCGTGCTGCAGGGAATTCCTCAATTGGTGGGCGCCGTCGAAGCCGTGGTTGCGGCTGCCGCGGATGACGCTGCCACGCCACCCACCGGCGTCTTGACCGAAGTGACTGTAAACGGCCAGCCGGCGTTGATTCCTGATCTCGACGCACTCGAACGCATGATTAGCGAAGCCTACCGCCGCTAAGTCGCCGTTGTCGGGCCGCCTCGATAATTAGCCGGTACGAAAGTCTCCCCACAGCGTTTGCAGTGCAGCCAGCATGGCGATAGCGGCGGTCTCGGTCCGCAACACGCGCGGTCCTAGGCGCACGCCAACGAAACCGGCCTGCCTGGCGGCATCCGCCTCCTGCGCTGTAAAGCCGCCTTCCGGTCCCGATAACACCATTGCCTGGTCACACGCGGGCGTAAAATCCGATAACGCACGGCTCGACTCAGGGTCCATCATGAAGGCGTTGGCGACGCTACCAATGTTGGCCAGCCAAGTATTCAAAGGTAGCGGCGGTTGAACGTCGGGTACGCGGTTGCGTCCGCATTGTTCGCAGGCGCTGACCGCGACTGCCTGCCAGTGGGAGGTACGCCGGTCCAATCGTTCGCCCTTGAGTTGCACCACTGCGCGTGCCGAAAATACCGGAACGATCGCGTGGACGCCGAGCTCCACGGCCTTCTGCACGGTGTAGTCCATGCGCTCGCCCTTGGAAATCGCTTGAACCAAGGTAATCGACAGAGGGGATTCCACTTCCTGTTCAACAAATGCATCGATGCGTAGCGATAGCGTTCCGCGCCCCACGCGGTCGATCGTGCCGTGGTATTCTCCACCGCTACCGTTGAATACGGTGAGTGGCTGCCCGACCTGCATGCGCAGCACGCGGATGGCGTGATTGGCGCTCATACCATCCAAGTCGATAAGCGCGCCGACGGCCAATGGCTGAGGCGTGTGAATGCGGGTCAGACGCATGCGCGGTTCAGTCCGCTACCGCCAGCCCGATACCTTCGCGCGCCACCTCGGCCAAAAAATTGATTTGGTCTTCGGTGATGACATAGGGTGGCATGAAATACACAACATTGCCGAGTGGGCGCAATAGCACGCCACGTTGTAACGCGTGTTGATAGACGCGCAAACCGCGCCGTTCCTGCCAGGGGTAGGCGCGGCGCGTTGTTTTGTCCGCGACCAATTCAACCGCGGCGATCATGCCTGTCTGGCGAACTTCGGCTACCTGCGGATGCTGGTTCAGTTCGGTTAACGCATCGGACATGGCGCGCGCCAGTGAGCGATTGTTTTCGATTACATTGTCCTCGGCGAAGATATCCAAGGTCGCGAGTGCGGCCGCACAACCCAAAGGATTGCCGGTGAAGCTGTGCGAGTGCAAAAACGCACGCAGGTTTTGATAGTCGTCATAGAACGCCGAGTAGATCTCATCGCTGGTCATGGTCACCGACAGCGGCAGATAGCCGCCGGTTAGTCCTTTCGATAAACACATGAAATCCGGGCTGATGCCGGCCTGCTCGCAGGCGAACAGGGTGCCCGTGCGGCCAAAGCCGGTAGCAACTTCGTCAGCGATCAAATGTACTTGGTAACGGCTACAAGCTTCACGCAAACGTTCCAAGTAGATAGGGTGGTACATGCGCATGTTGCCGGCGCACTGAACCAGCGGCTCGACGATGACCGCACAGACCTCGTCGGCATGCTCCGATAAGGTCTTTTCCATATGTTCGAACATGCGCGAACTGTGCTCTTCGCAAGTCTCGCCGGCCGCACGCGTATAGCAGTCCGGCGACGGCACCGTAATGACATCCATGAGTAATGGCGCATAGGTTTGTTTATACAGTTCGACATCGCCAACGGCTAAAGCGCCGAGCGTTTCGCCGTGGTAGCTGTTGCTGAGCGTAATGAATCGACGCTTGTTGTTGCGGCCGTGGTTATGCCAGTAGTGAAAACTCATTTTCAGCGCAACTTCGACTGCTGATGAGCCGTTGTCAGCGAAGAAGCAACGGCTCAGTCCGTTCGGCGTAAGCTGCACCAGCCGCTCCGAGAGTTTCAGCGCGGGTTCATGGCTGAAGCCGGCCATGATGACATGTTCGAGCTGATCGATTTGCGCTTTTACGGCCGCGTTGGTGCGCGGATTGGCGTGTCCGAATAAATTGACCCACCACGAACTGATGGCGTCTAGGTAGCGCTTACCGTCGAAATCTTCCAGCCAGACACCTTCGCCTCGCCGAATGGGGATCATCGGCAGCCATTCGTGGTCTTTCATTTGCGTACACGGATGCCAGATGGTGCGTAAGTCGCGTTCGATGAAGTCGGCGTTGTTCATGATAGATCGGTAGCAGTGGGTGGGGGCGAATGGTATCGCAGCTTGGAGTTAACCATGGGTCACTATAGTGAAACGCGGAGAAGCCATCAAGGTGCCAAATGGCGTTAAAGAATTGGGCTTTCGCTATTGGGCTCTTCGGCGGCATCGTCGAGTTGATGTTCCTCCTGAAAGGCCTCGAGTCGCGCGGAAACATTTTCAGAGGTACGAAAGCGGGCGATATGAAACAGCGCATCACCTTCGTTTGCCAACGGCAGATTGGTACGACCGATGACAACGCCATCGGTGGGAGAGAGTATTTCGGTCTCCTGCTCGCCGAATGGATCGGCAAGCATGCCCAGTAAACCGCCGTGTGTGACTGACGCCCCCAACGGCACGATGGTGCGGAGAACGCCGCTGACCGGCGCACGCACCCAAGCGCTCGAACGTGCTGAGACCGGTTCCGGTATCTGTCTCGGGGCGCTACGCGAGGGCGGCAGCATATGTAGCGCACGCATCACGTTGACGATGCCGCGCACCCCGGCGCGGATCGAGACCTCGTCGAAACGTAACGCTTCGCCGGCCTCATAGAGGAGCATGGGAATACCCATCTCGGCGGCGGCTTGGCGCAGTGAGTTGTCGCGCACGTCGGCGTTGAGCAGCACCGGAACGCCGAAGGCCCTGGCTAGTCGATTGGTTTCTACGTCGTCCAGATTGGCCCGGATTTGCGGCAAGTTGGTGCGATGTATGGCGCCGGTATGCAGGTCGATGCCGTGAGTACAGCGGCTGACCACTTCGGTCATGAATAAATGCGCCAGGCGCGCCCCCAGTGAGCCGCGTTCGGAACCAGGAAAAATGCGATTGAGGTCGCGCCGGTCGGGCAAGTAACGCGAGTGATGGATAAAGCCGTGCACGTTGACGACGGGAACGGCAATCAGTGTGCCGCGTAGGCGCTTCAAGGCCGGAAGCTTGAGCAGTCGGCGGATGATCTCCACGCCGTTGAGCTCATCGCCATGAATGGCAGCGCTGACAAACAGCTGCGGCCCTGCCTTGTTTCCGCGCACGACCTGCACCGGCATGGCGACCTGCGAATGGGTGTAGAGCTTTGTTACAGGGAAGCTGATGGTCGCTCGTTCGCCCCTGCGCACGTGCGTGCCGCCAATCTCTAATTCTGCCGGGTCTAGATCAGCCCTTGCCACGTGTGCGCGTCCGATGAGGCTTGGCATTGGTCTCGATGAAGGCGATGATCTGCCCGGCGATATCTTTTTGTGTCGCGTTTTCTATTCCACCCAGGCCAGGTGAAGAATTAACTTCCATGACCACGGGCCCGTGGTTGGATCGCAGTATGTCGACGCCGGCGACGTTCAAGCCCATGATGCCGGCCGCGCGCGCTGCGGTTGAGCGCTCTTCCGGCGTAATCTTTATCAGGCTGGCCGTGCCGCCCCGATGCAGGTTGGAGCGGAATTCACCTTCTCGCCCTTGGCGCTGCATGGCGGCGACGACCTTGCCGTCGACAACGAAACAGCGGATGTCGGCGCCGCCGGCTTCCTTGATAAATTCCTGCGCGAGTATGTTTGCTTTCAAACCCATGAAGGCTTCGATGACGCTTTCCGCCGCCTTTTGCGTCTCCGCCAAAACGACACCGATACCTTGCGTGCCTTCGAGTAATTTAATTACCAACGGCGCGCCGCCGACCTCTTTGATTAAGTCGTCGACGTCATCCGGACTGTGCGCAAAGCTGGTCACCGGCAGGCCGATACCTTTGCGTGCGAGTAGTTGCAGAGAACGTAATTTGTCACGCGAGCGCGTAATGGCAACCGATTCGTTGACGGGATAGACGCCCATCATCTCAAACTGCCGCAAAACCGCCGTGCCATAAAAGGTGACCGAAGCGCCTATTCGCGGAATCACAGCATCGAAACCGGTCAGTTCGTTGCCTTTGTAGTGGATGCTCGGTTTGAGCGAGGTAATGTTCATGTAACAGCGCAATGGATCCAGTACTTGGACTTCATGACCCCGTTGCGTGCCGGCTTCAACAAGGCGGCGGGTTGAATAAAGCTTTGGGTTGCGGGAGAGAATGGCGATTTTCATAGAGTGACCTCGTGATAACGAGCCTCGACAATACACATTAGTCGTGGGTGGGCCGGTTTCCGTGCATGTATGAGTGCGCGGGATCGACTACGAAGCGATTGAGCAAGGCGGTGCGCCCGAGTAGCATCCGAAAACGCATGGTGTCGCGATTGGTTAGCGTCATTTCGATGTCCCAGGTTAGACGGCCAAGCGTAATAGGAGTGGTGATCACATAACGCTCCTCGCGATGGCCACCGGAATCAGTCACCCAGCGCTGATCGACGACAGGCGCTGTGCATTCCGCAACGACATCTGTACGCTGCTGTAACGGATGGACCTTGAAGCGCACCATCGGTGCACCGCCGTCATGGAAAAAGTCGATTGCAAACGTATGCAGCGCCGAGGTGCGGGCGCCGGTGTCCACTTTGGCTTTGATGTGCTCGATACCGAGATCCGGTAGACAAGCCCACTCGCGCCAGCCGACGCGCGCCCGATTGTTGGTAACATCCGTCATGTCTGGTTCGATAGCCGTTCGACCTGTGTCTGGACGCCCAATTCTCTCTACAGCGCGAGCACTGCGCACGCGATCCCGCGGCATTCAGGATGCCGCCAGACCCAGATTCTTCCAAATAGCGAGTGTGGCCGCCGATTGATTCATGGTATAGAAATGCAGCCCCGGTATACCCGCCTTAAGTAAATCATCGCACATGCGACTGACGACTTCCTCGCCATAAGCGCGAATACTCTTGCGGTCATCGCCGAAGCCTTCGAGGCGTTTGCGCAACCAGCGTGGGATTTCCGCGCCGCACATGTCGGAGAAGCGCGCGAGTTGGCTGTAGTTGGTGATCGGCATGATGCCCGGCACGATCGGTAACGTTATACCGAGTCGTTCGCAGTCGTCGATAAAACGAAAGAAAGCGTCGGTATTGAAAAAATATTGCGTAATAGCGCCATTGGCGCCCGCGTCGACCTTGCGTTTGAAGTTGCATAGATCGTCGTGCGCACTGCGCGCTTGCGGGTGGATTTCGGGATATGCGGCAACCTCGATGTGAAAGTGATCGCCGGTTTCGGCGCGTATGAATTCCACCAATTCAGTCGCGTAGCGGAAGTCGCCGCCACGTTGCATGCCCGAAGGCATGTCGCCGCGAAGGGCGACAATGCGCTTGAGGCCGGCGTCAATATAGAGTTGCAACACTTCCCGCAAGCGGGCGCGACTGGAGCTGATGCACGACAAGTGCGGTGCGGCCTCATATCCGGCTTCTTTGATCTCTATAACCGCGTCCAGCGTGCCTTGCTGTGTGCTGCCGCCGGCGCCAAACGTGACCGAGAAATACAGCGGTTTCACGACACCTAATTCTTCCCTGGTTTTGCGCAGTTGTTCGGCGCCCTCCGGTGTTCGTGGAGGAAAAAATTCGAAACTGATATTTTTTGGCACAACGGATTTCGAGGTCATAATGGGTATCCCAACAATCTTTCCATGGCGCTTGTGGAGAATCGAAATTAAGCCTGCGATGGCCAAACTGCCGACCGCCAGCCGATCCGGGCAAACCCGTTCGGGCGACCCGCAACGTGCAGCAAAAGGCCGTACTGCAGGTCGCAGGTCTCCGTCGTGGGTATCAGTACCTATAGTGATCGGGCTTGTATGGACCGTCTATCGGTACACCGATATAGTCCGACTGCTCCTGGCTGAGCCGAGTCAGGTTGATGCCGATTTTTTGGATGTGCAGGCGCGCGACTTTTTCGTCGAGCTGCTTCGGTAATATATAGACCTTGTTCTCGTAGCGTTCGCCATGATTGAACAGTTCCATCTGCGCGATCACCTGATTGGTGAATGAGGCGGACATAACGAAGCTCGGATGGCCGGTAGCACAGCCCAGGTTGACCAAACGGCCCTTGGCAAGGACGATAATTTTCTTACCGTCCGGGAAGATTACGTGATCGACCTGCGGCTTGATCTCTTCCCAGGTGTATTTTTCCAGCGCGGCGATATCGATTTCGGAATCGAAATGACCGATGTTGCAGACGATGGCTTCGTTCTTCATGGCCGCCATGTGGTCATGAGTGATGACATCGACGTTGCCGGTGGTGGTGACGAATATGTCGCCCTGTGGCGCCGCTTGTTCCATGGTAATGACCCGGAAGCCCTCCATGGAGGCTTGCAGCGCGCAGATCGGGTCGATCTCGGTGACCCAGACCGTTGCGCCCATACCGCGGAAGGCCTGTGCACAGCCTTTGCCGACATCGCCGTAGCCGGCGACGATACAGATCTTACCGGCGATCATGACATCCGTGGCGCGCTTGATACCGTCGATGAGCGATTCGCGGCAGCCATATAAGTTGTCGAATTTGCTCTTGGTCACGGAGTCGTTGACGTTCATGGCAGGAAACAGCAGCTGATTTTTTTCCTGCATCTGATACAGGCGGTGTACCCCGGTTGTGGTTTCCTCGGTGACGCCGCGCAGAGCGCCGGCCATCTTGGTCCACTTGCCAGGATGTTCACTCAGATTGCGCTTCAATACGCCGAGAATGGTCTTCCATTCGTCGTTGTCAGACGCTTTCGGTTCCGGTACTGCGCCCGCGGCTTCGAATTCGACGCCTTTATGCACCAGTAAGGTAGCATCGCCACCGTCGTCCAGAATCATGTTGGGGCCGTCGCCGTCCGGCCAGTTCAGCGCTTGTTCGGTACACCACCAATACTCGTCCAGTGTTTCACCCTTCCAGGCGTATACCGGGATGCCCCGTGCGGCAATGGCCGCTGCGGCATGGTCCTGGGTCGAAAAAATGTTGCATGATGCCCAGCGTACTTCGGCGCCCAACTCAACCAGCGTTTCGATCAGCACGGCGGTCTGGATGGTCATGTGCAGGCTGCCGGTGACGCGCGCACCCTTGAGCGGTTTCTGCGCGCCATATTCTTCACGCAAGGCCATCAGCCCGGGCATTTCGGTTTCGGCGATCTCGATTTCCTTGCGGCCCCAGTCGGCCAGCCCAAGATCGGCTACCTTGAAGTCAGTGAACTTCGAATCGATAACAGCGTTCATAAGTCTCTCTCCGTATCGAGACGAGCGCGGTTGAGCAAATTGACAATGCGACCCTGAGCCTCGCGGACTAATGCCGCTGCAGCGCTCCTCAAGGTGCATCGTAAATGAATAACTAAAATATACGCCGATCGCAGCCGCAATGCCCACTCGGGCAGCGTGGGTACTGACGCTGGAGCGGTCGCGGTCGTCGCGCTAATGTCTGGACCCGGGCCGGCTGCTGCCGACCAGGATAAAGAAACGATCGGTTGGCCTCCGTGTCGAGTTTTCGTCGCTTAAAAGTTCAAAGCCCGGCGGCTTCGCGCAGCATCTGGGCCTTGTCGGTGCGTTCCCACGGCAGATCCAGGTCGTCGCGACCGAAATGCCCATAGGCGGCGGTCTGCTGGTAACGCGGCTGCAGCAGGTCGAGCATGGTAATAATGCCCCACGGCCGCAAGTCGAAATGCTCGCGGATGAGCGCGATGATTTTGTCTTCACCGAGGTGCTGGGTGCCGAATGTGTTGATGCTGATGGACGTCGGTTCGGCGACGCCGATGGCGTAGGAGATCTGGATCTCACATTTATCGGCCAGGCCACCGGCGACCAGGTTCTTGGCCACATAGCGTCCGGCATAGGCGGCCGAACGGTCGACCTTGGACGGATCTTTGCCGGAAAATGCGCCGCCACCGTGCCGCGCCATACCACCATAGGTGTCGACGATGATCTTGCGTCCGGTCAGGCCGCAGTCACCGACTGGGCCGCCGATGACGAAGCGTCCGGTTGGGTTGATATGCACATGTTCCTTTTTGCAACGATCCAACCATTTGGCCGGCAGTACCGGCTTGATGATTTCGTCCATCACCGCTTCGCGCAGTGTGCCGATGTCGATATCTTCGCTATGTTGCGTCGATACCACGACGGCATCGATGCCGACCGGCTTGCCGTCTTCGTAGACAAACGTGATCTGGCTTTTGGCGTCCGGGCGCAGCCAAGCCAACGTCCCGCTTTTGCGTAGTTCGGATTGGCGTCGCACCAGCCGATGAGCATAGGTGATCGGTGCCGGCATAAAGACATCGGTTTCGTTACTGGCGTAGCCGAACATCAAGCCCTGGTCGCCTGCGCCTTGTTCTTCGCGACTGGCGCGGTCGACACCCTGATTAATGTCGCGCGACTGCTCGCCCAAAGCGTTCAGTACGGCACAAGTGTGGCCGTCGAAACCGATATCGGAATGATTGTAGCCGATGCCGTTGACGGTCTCGCGCACCAAGCGCTCGTAATCCACGCGGGCACTGGTGGTAATTTCACCGGCTAATACCACCATGCCGGTTTTTACCAGCGTTTCGCAGGCGACGCGCGCGTGTGAATCTTGCGCGATGATGGCATCGAGCAATGCGTCAGAAATTTGGTCGGCCATTTTGTCGGGATGACCTTCGGAAACGGATTCAGATGTAAAAAGTTGGGTGTCTGCCATACAAGCCTCATGGACGCAAACCGGTGTGTTGCCGGCGATCTGCTGTTTATTGATGTGTAACCCGACGCGCTGGCGAATTCCGGCGCCGCGATATAACTGGCGGGTTTGTCAGAGAATTCTAACGTAACTGTGCGGCATTCTACATGGTTTCGGCGCGTTTGCCACGTGCCGCCGGCGCGCATGCCCCCCTGCCGGCGGTCATATTCGGCGCCAAACGGGCGTAGCAGCGCCGGATAGCGCCTGCTTTTTGGGTCGCCGGATCAGCGTAACCTACGGCCCAAAGGATCCGTGCCGGAGGTCGCCGCCGGCGTCAAAGGAACGCACACGGCTCCAGCCGCTGCCAAAGCCATCGACGCGTTACCGTGGTGCCGGCATAGGGGTTGTCCCGGATCTGCCGTAGTCAGGTGCACATACGCGGCCATCGTTTGACGACGTTTAACGATACTGTCATGTAACGGTAATGAACGGCATGCGCGGGCTGCGTTTGCGTGTTCGCGCCATATGACTGCGTGGAATTGTACGGTCATCGTCATCGCAGCTTTAGCCGGTTAAGTTAGCGTACGTGTGCGTGCGTCGGGCCGCGCGGGACGCGGCTTAAGACACAATGGCTGCGTTGGAGTTGATCGCGCACGCAGCGGTCAAAATAATGGTTTGAGTAATTCACTACATCATTTTCTTCTCCACAACCCATTTCGGCGCGAGCGGGCAGAGAACGCGTTACGCCCGTGCGCTTCGTTGAATTCCAAAAATCGACACTTATACTTCGCTTCGTATTCGCCGACTCTCTGCGAGCCATGAGTAAACACCAGGAAAAACAGTCTGCGATTGATCCTTATCGACCGATCGCCGACTACGCGCTGATCGGCGATTGTCACTCCGCGGCGCTGATTTCGCGCACTGCTTCGATCGATTGGTGTTGTCTGCCGCGATTCGATTCCGACAGTTTGTTCGGGCGCGTGTTGGACTGGGATCAGGGCGGCTTTTGCGAAATCCGTCCGTGCGGCGATGAATGGCAAACCAGTCGCCAATACCACGATGGCACGTTGGTCTTGGTAACCACGTTTCGTAGTGCCGACGCCGAGGTTCGCGTTACCGACTCTTTCGCCATGCGCGAGGGCGGTCACAAGCATCCCTATCACCAAATATTACGCGTGGTCGAAGGCGTGCGCGGTAGCATGGAATTGGATGTACGCGTCTCGCCGCGATTCGATTTCGGTGCCGTCAAGCCGTGGCTGCGCACGCATGGAGATGGCGTGTTCACCGCCGTCGGCAGTAGCACTGGTCTGGTTATTTTCGCCGACATGCCGTTGGCGTTCGACGGAAAGTATGACTTGTTTGCGCGTACCAAGGTGCACACCGACCAGCGGCTGCATCTGTCGCTCCAATTCGCGCCGCCGGCGTCACTCGACGATGGACCGCAATCGACTCCCAACGCGGAGGAGATCGATACGCGTTTGAGCGAGGCGATCGACTGGTGGCATACCTGGTCGAAACGCGTCAACAGCAACGACGATGATGGCGCCGCTTTGCGGCGTTCGGCAATCGTCTTGAAGGCATTGACCTATGCGCCTACCGGCGCAGTGATCGCCGCGCCCACGACTTCATTGCCGGCCGGTTTCGACGGAGAGAGGGCGTGGGACTACCGCTATAGCTGGGTGCGTGATGCCGCCTTTACCATCGACGAATTGATTGATCTGGGGCTCGAGGCGGAAACGCAGCGCTTCCGTAAATTTGTCGAGCGTAGTGCGGCCGGAAGCGCGCAGCAATTGCAGACTCTGTACAGCATCGACGGCAAACGCCGGCAGCCGGAGTTCACTCTCGATCACATGGATGGATACGGCGGTGAATGGCCGGTTCGTATCGGCAACCAAGCCGTGCACCAACTGCAGCTCGATATTTTTGGTGAACTGCTCGAGCTGTCGTGGCGTTGGCACCAACATGGTCATACGCCGAATGACGAATACTGGCGCTTCGTGGTCGAATTGGTCGACTCGGTTGTCGAGCGGTGGCAGGAACCGGACAGCGGCATCTGGGAGATGCGCGGTGAACCACAGCATTTCGTCCATTCTAAAGTCATGGCCTGGGCCGCCTTGCATCGCGGCGTATGTTTGGCCAAGGACACCGGTCGGAGCGCACCGATTGAACAGTGGGAAAAAGTTCGCGACCAAGTGTGGCAGTGCGTCGCCGAGCGCGGTTACGACGACAAACGCGGTATTTTCGTTCAGGCTTTTGGATCGGAATATCTCGATGCGGCATTGCTGTTGCTGCCGCGCTTGGGGTTTGTCGAATATAGCGATCCACGCATGCTGCGTACGGTGGATGCCATTCGCGATGAATTGGATCAAGGTGGTCTGCTTCAGCGCTACAACAATCCGGATCATATTCCGGGCCGGGAAGGCGCTTTTCTGGCGTGTTCATTTTGGTTAGTGGAGTGCTTGGTCCGGCAAGGGCGTCGCGATGAGGCGAATGAGTGGTTCGATCGCGCCTGCGCCGGCGCCAATGATCTCGGCTTATTTGCCGAGCAGTTCGATACCAAGACCGGTTTATTGCTTGGAAATTTCCCTCAAGGCCTGACACATCTGTCGCACATCGCCGCCACGCTCGCGCTGCAGCGCTGACGTCGGTATCGCGCGGCAGTGTGCGACGGATGGGTTTCCGGTGTTAGGTGGAACGGCTTTCTGCTTCTGGCCGTGCGTACTGCGAACTGGATAGCGCGGACGGATTTACGCATCTAAAGGAGAATAGACATGAGCAAGAGCGTAGGAGATTACTTGCTTGAACGGCTCAGCGAATGGGGCGTCAAGCGGATTTACGGATTTCCCGGTGACGGCATCAACGGCATCATGGGCGCAATGGGTCGGGCAAGCGATCGCTTCGACTATATACGCGTTCGCCACGAAGAGATGTCGGCATTCATGGCCTGCGGCCACGCCAAGTTCACCGGCGAGATAGGCGTGTGCTTGGCGACCTCGGGTCCGGGCGCGATCCATTTGCTCAACGGCCTATATGACGCAAAGATGGATCATATGCCGGTATTGGCGATCGTCGGCCAACAAGCGAGTTCGGCCCTGGGTAGCGATTACCAGCAGGAAGTCGATCTTCAAACTTTATATAAAGACGTTTCCAATTACGTCGAAATGATTTCCAGCCCGGCCCAGGTCCGTCACGTGCTCGACCGCGCGTTGCGGATTGCCGCCGCCGAGCGCGCCGTGACCTGCGTCATCGTGCCCAATGACATCCAGGAAATGGATGCGGTGCCGAGTCCGCCGCGCTCGCATGGCAACGTTTATTCCGGTGTCGGTTACGCGCCGGCGCATGGCGAGCCTGCGGACCGGGAGTTGCGCGCCGCCGCCGAGATTCTCAACGCCGGCAGTAAAGTCGCCATATTGGTCGGCGCCGGCGCGCTCGACGCCAGCGACGAGGTAATCGAGTTAGCCGATGTGCTTGGCGGCGGCGTCGCCAAGGCGCTACTTGGCAAGGCGGCATTACCCGACGACTTGCCTTTCGTGACCGGTTCAATCGGCCTGCTGGGTACGCGCCCGAGCTGGAAGATGATGCAGGCTTGCGACACCTTGTTGATGATCGGCACGACGTTTCCGTATGCCGAATTTCTTCCCAAGGACGGCCAGGCACGGGCGGTACAAATCGATATCTCCCCGCGCAACGTATCCATGCGCTACCCGACCGAAGTCAACTTGATCGGTGACAGTGCGCAAACATTACGGCGTCTGCTGCCGTTATTGGAGCGCAAACAGGATCGATCCTGGCGCGAAAGCATTGAAGCCGATGTCGCTGATTGGTGGAAAGAGCTGGAAGACAAGGCCATGGAGCCGGCCGAGCCGATCAATCCGCAGCGCATTTTTTGGGAACTGTCTTCGCATTTGCCGCAGGGTGCCATCTTATGCGGCGACTGTGGTTCGCACACCAACTGGTACGCGCGCGATATCAAGATGCGCCGCGACATGATGGGCTCGCTGTCAGGAAAACTGGCCACCATGGGCAGCGGCGTGCCCTACGCGATCGCAGCCAAAATGGCCTATCCGGACCGGCCGGTGCTGGCGATGGTCGGTGACGGCGCCATGCAGATGAATGGCAACGCCGAGCTGATTACGGTCAAGGAGCAATGGCAACGTTGGCAGAACCCGTGTTTTGTCGTCATGGTGCTGGCCAATCATGACTTGAATCAGGTCACCTGGGAGCAGCGCGCCATGGCCGGTGATCCGAAGTTCGAGACCGCGCAGCGGGTCGAGGATTTCCCGTATGCGCGTTACGGTGAACTATTGGGCTTCAAGGGCATACGCGTTGATAACCCCGACGATATCGGGCGGGCGTGGGACGAGGCTTTCGCCGCCGATCGGCCGGTAGTGATTGAGTTTATCGCTGACCCGGACGTTCCGCCGTTACCGCCGCACATCACGTTTGATCAGGCGCGCGCGTTCATGTCCATGCTGGTACACGGTGATCCCGACGAAGGCGGTGTCATCAAACAAGCCGCGCGCCAAGTCAAGGATGGCGCAAAGCACATCGTCGAGAGCGCACTGCCGGGTCATCATCGTCACCATGAGGACGATTGAGCGTGGCGGTTACCCGTACTGCGGTCGAGAAGATCGACGTCAGCGCTTACACCATCCCAACTGATAAGCCGGAAGCGGACGGCACGCTGGAATGGAATTCGACCACGCTGGTCGTGGTGCATGCGTTCGCCGGTGGCTGTAAGGGGCTGGGCTGGACCTATGCTCATCCGGCCGCCGCTCAAGTCATCGCCCATACGTTGAGCGATATCGTGTGCGGCGGCGATGCCTTTGACGTGCCGGCTCAATGGCGACGAATGAATCGCCAGTTGCGCAATGCCGGTCGTCCGGGTGTCGGCCTCATGGCAATTGCGGCGGTCGATCATGCACTGTGGGATTTGAAGGCGCGGCTGCTTGATGTTGCCCTGGTGGACCTGTTTGGTTCGGCGCGCCGTTCGGTGCCGGTCTACGGCAGCGGCGGTTTCACATCGTATTCCATCGATGAATTGACCGCTCAGCTTGGCGGCTGGGTGGAGCAAGGTATTGCGCGTGTGAAAATGAAAGTCGGCACGCACCCGGACGCCGATGTCGATCGTGTGCGCGCCGCGCGTGACGCCATTGGCGGCGAAACCGAATTGATGGTTGACGGCAATGGCGCTTACTTACGCAAGCAAGCCTTGCAACTCGCCGAGCAGTTCGCGCAACTGGGCGTAGTTTGGTTCGAAGAACCCCTGTCGTCCGACGATCTCGAAGGCTTGCGCGTGATGCGCGATCGGGCTCCGGCCGGTATGTCCATTGCCGCCGGCGAGTACGGCTGGGACAGTTGGTACTTCCGCCGCATGCTGCAAGCCGGTGCCGTGGATGTGCTGCAAGCCGATTGCACCCGTTGCGGCGGTTTTACCGGCTTCATGCAAGTCGATGCACTGTGCCAGGGTTTCGGTATTCCGTTATCGGCACACTGCGCGCCGGCTTTGCACGTACAGGTCGCCAGCGCCGCGCAGAGCTTTTTGCACATCGAGTATTTTCATGATCATGTGCGCATCGAGCACTTGGCCTTCGATGGCGTGCCGGAACCGCGTGACGGCGAATTGGTGGCCGACCGGGCGCGGCCGGGCATGGGTTATACACTTCGAAAGAACGACATCGAACGATATAGGATCTGACATGGATGTAAATGCAGCACCGAAGGTTGAGCGGGTCGAGGAGTTGCGCGCGGCGTTGGCGCAAGGCATCAAAGGCGAGGCGCGTTTTGATGATGGCAGTCGCGCGCTGTATGCGACCGACGCTTCGATTTATCGCCAAGTCCCGATCGGCGTAGTCATCCCGCGTGATCTGGACGATGTCGTTGCTACCGTAGCCATTTGCCGTGAATACGACGCGCCGGTATTGCCGCGCGGCGCCGGCACCAGTCTGGCCGGGCAGTGCTGCAACACGGCGGTCGTGATCGACTTCACCAAGCACGTCAATGGCATCCTCGAAATCAACGTCGAACAGCGCTACGCCGTGGTTGAGCCAGGCTGCGTGTTGGATCATTTGCGCGAAGCGGCGGTCGAACACGGCCTGACCTTTGGTCCCGACCCTGCCACCCATCGTCACAATACCCTTGGCGGCATGATCGGCAACAACTCTTGTGGCGTGCACTCCATCATGGGTGGCCGTACGGCCGACAATGTTCAAGCATTGGAGATCCTGACCTACGACGGTCTGCGCATGTGGGTGGGGTCGACCAGCGAAGAAGAATTGCAGCGCATCATCGCCGAAGGTGACCGCAAAGGCGAAATTTACGCTGGATTGAAACGGCTCCGCGACGAGTACGCGGACCGCATACGCGAGCGCTATCCGGATATTCCGCGACGCGTCTCCGGCTTCAATTTGGATGAACTGTTGCCGGAAAACGATTTCAATGTCGCGCGTGCGCTGGTCGGCTCCGAAGGCACCTGCATGGTCGTGCTGCGCGCACGCTTGCGTTTGATCGACAACCCCAAGGTGCGCAGTCTGCTCGTGCTCGGCTATGAAGATGTCTACTGCGCCGGCGATCATGTGCCGGAAGTATTGGAAGCCGGCCCCATTGGTCTGGAGGGCATCGACAGCGTATTGATCGACTACATGCGCCGCAAACACATGCATCCCGAGGACCGCGCGCTGCTGCCCGATGGTAAGGGCTGGTTGATGGTCGAGTTCGGCGGCGCTGACCGTGAGGCCTCCGATGCCAAGGCCAAGGCGCTCATGGAGCGCCTCAAACAGGAAGACAATCCGCCGAGCATGAAATTGTTCGACGATCCGGAAGAGGAAAAAATGCTTTGGGAGGTGCGCGAGTCCGGCTTGGGTGCGACCGCGCATGTGCCCGGTGAGCCGGAGAGTCATCCCGGCTGGGAGGATGCCGCCGTGCCGCCGCAAAAAGTAGGCGCGTACCTGCGCGATTTTCGCCGTTTGCTGCAGCGCTTTGACTACGACTGCGCGCTGTACGGTCATTTCGGTGATGGCTGCATCCATGTGCGTATTGATTTCGACCTCAGTAGCGACGCCGGTGTACGCACGTGGACTCAATTCATGCACGCGGCAGCGGATCTGGTACTGAGCTATGGCGGCTCATTGTCCGGCGAACATGGCGATGGCCAGCTACGCGCCGGATTGCTGCCGAAGATGTTCGGCGAACCGTTGGTGGACGCGTTCGGCGCTTTCAAGGCACTTTGGGACCCGCGCGGGCGCATGAACCCGGGTAAGGTAGTCGATCCGTTTCCGATGGACTCGAATTTGCGCGTCGGACCACAGCGCCGGCGCGTTCAGTTGCCGACCTATTTTGCCTACGCCGACGACGGCAACAGTTTCGAACGCGCTACGCGCCGCTGCGTCGGCGTCGGCAAGTGCCGCAATCTCAAGGGTGGCGTAATGTGCCCGAGTTTTCGCGCCACCCACGAAGAAAAGTATTCCACGCGCGGACGCGCGCGACTGTTGTTCGAAATGATCGAAGCGGACCCCATGGCCGGCGGCTGGCGCAGCGATACGGTGCGCGACGCGCTCGATTTATGTCTGGCCTGCAAGGGCTGCAAAGGCGACTGTCCGTTGAATGTCGATATGGCCACCTACAAGGCCGAATTCATGGCGCACCATTACCGCCATCGGCTGCATCCGCGCAGCGCCTATTCGATGGGGCTGATTCACTACTGGGCGCGTGCCGCATCGCGCCTGCCACGCCTGGCCAATGCGGCCTTGCAGGCGCCAGGGTTAGGCGCCGCGCTGAAAGCGCTCGGCGGTATTGCCCGTCAACGGCAGGTGCCGCGATTCGCGACGCAAACGTTTCGTGACTGGTTCAAGGCGCGCGGCGGCTCCGGTGGCGACGGTCACGAGGTGCTGCTGTGGCCCGATACCTTCAACAACTATCTCCATCCTGAGCCGCTCAAGGCGGCGACGCGTGTGCTCGAGGCGGCCGGATGCCGGGTTTTGATTCCCGAGCGGCCGGTATGTTGCGGTCGCCCGTTGTATGCCGAGGGTATGTTGGATCTTGCGCGGCATCAGCTTCGCAAGACCATGGACGCACTGGCGCCGCTGATGGCGCGTCAGGTGCCGTTGGTGGGGCTGGAGCCGTCTTGCATCTCAAGCTTTCGCGACGAGCTGGCGGCGCTGTTTCCCGGCGACGGTCGGGCCACATATCTAAATCAAAACAGCTTTATGCTCAGTGACTATCTGGATCGCAAGCAATGGCAGCCGCCGAAGCTACATGGAAAAGCGCTGGTACAGGCGCATTGTCATCACCATGCGGTCATGGGTGTGGACGGCGAGCGGCACATGCTAGAACGCTTAGGTCTCGATTTCGAGTTATTGGACGCGGGTTGTTGCGGCTTGGCCGGCTCGTTTGGCTTTCAGGCGGAGCACTACGATGTGTCGTTAAAGATCGCAGAACACCAGATGTTACCGAAAATTCGTGCGGCGAGCGCCGACACGCTCATCGTCAGCAACGGCTTCAGTTGTCGCCAGCAGATCGAGCATTGCACCGGGCGCGAGGTGCTGGGTCTGGCTGAGCTGATGGATCGCGGGCTTTCGCGGCGCGATTGAACTCAGCAGGCCGCGCCGCCCTCGAAGTCGTGCGCAAGCGTTATGCACGGATGTCAATCAACTCGACGTCGCTGAAACATCGGCCGCCGTCGAACAAGGCAAGGAGAAGCACATGAGTATAGGTAAACGTCTCTGGGTAATCGCCGAGGGCTATATTCCGGAAGGCGGTGCGCACGCCGATGACCCGCGCTTCGTCAGCCATGAGACCGCCTGCATGATCAATATCGGTGATCAGGCCGCGGAGGTGGACATCACGGTCTACTTCTCCGACCGCGATCCGGTCGGACCATACCATGTCCGAGTGGATGCGCGACGCACCCTGCATCTGCGCTTTAATGATCTCGACGACCCGGCGCCGGTGCCGCGCGACACCGATTACGCCAGCGTCATTGAATCCTCGCAGCCGATCGTGGTGCAGCATACACGCTTGGACACGCGCCAGGCGGAGCTGGGCTTGCTATCGACTATTGCCTATTGCGAATGACGGGTGGTCGGTCATGTCGAGCGTGGTAGTGGTCACCGGCGCCTCGGCCGGTGTCGGCCGTGCCACCGCCATTCGCTTCGGGCGCGACGGCGCACGCGTGGCATTATTGGCGCGCGGTGAGGCCGGCCTGGCCGGCGCTGCGCGCGACGTCGAAGCGGCCGGCGGTAGGGCGCTGGCTATCGTCACCGATGTCGCCGACGCCGAGCAGGTCGAAGCGGCCGCCGAACGGGTCGAGCGCGAACTCGGTCCGATCGAAATCTGGATCAATTGCGCCATGGCGACGATTTTTTCGCCCGTCGTCGACATCACTGCGACCGAATTTAGACGCGCGACCGAAGTCACTTATTTGGGCACCGTGCACGGGACATTGTCGGCGCTCAAACGCATGCGTCCGCGTAACAGGGGCTGCATCGTCCAGGTCGGGTCGGCTTTGTCGTATCGCGCCATTCCGCTGCAAGCACCTTACTGCGCGGCAAAATTCGCCATCCGCGGTTTTACCGATGCGTTACGGGTGGAACTGATGCACGACCACAAGGGCATCCATCTGACCATGGTGCAGCTGTCGGCTTTCAATACACCGCAATTTTTATGGGGGCGTACGCATTTGTCCAAGCGTCCGCAGCCGGTGCCGCCGATCTTCGCGCCGCATGTCGCCGCCGACGGCATCCACTTTGCCGCACACGCCCGCCGTCGTGAGGTATGGATCGGCTTTCCGGCGCTCAAAGTCATCCTCGGCAATCGCTTGGTGCCGTGGCTGCTGGATCGTATGCTGGTGCGTCAGGGCTATAGCGGGCAGATGACCGATGAGCCGGTGCGTGCCGATCGCCCCGACAACCTGTTTGAGCCGGCCGGCGGCGACTTCGGCGTCGACGGGCCATTCGGCGAGCGTAGCAAGCGGCGTAGCTACCAATTGTGGGCGACCATGCACCGTACGGCGCTGTGGTTGAGTGCGACGGTGATTGTGGTTGCGCTTGCGGCGCTGGTTTGGGCGCTATAGGCACGGCCTGCCCATCTGTTACCATGTCCAGTTGTCACGGCGGCCGGGCAGTTGCGGCCTCAACGACGGCGATTCGCCGCTGGAATCGCCACTTCAGCTCATCCGCCGTTGGCATCACATATATATATGGTATTGGTGTCGGCGCGTTCGGCTTATCGTGGCGCGCGCAGAAACCTGGCACAGGAGGTAATGATCATGGTCAGTCTGGAAACCCCGGTTTGCGATTTCGGCGTGCCGGCAGTGGATTTTTCTTTGCCCGGCGTCGACGGCAAAACCTGGACTTTGCAGGACTGTCGCGGCGAAAACGGCGTGCTGGTGATGTTTATTTGTAATCATTGCCCCTACGTCAAATCGGTGCGCGAGCGCATCGTGCGCGATACGCGCGAATTACTGCAACACGGCGTCAAATCGGTCGCCATCATGTCCAACGATCCTAGCGATTATCCAGAGGATTCTTTCGACAACATGCGCCGGATTGCCGAGCAGTTCGGGTTCCCCTTCCCGTACTTGCTGGATGAGTCGCAGCAGGTAGCCAAGGCCTATGGCGCCGTATGTACGCCGGACTTCTTTGGCTACAACGCCGATTTGGAATTGCAGTATCGCGGTCGATTGGACGCCAGTCTCAAAGATGCGGCACCTGCGGATGCCCGGCGCGACTTATTCGAAGCCATGGTCGAGGTGGCTGCCAGCGGCCGCGGGCCGAGTCAGCAAATACCGAGCATGGGCTGTTCGATCAAATGGCGCGATGCCTGAATATGGCTACCTGGTAATTTTTTAAATAATAAAAACAAACAGATAAAATTGTTATGTGGGTTGCACAAGCGCAGCTTATCCGTTCATAACCAGGGCGCTATTGCCCGCTACGGACAAGTAGGGGAGAATAGCCGCTTCCTAATTTTGGGACAGGGCGCGCCATAGGGGACCTGTCCTGACGACCTCGATGCCGACCGGCACCGCGGTTTTTTTGTTGGTAGGCCTGAACTTTCCAACCTGCCGGAGCGGTGGGCGGATATTGGCGCGAACGGAAGTTTCCCCCCAACACAAGACACGAATTCGATGCAGGCAGTATGCGTTCGGCCAGCATTCCCGCGCCGAGCTACGTTCGGCGTTGAGTCAACGCCGCCTGTACAAAGTTTCGAAAATCGGAAAATAGGAGAAGACGAATGTCGTCGCGCAGAGAATTAGCCAATGCCATCCGTGCGCTGAGCATGGATGCGGTCCAAAAGGCCAATTCCGGTCACCCCGGAGCCCCCATGGGCATGGCGGATATCGCCGAGGTGCTTTGGAATGATTTCATGCATCACAACCCGGCCAATCCGAAGTGGAGCAACCGTGATCGCTTCGTGCTGTCGAACGGTCACGGCTCGATGTTGCTGTACTCATTACTGCACCTGACCGGCTACGATCTGCCGATCGAAGAAATTAAAAACTTCCGTCAGCTGCATTCGAAGACGCCGGGTCATCCTGAATACGGTTATGCGCCGGGTATCGAAACCACTACCGGACCGCTTGGGCAGGGTATTACCAATGGCGTCGGCATGGCCATCGCGGAAAAAGTACTGGCCGGTCAGTTCAATCGCAAGGGCCACGACATCGTCGACCATCATACCTACGTATTCCTGGGTGATGGCTGCCTCATGGAAGGCATTTCGCATGAAGCCTGCTCGTTGGCGGGTACGCTCGGCCTGGGTAAGTTGATCTGCTTCTACGACGACAACGGCATCTCCATCGACGGGCATGTCGAGGGTTGGTTCACCGATGATACGCCGAAGCGCTTCGAGGCCTATGGTTGGCACGTCATCCGCGCCGTCGATGGTCACGATTCTGCGGCTGTCACTAAGGCGATCAAAGAGGCACAGTCGGTCGGCGACAAGCCGACCCTGATTTGCTGCAAGACCGTGATCGGCTTTGGCGCGCCGAATCGCGCCGGTACCGAGAAGGCGCACGGTGAGGCGCTGGGCGTCGACGAAGTCGCGGCTACGCGTGAAAAATTGGGCTGGAAATCACCGGCATTCGTCATTCCTGATGACATCTATGCGGGCTGGGATGCGCGTAAAAAGGGTGCCGACGCCGAGCAGCAGTGGAATACCAAGTTCGCGGCCTACAAGAAAGCGCACCCGGACCTGGCGGCGGAGTACGAACGTCGCGTGGCGCGGCAGTTACCGGCCGACTGGGCACAGAAATCGGCCGAGTTTATCGCCAAAGTGGCGGCCAAGGGCGAGACCATCGCCTCGCGCAAGGCCTCGCAGAATGCGCTCAATGGTTTCGGTCCGCTGTTGCCGGAATTTCTCGGCGGTTCGGCCGATCTGGCGGGTTCCAATCTGACCATCTGGTCGGGTGCCAAGGGTGTCAGCAAGACGGTCTCGGACGGCAACTATATTTATTACGGCGTGCGCGAATTCGGCATGTCCGCAATGATGAACGGCATCGCCTTGCATGGCGGCTTTATTCCCTACGGCGCCACCTTCCTGATGTTCTCCGAATATGCGCGCAACGCCATCCGTATGGCCGCGCTGATGAAGGTGCCAACCCTGTTTGTCTACACGCATGACTCGATTGGTCTGGGTGAAGATGGCCCGACTCATCAGCCGGTGGAACAGACGGCAACCCTGCGTCTGGTTCCGAATCTGTCGCTGTGGCGTCCGTGCGATGCGGTTGAATCGACTGTCGCTTGGCAGCAGGCGGTGGAACGCGCGACCGGCCCGACCTGTTTGGTGTTCACGCGCCAAGCGCTCGCGCATCAGGAGCGCAGCGCCGAACAGATCGATGCCATCAAGCGCGGCGCTTACGTGCTGCGCGACTGCGACGGTAAGCCCGATGCGGTCATTATCGCCACCGGCTCGGAAGTGGCCTTGGCCACCGGGGCCGCCGAGGCGTTGAACGGCAAGGGCAAAAAAGTCCGCGTGGTGTCGATGCCTTCGACTGACGTTTTTGATGCGCAAGATGCCGCTTACCGCCAGTCGGTACTGCCGACTGGTGTGCCGCGTGTCGCGGTGGAAGCGGGCGTGACCGACTACTGGCGCAAATATGTCGGCCTGGAAGGTGGCGTCGTCGGTATCGATCGCTTCGGCGAGTCGGCTCCCGCCGGCGATTTGTTCAAAGAATTTGGCTTTACGGTAGAACACGTGGTCAAGGCTGTGGAAGCGGTTTTATGAACGCTCGTCGACGCGCGTCTACATTACAAGATTCACATTTGAGTAATTAAGGGGAGAGTAAAATATGGCGATTAAAGTCGGTATCAATGGATTTGGCCGAATCGGCCGAATGGCGTTCCGCGCCGTGGCTCGTGATTTCAACGACGACATAGAAGTTGTCGGAATCAATGACCTGTTGGATCCGGAATATTTGGCCTACATGCTGAGCTATGATTCCGTGCACGGTCGGTTCCAGGGCGAAGTGTCCGTGTCGGGCAACAATCTCATGGTCAACGGCAAGAAAGTGCGCTTGACCGCGGAACGTGATCCGTCCAGCCTGAAATGGAAAGACGTCGGCGCGGACATTGTCATCGAGTCCACCGGCCTGTTCCTGACCGAAGAAACCTGCCAGAAACACATCGACGCCGGTGCCGGCAAAGTGGTGCAGAGTGCACCCTCCAAGGACGCCACGCCGATGTTCGTCTATGGCGTCAACCACGAATCCTATGCCGGTCAGAAGATCGTGTCGGCTGCTTCGTGCACCACCAACTGCCTGGCGCCGATCGCCAAGGTATTGCAGGACAACTGGGGCATCAAGCGTGGCCTGATGTCGACCGTGCATGCCGCCACTGCTACGCAGAAGACGGTAGATGGCCCTTCGATGAAGGACTGGCGCGGTGGCCGTGGCATTCTGGAAAACATCATTCCGTCATCCACTGGAGCCGCCAAGGCGGTGGGCAAGGTCATGCCCGAACTCAACGGCAAGCTGACCGGTATGGCGTTCCGCGTGCCGACGTCCGACGTGTCGGTGGTCGACTTGACCGTCGAGCTTGAGAAAGGCGCCGGCTACGACACCATCTGTGCGGCCATGAAGGCGGCCTCGGAGTCGGGCCCGCTCGGCGAGACGCTCGGCTACACCGATGAGAAGGTGGTTTCCACCGATTTTCGTGGCGTAGCGTATTCGTCCATCTTTGACGCCGAGGCGGGTATCGCGTTGGATGATACGTTCGTCAAGTTGGTGGCCTGGTACGACAATGAGTACGGTTACACCTGCAACATGTTGCGTTTCCTGCGCCACGTCGCCGGTTGATCGTTGTAAGCGGGAGTCGTGGGGCGCAGCGCCCCACGACCGCTCGTCCGTAGGCGCGAAGAATCATTCGCCAAGTCGCCGTTGTGGCGTTTGGCCAATCGTTTTTCGAGACTCGCTGGTGAATACATTGGTTCGCCGAACTCCTGACCGTTGTCTCTGCCTTGTCGTGAACCATGAGAGGTGGAGCGAGGCTGGCGCCATTGTGTTCAGTGACCCCGGCGCAGCCAAACTGACAACGGCTATTCGCCCGGTTTCGCCTTATTCAAGATATTAGCGTTCAAGGAGCAGATGATGTCTGTACTGAAAATGACCGATCTGGATCTGGGCGGCAAGCGCGTTCTGATCCGACAAGATCTTAACGTGCCAGTCAAAGACGGCAAGGTAACCTCGGATGCGCGTATACGCGCCAGCTTGCCGACCATCGAGCACGCTATAAAGGCGGGCGCGAAAGTCATGCTGATGTCGCATCTAGGCCGTCCGGAAGAAGGCGCATTCGATCAAGACGCTTCACTCAAGCCGGTCGCCGATCACCTGGCCGGCTTGTTGGGCAAGCCGGTCGCGGTTATCAAGGATTACCTCGATCAAGCGCCGACACTGAAAGACGGCGAGGTCGCGGTGCTCGAAAATGTGCGCTTCAATAAGGGCGAGAAAAAGAACGAAGACGCGGTTTCGAAAAAGTACGCGGCGCTGTGCGACGTTTACGTGATGGATGCCTTTGGCACCGCCCACCGTGCGCAGGCGTCCACCCATGGCGTGGCCAAGTTTGCGCCGATCGCCTGCGCCGGCCCTTTGCTGGCGGCCGAACTCGATGCGCTCGGCAAGGCGCTGCACGAACCCAAACGTCCGTTGGTTGCCATCGTCGGCGGTTCGAAGGTTTCCACCAAACTCACCGTATTGGAATCACTGTCGAAAGTCGTCGACCAGTTGATCGTCGGCGGAGGTATTGCCAATACCTTTATCGCCGCGGCCGGTCACAAGATTGGCAAGTCGCTGTACGAAGCGGACCTGGTTGATGAGGCCAAGCGCTTGATGGCGGCCGCTAAAGCCAAGGGCGGCGATATCCCCGTGCCGGTCGATGTGGTGGTCGGCAAAGAGTTCTCGGAAAATACCGCGGCGACGGTCAAAGCAGCCGACGCCGTGGCTGACGACGACATGATCTTCGATGTCGGACCGCAGACCGCGGCGAGCTACGCCGAACTGCTGAAGAATGCCGGCACGATCGTCTGGAATGGGCCCGTCGGTGTATTTGAGTTCGATCAATTCGGTGAAGGCACCAAGGCGATGGGGCTGGCGATTGCCGCCAGTTCGGCATTCTCCATCGCCGGTGGCGGCGACACGCTGGCGGCAGTGGATAAATATGGCATTGGGGACAAGGTTTCCTACATCTCAACAGGTGGCGGCGCTTTTCTGGAATTCCTCGAAGGCAAGCAGTTGCCGGCGGTGGCGATCCTGGAAGAGCGGGCCGCGAAACGGTGACGCCTCGGCGCTCGGTACGCCGATTGTTTTACACCGTTCGCGGCACAGAGTTCGTCACTGGGGGAGTAAGCACATGCTAAGACGTACGAAGATCGTTGCCACATTGGGTCCCGCTACCGATCAGACGGTCGCGGGCGAAAACGAGTACGAAGTTCTCGATCGGATCATCGAAGCCGGTGTTGACGTTGCGCGGGTAAACTTTTCGCATGGCGCGCACGCAGACCATAAGCGCCGTGCCGAGGCGGTACGCAATCGTGCGCGCGCGCATGGCCGTCAGGTCGGCATCTTGGCTGATCTCATGGGTCCGAAGATCCGCATTTCCGGTTTCAAAGACGGCAAGGTCATGCTCAAACCGGGTGAGGCCTTCGTGCTTGACGCCACTTTGGGCGGAATCGAAGGCGACCTGCTCGATGGTACCCGCGAGCGCGTTGGTATCAGCTATAAAAACTTGCCCAACGACGTCGCCCGTGGCGACACCTTGCTGCTCGATGACGGTCGTATCGAGTTATGGGTTGAGCGCGTGGAAGGTAGCGAGATCGCTTGCGTTGTGCGTGTCGGCGGTGAGTTGTCCAACAAGAAGGGTATCAACCGCAAGGGTGGCGGGCTGTCTGCCGGCGCTATCACTGACAAGGACCGCGCCGACATCAAGGCGGCCGCGGAAATGAAAGCGGATTATTTGGCCGTCTCTTTCCCGCGTCATGCCGGCGATATTCATGAGGCGCGCGAACTGTTCCAACAAGCCGGCGGTACCGGCGGCATCGTGGCGAAGATCGAGCGCGCGGAATCTCTGCCGGCCATCGAGGAAATCATCGGTGCTTCCGACGCCGTCATGATTGCCCGTGGCGACTTGGGAGTCGAGGTCGGCGACGCCGAGCTGCCCGCTCTGCAAAAGCAAATCATCAGCATGGCGCGGTCCATGAATAAGGTGGCGATCACGGCTACGCAGATGATGGAGTCTATGATTCACAGTCAGATCCCGACGCGCGCCGAGGTATTTGACGTCGCCAATGCGGTTTTGGATGGCACCGATGCGGTGATGCTCTCGGCCGAGACCGCCGCCGGTAAGTATCCCGACCTTGCTGTGGCCGCCATGCATCGGGTTTGTATTGGCGCCGAGAAACAACGTTTGGCGCGGATCTCGGATCATCGTATTAATACGGAGTTCCGGCGCATCGACGAAGCTATCGCCATGGCGACTATGTATGCGGCTAACCATTTGGGCGCAAAGGCGATTGCAGCGCTCACCGAGTCCGGTTCAACGGCCCTGTGGATGTCACGCATCAGTTCGGGTATTCCTATCTATGCCTTGACGGGCCACGTTGGGACACGTAGAAAAGTAACTTTGTACCGCGGCGTGTACCCGGTTAGCTTCGATACCAGCAGCGCCAACCACGCCGAAGTCAATCAAGAGGCGGTAGATGAACTGGTCCGCCGCGGAGCTGTGCGCGACGGCGATTTGGTCATCATCACCAAGGGTGACCTGATGGGTGTACACGGTGGCACCAACGCCATGAAGATCGTGCGCGTCGGTAACATGGTGCCACCAAAAAAAGACGGTACCGACCAGGAATAGTCGGCGGCCGGTAACGCCCATTCACTGTGCTCTGGGGCACGGTATGACAGGGTGCTGCATTTGAATTCAACAACCAATACTGAACGACGAGGAGATTAACCATGGCCCTGATTTCTCTGCGCCAACTACTGGATCACGCCGCCGAGCACACCTACGGTGTACCGGCATTCAACGTCAATAACATGGAGCAGATGCGCGCCATCATGGAGGCGGCCGATGAAACCGACAGCCCGGTGATCGTGCAGGCCTCGGCTGGTGCACGCAAATATGCCGGCGCGCCATTTCTGCGTCACCTGATTTTAGCGGCGATCGAAGAATTTCCGCATATCCCTGTGGTCATGCACCAGGATCATGGCGCCAGCCCGGCGGTCTGTCAGCGTTCCATACAGCTCGGCTTCTCGTCGGTGATGATGGACGGTTCGCTGATGGAAGACATGAAAACGCCGGCAAGCTATGAGTACAACGTCGACGTGACTAAACGCGTCGTTGACATGGCGCACGCCTGCGGCGTGTCCGTCGAGGGTGAACTTGGTTGTCTGGGTTCGTTGGAGACCGGCATGGCTGGCGAGGAAGATGGCTCTGGCGCCGAAGGCGTGTTGGACCATTCGCAGTTGCTGACCGATCCGGAACAGGCCGCTGACTTCGTCAAGAAAACCCGCGTCGACGCCCTGGCCATTGCGATCGGCACCAGTCACGGCGCTTATAAATTCACGCGTCCGCCGACCGGCGACATTCTGGCCATCAAGCGCATCAAAGAAATCCATTCACGTATTCCGAATACGCACTTGGTCATGCACGGCTCATCGTCGGTGCCGCAAGAATGGCTCAAGATCATCAACGAGTTTGGCGGTGACATGGGTGAGACTTACGGTGTACCGGTTGAAGAGATTGCCGAAGGCATCAAGAACGGCGTGCGCAAGGTCAACATCGATACCGATCTGCGCATGGCTTCGACCGGCGCAGTGCGTAAATTCCTGGCGCAGAACAAGAAGGAATTCGATCCGCGCAAGTGGCTCATTGCTTCGACCAATGCCATGAAGGACATTTGTAAAGCGCGTTACGAGGCCTTCGGCACGGCCGGTAATGCGTCCAAGATCAAGCCCATGTTCCTCGACGACATGGTGAGTTTGTACGATAGCGGCAAGCTCGATCCGCGCGTCAACTAGGACGCGTTGCCGGACGAACGGAAAAAGCGGGCCTCGCGGCCCGCTTTTTTTTGCGCCCGGTACGGGCCGTGCGACGGCGCGTGGGTATGTCGAACCCGAGTTTTATACTTACGAGGCACATGACCGGAATATTGGGCAGGCCGGGTTTAGCATAATAAAGGGCTATGCGCGTCGAGTTTTCGGTGCACCTCGGGATAGGGTCAATCGTTGAGGAGCGTGCCTGCGCGGCTGAGCAACAGAGCGCCAAGCGTGCCGATTGCGCCCGACAGCAAATACAAGCCGACGTAGCCCACGCCCAGATACACCGACAGCGCCAGTGCCACTAGTGGTGCAAAGCCGGCTCCGAACAGCCAGCCCAGGTCCGAGGTGATCAGCGCGCCGGTGAAGCGGAACTGGGTCTTGAAACTGGAGCTGACCGCGCCGGCGGCCTGCGCATGGGCGAAGCCCAGCAGGATGAAACCCAGCAGGATGAACATGTAACCCGCGCCGGTGCCGCCGGCCAGCATGAATGGTGTCCAGCCGCTGTAGACCGCGATCAGTACGCCGGACACCGCCAGCGTCGTGCGGCGACCGAAACGGTTGGCGAACAAGCCGGACGCGAACATGGCCGGAACCGCCAGTGCGGCGCCAATGATCTGCACTATCAAAAAGCTGATTACCGATTGCTTGGTGAACAGTAACGCCCAGGAAAGCGCGAAGATCGTCACCAGGTGAAATAGCGCATAGCTGCCCAGTGGCGCAAACGCGCCCAGTGCGATGAAGCGTCCCTGGGTGCGCACCAGCTCGCCTACCGGCGACGGCTCGAGTTCGCGCAACTTCAGCGAAGAGGCATATTCCGGTGCGACGACCAGGCGCAGGCGGGCGAACAGCGCCACCACGTTAATGGCGAACGCAACGAAGAACGGATAGCGCCAGCCCCAGGTGTAGAACTCGTGCGATGACAGCTGCAGGATCAGATAGGTAAACAGCCCGGCGGCAAGCAGGAAGCCAATCGGTGCACCCAGTTGCGGGATCATCGCGTACCACCCGCGGCGTTCCTTCGGCGCATTGAGCGCCAGCAGCGAGGGCAGACCATCCCAACTGCCACCGATGGAAAAACCCTGGCCGAAGCGCAGCAAGGCCAACATCATGATGGCAATGGCGCCGAGCGAGGCGTAACCCGGCAGGAAGGCGATACCCACTGTGGTGGTTCCCAACAGGAACAGCGCGACAGTCAGCTTAGTGCCGCGACCGTGGTTGCGCTGAATATATAGAAAGAACAGCGAGCCGATTGGCCGCGCGATGAAGGCCAGCGCGAAGATGGCGAAGGAATAGAAGATGCCGTTGATCTCGGCCGCGAAGGGGAAAAAGACGCGCGGGAACACCAGCACGCAGGCCAAGCCAAACACGAAGAAATCGAAGAATTCGGAGATGCGACCGATGACCACGCCGACCGAGATCTCGCCGGGCGTGACGTTGGCATGAGTATGTCCGTCCCATGAGGTTTCGGGGCGAGGCGGGATCGGGGTGGACGAGGCATTGGGTGTCGACATGGGAACTTCCACTCCTGGGGCTCAGTCGGTTGAGGGGTGCAAGGCCGGCCTGGCGAGGCGGCATGTCACCTGTCGGGAAGCCGTAAGCGTGCATGATCCACACCGGGCTGTCCGTGTGGAAAATGGTCCGGTCGCGATCCGATTCACATCACCATATATTAATATAATAGCTAGAGTCTTCATGCCACCGAGCCTCGGAGGTGTTCCATGTCCGCAAATCGTCTTCCTGGTTTTCTTTTGCATATCGTATCATATAATAATATACTAATATAGCCGCCAGGGTCTTCATTCCACCGAACATCGGAAGCCTCTCATGCCCGCAAATCGCCTTCGTGGCCTTGTGCTCATCCCTCTTTTCATTGCACTCGCCGGATGCAAGGCCGTGCTGCTTGATCCGTCCGGTGATGTCGCGCGCCAGCAAAGTGATGTGATGACCGCCTCGGTCGCCATCATGGCCTTGATCATCGTGCCTGTATTGGTTGCCATTGCGGTGATCGCCTGGCGCTACCGCGCCTCCAATCGCGACGCTCGCTATGAGCCTGAATGGGACCATTCCTCGCAGCTCGAACTCGCGGTATGGGCGGTGCCTCTGTTGATCATCATCGCTCTTGGCGCGATCACCTGGATCGGCACGCACCAGCTCGATCCCTATCAGCCCTTGAACCGCGTCGTCGACGGTAAGTCGATCGACACCAACGTCCGGCCGCTGGAAATCGAAGTGGTGTCACTGGACTGGAAATGGCTGTTCTTCTATCCGCAGTACGGTATCGCGACGGTCAACGACGTGGCCGCGCCGGTGGACGTGCCGATCCACTTCAAGCTCACTTCCAGCCGCATGATGAACTCGTTCTTCGTGCCGGCGCTGGTGGGCCAGATCTACACCATGGCGGGCATGCAGACTGAACTCAACGCGGTCATCAACAAGCCGGGTGTGTACCGCGGCTTTTCCGCCAATTACAGCGGGATCGGTTTCACGGATATGCGTTTCCGGTTTCAGGGCCTGACCCGCAAGGGATTTCAGGACTGGATCAGCCGGGCGCGCGCCGGCGGAAAGACGCTGAGCCTTGCCGCTTACCGCAAGCTGGCCAGTCCTTCACGCAATGTGCCGGCGGCATACTTCGCCGCCTACGCGCCGGACCTGTACCAGCGCATTCTCAACACGTGCACGCAGCCGGGCCAGGTGTGCAAGGACAAGATGATGGCGCAGGACGCCCGACGCAATCAGTGGGGACCGTCCGCGCGGCATTCGTCCCCGCGACCTGCTGCGCAGCAGCCCCTGACATCCGTGCACGAAGTACCCGCGCACTGACACGTTTGCATCGAGACACGAACCATGGATCATCGCTCCGAAATCTGGAATTTTCTCCTCGGCAACCTGTCCCTGAAGGTGCTGCCGCTGCACAACACGCTGGAAGACCGCATCTTGCAGGTCACCTTCGCCGTGGTGGCGATATCCGGCTTGGCGATATTTGGCTGGGTCACTGTCAAGCGTCGCTGGGGCTATCTATGGCGCGAGTGGTTTACCACGGTGGACCACAAGAAGCTGGGCATCATGTATATGATCCTGGCGACGGTGATGCTGCTGCGCGGTTTTACCGACGCCATCATGATGCGCATCCAGCAGGCCACCGCCTTTGGCGCCAATATGGGTTACCTGCCACCGACCCACTACGACCAGATCTTCACCGCGCACGGCGCGATCATGATCTTCTTCGTTGCCATGGCCTATATCGTCGGTTTGATGAACTATGTGATGCCGACGCAGATCGGCGCGCGCGATGTGGCTTTTCCCTTTCTTAACAACCTCAGTTTCTGGCTGACAGTCTCGGGCGTAATGCTGTTCATGACTTCGCTGTTCGTCGGCAGTTTCTCGCGCGCCGGTTGGCTCGGCTATCCGCCGGTCTCGGAGTACCAGCTCGGATCGGGCGTGGACTACTACATCTGGGGTCTGCAGCTTTCCGGCCTCGGCACGTTGCTGACCGGCATCAATTTTGTGGTGACCATACTCAAGATGCGCGCACCCGGCATGTCGTTGATGAAGATGCCGATGTTCACCTGGACCTCGCTATGCACCAGCGGTCTGATCGTGGTGACGTTTCCGATCCTGACCGCGGCGCTGTTCCTGCTGTCACTGGATCGCTACGTCGGCACGCACTTTTTCACCAATGATCTTGGCGGCAACGTCATGATGTACATCAACCTCATCTGGATCTGGGGTCATCCGGAGGTGTACATCCTGATCCTGCCGCTGTTCGGTGTGTTCTCCGAGATCGTCGCGACCTTCTCCGGCAAGCGCCTGTTCGGCTATTCGTCGATGGTCTATGCCACGGTATCGATCATGATCTTGTCCTATCTGGTGTGGTTGCACCACTTCTTCACCATGGGCTCCGGGCCGGACGTCAACTCGTTTTTTGCCCTGACCACCATGATGATCTCCATACCGACCGGGGTGAAGATATTCAACTGGCTGTTCACCATGTATCGCGGCCGTGTGCGATTCGATGTGCCGATGCTGTGGACCATGGGCTTTCTGTTCACCTTCACCATCGGCGGCATGACCGGCGTGATGCTGTCGGTGGCGCCGGCCGACTTCCTGCTGCACAACAGTCTGTTCCTGGTCGCGCACTTCCACAACGTCATCATCGGCGGCGTGGTATTCGGCGTGTTCGCCGGCATCAATTACTGGTTTCCCAAGGCGTTCGGCTTCCAGCTCGATCCGTTCTGGGGCAAGGCCAGCTTCTGGTTCTGGCAGATCGGCTTCTGGGTTGCATTTGGTCCGCTGTACGTGCTCGGCCTGATGGGCGTGACGCGGCGGCTGAGCCATTTCGAGGATCCAAGCCTGCAGATCTGGTTCGTTATCGCCGCCTTCGGTGCGTTCCTGATCCTGCTCGGCATCCTGTCGTTCCTGATGCAGCTCTACGTCAGCATCCGGCATCGCGAGCGCTATGCCGTCGGTCACGACCCCTGGGGCGGTCGCACCCTGGAGTGGTCTACCTCCTCCCCACCGCCGCCCTACAACTTTGCGTTCACGCCGGTGGTACGCGAGCGTGACGCCTGGACGGACATGAAGGAGCACGGATATGTGCGGCCGCGCGACGGATTCCAGCCGATCCATATGCCGAAAAACTCCGCCACCGGCGTGTGGATCGGCCTGCTGGGCTTCGCCTTCGGCTTCGGCATGACCTGGTATATCTGGTGGCTGGCCGTGGCGTCCTTCGTGGGGATTGTCGCCGTCGCCATTGGTCACACTTTTAACTATCACCGCGAGGAAACCATCCCCGCCGAAGACGTCAAACAGTTCGAACACACCGGCAACTGGAAGCCCGCCGGGGAAGGTGCCAGCGCATGAATACTACCGTAGCCGATATGCATCCACCGGCACCGCCGGTGTTCTACACGCGCGAAGAGGTGCACCACAATGGGACCCTGCTTGGGTTCTGGATCTACCTGATGAGCGACCTGTTCATCTTCGCCTCGCTGTTCGCCTGCAACGCCGTACTGGGCACCAACTATGCCGGCGGACCGACCGCGAGCGAAGTTTTCGACCTGCCGGGTCTGGCCATCAATACCGCGCTGCTGCTGGTCTCTTCCGTCACCTTCGGCTTCGCCATGCTGGAGATGGCGCGCCAGCGCAAGCGGGCGATGCTGATCTGGCTGGCGGTTTCCGGACTGCTGGCCGCGGCCTTCGTCGGGCTGGAGATCCATGAATTCGCGACCATGATCGCCGAAGGCGCCACGCCCGAGCGCAGCGCGTTCCTATCCTCGTTCTTCACTCTGGTCGGTACCCACGGATTGCATGTGACGGTCGGTGTCATCTGGCTGATCGTGCTGATGGTGCAGCTGGGCCAGTTCGGTCTGACTGAGGCCAACATCCGCCGACTGCGCTGCCTGAGCATGTTCTGGCACTTCCTCGACCTGGTCTGGGTCGGTGTCTTCAGCTACGTCTATTTGGTGGGAGTCCTGCGATGAGTCAAACGACACATTCTGGGTCCATGCACGGTGGCGCTCATGATGCGGGCATGGGCGAGGATCACGGCAGCCTGCGCGGCTACCTCACCGGCTTTGTGCTGGCCGCGATACTTACCGTGATTCCGTTCTGGCTGGTGATGGGGCACGTGATCGCCAGCAAGCCGCTGGCGATCCTGCTGGTACTGGCACTGGCCGCCGTGCAGATCGTGGTGCACATGATCTACTTCCTGCATCTCAACACGAAATCGGAGCACGGCTGGAATATGCTGGCGTTTATTTTCGCCCTGGTGCTGGTGGTGATCGTTTTGGGTGCCTCGTTGTGGGTCATGTACAACGAGAATGCCAACATGATGCCGATGTCGCCCATATATCAGCAGTACCACAAAGGCGGGTAGTGAGGCGTGAGCCGCAAGCAGCCGGCCGCTAGCGGCAAGGCCGTTCTCTGGATTGCGCTGGGTTTGCTTGCGTGCGTGGGCTTCATTCTTCTGGGTAACTGGCAGGTGCGGCGCTTGCACTGGAAGCTGGGTCTGATCCACGATGTCGACACGCGCGTGCACGCGCTGGCGGTTCCGGCGCCGGGGCCGGCGCAGTGGCCGCGCATCGCCGCCGGTCACGGACGCTATCTGCACGTGCGTCTGACGGGGCATTACCTGCCCGGCGCGCAGACCCTGGTGCACGGCACCAGCGCGCGCGGCTATGGCTACTGGGTCATGGCGCCGTTGCGCACCGCGCGTGGCTTCATCGTGCTGGTCAACCGCGGTTACATTCCCGCCGACCTGCCCGAATCGCCGGCCTTTGCGCGCATCCGTCCGCCATCGGGCGAGGTGGGGATTACCGGACTGTTGCGTCTCAGCGAACCCGGTGGTGGTTTCCTGCGTCCCAACCGACCCGCGCGCAAGCTGTGGTACTCGCGTGACGTGGCCGCCATCGCCCGTGCCCGGCACCTGCCGCCACGCGAGGTGGCGCCGTATTTCGTCGACGTCGACGCCG
Organism: Gammaproteobacteria bacterium; assembly: GCA_030147845.1. GTDB lineage: Bacteria > Pseudomonadota > Gammaproteobacteria > JASBUN01 > JASBUN01 > JASBUN01. Next base: position 80,711 of record JASBUN010000035.1, read on the forward strand.
GTCCGACAGCGAGCTGGCCGCTCGGCGGGCAGACCGTCATCCGCTTTCCCAACCATCACCTGGGCTACGCCATCACCTGGTACCTGCTGGCGCTGGGTAGCGCGCTGGGTGTCGGTTTGTTGCTGCGCAGCGCGTGGCGCGACCGACGGGCGTCGCGACCCACGCCGTAGCCGGCCAACCGCCCGGTCCGCATCGACGCCACCGGTACCGCGCGATCACGCCGGCAAGATCTCTACCGATCCGTTGCCACGACCGGATGTAGGCACGGCTTCAGCCGTGCATGGGCGCCGCGCGATGAGCACGGATAAGGAGGCATAAAGCCAATGTTTTCTTTGCGTACTCGGAGTCTTTGAGAGAGATCAAGGTTTGACCTGATTGCATGAAGCTCTCGCTAAGGCGCAAAGCGCGCCAAGGTCAATTGATCGTCTCAGGTCGTGGTTGCCGAGTGATGCACGAGTGAATTCGTGCCTACAGCACACGTGCCACAATCAACCGCTTCAACCGTGCATTTGCGACTAGTGTAGGCATGGATCTATTTCTGCCCGCCAAGCATGGGGTGTTCATTCGTCCGGCTCGTGGCTATAGTGACACGGAACTAGCGTCATCTATCGAAACCCATGTTTCCTAGCGCAGAAAAATTTCCCTGTCCTTGTTGCGGCTATCGCGTCCATCGTCTGCCGCCCGGCTACCATGAGGTCTGCCCGATCTGCGGTTGGGAAGATGACTTATCGCAACTGCGCTTCGTCGACATGCCAGGTGCCGCCAACCATGTATCGCTCGCCGGTGGACAGAAAAATTTTGCGCAATACGGCGCGGCCGAACGTCGCAACGTTGCTCATGCGCGCGCGCCGGTGCCGGGTGAACAACGCGAGCCGTCCTGGCGGCCGGTGAATCCGGAGCGCGATAATATCGAAATACCGCAGCGCGGTATCGCCTACGCGGATTCCTATCCTGAAGATACCACCGAGCTGTATTACTGGCGCGCGACTTACTGGCGTCGTGTCGTGAGTTGAGTGCTCAACGGTCGGCGCGTGTTTGCTGATACCGTGTTCGCGCCGGCTTATTCGGTTAGCCGACGCAATGCTTCGCGATACTTTTCCGCAGTTTTACGCAGGATGTCGGCCGGCAGTTCAGGGCCCGGCGCTTTTTTGTTCCAGTCCAGCGTTTCCAGGTAATCGCGCACGAACTGTTTATCAAAGCTCGGTGGGCTGGAACCGGGACGGTATTGGTCGGCGGGCCAGAAGCGGGACGAGTCCGGCGTCAGGATTTCATCGATCAAGGTCAGCGTGCCGTGCTCATCGACACCAAATTCGAATTTGGTGTCGGCGATGATGATGCCGCGTTGCAACGCATGCGCCGCCGCTTGCTCGTACAGCCGCAACGCGACCGCGCGCACTTGCGCCGCCAACGCGTCGCCGACCTGTTTGCGGGTGTGCTCGAAATCAATATTCTGGTCGTGCGAGCCGGCCGCGGCCTTGGTTGACGGCGTGTAGATCGCCTCCGGTAGTTTGTCCGCCATTTTCAGGCCAGCGGGTAGCGTGATACCGCACACGGCGCCGCTTTTTTGGTAGTCCTTCCAACCCGAACCGCTCAGGTAGCCGCGCACGATGGCCTCGATCGGCAGGGCCTTGAGTTTGCGCACGACGATAGCGCGCCCGGCAGTCTGCGCCAGTTCGTCGGCGTCGGACAATATATCTTCCGGGCGTTTGTCGGATAAATGATTGGGGACGACCGCATGCATGCGCTTGAACCAGAAATTAGACAGCGTCGTCAGCATGCGTCCTTTGTCGGGAATGGGATTGGGTAGGATGACGTCGAACGCGGACAGCCGATCGGTGGTGATGATCAGCATGTGGCGGTCGTCGACGTCATAGACGTCACGCACTTTGCCGCGGTAAATCAAAGGCAAACTTTTTAGCGTGGACTCAAATAGGACGTCGGGCGTGCTCATGCGTTCTCCTGCAGAATATCGGACGGCGGAATGCGCAGATTGTACCCCTATCGACGTCGTTTGACTCCCGGCATGATGCTGGGTGCAACGCTCAGGCAGGGCGGTGCGGCGTAAAGGGGCGAGCGCAGTAGGCGCCGATCTGGTCCAAAACGCGGTCGACGATGACCAGCGCGTGCGCATGATAAGTGCACAATGTGCACGGTATCGGCGTACTCAGGTTATCGCGTCCGGCGACCGCGAAATCCATCCAAGCCAAAACGGGGTAATCATTCAGGCTGGCGTCGACACAGATCCAGGCATCGTCTTCCAACACCGCTTCTAGCGAGCGCAGCCCGGTGAGGGCGAACCGGTGTGCTTTTCGGTACCGCAACAGCGTCAGCCGGACCTGATTATAGCGCTGTGCCGGCATGTCATAGTCGTGGCATTCATAAGGTGGCAACTCGTCGAGGCGTGATTTCATGGCCGATATCCCTACTGAGGCGTCGTTGCCCGATCAAGTGGTAAGCGTCTGTTCATCGGTTGGCCCACGGGGCTGGTACCAGTATGACGACTGCGAACGCACCGGCGCAACCGCAGAAACCGGCGGCGTTTGCATCATTGCTGCCTGGCGCTATCATAGTGGGCTTGGTGTGGCGGGTGCCCGTGATCAGATGGCTCGGCGCGTGCCGCTGCAGCGCGACCGAGAGGTGTGGAGATGACAATGAATTGTGCGCGAAACGGAAACGTGACTGCCGGCCATGACGGCCAAACCGGGCGTTGTGGCGCGTTGGCTGCGCCCCCAGTATTCGCTGGGATAGCCGCTGGCTGCGGGTTCGCGTACCGGGCCGGCCGGCGATGAGCGCGCAACCGCTAGTGGGCGTGCTGATGGGTTCAGACAGTGACTGGCCGGTGATGCGCCGCGCCGTGGAACAACTTGAAGCCTTCAGCGTTGCGCATGAGTACCGCGTCGTCTCGGCGCATCGTACACCCGAGCTACTATTCGAATACGCCGGTTCGGCCTCGGCGCGAGGGTTGCGTGCGATTATCGCCGGTGCCGGTGGGGCGGCGCATTTGCCAGGTATGCTGGCGGCTAAAACCACCGTGCCGATCTTGGGCGTGCCGGTGCCGTCGCGACACTTACACGGCCAGGATTCGTTGCTTTCCATCGTGCAAATGCCCAAAGGCGTTCCGGTTGCGACGTTCGCCATCGGCGAAGCCGGTGCGAGCAACGCCGCGCTGTTTGCGATTGCCATGCTGGCCGGTACGGACGCCGGGCTGGCGCGAAGCCTCGAACAATTTCGCCAGGCCCAGCGTGAGAGTGTCTTGGCGATGCATCTGCCTCCTGCCGAATGAATCACGCCGATCGCATTCTTCCGGGCGCTACCTTGGCGATGCTCGGTGGCGGCCAACTCGGTCGCATGTTCACCATCGCCGCGCGCACTACCGGCTATCGGGTCATGGTACTCGACCCGGATCCTGACAGCCCCGCCGGACGCATTGCCGATGTGCACCTGCGCGCCGGCTACACCGATCCGCAAGCGCTCGATGAGCTGGCGAAACATTGCGCGGCGGTGACCACCGAATTCGAGAATATACCCGGGCCGGCGCTTGAGTATCTTGCCGCATATATGCCGGTACGCCCGGGCGCAACGGCGCTCAGCACCACCCAGGATCGTATCCTGGAAAAAGCCTTCATTCGGCAAGCAGGGTTGATGACCGCGCCGTATTACGTTATTCGAAGCGCATCTGACCTAGACGCGGCTTGGCACGCGGTCGGCGCCGCCTCGATCCTCAAACGCGCGGCCATGGGCTATGACGGCAAGGGGCAAGCGCGAGTCGACAGCATCGAGGCGCTGCGTGCCGCATTCGCCGATCTCGGTGAAGTGCCGTGTGTGCTGGAGCAAAAATTGGCGCTGGAACGCGAGATTTCGGTGGTGTTGGCGCGTAATCATCTGGGCGAGTCACGTTGTCACCCGGTGTCGGAAAATGTGCATCGCAGCGGCATCCTGCACAGCAGCATCGTGCCGGCACGTATCGATGATGCATTGGCGCAGCAGGCGCAAGCGCAAAGCCGGCGGCTCGCCGATGCGCTGGATTATTGCGGCGTGCTGGCGGTGGAGTTCTTTGTCGTCGAAGGTCAATTGGTCGTCAACGAAATTGCGCCGCGACCCCATAACAGCGGTCACTATAGTTTGGATGCCTGCGTGACGTCGCAGTTTGAACAGCAACTGCGTATGGTCTGCGGCTTGCCGTTTGGCGATACTCGTTTGCTGACGCCGGTGGTGATGATGAATTTGCTCGGCGACCTATGGGGATCGGCCCAGCCACGCTGGTCGGCGCTGCTCAATGAGCCGGCCGCCAAACTGCATCTGTACGGCAAGCGCGAGGCTCGCCCGGGACGTAAAATGGGTCATTTCTGCGTTTTGGCGACCGATGTCGATGATGCGCTGGCGCGCGCCGAGACCGTCTATCAGCAGCTTCAGGCCTGATTTGCCCTTACTGGCGCCGGGCATGGCTTGGCTGTGCCGGGATATGCCGCCGGTCTTATCATAAGTTAATACTTATTGTTTGTATAATTACATTTGATTTTTAATTATACTTACACTGCTTTATTCTGCCTCCCAGATTAGATCCCGATTGGATTTCTTCGCAGCCTGATCCGCGCTAGGCCCGTGTTCTGGGAGCCGGTCGGCTCAGCTAGATTCGTCAACTTTTAGGAGACACTGCTCATGGCAGCGAAATCATACAGCGCCGGTGTGAAGGAATACCGAGAAACCTACTGGATGCCGGACTACACGCCGCTAGATACCGACATCCTGGCCTGCTTTAAGATCACCGCGCAGCCGGGTGTGCCGCGCGAAGAGGCAGCAGCTGCGGTGGCGGCCGAGTCCTCGACCGGCACCTGGACCACGGTTTGGACCGATCTGTTGACTGACTTGGATTATTACAAGGGTCGCGCCTACCGCATCGAAGACGTACCAGGCGATGACGAGTCCTACTACGCCTTTGTCGCCTATCCGATCGATCTGTTTGAAGAGGGATCGGTGGTCAATGTGTTTACCTCGTTGGTCGGCAACGTGTTCGGCTTCAAGGCCTTGCGTCACTTGCGCTTGGAAGACGTACGTTTCCCCATTGCTTATGTGAAGACTTGCGGTGGCCCGCCGCACGGAATCCAGGTCGAACGCGACATCCTCAACAAATATGGCCGCCCGCTACTTGGTTGCACCATCAAGCCGAAGCTGGGCCTGTCGGCGAAGAACTATGGTCGCGCCGTATACGAATGTCTGCGCGGTGGTTTGGATCTGACCAAGGACGACGAGAACGTCAACTCGCAGCCGTTCATGCGCTGGCGCCAGCGTTTTGACTTCGTCATGAACGCTATCCACAGGGCCGAGGCTGAGACCGGCGAGCGTAAGGGTCACTACTTGAACGTAACGGCGCCGACGCCGGAAGAGATGTACAAGCGTGCCGAGCATGCCAAGGAATTGGGTGCGCCGATCATCATGCACGACTTTATCACCGGTGGTTTCTGTGCCAACACGGGTTTGGCCAACTGGTGTCGTGACAACGGTATCCTGTTGCACATTCACCGCGCCATGCACGCCGTGCTTGACCGCCATCCCAAGCACGGTATTCATTTCCGCGTACTGGCCAAGATCCTGCGCCTGTCCGGTGGTGATCACCTGCATTCCGGTACCGTAGTCGGCAAGCTCGAAGGCGACCGAGAGGCGACGCTGGGTTGGATCGACATCATGCGCGATTCCTTCGTCAAAGAAGACCGTTCGCGCGGGATCTTCTTCGATCAAGATTGGGGCTCCATGCCGGGTGTATTTCCGGTGGCTTCCGGCGGCATCCACGTCTGGCATATGCCCGCCTTGGTTAATATCTTCGGCGATGACGCTTGCCTGCAGTTCGGTGGCGGTACATTGGGTCATCCTTGGGGTAACGCGGCCGGCGCAGCGGCCAACCGCGTGGCGCTGGAAGCTTGTGTCGAGGCGCGCAACCAGGGCCGCGAACTCGAGAAGGAAGGAAAAGATATCCTGACCGCCGCCGCCAAGAGCTCGCCGGAGCTCAAGGCCGCGATGGAAACCTGGAAGGAAATCAAGTTCGAATTCGACACCGTCGACAAGCTGGACGTTGCGCACAAGTAAGGGGCCGAGGCGCGCAGCAGGAGCACCGTCGCCGCGGCGATGAGGATGCGACTGCCAGCGGCCCGCTGCCGCGGCATACCCATGATGTTCCTGGGTCCGCCACATGAATTCGAGAATCAAAATACAGAGGATCTACCAATGAGCGAAGTTCACGATTATCAATCACGCTTGTCCGATCCGGCCAGTCGCAAGTTCGAGACGTTCTCGTATTTGCCGGCCATGGAACAGGCTCAGATCCGCAAACAAGTCGAATACATCGTTAGTAAAGGCTGGAACCCGGCGGTAGAACATACCGAACCGGAAAATGCCTTTGACCACTACTGGTACATGTGGAAGCTGCCGATGTTTGGCGAGACCGACGTCGACCACATTCTGGCCGAGGCGGCGGCTTGCCACAAGGCCAATCCGGGACATCACGTACGTTTGGTTGGGTATGATAATTTCAAGCAGTCGCAGGGTGCCGCGATGGTGATTTTCCGTGGGTCGGTCAAGGCTTGACGGTTCGCCTACGGCAGCAGTCCGGACTTCAGGCCTCTGTCCGGCAACGGGCAGAGGCTTTTTTGATCGTGAAGGGAAAGGGTCTGGTCTGAGAGTGTCGTTTGCAAATCGTTTTTAGCATGCTGATGCCATTGTATAACCAGTCCGGATGAGGGTCGATAGACGTCGAGCCGAGTCCGTTCAACGCCGCACGTTTGCGCGTGCTTTTGTCATGTTGTTTTGAACAGGATTCCGCACATGCCTGAAAGCATCGATCAATACAGTATAAAAGAACAACCTTACTACCGTTCTGTCACCAACGAGATCGAATTGTACGAGGCCGCCTATCATGCGCGCATGCCCATTATGCTCAAGGGTCCGACTGGTTGCGGGAAATCGCGCTTCGTCGAATATATGGCCTGGAAGCTCGGCAAACCGCTCATCACATTGGCCTGCAACGAAGACATGACCGCGTCGGATCTGGTTGGACGCTTTCTGCTAGATGCCAATGGCACGCGTTGGCAGGACGGTCCCTTGACCGTAGCCGCGCGCATCGGAGCGATCTGCTACCTGGATGAAGTTGTCGAGGCGCGACAGGATACCACCGTCGTTATTCATCCATTGACCGATCATCGTCGCAATCTGCCGTTGGAGAAAAAGGGCGAGTTGGTTTCCGCGCATAAAGATTTCCAAATCGTGATCTCCTACAACCCCGGGTATCAAAATTTGATGAAAGATTTGAAGCAATCGACCAAGCAACGTTTTGGCGCCTTGGATTTCGATTATCCAGACGCAACAGTCGAAAGCGAAATCGTCGCGCATGAAACCGGGGTAGACGCCGACACCGCCGACAAGTTGGTGCAGATTGCGCATCGTGCACGCAATTTGAAGGGTCATGGTTTGGATGAAGGAATTTCCACGCGTCTGCTGGTCTATGCGGCTCAACTCATCGTAAAGGGTATCGAGCCCAAGGCCGCCTGCGCGATGACCTTGGTGCGCCCTATCACCGATGATCCCGATATGCGTGACACGCTGGATGCGGCGGTCAGTACGTTTTTTTGATCGCGGTATGTGGCGGCCGTCATTGCCCGGCCATGTACGCGTATCAGTATGCAAACGCCCGTAGCCGTGACTGGGAACAGAGCATGAAGATCGATCTGAGCGAGTACGAAGACTGCCTAAAGGACGGCGCGCCCGAAGTCCTGGCCGTGTTCGAGGCCAGTTTCAACGAGGCCTCGCGGGTCATGGGGCCGCAGGGGCAGCACAATTACCTCGAAGGCGCTCGCGCATTCTGCGAACTGAGCCGTGGCCCGTATTTGGTGGCAACGTGGCTGGAGTCGATGCCGGCGGTCTGCAAAGAAGTTGGCGACAGCGTCATTCCCGAGGTCGTGAATTCCTGCATGAAGCTGGCGTCGATGGTCAGCGGCGAAGTCATACGTGTCATGCTCAGTACCTTGCCGACCGCGGCGCGCCGACTCGGCGACCCAGAGTTACTACTGAAATACTTAAGCCTCGTGCATCAACTGTCCGCCAAGGCGCCGCGCGGATTGCGCCCGCTGCTTGAACGCTTGGACGAGTTGCTCGGCAAGCTGACTTTGGGCGGGCTGCGGCGTTGGGCGTTGTGGGGCGCACAGGCGTATGCACGCGATTTTGTCAAGCAGACCGCCTACTTTCGGTTGGAGTCGCCGGACAGTCTCAAGATATTGCAGCAGGAACGTCGTGGCACCTTGTTCGTTGATACCCAGCGCAGGCTCAACTTCTACCTGCGTGCGCTATGGGGGCGCGATTTTTTCCTGCGCCCGACTGCCGGTGACTACGAGACCCGCGACGGTCTGCGGCCGTATCTGGAGCACGGGGTAATATTTATTCCAGACGCTTTTGATGATATCAATGGCGTCCCCGGTTTGGAGTTATACCGTGCCGCGTGCGCACACGCTGCCGCACATCAGTGCTATACCCGTGCGGCGATTTCCGCCGAGGCACTCAATCCGGTGCAGATGTTCCTGATTGGCATGATCGAAGACGCACGGGTCGAATATCTAGCCGTCGAAGAATTTCCAGGCTTGCGTAAGCTATGGGGCCAATTTCAAGATTTGGGTCATGGCGATGAAATCGTCGATCCGGCGGTGCGTTTATTGGAGCGTCTGGCGTCGGCCCTGCTGCATGCTCAGGCGGGTGCGGATGATGACCCGATCATCGCTGAAACGGTCGCCGAATTTGTCGCTCGGAGCGCTGCCGATGCGCACGACAATCAGCTCTCGTGGGATATCGGCGTTACGCTCTACAACCGGCTCAACGAGCGTTTGTCGGTGCCGTCACTGCGTTTGCTTGAACAGTCACTGAATATCCCTTATCGCGACGACAATCGTGTTATTTGGCAATTTGCAGATAACATATGGGACGACCCCGAATACGTACCGGCGAGCGAGCGCCAAGTTCGCAAGACGGTCTCGGTCATGGAAATGGTTAATGAGATCGACTGCGAGTTGGCCGGAGCCGATGCGCAGGAAATCTGGCGCCTGGAAACCGAGCTGTTTCCGTACGAGGACAATGGCGTCAGCTACAACGAAATGGAAGGCAAGGAGCCGGTGTCCGACCCATTTCACTACAGCGAATGGGATTACCAAGTGCAGTTGTATCGTCCGGATTGGACCACGGTGCTGGAAAAGCGTCAACCATCGGGCGACCCCGAGTCCATTGAGCGGATTTTGATCGAGCGCAAACCGATCGCCAGTCGGCTGCGTCACATCATTGATGCGTTAATTCCACAAGGGGTCGTGCGCAAGCGCCATCAAGAGGAGGGTGATGAGATCGACATTGAGGCGGCAGTCCGCGCAATGATTGACGTGCGTATGGGTGAGACGCCCGATCCCCGCGTCAATATCCGTTATGAGCGCAAGGTGCGCGATCTTTCCGTGTTGGTGTTGTTGGACTTGTCGGAGTCAACCAACGAGGTGCTGGGCGACTCCGATCGTCCGGTGATTCAGTTGGCGCGTGAGGCTACCGCTCTGCTGGCTTGGGCGGTGGACGCCATCGGCGACCCATTCGCGATTCACGGCTTCGCGTCCGACAGTCGTCATGATGTTCAGTACTTTCGTTTTAAAGATTTCGGTGCACCTTATGATGATCACGCGCGCGCGCGTTTGGCTGGCATGCGAGGCGGCTATTCGACGCGCATGGGCGCGGCGATGCGGCATAGTGCGCGCTATCTTACGCACCAGCCGCAGAACAAGAAGCTGCTGCTGTTGTTGTCCGACGGCGAGCCGGCGGACATTGATGTGCGCGACCCACAGCATTTGCGCCATGATACACATAAAGCCGTGGAGGAACTCCGTAGAGAGGGTATTCGCACCTTTTGCCTGACGCTGGACCCGCATGCAGATGATTATGTGTCACGTATTTTTGGTGTCAACGGCTTCGCTGTCGTTGATCATGTCAATCGTCTGCCAGAGCGCCTTCCCAGCTTATTCGCGAGCCTCACCAGCTGATCGGCTTTTGCGGTCTAGTAATGGCGGCGTCGAGGAATCGCTACACGGACGATTTGTTCTCTGATACATTTAAGTCAAATTCGCTAGGTTTGCGACCGATCAATCTGCTACCGCGATTCCGCTGGCCAAGTCACACACATGCACGTTACGTTGCGTCAACTAGAAGTATTTATGAGCGTCGCACGGTATTTGAATTTCACGCGAGCGGCGCGAGATCTACATCTAACGCAGCCTGCCGTGTCCATGCAGATCAAGCAGCTCGAAGCGAGCGTCGGATTGCCGCTATTCGAACATTTTGGCAAAAAGATTCATCTCACCGACGCTGGGCAAGAGATGTATGCCTATAGTCAGTCGATCAACCAACTAATCGAAGAAGCAAACGAGGTCATTCAAAGTCTGCGCGGTATACGGTATGGCCACCTAAAGGTGTCTGTCGCCAGCACCGCAAATTATTTTGCGACTCGTTTATTGGCAGCCTTTGTACGGCGCTATGAGGGCGTGAGGTTTAGCTTGGATGTATCCAATCGCGAATCGCTGTTACGCCAACTTGATGCCAACGAATGTGATTTGGTTGTCATGGGGCAGCCGCCGGACGGCCTTGGCTTGGAAGCGGCCTCGTTTATGGAAAATCCATTGGTGGTGATTTCGCCGCCAGGGCACGCATTGGAGCGCAGCGTACCGGTACCCTTGCAGGCTTTGCAAGCCGAAACGTTCGTGGTTCGCGAGCAAGGCTCGGGTACACGGACGGCGATGGAGCGCTTCTTCAAGGAACGTGGGGTCCATCTGCGCACGGGCATGGAGATGAGCACCAACGAAGCGATCAAGCAAGCGGTCGAAGCGGGGCTCGGATTGGGTATAGTATCTATTCACACGCTGGCGGCGGAATTGGAGACCGAGCGTCTGCATGTGCTAAAGGTCCAGGACTTTCCTATCCTGCGTCACTGGTATGTTGTACAACGCGAGGGCAAGCGGTTATCGCCGGTGGCGCAGGCATTTAAGGATTTTGTCCTGCGTGATGCCCGTAAATTTATCAGATTGCCCGGTCTGGACTGAGGCGGGCGCAACGCAAAGTAGTTTTCCGCGTTTATGCTTGAGATAACTGAGGGGATAACGATGCACAGAAATTATTGGGTCATTCTCGCGACGATGCTGCTGTCGGCGTGCAATAGCGGTGGTGGTCAGGATCAAGCGCAAACAGCGCCCACTCAATCAGCCGCGCCAGCGGCGGAGCAGGCGCCGCCGTTCGTGCCGCGGCCGAAGGCCGATTTTGCGCAGGTTCGGCGCGGCGGTGAGTTATTCGAAAAAAATTGCGCCGTGTGTCATGGTCAGAAAGGCGAGGGTGGCGCCAATTGGCGCCAGCGCGACGCCAGCGGTAAATTTCCGCCGCCGCCGCTCAACGGCACCGGGCATGCGTGGCACCATCCGATGAAAATCCTGCGTTATGTGATTAAAAATGGTAGCCCCGGCGGGCAGGGCAATATGCCGGCCTGGAAAGATAAGTTGAGCGACGCGCAAATCGACGAAATCATCGCCTGGATGCAGGCGCAATGGCCGGACCAAGCCTACCAGGCGTGGTATCAGATTAATCAGCGCGCGCAGAAATAGGTCGGATGCGGACAAGGTCACAGCGATGGACGCAGTAACCATTGAATATTTCTCCGATGTACTGTGCGTTTGGGCGTACGGCGCCGAAGCGCGGATGAGCGAACTCCGGCGTCAGTTCGGCGCCCGGTGCCAGTTGCACTATCGCTTTATTCCGTTATTCGCGGCCGCGCACGAACGTATAAGCGATGCTTGGGAAGAAAAGCGTGGTCTGGCTGGGTTTGGTGCGCACGTGCGCGAAATCGCCCGTGACTGGCCGCATGCGCCGGTACATGCGTCGGTCTGGGACCGTACCGCGCCGGCCTCGTCGGTGCCGGCGCATTTGTTGATCAAGGCGGTTCAACTGATGGAGCGTCATGGGCAACTGGATGTTCGGCCAGGCGATGAGTTCGAAGGTCGCAGCGTCGTCGAAGAGGTTATTTGGCGAATCCGTTGCGCGTTTTTCCGCGACGCGCGTGATGTTGCGGCGCAGGCGGTGTTGGCAGAGATCGCCGCCGAGGTTGGGCTGGACGCGGAGCGGCTGCGCCATTGGGCCGATCAGGGTAATGCGCATGCCGAATTGCACCTCGACATGGAGGCGCGCGATCGCTATCAAGTCCCCGGAAGCCCCACTTTGGTCATGGATGGAGGGCGTCAGCGCCTCTACGGAAATGTTGGTTATCGCGTGATCGAAGCCAATTTGCGTGAAATCCTGCGCGATCCACAGTTTGGCGAGGCCAGCTGGTGTTGATGGGCGTTTTGGGGTGGAAAAATTGACGCTCAACGGTCGTGCTGGTATCATTCATAGCCATTCTAATTTGATCCGGGTTTTCCACCCCCATGCCACCCAAGCCTGTAAATACCGCCCTGTTTGGGTCACGCCGCGGCGCATTATCGCTGCTGATGAGCGTGTTGCTGGCGTTGGCTAACATCCTGCCGGCGATGGCAATGCCATTCAGCCATGGCGGGGCGAGCGACGGTTTCGAGCAGGCATGCGTGTTCCATAGCGGTGCGGATCAATATCAATCTCGCGCGGCTCATTCGATCGGCCACTCCCCTGACCAAAGTGCGGGAACGTGCTGTGACGGCGGCCAATTGTGTGTGCATCATTGCGCCGGCTCTCTGCCTGTGCTTGATGTCACGGCCTCGTCTGAGATTCAACATTCCACGGCGGACTCCCATTACGCGGTACCCGCGTTGGATACAGTCCCGCAACGGCTGCTCCGGCCACCCCGCGCCTAGCTCTCCTTTCGGCGCGCATCAATGCGCGCCTGTGCTGAACCTATTCGTCAAATAAGTTTTCGACGGGACGCCCTGGCATTGTGTCTTGTGCCGTCCCTGGGAGATTGTTATGAAGAAACGAAATAACCCGGTTGCCCGTGCGAGTAGCATGAATCCGTCGCGGCGCCGCTTTGTACAGGGTCTGGCCGCTGGTGGCGCGCTGGCCGGCCTGGGGTTTTTGGACAAACCAGTTTGGGCGCTCGGTGCTCCGGCGCAACTTCGCGAGTTGTCGGGCACCGATTTTGATTTGGTGCTTGACGAAACGCCGGTCAATTTCACCGGCAAGATGGGTGTAGCGACGACGATCAATGGCCAGGTTCCCGGCCCGGTACTGCGTTGGCGTGAGGGTGATACTATTACGTTACGAGTCACCAACCGCCGCAAGAGTTCTAGCTCCATCCATTGGCATGGCATCATTCTGCCAAGCCAGATGGATGGTGTGCCAGGCCTGAGCTTTGCCGGTATCGCCCCTGGCGAAACTTTCACTTACCGCTTCAAGGTCGGCCAAAGTGGCACTTATTGGTACCACAGCCACTCCGGCTTCCAGGAACAAACCGGTCAGTACGGTTCCATCGTCATCGAGCCGCGCGAGCGCGATCCATTTGCCTACGACCGGGACTACGTGGTCTTGCTGTCCGATTGGACCGACGCCAGCCCGCAGTTTGTGTTTTCGCGACTGAAGGAGATGGATGGCTATTACAATTACGCCAAACTCACGGCGGTCGACTTCCTCAAAGACGCGCGTAAGGACGGTTTGATCAGCGCCTTCCGCTCGCGCCAGATGTGGAACGAGATGCGTATGAGTCCGCGCGATCTGACCGACGTCTCCGGCGCGACTTACACCTATCTCATGAACGGCGCTACGCCGTCGGGTAACTGGCGCGGGTTGTTCCGCCGCGGTGAGAAGGTGCGTTTGCGCATCGTCAACGGTTCGGCCATGAGTTACTTCGACGTACGTATTCCGGGATTGAAAATGACGGTGGTGGCAGCCGACGGCCAGAATGTGCATCCGGTATCGGTTGATGAGTTCCGCATTGGTGTCGCCGAAACCTATGACGTCATCGTCGAGCCGCATGATGATCGAGCCTACACAATATTTGCGCAGTCTATCGATCGTTCCGGTTATGCGCGCGGCACCTTGGCGCCCAGCGCAGATATGGAGGCGATTGTGCCGCCGATGGACCCGGTTCCGACGTTGACGATGGCCGATATGGGCATGTCGATGAAGGGTATGGATATGAGCGGCATGGACATGAAGGGCATGAACCACGGCGGCATGGACATGAAGGGCATGAACCACGGCGGCATGGGCATGAAGGGAGTACGGGCCAACCATGACATGATGGAAGTCAAATATCACTCGCCGAGCGAATATGGCCCCGGAACGGTGATGCATGTCGATCAAGTTTCTACTCGTTTAGACGATCCGGGTGTGGGCCTGCGTAACAATGGCCGGCGCGTGCTGACTTATGCCGATCTCAAGACACTGGGTACTTGGCTTGATCCACGTGAGCCCGGGCGCGATATCGAAATACACCTCACCGGCAACATGGAACGTTACATGTGGTCCTTCAATGGTGTCAAATTTTCCGATGCCGAACCGATCCGTTTCACCTACGGTGAGCGCCTGCGTATTGTGCTGGTCAACGACACCATGATGGATCATCCGATTCACTTGCACGGGCTGTGGAGCGAAGTGGAAGCCCCAGACGGCAGTTTCCAGGTGCGCAAACACACCGTCAGCGTTAAGCCCGGCCATGCCGTGTCGTATCGCGTATTGGCCGACGCTAAAGGCCGCTGGGCCTATCACTGTCATCTGTTGTATCACATGGATGCGGGCATGTTCCGCGAAGTACGGGTGGCATGATGACGACGCGACGCAAGAGGAATGGAAAAATGATGAAACGTGCAATCGTAATGGCGCTCGCGTCTGCGGCGTTGATGTTCAATGTCGCCAGCCGAGCCGACGAAACAGTCAACAAAAACTGGCCTTCGCCTATCCACGATAACCCGGTGTACTCCAAGTTCATGCTGGATCGACTGGAGGTGCGCGACACCAAAGAAGGTAATATGAAGTATTTTGAGGGTCAGGCCTATATTGGCACGGACCTGAATAAATTGTGGTTGAAGAGTGAAGGCAGCGTGGTAAAAAATACCACCGAGGACGCGGATCTGGAGGCATTGTACAGCCGCGCGGTGGCGCCCTATTGGGATGTGCAGGTCGGTATGCGCCATGATTTCAGCGTCAACAATCAGCCATCGCGTGATTGGGCTGCGTTTGCGCTCAAGGGCTTGGCGCCGTATTTTTTTGACGTCGATGCCAGTGCCTACGTCGGCAGTAACGGACGCACAGCCGCGCGGCTCAGCGCAGAATACGACCTGCTGTTCACGCAGCGTTTGATACTGACCCCTCAGTTCGAAGGTAATTTATATGGTAAAAAGGATCCCGCCCGAGGACTTGGTTCTGGTTTGTCAGACGTTGAATTCGGACTTCGACTACGTTACGAAATCCGCCGCGAATTCGCACCGTATATCGGCGTGGTATGGGCCCGTAAGTATGGTGGCACGGCGGATATGGCGCGGAGCGAGGGTATCCCCGTCGAGGATACCCAGGTCGTGGTCGGTGTGCGCTCCTGGTGGTAAGCAATCGCATTACCATCATCGCAACCGATACGTTTCACGGCTAACCGTGTTGGAAGCATGAGAGCAATTTATTGCGCGTGTCGAGCCGCGTTTCGATTGCTGGCCGCTGTAAATTTTATGTGTAGATCGCGAAAATCAGTTTTTTATATGTCCCTAGAGCTAGGGGTCAACTTAAGGAGATTAATAATGAGATTTGCCAGTTTAAATCTGCTCGCGGTGACCGTCGTTGCTGCGTTGACACTGCCGATGGTAAGTTACGCAGGAGGCGGTGGAATGCACCACGATGCGTCGTCGGGTCATGAGAGCTTTCCATTTGGCCACCCTGGCGACGCAAAGCGGGTTGATCGAGTAATTAAAATTACGGCAAACGAATTTAGTTTTATGCCGTCTTCTCTCACGGTGAAGGCCGGTGAAACGATCAAATTCGTGGTTACAAATGCGGGAAAGATCAAACATGAATTTGTCCTAGGTACCAAGAGTGAGCAGAGAGAACATGACAAAGAAATGCAAGCAATGCCGCATATGAAAATGGATGACCCGAACGGAATAAGTATTCCCAAGGGTGAGACGGCCTCCCTGATTTGGACTTTTACAAAGCCCATGGTAATTCAGTATGCGTGCCATGAGCCCGGGCACTATGCTGCGGGTATGTATGGTGAATTGAGCGTCAAGTAGCCCGAGCGGGCGTTGTAAAGAGCGCGGCTGTGGCTGCTAGCACCGCGGGTGGGGTGAGGCGCATAGATGCTGTACCCGCGCCAACTAATTCCTCAGGCTACGCAAACACAACGCCACACAGAATTGGGTAATCAGCTGTCGGCCGAACTTGCGGAAGAAATGTCGCCACAATCGTATAAAGAAATGCGCGCCAAGGCCAAACAGTCCGGCGGCGACGGTGATCACCTACACTGATTAAATGTAATCGGATGCCCGGGCCAAACTTGGATTGCGGGGATCGGCAAGGACGCCGCCCCGGGATTTGGCCATTGAATATTTTCGCCGAATCCATTAGACTCTTTTAATATATGTGTCGACTAATCGTCAAAGCGCTTGTGGTTTACCTATTGTTCGCGAACGTCGCCTGGGTGGCCAACGTGAATGAGTTTCGCCTGCTCGCGAATGGGAGCCCCACCGCATATGATTTTCAGAGTATAGCCACAACCGAGGACGGTGACGGTGATCATACCAATGTGCCTTGTGATCATACCTGCCATGCCTCGTCCCACTATTTGGGCCTTCTTTCTGAAAGCCTTCCTTTGGTCGCCCACGAGCTGCTAGCTGCTCACCCAAGTGGTTCGACCGCGTTTTATTCCCGCCCAAAAGAACCCTTGCTGCAACCCCCGAAAGCTTGAGTCGTCTGTACCGCGTTAGCTGAGCGCGTCAGTTTGCGGCGCGTGTGGTGTATCCGCTGTTCGGGGACTCAAAAATCTATGTCAACTATATTCAACCGTTGCCGGTCCATTGTGGGCGGCATGCGAATTCTAGTATTTGTGCACGTCGTTGGTGGTGTGCTGCCGCTGTCGGTATGGGCTGAGCCGCCGGCGAGCCCGGCCTCGCCGGCGCTTCGGCAATTGATCGGCGAGACGCTGGAGCAAAATCCCGGTGTACAAGCCGCGCGCGCCGCAGTGCAAGCCGCTGAGGCGCGGATGCGGGCCGCGAGCCGGCCGCTTTACAATCCGGAGTTGGAACTGGGCGCCGATCAGGCCGAAACGCGCACTGGCACCGTGGGACTGAGCCAGACCATTGACTGGGCCGACAAACGCGGTGCGCGCACCGGTGTGGCGGGCGCCGAACTCGACCGCGTACGGGCCGAGTATGCGGCCGCGCGCCAACAGTTGGCCGGCGAGCTGCTTGCCGCGCTGGGGCGCTATCACACCGCCGCGGACATTCAGCGCCTCGCGCAGCAACGCCAGGAACTGATGCGGCGGTTTCTGAATCTGGCCGAACAGCGTCGCCAGGCAGGGGACATCAATCAGGTCGAGCTAGACCTGGCCAGCCTCGCGCACACCCAGGCTACGCTCCAACTGTCCCAAGCGGCCTCGGATCTGGCCGAGGCCGAGCAGGCACTAGCCGCCATCACCGGCGGAGTGCGTCGAAGGTGGCCGGCTTTGCCGGCCGATTTGCCCGCACTGCAAACGATCGACGCGAACGCACTGCTTACGAATCTGCCGGCGTTGCGTGCCCAACAAGCGCGGGTCGGCGCCGCCCGGTCCACCGTTACCTTACGCAGCCGTGAGCGCCGGCCAGATCCGACGATCGGTGTGCGCGCCGGCCAGGAACGTGCCTTCCGCACCGGTAATGGTGCTACCTACAGCGTCGCCCGAATGACCCTGAGTGTACCTTTATTTGTTCGCAACAACTTTCGTGCTGAGGTGGCCGCCGCTGGTTCCGACCTGACCCAGGCCGATCAGCTTTTGCAGGACGGTTATCGCCGCGCGCGCGCACGCTTACTGTCCGCCACCGAACGCTATCGGCTGAGCCGCGGCGCCTGGACGGTTTGGCAGGGCAGCGGCCTGGCCAGCCTCGGCAGCCAGGTGAAGCTGCTGGAACGCATCTGGCGGGCCGGCGAGATGAGCACGACCGATTACCTGGTACAAATCAATCAAACGCTCGACACCCGGCGCAACGCCCTGAGTGTCCGGGGCCGCCTGTGGACGGCCTGGGCCGACTGGCTGGTGGCCAGCGGCCAGGCGGAGAGCGGGCTTGGTCTGCCTGATGTGCGATGAATTCAGCGCTTACCGAATATAAATTCCGGAGATTTTGACCATGAAGACATCTGTAACATGGACACTGCTGTGCTTGGTGCTTATCGGCCTGCCCATTGGCGCCGTATCGGCGGAGCAGGGCCACGAAGAGAGCGGCGCGTTGAAGATGACGGCGGCCGAACGCGAAGCGCAAGGCATCCGCACTGCGAAGGTCGAGTCGCGCGCGCTGGCCGGCGCCGTCACCGCCCCCGGTGAAGTGCGCATGAACGCCTATGCCTCGGCGCAGGTGACGCCGCGTATCAGCGCCCAGGTGGTGGCGCGTCATGCGCGTCTCGGAGAGCGGGTCAAAAAGGATCAGCCGCTGGTCACGCTCTCCAGCGTCGCGATGGCGGAGGCTCAGGGTGGGCTCATCGAGGCCGACCGGGAATGGAGCCGCGTGCGGAGGCTGGGCCGCAAGGTGGTGTCCGACAAGCGCTATATCGCCGCCCAAGTGGCGCGCCAGCGCGCCTATGCCACGGTGCTCGCCTACGGCATGACCGCGGCTCAGATCGACCGGCTGCTCGCCGGCGGCGATGCTTCGCGCGCCACCGGCGCCTTCGCCTTGTTGAGCCCCCAGGCCGGGACCGTGATCCGTGACGACTTCGTGATCGGTGAGGTGATCGGCGCAGGCCGGGTGTTGTTCGAAGTGAGCGACGAGTCGCTGCTGTGGGTGGAAGCGAAATTGCGTCCCGGGCAGGCCACCGGTATCGCCGTCGGTACGCCCGCGCGTGTGAGCCGCAACGGCACGCACTGGCTCGACGGCAAGGTGGTGCAGTTGCACCATCGTCTGGATGAAGGTAGCCGTACCCTGGGCGTGCGCGTCGAGGTGGCGAACCAAGGCGATGAACTGCACCCCGGCGAGTACGTCGATGTCACCCTGCAGACGGCTGCTACCAACGCGCGCATTGCCGTGCCGAAAGACGCGGTGCTGTTGATGCAGGGTGCGCCCACGGTATTCAAGCTGGACGGCGACGAACTACACCCGCAGCCGGTGGAGACTGGCGTGACCCGTGGCGGCTGGACCGAGATCAAGGCCGGGCTGGCCAAGGGGGATGAGGTGGTCACCCAGGGCGCCTTCCTGCTCAAATCGCTCAGGCTCAAATCACAGATCGGCGAAGGCCACTAGGAGACGCATATCATGCTAAATGCACTCGTTGAAGCGTCTCTACGCTACAAATTTTTGGTGATCATCGCCTTTTTGGTAGTCGGGTTTCTCGGCTGGCGGGCAGTGAGCACGATTCCTATCGACGCCTTTCCCGACGTCACGCCGGTGCAGGTCAACATCTACACGGAGTCACCGGGGCTTGCGGCCGAGGACGTCGAACAGTTGCTCTCCTTCCCGGTGGAGTCCGGCATGGCCGGTCTGCCCGGCGTGACGGAGATCCGTTCGGTTAGCCTATTTGGCCTGTCCTATGTTTCGATCTACTTCGAGGACAACACGGACATCTACTTCGCCCGTCGCCTGGTGATGGAGCGTCTGCAAGAGGTCGGCGACCGGATTCCGGCCGGCTATGGAAAACCGGTAATGGGGCCGAACACATCCGGCTTAGGTCAAGTGTTTTGGTACACGGTTGAGCGTGCCGACGAAAAGCTTAAATCGGGCTTAACCGATATGGATTTACGCACCCTACAAGATTGGACCGTGCGCTTGATTCTGCGTACCGCTCCGGGTGTCGACGATGTCATGTCGTGGGGTGGACAGGAACGCCAATACCAAGTGGTTATCGACCCTTTGCGTTTAATAAAATACGACCTTACCTACAAAGACGTCATGGCCGTCATCGAAAGTAATAACCGCCAGGTCGGCGGTCAGTATGTCAATTTAGGTCCGGAACAATATCTCGTTCGTGGTCTGGGTTTGGTGGCGGGCGAGCGCGATATCGGCAACATCATGATCAAGGCAGTTGATGGTACGCCGGTGTATCTTCGTGATATCGCCCGCATCAAGCAGGCTCCCGCGCTGCGGTTTGGCGCGGTAACCCGTGATGGCAAGGAGGTCGTGATGGGCATGGCGTTGGCACGTATCGGTGCCAATGCCGCTGACGTCGTCGATGGGGTCAAGAAAAAAACAGCCATCGTCCAGTCTGCGCTGCCTGACGGCGTAAAGATCAAGCCGATTTATGAGCGTACTGCCCTGGTGGAGAAGGCCGTCAGCACTGCTGAGCGGGCTCTGATTGAAGGTTCGATCTTGGTGGCGATCGTCCTGTTCCTGTTTCTCGGTGAATTGCGTTCGGCGCTGGTGGTCATCGCTGCACTGCCCATGGCCATGTTGATCGCCTTCATCTTTATGGGTGAGGCGGGGCTGTCGGCCAACCTCATGTCGTTGGCGGGGCTCGCCATTGGTATCGGCATGATGGTCGACGGCGCAGTCGTAATGACCGAGAACGCCTTCCGCATCATGGCGGAGTGGCGCGAGAAGGGCGAAAAGGTCAACCGTACCGCCGCGGTGCTGACCGCAGCGCGCGAAGTAGCCAATCCCATCGCCTTCGCCATTCTCATCATCATCGTGGTGTTCCTGCCGCTGTTCAGTTTACAGGGTCTTGAAGGCAAGCTGTTCAAGCCCATGGCCTTCAACATCAGTTTCGCCATGGCGGGTTCGCTGCTGCTGACTTTGACGCTCATCCCGGTGCTGGCGGCGATCATCCTCAAGCCCAAGGAGGAACGCGACACCCTGCTGGTGCGCTGGATCAAGCGCGGTTACCTGCCGCTGTTGGCCTGGTCGCTGGCACACAAAAAGACGGTGGTGATCTCGGCAATCGTACTGTTGATGGGCAGCCTGGCGCTGTTCCCACTCCTTGGCAAGGAGTTCATGCCCACGCTGCAGGAAGGATCCATCATGTGGCGCGTGACCTCCATCCCATCCACTTCGCTGGACCAGTCCATCGAAATCTCCAAAAAAATCGAGAAGGTCCTGGGCGAGTTTCCGGAGGTGGAGACCACCCTCGCCATGATCGGCCGCGCCGAGAAGGGGGAGACTGCAGACGTCAACTATATGGAAATTTACACTGCACTCAAGCCGAAGGACCAACGTACGCGATCGGTCACGGATTTGGCCGAGGCCATGCGCAAGAAGCTGGAGGCAACGGTGCCCACGGCGGTGGTCGCCTTCACCCAGCCGATCCAGATGCGCGTGGAGGAGTTGATCTCCGGCGTGCGCGCTACGCTGGCGGCCAAGCTGTACGGCCCTGATCTCAGTGAGCTGGATCGGCTTAGTGCGAAGATCAAGAACGCGCTGGCGAAGGTGCCGGGCGTGGCCGATTTGTCACTCGAGGCCAATATTGGCAAGCCGCAAATTCGCATCAAGGTGGACCGCGATGCGTTGGCCCGGTACGGGCTTAACGCTGACGATGTGCTGACCGTGGTGAGGACAGGCATCGGCAACCAGCCGGTCTCCACCCTCATTGACGGCGTCAAGCGTTTCGACATCACGGCACGTATCCAGGATGCCTCCAAAGCGTCGGTGCAGGCGATCCGTGACATTCCTCTGCGCGCCGTCGGCGGCGCCATCGTGCCATTGGGAAAAGTAGCCGAGGTCACCACGGCTGAGGGCTACTCCTTCGTACGTCGGGAGCAGTTGCAGCGTTACGCTGTCATTCAAATGGACGTAAAGGGCCGAGACGTGGACGGATTTGTCAAGGACGCCAACGCAGCGATCGCCGCGCAGGTAAAACTGCCGCCCGGCTATTGGGTTGTGTGGGGCGGGGCTTTCGAGAATCAGCAGCGCGCCTTGGCCCGTCTGTCCCTCATCGTGCCATTAACCATCCTCTTTATCTTCGTGCTGCTGTACACCGCGTTCAACTCGGTGAAGTTCGCCACGCTTATCATTGCCAACGTGCCCTTCGCTACCATTGGCGGGCTGGTGGCGTTGTTCATCAGCGGCCAGTATCTGTCGGTGCCTTCCGCGATCGGATTCATCGCGGTGTTTGGTGTGGCCATGTTGAACGGGATCGTGCTGATAAGCTTCATCAACGAGCAGCGCGAGAAAGGCCTTTCGGTTGGCGAAGCGGTGCGCAAGGGTTGTGAGCTTCGGCTGCGACCGGTGATGATGACCGCCAGTGTCGCCATTTTGGGCCTGATTCCGATGCTGCTCTCCAGCGGCGTGGGTGCCGAGACCCAACGGCCACTGGCAAGTGTCGTAGTCGGTGGTCTCATCACCTCCACCCTGCTCACATTGGTTCTGTTACCCGTCATCTATGAGTGGATGGAAACCCGTAGGGAGAAATCACAATGAAAGAGATCAAGGCCTTTATTCACCGCAATCGCGCCGCCGACGTAATCCGCGCCCTCAAGGGCGCGGGCTTTACCAGCCTCTCGCTAATCGACGTCAAGGGCATGCTGGCGGCGCTCGATACCCGGGAGCGTGAGTACTCCATCGAGCTTGGCGAAGAAACGATCACGGAGCTCAAGCTGGAACTGGTCTGCGAGGACGAGAACCGCGCCGCCGAGGCAGTGCACCTGATCCAGGAAAACGCCCGTACGGGTCAACCTGAGGCGGGCTGGATCTATATCAGCGAGATCCAGGCGGCCCTGCCGATCAGCGGCTGATGACGCGATGCACCGCGTAGCGGAAGAAGTGGATGCGCGTTGTTTTGACCAAAATCGGTCGTGAGGCGTCGTTGTTCGTGGCGCCGTTATTAGAAGGGAGTGATGCAAGTTCTCCGGACGAGAGCGAGCGACCCGATGAGTCGTACCGGGCCGCATCCGAAGCAATCGCATGCGTTGAGCGATTGGTTGATAGCCAGGATACGATCGATACGGGGCTAATGTGGCATCCAAGCGAACGAGGAGGAAATGACGATGAGTCGAGCACGTTTTCGCGATGACAGGGTGTTTCATGTGGATGACCCTTGGGGCGAGGTCGCCGGCTGGTACTTCGAAGTGCGCGAAGGTCAGCCGTGTGGTCCGTTCGCTAGTCGAAGACTGGCCGAGTCGGCACTCACAGATTATCTCGGCGGCGTGGCCCAAATGCTTCGACCGCCAGTCGCAAGGCGGACGCGCAAGCCCAACTCCCGCTAGCTATTCCGGGGACCATGTGCCAATTTCTGCACGGGGCAATGCTTGTCTGTGCACCTTAACGATTGGATGGTACACGCCCCCGTGTTGGAAAAACTCGAAGTCAGGAGGTGACTCATGTCTTTTTTTAAGCACTTGATGCGCGGTTGGACCGGCATGGGTTACTCCGGCCACCAAGGCAAGCGGCGCTATGGGCATCATGGCAGTGACGGCTATGGTCTTGCATCGACGCAGGGACCAATCTGTGCGCAGTGTGGTGCTGGCAATGCCGCAGCGGCCCGCTTCTGTGCGCAATGCGGTGCTTCGCTGCAAGGAGCGACCTGTTCCGCCTGTGGGAAAGCGGTGCCGCCAGGCGCCCGATTCTGTCCGGGCTGCGGACACGCAGTAGGGACGGGATCGACGTGAGTGCGGAAACGCTGAGACTGGACCTGTCGCTGGCGCTGCCTGCGTTGCCCGACGAACGCGATGCCTGCGTCGAGCGCCTGACCGAATTACTGGAGGCTGAAGGATTGGGGAAGGCGCATGTCGTGGACAAAGACGGTACGGCGCGTTTGTGTCTGCACTATGATCCCGAGCGGTTCAGCGTCAGTCAGGTGCGCAGTCTGGTGCAGGCGGCCGGTGCCCGGATCGGCACGCGTTATCACCACGAAAGCCTGCGCATCGACGGCATGGATTGTCCCACCTGTGCGACCGTGATTGAACATGCCCTGGGGCGCATGGACGGCGTGCTGGAGGCAGCGGTCAGTTACGGCGCGGAGCGGCTGCGTCTGGAGTTCGATACCGAAAAGACTTCACTCGAAGCCGTGCAAGAACGCATCCGGGCACTTGGTTATGGGGTGATTGAAGAAGGTCAGGCACCGGGTTGGTGGGCCGAGCACCGTGAGCTGCTTCTGAGCCTGGCTGCCGGGCTGTTGCTGCTGGTCGGCTGGTTGCTGGAATTTACGGCGACACCCGCCGCACTGTCCCTGGCTCTGTTCGTCGGCGCCTATATCACAGGCGGCTTCTTCGCGCTGCGCGACGCCTGGAAGAGCCTGCGCCAGGGCCGTTTCGATATCGACACCCTGATGATCGTCGCCGCCGCCGGAGCGGCCGCACTCGGGGCCTGGGCCGAGGGCGCTTTGCTGTTGTTCCTGTTCAGCCTGGGCCATGCACTGGAACATACTGCCATGGGCCGTGCACGCCGCGCCATCGAGGCGCTGGCGGAGCTGGCGCCGAAAATGGCGCTCGTGCGCCGCGACGGCGGGGAAGTGGAAGTGCCGGTGGAGGCGCTGGCGCGTGATGAGCGGGTCATCGTCAAGCCCGGCCAGCGCATCCCCGCCGACGGCGAGGTGCTGGCCGGCGCCTCCGCCGTCGACCAGGCGTCCATTACCGGCGAGTCCATGCCCGTGGACAAGCAGGCGGGCGATGCGGTGTTCGCCGGCACCGTCAACGGTGAGGCGACCCTGGAAATCCGGGTCACGCGGCTGGCCCGCGAAAGCACTCTGAGCCGCATGGTGAAGCTGGTCGCCGAAGCGGGCGCCCAGCGCTCGCCCACTCAGCGTTTCACCGAGCGTTTCGAACGCATCTTCGTGCCTGTGGTGCTGGTCGGTGCGGCTCTGCTCATCGCGATACCACCGCTGCTCGGCTTTCCGTTCGCCGAATCCTTCTACCGCGCCATGGCGGTGCTGGTGGCGGCCTCGCCCTGCGCGCTGGCTATCGCCACGCCGGCGGCGGTGCTGTCGGGGGTGGCGCGCGCGGCGCGCGGTGGGGTGCTGATCAAGGGCGGCGCGCACCTGGAGAACCTCGGCACCCTGCGCGCCATCGCCTTCGACAAGACCGGCACCATCACCCGCGGCGAACCGGCGGTGACCGACGTGACGACCTTGGACGGCGATGAGGCCACGCTGCTCGCCACCGCCGCGGCGGTGGAGAGCCGCAGCGGCCATCCCCTGGCCCAAGCCATCGTCGCCGCCGCGCAGGCGCGGGATCTGCGCTGGGCCGAGGCCGGCGATCTGGAGTCGGTGACCGGTAAGGGCGTGCGTGCACAACTCAACGGCGAGACCGTCAGTATCGGCAACCTGAAGTTGTTTGACGGCGTGGCGATTCCTGG
>JASBUN010000051.1 GCA_030147845.1 Gammaproteobacteria bacterium
GTTATGCGTTTTTACGCAGCAGATTGGCGAGCGGCTGGCTTGGTGGGCACAGCGGCCGGGTAGGCCGACCATTTGCTTTGTAATTCTTCGCTCGACAATGCCCACACGTCCTTATGCAACAACGCCATTGCCGCAGGGTCGGTGAGCAGCGAGGTTTTGTCTGCTGCATCCATACCGTCCGGTCCCGTCTCCAGCAGCCGCTGACGCAGCTGCATGCGTTCGGGCCGTAGGCCGCCGTCGGATTTACTGTTCGGGCGTTGCAATGAGATATGCACTGCGTTCACCAGTGGATCGATCACCGCGCTGACGAATCCACCGCGCTCGGCGCGCTGGGTGAATAGCTCGGTTTGTCCATCCAGGCGCGCGAGCTCGGGTGGCGGGTCGAGTTCGCACGGTGTCAGGAATAACCCTCGTTTGCGGGCGGCGCGACCAATCGACTCTCGACTCGATAGCACGGACAATGGCACGGCGGCTAACAGCCCAATGACGACCGGCGACAGCCACCAAAGATAGCCGGGCACGGTGGCCAGCACGATTACGGTGGCGACGGCGCCGAGTAGCATGCCGAAGCCGTGAAAGCGTAGCGCCTGACCCCAGGGTGTACCGCGGTCGTCGCGACTTTGGCCGTTCCAGGCCACCTTACGTCCGAACAAGGTCATGAGTACGAATTTGCTGTGGAACACCATGCGTGTCGGCGCCAGCAATAACGACACCACGTTTTCAAGCAACACACTGGCTAGTAGACGATGCCAGCCACCATGTCGTTCCGGGTGTGCGAGCATGACACCGAACACTTTGGGAAGGAACAATAAGATCGCCGTTGCAGTCAGCAATCCTGCGGCCCAGCTTGGATGATATACCGGCCATTGCGGAAATAACGATGCATCCGAGGCAAAATACTGTGGGCCAGTTTGGCCGGCGACAATCACTTCGGCAATGCCGAGGACGATAAACAGCCCCCACAGCGGCGCCGACAAATAGGACATCACGCCGTTGAGGAATAGTACGCGATGGAACGGTTTCAAACCTTCCGAAAACATCAAGCGCAGGTGTTGCAGATTGCCGTGGCACCAACGCCGGTCGCGCTTCATCTCGTCTAGTAGGGTCGGCGGCGTTTCCTCGTAACTACCTTGAATATCGTACGCCAGCCAGACTTTCCAACCGGCACGGCGCATGAGTGACGCTTCGACAAAATCGTGGCTCATGATCTCGCCGCTGAGCGGACCGCCGCCGGGTAGTTTGGGTAACATGCAGTGCCGCATAAACGGCATGGTGCGGATGATCGCGTTATGTCCCCAATAATGGCCGTCGCCCAATTGCCAATAACTGAGGCCGGCGGAAAACGCCGGGCCGTAAACCCAATTGGCGAATTGTTGTACGCGCGCGAATAATGTATGGCGGTTGACCGTTGAAGGTGGCGATTGAATGATGCCGACGTCAGGGTTGCGCTCCATCATCTGGACCAGATTGACGAAGGTTTCGCCGGCCATGATGCTGTCGGCATCCAATACCACCATGTAGCGATAGTCGCGGCCCCAGCGGCGGCAGAAATCAGCAATATTGCCGCTCTTGCGTTTGATGCGGTTGCGCCTGCGAC
The DNA here is from genome assembly GCA_030147845.1 of Gammaproteobacteria bacterium. Classification (GTDB taxonomy): domain Bacteria; phylum Pseudomonadota; class Gammaproteobacteria; order JASBUN01; family JASBUN01; genus JASBUN01. The sequence continues at coordinate 1,598 of JASBUN010000051.1, forward strand.
GGTAAAAAATCCGACCGAATCCCTGAACGCTTTCGCACAGCGCGGCCCAACCCATTTCCTCTTTTACCCACTTGTCCGGATCGGCTGTGTCGCTCAAGATGAAGAAATCGAACAGTGACAAGGAGCCGGTATCGGCCAGCGATTGGTGCATGGTGGCGAGTCCGGCGAACACGCGGCCCGGATCCTCGTTACATATCGGCATGACGATCGCGGTGCGCGCGTGGTGATTCGGTGCCGGCGCATCCGCCGACACTGTGCGGCTGATGGCAAAACGATCTTCGCCGGTGCGCAATAATATGAAGCCGGCGAGGGCAGTCCAAAAACCAAACGAAACCCACGCGAACAATATGGCAAAAATAACGACGATCGCGATTTCCAGTCCACTGGCGCCGTGATGCGGAAGGATTTGCATCATAAACGCGCCGGCGATGGCGGCTGGCACGATGATCAGTGTGGCCAGCAAGCGCCGGCGTGCGGCCGCTGATGCGGCCCAATTCCGGGCGACGGTGGACTGTTGCACGATTCGCATGATTACTACGCCTCCTGTGCGCCGCTAAGGCCACGCATGGTTTGTAAGAATCGGCATGCCCGACGCCACAGCCACTTCAGGGCGTTACGCTCGATCGATCGCGGCGACAGCGCACTACGGCGCATCACCGGCATAACCGGTAATTGTGGCGCTTCGTTTACCACCAGCGGCGCCGCGTCATCGGTCAAGCTTACAACTTGTTTTGACGCCGGCGCACACTGCGACAGACCGCCGAGACAGGCAAACGCACGCCAGCGTGCCAATTGCTCAGCGTCGGGAGCGGCTGCGCGCAATCCGGCGCGGCCAATCAGCGTCTGTATAAGGTTAGTGTAAAGTGCCTCCATTACCAGAGCGGTTGGCGATTCCGACGAATCTGCGGTGTGCTGGCTGACGCCGACGCGCACCGCAGCGGCGACCAATGCCTCAGCATCGTTCGACTCCAGGCCGTAAGCGTGGAGGTATTGCCGCGCCCGGTCGCGCGCATCCTGCCAGTCCGACAGGTTGATCGGGGCGTCATTGGCGCCGGCCGAGGGCCGAAGTTGTAATACGGACTTCCTGCCGGCAGTGTGCAGGCGCTTGTCAAATCGGTTATCGATCGTCATTGAGATAACTCCAAGTCTCTGTGAGAGGTTGATCATCGCTGACCAAGTAAGCGTTAACGTCAATCGGTGCGTCACCGGTGGGTTTGACCTGAAACGACAGGCGCCACCCGCCCGTGACCGCATTTTTTACGGTGTGCTGCTCGACCATGGTGCCACCGGTGAGAATCTGGATTTCTCCACGCACCGGGGCTTGCGCAGGCAAGGCATCTAATTTCCGGCCACCAAAATCGATAACGAATTGTTTGGTGCCTTTTATGTTTCCGGCACTAACCCGGGTCGACAACGCGCGCGCACTGTCGGCGGGCGACGGGTCGTGGCTGATCCATTGCACTTCGTAGGAAATGCGCAGCGGCTTTTCAGGGCTTGGTTGGATTTCCGGCACCCAATAGGCGACCACGTTGTCGTGTTTTTCGGCGTCGCTGGGAATTTCCACTAACTCGACGCGTCCGGCGCCCCAGTCGCCTTGCGGCACGATCCAAGCGCCGGGGCGCAATTCAGAACGCGTTTCCAGGTCCTGGTAGTGATCAAAGTCGCGGTCGCGCTGCAACAAGCCGAAGCCCTGCGGGCTGGCGACACTGAATGAACTGACCAACAGGCGGCTCGGGTTGACTAACGGGCGCCATATCCATTCCCCTGTCGCCGACGCGATCAGCAGACCGTCGGAGTCGTGCACCTCGGGGCGGTAATCTTTGGCGATACGCGACGGACCTTCGCCATACAGGAACATGCTGGTTAGCGGGGCCAGACCCAGCTTTTCGATCTTGTGGCGCGGGATTAGCACCGCTTTAACACGAGTGGAGGTGGTCTTGCCGGGCTCGATATCAAATTGATACGCGCCGGTCAGGCTCTTGCCGTCGAGCAGCGCATAAACCCGGATGCGCCGGGCGCCCGGAGTTGGTTTGACCAACCAGAATTCCTTGAAGTACGGAAATTGTTCGCCTTGCGGCAAGGCCGTATCGACGGCCACGCCGCGTGCGGATAGACCGTAGACTTGATCGCGGCCGATAGCGCGGAAATAGCTCGCGCCCAAAAATACGGCCACTTCGTCGAAGTACTTGTGTGTCTTGATCGGATAGTGAATGCGGAAGCCGGCGAAGCCGGCGTCGGCCGGCACGGGTTCCGGAAACTTGTTCTTGCCGTACGCGAACATGTCGGACGCAAATGCGACATCGTGCTCGGTTCCACCGTCCAACACATGGATAGTCACGGGGTGCTGATAGTAGGCGCCGACATGAAAAAATTGCACCTGAAAAGGTAAATTGGTAGCGGCCCACAAGGCTTTGTCAGCACGGAATCGTATGTCGCGATACTGATCGTAAGTGAGCTTTTTCAGAAACTCCGGAACTTTGTTGCGATTGTCGACATACGGGCGCGCGGCAAGTTGGCGCGCACTTTGCACCACGTCCTTGAGCGAAAAATAATTAGCACCGTCCGCGTGCACTGGCTTGGAGGCAGACGAGGCTAACAACGCCATGAGCGGTAGTGCGGCGCGCCACGCGATGGTGGTCGCGCGGCCGGCCGGTCGGCGTGATGAGGCATAGATGCGTGGCTGCCGGACCGTGGTGTGCTTGTGTGTAGTGCTTGGCATGATTTTGTATCGGGTTTGGCGTTGTATTCGTTATTTGGAATGAAGACGGTTTGATGCGTTTGCGTCACCAGTCAGCACTTTCCATGCCATAGCAGAAATTTTTTTAAAAACATTGAGTTAGATTAAGGCAGGGGAGCTGTTCGCGGACCGTGTGTCGCTCTTCACCGACGCTACCACACGGGAGGTGTTTAACTGCTTGTTCTTGCGATAATTCATTCCGTTGCTGGCTGGCGACAGCAAGCGCGCAGGCTTGACGAACGGCGGTCGAAACAACGAAACTGCATACCCAATCGCAACGCTCCGTTAAAGTAACCGGGTGGGCGGACGCGATAATAGTTAGATAACGCAATCATCTGGTTGGGTGGCGCAATTCACCCGAAAAATTAAGAGTTGGCGTACTGATTGGGACACCGAAGTAAACATTGGAATTTGTTGTCGCCAGTGTGGAGTAGCGTCGGCACGCGCATGTTGCCTGACGCTGCCGGCGCGGCTTGCGCACGCGTGACGTTTGCGCTCTGGGCCGGATGCCGACGCGCTAGCTTGGCGCGTCGTGTAATGTGCGCGTTGCTGGTGGCGACATTTGCCGCCGCGCTGCCGTTACCGATCCGCGCAGCGGAAAGCACGGCCGAGCTACCGAGCATCTATCAGCACTCCTCAACGCCCTCGTGTACCTCAGCCGATCAAGAGCGCACGCCGAAGTCGGCTGCTTGCCCGCACAGCGCAGATGCAAACCAGCCTGCCAACGCCGCCACGACCGGGCGAGAGCGGTTGGTCGATCACACCGCGACCATGCGCTATTCGCCGTTGTCGGGCGCATTGCTCGACGCGCCCGGCGATCCCCTGAATAACCCCGGCGCGCCAACACGTTTGCATATCTACGACGCCAGGGCGCCGGCGCTGAGCAGCGGCATCGATCCCGCTGCCGTTAGCCGCATGCGCGGCGCGCGCCTTACCGTTGCGCCAATTCCGCGCTGGTCGCGTGGTTTCGCGCTGTCCGGATCGTATCTGGCGACCAGCCAGACCGCCCACGCGTTATTTTCAAGTGACGCTGAGCGACGCCGGTTGGCGCAGAGTTGGTCGGTCGGCGCCGACAGCTTGCTACTGGGCCGGAGTATGCGGGTACGGGGCGAATATCTGCGTAGCGGTCTGGATAGTGCGCGGCCGATTTCATCCCAGAGCAGGGACGATACTGCCTATGACCTCGGCGTCGCCTACCGCATCCCCGGCGCCGACGCCGGCGGCAAGCAGGACTGGCGCCTGGAACTGCATCACACCCGCATCGGATCTGACTTTTGGAGTCCCGGCAACCCTTCGTTAGCCAAGGGCGTTGGCTTGTGGACCGCCAACGTCAGCCATACGCTACACGGCGTAAATATGCGCTTCGATGTCACGCGACGCAGGGATAATCTGCGTGCCAACGCGGATGCGCCGCGTACCGAGGACCAGCTTTATCGACTCCATTTTCGTTCGGCCGTGCGCATGCTACCGGAGACGTTGGTCTGGCTGGGCCGACTGGTGGCGACGCTAACACTGCGCAGCGAACGAATTATCAATTCTCAGTCGTTCGCTCAGCACGCGCGCGGCGGGCGGGTCGATTTCGACTTTGGCCGTGAGCCGTTTTCCTGGCGCGTGAGCAGCGGTTGGGACAGCATCTCGCAAGATTCGGAGGTCACCGACGCCTTCAGCACCTTCGCACGCAGCTATGCGGTTGCGATGACGTTTACCGCTGCGCGTGGTTTCACCGTATCGCCGCAATACGAACTGAAAGTGACCAACGGATTAGGGACTGTTGCCGATACCTTGTCGCATAGTGGCATCGTCGCAGCGCGTCTACCGCTGTCGCGGGGGCGAGCGGCGCTCACGTTCAATGCCCGCGTCGAGCGTACCAGTAGTGCAGCCTTGCCTGGCGGCATAGAACAAGGGCTGGTGAACGCCGGTGTAGTCTGGAATGTTTCGGATCCGCATGGGCGCCATCCTGGCGTTGCCTTGAACTTGACCAACGGCGTTCAATGGATGCGTGGCGCGGTCGGCGATAGCGGTTACTCCGATTGGCGCGTCATGGCGGGGGTGCGCATCGCCTACGCCGGTCTTCAGTGAACGGTAAACGCTGCACTACCGATCGCTGAGTAAGCTCGGGCCGACTACCTGTTCAGTCCAACCGGCCGGTCCGGCGCAGAATCCTTCTGCGCCGGGTTGCCAACTTGTCGTCCCGATAAATGGGTGCTGTACTCAGTACACCTGTTATTGTTGTGCGCCCGGCTGTGTTTCGGCCGTGATGTTGACTTCAACGCGGCGGTTCGGCTGCAGGCACTTGATCAATGCTTTGGCTGAGCCGGTATTGTGACATTCGACCACCGGATCCGCCTTGCCTTTACCCAGAACCGTGTATTTCGCGCGCTTGACGTCGGTATGACTGCGTAAATAGTCGGCGACGGTTTGCGCACGCTTCTCGGACAGACGCATGTTATAGGCGTTCGAGCCGATGCGGTCGGTATAGCCGACTACCTGGACATCGATAACGGTCGGATAGCGCTTTAGCTTGGCCACCAGCGTATCGAGTCGGTCGCGTCCCTCAGGGCGCAGGCTTGCCTTGTCGAAATTGAATAACGTTTCGGCATCCAGGGTCACCTTTTCCGGTTTTGCCGGCGCAACCGGTTCCGGCGCAGGGGCGGGTTCGGGCGCAGCCTGCTCGACTGGCTTGGGTGCGACCACGGCGGCTTCTTTATAGCCGTCGCAACCAGGAACCGCCATCCCCGGCTTCCACCACAGCGTGTGTACACAGTCACCGTAAATAGTCGTAACGACGTTACCGTCGGAGTCGTGTACATAACCTGGCGAAGTATCCGCGTAGGTTGCCAGTGGGGCTGCGGAAGCGGCCAAGACGGCTAGTGCAACTAGACGACTGGCGCGGCGATTTACGGGACTTATGTGGTGCATAACCACCTCCTTTATTATTTGCGAAAGGTTGCTTTCACCTGCGTTGCGGCAATACCAAAGCCTGCTTGATCGAATTTCAGCAAGCGTGCTCGGGGCTTGTTGCTCGGCGCTGGGGTGTACCAGTAATCACGGAAAGGTATGAGCACCTTTCGTGCCAAGTTCCCACAATCCCTATGAGACAGGGGTTTCTGGGACGCGGCCGCGTACATGTTTGCGTGGCCACGGGCAAGAATCAATGATTTGTGTCGCTACGCTACGACATCAGAATCTCCTGTTAGCGGCTATACGTGTACAAACAATGATGTAGCGCGTCGCCGTTTGGTAACATCTGAAACAAGGTGCGTGCGAGCGTGTTTCTCGCCGGACATGTTCAGCGTCGGGGCAAAGTATAGACGTCCGTTACGCGCTTCTCACATCGATGACGATGTGTCTGAAGGTGGGCGAGACTTCGGGGCTGACTTTTTAAATAGGCGAATAGCCGATCGCGTCGAGGCGTCTGTCACGATTCGCATGGTTATAAGGTTGACGGAGAACTTGCCTATATTTCGTGTAGTAATTTTAGCCGCGCGTCGGTTGCGCGTATCGATACGCGTTATAGGCGACGCGCGGATGAATCCGTGCAGTGGATACCCATCGCAAGGTCCGGTTAGCACGTGGGCGTAACCCGACATCGCCCGGGCGGGGAATGATACGTCGGGTTACGCTATGTTAATCCGACCGACATCGCTTGCACGGATGAATCCGTGCCTACAAAACCCCTGCCACAACCGACGGCGTACCGCATAACGTCGTAGGCACGGCTTTAGCCGTGCATTGGTTGGGTCGGTTCGTGCACAGCTGAACAGGCATAACGCCTGGGTTTTCTTTGTGGGCCAGGCGTCTTGGTGAGAGTTACGGTTTGGTCAGGTCGCACGTTGACATGTTTTCTGGCATTTTGGGTCCAGTTCCGGCGGCGCGTTCACACAGGGCGCCGGCCGTTAACGTGTCACGGTGTGGGAATTCACATCAGGCGCGCGGTAATGCGCCCGAACATCTCCTTGATGCGCTCCATGAGCGGGCGCTGCCGCCATTGCGCTAGCGTGATTCTCCGCGAGTCATGCAAGTCGCGCTGAAATAACCGTTCCATTTGCGCGCCGAAGTTGCGTCCGATAATTATCGCATTGATCTCCGCGTTTAGACTTAAACTGCGCCAATCCAAATTCGTCGAGCCGACGGTAGACCACACGCCGTCGATAACGACCGTCTTGGCATGTAGCAGCGCGTTGTGGCGTTCATAGATGTGCACGCCGGCATCGAGTAGTTGGCGATAGTACGACCGTCCGGTATATAGCACTGGCCAGAAGTCACTAAAACTAGGCAGTATCAGCGTTACATCTATCCCACGGCGGGCGGTATCTTTTAACGCATCAAGTAGCTGTTCGTCCGGCGCGAAATAGGCGGCGGTAATATGAACGCTGCGCTGTGCGTTACGGATCGCCGATATCAGGGTGATATAAACTCGGTTAGGCGCGCCGGCTGCGCTGGAGATGGCGCGCGCTACTGCCGTGCCGTGTATGGCGATATCTGGAAAGTAATCGTGTCGCGGCAGAGCCGGTCCGTGTTGGCTTCGCCAATCGATGAAAAATAATTTCTGAAAGTAATGCGCGACCGGGCCGGTGATCTGCACCTCCGTATCGCGCCATGGCAAGTGCTTTCGGTGCCGCCGATAGGTGAATGAGCTGGACGAGTAGACGTCACTGAGATTGATGCCGCCACTGAACACTGTCTTACCATCGATGACGAGCAACTTTCTATGATCGCGGTTATTGACCGACCAATTCTTACGCGCTCGAAGCGGATTGACCGGATTGAATTCGACCACGTTGATTCCCGCATCTTTCATGCGTTGGAAAAATTCTCGTGGGGTGCTGAGTGAGCCGAGGCTGTCATAGATCACATTCACCTGGACGCCGGCGCGCTGTTTTTCGATGAGCAAATTTGCCAGCTTATTGCCGAGTTTGTCGCCGGAAAATATATAAGTCTCGAGGTTGACGGTGTGGCGCGCGGCGCGCACGGCCTTCATGATGGCGTCAAAAGTGGCCGGACCATCGACGAGTAACGTTGCCCGATTGCCCAGAACCAGCGGCGCATTGCCGGACAACGAGTCAACTAATGTCAGGTGCGTACGCAACAGCCCGGTATCGTTACTTTCCTTTTCCAACTCCCGGACCACCGTTCGGGCGACATCCGGCGGTAGCCGGCCATGCGGGCCGTACAGGGTTGGCACGCTGGGATGGCGTTCGGCGGCTTTCAACAAGGGGTCGATACGCGCAGTCGAGGCGCATCCGGCCAGTGCGACGATAATCACAAGTGCACATACGATGCGGTTTGGTCGTGTGCGGCGTGGTATGACTACGCACAGAAAATGTGAGGGGTTATTGTTTGCGTCGGCTGCCGACGCCGCGCGCGCTATTCGTGTGTTGCCGCCGTAGCCGTCCTCATGCGCGTTTGCGCATGAGGACCCATCGGCCGCGGTCGCCACGCCTTGGCGTCGTGCTAACCAGCAAGCCCTGCTGTGTGGTTGGCGTAGCGTCAGGTTGCCGCGGGCAAAGCATCGCAATAGGCGTTTTAGCGCTTTCATGTTGCAACTGTTGCAGTAGTCGTAACCACGCGAGGCCGGCTAGTCACGACTACACGGCTACTTTACCGCTACTTTACGAGCAGATTATTGCGTACCGAGGTGACGCCAGCGACGGTTTGCGCTATCTCGGCGGCACGTTCGCGCTGGTGGGCGTTGTTGACGTAACCGCTCAGCGTAACGGCGCCTTTGTAGGTATCGACATCTACCTTTAAGCCTTCGGTAATGGAATCACCCAATAATTTTGCCTTTACCTTAGTGGTAATGGCAGCGTCATCGATGTACTGCCCGGTGCTCTTATGGTCCGGTGAGCTGGCGCAGCCGTACAGTGGCCCCCCGAGTACAGCGATCAGTGACAGTGCGATACCGGCATGTCGAAGTTTGGTAATCATCGTAAGTCTCCTGTCCAATGTTGAGGTGATGGTCTTAATGCGTGACGCGGCATGCGTCGCCATTGGCAGAGAGCAACGTCCGTGCCAGGGTTGCCAATAAGCGACGAATCAGTGCATTAGCCGATTTTTCGTATTTACGCGCGCGTGTTTCTGTCGCCACATGCCAACACTTGTTTGACTGTTCCCGCAAGCGTCGCCGGTCACCGGAGCGCAAAGCCGCACAACGTTAAACACCGGATCGATTCACGTAGCGCTGCTATCGCGCGCGCGAGTGGCGCCTGCGTGCCGACGTGTGCGTGCACGCCAAAGCGACGTTGCGCAGTCGCCGCTATCGTTGGAGCCTCATGTGCGCGCCGCGGTTTACAACATCGCTATGCATGCAGCGAACCTCAAGCGTCTCGATGCATATATATGGTGATAGCCCGCCATTCGGCGCTCGACCGATTTAATTCCGCATCCCACCGAGAGCGTTCATGCGTCGCGATGTACATCAGTCCAGGCGCGAAAATAGGCTGAAATAGCGCTTAAAACCGCGGTTGTCGGGTAACTGCGACAAACTCACCTTCAAAACTATCAGTCACTTGTGTGCATGCACGCTAGTAACTGTAGTTGTATGACGACAAAGCGCACGCCCCGCGAACCGCGCCTGCGTTCTATGTGTGCATTATTTAACGAAATTGACACACTGGCATGCGCTTTGCACACGCTCCCCGCGTTGCCATCACAACACAACCACTCATTGCGCAGCAGGAATCTTACAATTTCGACTCACGCGAAAGTTCAACGAGGCATGCTATGAGCAGCAAAGCCCATGCGGTTGACCCAATGCCATCACGTTATGTGGCAACCGTTCCCAGACCCGCAGTGGCCGCCACCCTTCCAGTACCGCGTAGCGTCGGTGTAAGCGGCACTATGCACGATGCATCGGCCGATCACCCCTTGGTTGCATTGATTCAGCGCTTCCTTAATCCAGTCATAATGGCGTTAACGCTTCTGGCCTTGACGCGTGTGTTCGAACACAATTTCTACACCGTTTACTTAGCCATGGCAGGCGTCGTTTTCTTTCTCGGTGTGTACGCCGTAACAGAATTCCCAATCGCGCCATGTGCCGACGGCTTCCTGGTCTCACGATCTACTCGCCGCTTGCTGGTGCAGTGGATGAAGCTTGCAGGAATCCTGTTGTTCGTTGGCTTTGCCGCCAAAATCTCGAGTCTGTATTCGCGCAAGGTGCTTCTGGCTTGGTTCGTGCTGACCCCGTTCGCGCTCATGATTGCGCAGACTCTGGCGCGGCGAGCCATTCAGAGATTCGCGGTGGGAAGCAAATATGGCGCTCGAAAAATCATCGTCGGCGCCAACGATCTTGCCTATCAGCTCGCCCGCCGTATCGACTCGGATCCTTTGCATGGGTCGGTGATCGGATTTTTTGATGATCGTGAATCGAAGCGATTACCTGAGCAAGTCGCCGCGCGTATGCTGGGCAGGCTCGATGATCTACCTGACTACGTTCGTCGCAACAAGGTGGACGCAATTTATATTGCCCTACCGGCCTTGGCGCGCCCACGCCTCGTACAGTTGCTCAGTGATCTCCAGGACACAACCGCATCGGTCTACTTGGTGCCGGATGTGTTCGTGTTTGACCCGGTACGCATGCATGTAGAAGACATCGGTGGAATTCCCGCCATCGCGATGCGAGAAACGCCGCTGCGGGGAATCAACTCCGTGGTCAAGCGCATCAGCGATCTCGTTGTCTCCGTTGTTGTACTCGCGCTGATCTGGCCGGTCATGCTGCTGATCGCTGCCGGGGTCAAGATGTCATCACCTGGCCCGGTGTTGTTTCGACAACGTCGTTACGGCCTCGATGGAAGCGAGATCATGGTTTATAAATTTCGCTCGATGTCCGTGTGTGAAGACGGTGAGCGCATCCGTCAGGCACGTAAACACGATCCGCGTGTTACCCGATTCGGTCAGTTTTTGCGCAAGACCTCGCTAGATGAACTTCCTCAATTCTTGAACGTCCTGCAGGGAAGTATGAGTGTCGTTGGTCCGCGCCCACACGCGGTAGCACACAACGAGTTATACCGAAAAATGATTCCAAACTATATGTTTCGGCACAAAGTGAAGCCGGGCATCACGGGCTGGGCGCAAGTAAACGGTCTGCGTGGTGAGACCGACACGCTCGGCAAGATGAAAGCGAGATTGCACTACGATCTCGAGTATTTGCGCATCTGGTCCGCGTGGTTGGATCTTTGGATCATCATGAAAACCGCTGTAGCTGTAGTGCATGATCGCGGCGCGTACTAATGGCGGCTTCACTATTTCGACATTTAAGGAGACCGGAAATGGATATGAACGTGCAAGCGGCTACGACTCCAATCATACGCACGTTTCGATATGGTGCTAGACAGGCGACTTTATGCCTCTGCGCGTTGATTGTTGGACTCTCGATCAGCGGATACGCTCATGCCGCACAATCGCCGCGAGGCATCATGCTCGGCACCGGTGATCAGGTCAAGGTTGGCGTATACAACCATCCAGACCTGACTACCGAGGCGCAGATATCAGCGCGTGGCACGATCAATTTTCCCTTGCTCGGCGAAGTAGCTATTGGCGGCATGGATAAAGGCGCCGCCGAAGCAAAGATCGCGCATTTGCTTAAAAGTCGCGGACTAATCCCCAATCCTGAGGTCAATTTGCTGGTTATGCAAAGCCGAAGCCAACAGGTGGCGGTGTTGGGGCAAGTTCAAAGGCCGGGCACGTATCCGATGCAGGGCGCGGAGACACTTACTGACTTGCTCGCGCAAGCCGGAGGTATTAACGAAAAAGGCGGGGATCAAGTCATCATTCTGCGCAAAGACAAAAACGGCCAGCTGGATCGCTATCAGGAAAATCTCAAACTTCTTCTTGGCGCACACGGCAAGCCGGTGGATCCGCGCATCGAGGCAAATGACGTCATCTATGTTCCAACCGCGCCGGTGTTCTATATCTACGGCGAGGTACAAAAGCCCGGTGTCTACCGCTTATCCAATGGCATGACCGTACAACAGGCGCTCTCGGTCGCGGGCGGACTATCGGTGCGTGGCACCGAGCGCGGCATACGCATCAATCGCACGCGACGTGACGGCAAGGTGAAATCGGTGCATGCCGGCCTGACCGACCCAGTACGCGAAGATGATGTGGTGTACGTCAAGGAAAGCATGTTCTAGCTCAAACTTTGAAAAATGTTCCGAGCGGATCACGACACAGGATTATCAAAATGAGTTTCACACAATTGTTAAGAATTTTGCGCGGTAGGGCGAGATGGGTGGTCATGGCATTAGTGCTCGGCGGAGCCGCAGCGCTGCTGATCACCGAACTGACACCGGCGCAATATACCGCGCAGGCGGCCTTATTGGTCAGTCTCCCCAACGGCGGCGGGCAAACGAACGCCGCTATGCCGGCGGAATTGTACAGCGGCTATATGGCGACACAGCTCGATCTGATGACCAGCCAGGAAGTCGCGACGCGCGCGCTGAAGGATCTCAACGTCAGTGGTGCGGCCAACACAAAGCGTAGGCAGCGGTTAGAGAACGCCATGGGTGGACCGATATCGAACGCCATCGGTTCTGTGCGCGGATTCTTTTCCAATTTATTCTCGTCCCGCAAAGCAGTGAATGAAGCCGATGCCGGGTCCGCCGACCAGTTGTTGGCTGACCGTTTACGCCGAGGTGTGCAGGCGGCGAATGGTACCAACAGCAGCGTGGTCAACGTGGGTTTTACTTCATCCGATCCAGAGATATCACGTGATGTCGTCAACGCATTTGTAAAGGCGTATCTAACCACCAGTTTGGCGCTCAGCGTCGGGCCGGCTAAAAATCATGCGCAATGGTTCGATGACCAAACGAAAGGTTTGGCGCAGAACGTCGAGTCGGCGCAAAGCGATTTGTCCAATTACCAGCAAAAACACGACATCGTTACCAGTAACGATCAACTGGACACGGAGATGTCGCGCCTACAGGAACTGTCGGCGCAGTTGACCGCGGCGCAGACGAAAACTTATGACTTGAAATCCAAGCAGCAGGAAATCCAACACTTCCTGACTGCCGGCGGTGATGCCGGCCTGATCCCCGATGTGCTCGCTAATCCGATGGTGCAAGGATTGCGCGAAAAGATCGCGGAACAACAGTCTACGCTTATGGACCTGCGCGGTAAGGTCGGACCTAATCACCCGGAATATAAAGCCGCCGTGTCCGAACTGGCGAGTCTGAAAAGGCATCTACGGCAGGAAATACAGACGGTCGGGCAAAGTGTGAATGCCAGCCTGGCGGCCGCCAAGGCTCAAGAGAAGTCGCTCTCGAATGCGACCGCGCAGCAGCGGGCGCGAGTGCTATCGCTGCGCAGATCGAGAAGCCAATTGGATCTGCTCAAGTCGAAAGTGCAAAACGCGCAAAACGTGTACGACGAGGCGATGAAAAATATGTCGCAAGCGCGCATGGCCAGCCGCAGTACCAACACCAACGTGTCCCTGGTCAGTGCCGCCGTGGCGCCCGCGCGCCCGTCTGGCCCGAGTTTGGCAAAAAATCTCGGCCTCGGTCTAGTCGTCGGCTTCATTTTGGGCATCGGTATCGCGCTGGGGCGCGAACTTCAGGACCGGCGCATTCGCGCAAAAGAAGACTTGCGCGACGGTCTCGGTATTCCCGTATTGGCGGTTGTTGACATGGTGGCCGGTCGGCGCCGTACAGCGAATACGCGCGCGTTGGGCGGTCGTCGTCTCCGTCTATCGGTCGATGGTTAGGAGCATGTCTATGAAACCCTCTCAGTCACACGTTCAGTTGGCGTCGGAAGTCGTGCAGCTGGCACCGGATCGCACCATCGGGCAGATACTGATGGATGCGGGGAAACTACGCGACAAGGACATCACGCGCATTTTCGGATATCACAAGAAACACAATATCCGTTTCGGCGAAGCGGCGATGCGATTGCGGTTATGCCGCAAGGCCGATATCGAGTACGCCTTGTCGGTGCAGTTTGATTATCCGTTACTCCGCCGCGGCGAGGCGGTTTTGGGCGATGAAGTAATTGTCGGTTTTGAACCGAATTCGCCGGTCTCGGAATCCATCCGCGAGCTTCGCTCGGAGCTGATGTCACGCTGGCTTGAAGCCGGGCGCAATGCGTTGGCCGTCGTCAGCGTCGAATCCGGCGCCGGGAAAAGCTTTTTGGCGGCGAACTTGGCGGCTTCCTTTGCTCAACTCGGCGAGAACACTTTGTTGATCGATGCGGACCTGCGTAATCCGAGGCAGCATCATATCTTCCAGCTGCCTGGGCGTGCCGGATTGTCGACCATTTTAAGTGGCCGCGATTGGACCGAAGCGATCGATCCAATTGCGTATTTTGGCAATTTAAGCGTTTTGTGCGCCGGTCCCCGACCTCCGAATCCTCTCGAGACGTTGAGCCGCAGCGCATTTTCCGTGCTGTTGGACGAAGTCCGTCGGCAATACGGCGTGGTGCTCATTGATACCACTGCAGCACGAAGCGGAGCCGATGCCCGCACCGTCGCGGCACGCGCCGGTTCCGCGCTTATGGTGGTTCGAAAAAACCAGGGTAAGACGTCGGAGGTGGACGAACTGCGGACCGCGTTGACGGGTTACGGCGCCGAATTGGTTGGCGCTGTGATGAGCTGTTGAGACGGCGCCTGCGAATCCATGACTTGTCTAGAAATAAAAGGAGTCGAATGAATGAAAAAGGCACTTATAACCGGCGTTACCGGCCAGGATGGGGCGTACCTCGCGGAATTTCTTCTGGGCAAGGGCTACGAAGTACATGGGCTGAAGCGGCGCTCTTCGTCGTTTAACACCGATCGGGTGGATCATCTGTATCAGGACCCGTCCATTAAAAACCGCCGTTTTGTTTTGCACTATGGCGATATGACGGACACCAGTAGCTTGGTGCGTATCGTTCAAAGCATTCAGCCCGACGAAATCTACAATCTGGCTGCGCAAAGCCACGTCGCAGTATCGTTCGAAGAGCCCGAATACACAGCCAATTCGGATGCGCTCGGTACATTGCGAGTACTAGAGGCGATTCGAATACTCGGCCTGGAAAAGAAAACACGTTTTTATCAGGCGTCAACTTCAGAATTGTTTGGACGTGTTCGCGAAACGCCGCAGCGCGAGACAACGCCTTTTTATCCCCGCAGCCCGTATGCCGCGGCCAAGCTATACGCGTATTGGATCACCGTCAACTATCGCGAGGCATACGGGATGTATTCTTGCAACGGCATCCTGTTTAACCATGAGTCGCCTATACGCGGAGAGACATTTGTCACTCGTAAGATAACACGCGGGCTAGCACGCATTCTGCTCGGGCTTCAGGATTGTCTGTTCATGGGAAACATCAACGCAAAACGTGACTGGGGCCATGCGCGCGACTACGTCGAGATGCAGTGGCTGATGTTGCAGCAGGACGAGCCGGACGACTACGTCATCGCCACCGGTCACCAATACAGTGTCAGGGATTTCATTCAAACGGCCGCACGTAATATCGGCATCGAACTCGAGTGGCGTGGTGAGGGCACCGATGAAGTTGGCGTAGTTTCGGAACTCAAGTCGAGCTACAGCGCCTCGGTCCGGCCGGGTACCCCAATCGTCCGGATCGATCCACGCTATTTTCGCCCGACTGAGGTGGAAACACTGTTGGGCGATCCAAGCAAAGCGCGTGAAAAACTTGGTTGGACGCCGAAGATTGGATTCGACCAGTTGGTGGCAGAAATGGTGCATGAAGATTTTGAGGCGGCAAAGCGCGATTGTTTGGTGCGTGACAACGGCTATAAGGTGCTCAACTACCATGAGTGAGCCGACCAATAAGGATGCCAAGGTCTACGTCGCCGGACATCGTGGAATGGTGGGGTCGGCACTTGTTCGGCGTCTAAAACGAGGTGGATATCGCCAGATCCTCACCCGAACCCGGGACGAACTGAATCTCCTCGACCAGCATGCGGTGCACAAATTTATGCGCGATGTGCAGCCGGATATCGTCTATCTCGCCGCCGCACGTGTCGGCGGAATCGTCGCCAACAGCACTTATCCGGCCGAGTTCATCTACGAAAATCTTTGCATCGAAACGAATATCATTCACGCCGCGTTACAGGCCAATGTGAAACGTTTGATTTTTCTTGGATCGAGTTGCATTTACCCACGCGATTGTCCGCAACCAATTCGCGAGAGTTATCTGCTTACCGGGCGACTGGAACCGACAAACGAGCCTTACGCGGTGGCAAAGATCGCGGGAATCCAAATGTGCGAGGCGTTCAATCGTCAGTACGGTACCCGATATCTATCACTGATGCCGACCAATCTATATGGCCCTAACGACAACTACGATCTTAACAACAGTCACGTCATTCCGGCCTTATTGCGCAAAGTATACGAGGCGTGCCGCGCAGATATTGCGGAACTGGAAGTGTGGGGAACCGGTTTGCCGCGGCGTGAGTTTCTTCACGTCGATGATCTGGCAGACGCTTGCGTGTTCGCGGCCGAGCGAGATCTAGACGGTCATCTATATAATGTCGGAACAGGAATCGACATCAGTATTTCGGCCCTCGCGAAGTTGATTAGCGATATCGCCGGCTTTGATGGAAAAATAACGTTCGATTCCAGCAAGCCGGACGGTACGCCACGGAAATTGTTGGATGTAGAGCTTCTTTCAGCGGCGGGATGGACCGCGTCAATCGGTCTTCGTGAAGGATTGACGCGTACCTATGAGGATTTTGTCGATCAACGTGGGCGCGACCTGCGCGGGGTATCGCAACAAAACAGCCGGGCGCATGGCATATGTTAACGGCCGCCGCCATGTGGAGAAGCCGGGGCGTCGTCGTGAAGAGAATGTCCGGCGCCGGTGTGGCGATGTTCGATCAAGGCGTTGTCAGCCTGTGCAATTTTATTTCGATTTACCTCCTTGCGCGTACGATGCGCGCGAGCGATTTTGGCATCTTGATGTTGGCGCAAACGGTGATTCTCCTTGGTTCCGGAGTGCATAACGCGCTGATCGTTCAACCGCAAAGCGCCCTCGGTAGCTCGCTTTCGAAAAGTGACTACGCGGGATTCTTGCGCGCCTTGTTGCCGCTGCACCTTTTGGTGGCGTTTGCACTGGCCGTGATTATATTTACGGGCGGCGTTTTCCTTCCCCATACTAAGGGTCATCCTCTACTGCTGCTGGAGCTATCGGCGGTGGTGGTTGCGTGGATTGCGCAAGAGTTCGTTCGCCGTTCCATGTACGTGCGCAGCGATACGCGTGGCGCGCTCGTCAATGACGCAATTTGCTACGGACTGCAACTGGCCGGCGTGGTGGCATTGGTGATATGGGGAACACGCGGTTTCACCGACGTCGCGTACGCGCTGGCAATATTTGGGGTCTCGTCTCTGATCGCCGCATTGGTCGGAATTGTACAAATGAGGCGGCGATTCGCCAAAGTGTGGAAAGTGAGTACAGAGCAAACGTCGGGTCAGTGGCGTATCCGCGTGTGGCATCTAGGTAAATGGCTGGTCGGCAAAAACGTGGTCGGTTGGTTCGGTGGCAACGGGCACGAGTGGATTGTCGCTGCGTTACTGGGCACCCAAACGCTGGGCATGTATCGCGCAGCGGTGCATTTAATCAATGTCATCAATCCCGTAAGGCTGGCCGCGATCAGTTATCTGTCACCACGGGGAAGTCGCGTGTTCTATCGTCAGGGACCGCTAGCCATGGAGCGCTGGGTGCGGCGTGCGCGCTTGTTTTCCGTCGGCGCGTTGCTGCCGATGGTTATCGTATTGATTGCATTTCCGGACTTCTTGCTTCACTTGGCCTATGGACAAAAATTCGCAGGCATGGGTCTCGGCCTTATCCTCGCATTGGCGACGGTTTCGCAAGTGATTATGTTTAGCAACTTTTCGTTTGAGGTGGCCTTGATTTCCATGAACGAAACTCGTTGGCTGTTTTTTATTAATTTTATCCCGGTGTTGCTATTAGGGACAGTGGGTCTGGTCTTAATTAAAGGATTCGGGCTGCTCGGAGTTCCATTTTCCGCGTTAACTATCGCCGTCAGCGTCTGGCTTGCAACATGGATGGTTTATCGCCGGCTGACACTACGCGCCAGATCGAACTTGCCCGAGGGAGTACATCAATCATGACGGATCAGCACAGCACATCCAACGCACAGCGCGGTCCACGGGTCGCGGCATTCGGCGAGTGGGGAAACACTAATCTGGGCGATTGGGCCATTCATGAAGGCGTTCTTAACTTCTTTCGCGGATTCGTTAGCGGAGTGGATTGCTTCCAGTGCGGAGCTCTACAACCGCTATCAGATCCGTCGGCGTATACGGCCGGTTTGGAAGCGCGGGGTCTGCAGCCGTATGCGCGCAGCGCGGCGGCGCCGTCGGTGGGGTACGCACTTCGACATTTGAAGCGCTCCCTCCGCGGTGTTCGACAAGAGTTTATGATGCGCCGGCTAATGCCACGGCTGGCCGCTTGTGATGTCATCTGCGTCGGTGGCGGAACGCTTCTTACCGATGTCAATCTGTACTTCCCGCAGTCTTTGTCCGCCATAAGTCGTGCCGCAGAAGAGTTGCGTAAGCCGCTTTGGTGCTTGGGATGTGGCGCCGAAGGCGAGTGGTCGGCACGAGGGCGCGCCATGATTGCCGACTTTGTCGCTCATTGCGACTTTATTGCGGTGCGTGATCGAGACACCGCCGAACGAATTGCGGATTTGTCCGGGAAACACATTCCGCTGTTTGGCGACTTTGCGCTCCCTCTGGTATCGCGGCCCAGTCGCGTTCCCGCCGCGCGGCGCTACATGTTGGGAATCAACATCTCCGCGATGCAGCAGTCTTGGGCAACGCACCAACAGGAGTACGAATCCATTATGGTCGAGTTGGTGCGTACCTTCGCGGCTATAACAGGTCGCGATATGGAAATCGCGCTGTTTACCACCGGAGCCACCCAAGATGACTATCCCGCTATGCGTGTATATCAGCAATTGTCGTCAGTGGGTGCGACCATACACCGACCGGATAGCCTGGACGAGCTGCGCACGCTTGTAAGCGAATGTGAAATCGTACTGGCGACACGATTGCATGCGGCCATCATCGCCTTGGCCGTCGGCCGTCCGGTGATAGGTATTTCACCTACGCCAACAGTCGAAAACTTCTTGACCACATTTGGTCTTCAGCGGTTTAGCTTCCGCGTCCCCAACACAACCGTGTCCGATTTAATTACCGCAATCGGAAACCGCAGTGGTCTGGACAGTCAATGGCAGCTGATGGATCAGGACGACTGCATGAGAACGCGCGACAAAGCGTTAACACAATTGGCGCAGTTGGGACATTGGCCCATGACTGCTTCGTGAATGGTGAGACTATGCATGTTGATCTTTATTTAAGACACTTTCCTCCGCGTGGAGGTCCGCTCCGGGTCGGTACGTGTAAGGCGGTTCATGGCCTCGCCAGTGGATTAAAGATGTGCGGCGTGGATGTGGCGGTTCTATGCGAAGGACCTACGGAAAGCGTGTTCCATTCCGAAGCCGGATACGACGTGATATGTCATCGTACCAGTTATCCGTATCGTTCCTTCCGTCTATCAGCGGACCTGCACCGGCATCTTCGAATGCGCGCCGATCAGTCTGCGCTGGTCGTAGTGAACGGCATTTTTCATCCGGCAGTATATGCACTAAGTCGTGCAGCCCGCCGTGCCGGTGTGCCGTACGTGGTGGCGCCACATGGCGCGTACGATCGACCGCTGTTTCAACGGAATCCTCATCTCAAATGGCCATATTGGTATTTGTGTGAACGCCCCTCGCTACGTTCTGCACATGCTGTGCAGGTTTTAGATCAGCGCCATCGTACCTGGACTCAACGGCGCGGTATTGACACGCCAACGGTAGAAGTGCCAAACGGATTCGCGCCGGAAGACGTCAATCCGCGCACCGCCCTGCGTTGGCGGCGCAACGGGCGGGTACGCCTATTGTACTGGGGGCGGATGCATATTCAGCAAAAGGGGATAGACCTGCTGCTGGAGGCGTTTGCACAGCTAAGTGATGTGATTCCGATGGAATTGACCCTTCAAGGCCCCGATTGGCACGGCGAGCGGAAGTTGGTGCAAGAAACCGTCGCGCGCCTTGGAGTGTCCTCGAAAGTGCGCGTACTCGAACCCGATTTTGAAAACTCGCCGCCGCTTGTCATGTCGGAATATGACATCGTTTGTATGCCTTCGCGTTATGAAGGTTTCGGTTTGGCTGCCTTAGAGGCGATGCTGGCGGCACGCCCGGTTTTGGTTACCGGATTGTCAGGAATAGGACCGCACGTTGAGCGATCCGGATGCGGGGTAATTGTACAGCCTGACGTTCGGTCCATCGTCGAAGGGCTCACTACGCTGCTTGAGCGGCGCGCGCTATGGCCGGAGATGGGCCGCAGCGGATTCGACTATGCATTGGAATACTTGAATTGGCGATCCATCGCCGAGCGCGCCATCGAACACTACCGACCGTTGGTGAATTGATATGACACTTCGTACCGAGCTACTACAACAGTTTTGGCGGTTCCTTGATCAACGTGGTATTCGATATTGCGTGGTCGGGGATACCCGTGAGTTCCCGGAGCATATTTCCAGTGACGTGGATATCGTTGTGCCGGAACGGAATCGGCCGAGGATCCCTTCTTTGATTGCGCAATTCTGCGCAGCGACCGGCGGTCATATCGTACAAGTTCTGGTTCACGAAAGTAGCGCAACCTATTTTGTCTTGGCGTGGCTTGGTGCCGATGGCATACCCGAATTTCTAGCGCTGGATTTCTGCGGTGATTATCGTCGCGCCGGACGTGCGCTACTGGGTGCAGAAGAGTTACTGGACGGACGGATCAGCGTGACCGGGCATGATGTAAGTGCTGCGCAATTCTTCGTGCCGAAGCCGTCGTCGGCGTTCATTTACTATCTAGTAAAGAAAGTCGACAAAGGCGATATCAATGAAAAGCAACTTGCGTATCTCGTAGATCAGTGGCGCGGCGATACCGCCGGCGCGGAACGCGAGATTGCGAGATTTTGGTCCGATGCGCGTTCGCGCTCCAGCATCGTTGAAGCGATGGAATCGGCTAACTTAAGTGCCCTGCGCGATCGAATCGAACACCTGCGTCGCGAACTGCGACGCGGCATTCCACTATCATGGCGTGACCGAATCGGCGAATTAATGCGCAAGCTAGGTCGTTTACGGCGGCCAACGGGTATGCTGGTGGCGGTTTTGGGTGCTGACGGAAGCGGCAAGAGCACTGTAATTGATATGCTGACAACGGACTGGGAGCCGGCGTTTCGACGCTCGCGCTATTTTCATCTTCGCCCACGCTTATGGCAGCGATCGGGCGCTGGTGATTCAGTCGACGATCCACATGGAAAGCCGCCGCGGGGACGATTCCTTTCATGCGTGAAAGTAATAATGTTTGCGCTTGATTACGCCATTGGCTATCAGACTTGTATCCGGCCATGGTTGGCGCGCGCGACCCTCGTAGTTTTCGATCGGTACTATCACGACCTGTTGTTGGATCCAATCCGTTATCGGTTGGGTGGCGGTTTAGGCCTAGCGCGCCTGTTGAAGCGCGGAATTCCGCGCCCGCATCACTGGTTAGTGCTCGATTCGCCATCAGAAGTACTACAGCGGCGCAAAACTGAGGTGTCGCCGGAAGCGTCAGAGCGACAAAACAACGCTTATCGCAAATTTGCAGAATCGTTACCGGACGGCGGATTAGTCAATACCGACCGGCCATTGTCGGAAGTACGTGCACGAGTGAACCGGCTCATGATGCACTGGTTGGCAGAGTCCGCCGACGTGCGCATCAGCGGCCGAGGTGTACGTGATGCACGTAACCCAGCGACAAGCACCCTTCTTTTGACGCTCTGTCAGAGGCGTGTGCCGATCTTGAGTAAGTTCGCAAGAATCCTATTCAATTGCGACATTTACTGCAAAATACGGTGGCCGATCGTAATGCCGCATCCGTACGGAATTATCATCCATTCCGGCACCGTCATCGGTCGCCGAGTCACTCTCATGCAACAAGTTACGCTGGGCGCTAAAGACGCCCGCGACCAAGCGCCGGTGATCGAGGACGACGTGTTTATCGGCGCCGGAGCGAAAGTTCTCGGCGGTGTCCGGCTAGGTCGTGGCGCCATGATCGGGGCCAATGCCGTTGTCACGCGGGACGTGCCCGCTTATGCAACTGTGGTTGGCGCCAACCGCGTGTTGCAACAGCGTCGCGACGGGCAAGAGCCGATACGCGTATGCGAATTTCCTTCTGTCCCGTCTGTTGCCAATGGAGCGCTCGCGCGCCCGGGCGTTGTGGAGAATCGTCGATGACAGCGCGAGCGGCGAACATGTACGCGCCTGGTACTGAAGCACGCAGCGGCGCGCGCAGCAGCTCGTTGCAGTGGTCGGAATACATGTTTCTGGCCGCCGTCGCAATTGCGCAATTCGTCACCGTCGACCCGCTGCATATGGACCTCGATGGTCGAACGCTGACCAAACACGCTGCCCTTGCGCTAACTATTCCAGCGGTGTTGCTGAGCGCCATCGCTGTTCGCTTGTCGCCGGAAACGTCTGGCGTGCGCCGCCCGGCACTACAGCGCGTGTTCGCCGTGTCGTGGCCGTTGGCCGCTTTGGCGTTGCTGGTAGTGGGTGGGAGTCTGTACGCGCGCTGGATCGTGGGAGAGCATAGTACGTTTCTGAATCTCGGCGTATACATGACTATCCTGTTTGCCGCCGCGCTCATGACGGCCGAATCGAACGATCCAGATACGTTGGTACGCTGGTTCTTTGGCATATTGGTGATCGGCGCGTTGGTTATGGGAGCCTACTTGGTGCGTTATTTTCGTGTCACGCAGGTTTACCACGAGCAAATATTTTTGGTCGTTCCAATGGCGGTCTGGTTCGCTGTCGGCACAAAAAATCGCGCGGCCGCGTGGGGCGGAGCGTTGTTGATGTTATCCATGGCGTACTTCTCGCAGAAAAATACTTCTTATCTGGTCGGCCTGACTACGCTGGCTTATTTGGCACTCGTCGTCTGGCTTCCGGCGCTGAACCGTAAGCCGGCGCTGTCGCGGGTGTTTGGCTACTACCTGGTTATGGTCGTCATGTTGTGTGGGGCGGCGGTGCTGCTCTATATCTGGTTTCACCGAGTCCATTATCTGCCGAGCGGCAATCCGGAATATCGCGAACATACCTACGCTGCAGCCTGGGATAATTTCATGGCCTCGCCGGTGTGGGGCACGCTGTTCAGCGCGCAGAGCGTGGCAAAATTTAGCTTGTACACCATCAATATTGCGGGCGGCCGACTACCAACGCATAGCGACATCATGGATTTATTATCCAACGGTGGGATCTTGGGAATCGGTTTGTGGGCATATGGTTTGTACCGCATCGGTAGCTTTGCGCGTAAATGGTTGCTGCGTGGCGCTACCCACGCGCACCGCTGGGCGGCACACGCGCATACCCTGATTGCTATTTCGCTGTGCGCGATCGTGACATACGCCTTCAATCCGGTAGTGCTCAGTCCGGGGATGGCGTACATGCTATGGGGTAGCCTCGGCGTCCTGCTCGGGCTTGCTATTCGCGCACGCAGGGAGGCGCTGAGCGACGTCCACCCGGGTACGAAGAATAATCCACAAACGGCGGCTACCGCATAGGGGAAGTGTGATGAATGATCGAAATCGAACACAACGTATCTCGCTGGTGACGTGTTCTTATCAGCAGGGGTGCTATATCGAGGCGACCATTCAGTCGGTTCTGAAGCAAGCTTATCCAGAGTTGGAATACATTATTATGGATGGCGGATCGACAGACGCGACGACAGAAATATTGGCGCGCTACCAAGGCTCGCTCAGCCGCGTCGTATCGCAACGCGACGAGGGCCAAACCGATGCGCTGATCAAGGGCTTCGCGCAGTCCAGCGGTGAAATCATGGGATGGTTATGTTCCGACGATCTGTTGTTGCCTGGCGCGCTTGAGACGGTCGATCGGTATTTCCGTGAACATCCGGACGTTATGGCGGTTTATGGCGACGCGTTGTGGATCGATGCGGACGGCAAGCCGGTGCGCCCAAAACGCGAAATGGGGTTTAGCCGCTTTGTGTTTCTCTATGATCACAACTACATCCCCCAGCCTTCCATGTTTTGGAGAAGATCACTGTACGAACAGGTCGGTGGTCTCGATACCCGTTTCGATTTGGCCATGGACAGCGATCTGTGGGAGCGCTTTTCGCGCGTTACGCGCATCGAGCACTTGCCGCGCTATCTGTCCTGCATGCGCTATTACCCGGAGCAAAAGACGCGTAGTCGCCGCGGCGAGGGTGAGTTGGAAGACCGAGCTATACGCTTGCGCAGTCCGGCGCATCAGCGCCTTCAGTGGTTGTATCCGGTCTGTCGGGCGCTTGCGCGTGGTTGGCGAATAACACGCAAGGCCGTGAGTGGCGGCTATGGCGCCCGCGTGCCGAGCGAGTACGTCGAGTGGTTGGAGCATCGAGGCACTGAACAAAGGATGGACGCATGATCAGCGCAGAGGTAATGAATACCGTGACATCGCTGTTTGATGCGGCCGGACCGAATACTGCGCGCGATACCGCATGCTGGCACGAACTGTATGGTCGCAGCGCACGTTCCATGTTGGTCCCGGATCGGAGCCTATCGGTACAAAGGAAATGCATACGCATGTTTCGTCCGCAGTGGCACCAGGCGTTAGCCGGCGACTTACAGCTGTTGCGTCAGCGTTTGCCGGCTCAGTTCTCTGACGCGCGCCCATTTGCGGGTTTCGGCCTGCCGGACGCCGCTTGGGCGCATGAGTTGGGTTTGAGAGGGTTGTGTGACGCCGTGATACAGGTGGGCACACCTGGCCCATATCAGAAGGCCACGATCGGCTTTATTGCCGCCGATGGCGAGCCGCTGGCGATGGCGAAAATCGCGCTCGGAAAATCGGCTGATGCAACGGTTTCCAATGAAGCGCAATGGCTGCAACGAATGGAGCGCTTCGAAACGTTACGCGGTTGGATGCCGCGTTTTGTGTCCGATGGGATCACGAAAACCGGGCGGCGTTATTTGATTACCGATGTCGGCCCATCCGGTGGCGCGGCGACATCTTGCTTGAGGCCGCGACACACGCAGTTCCTTCAGCATGTCGGGCGCGCCAGCATGAAGCCATTTGAGTTTCGTGCATCACCTTGCAATAAACGGTTGATCGACAACCTGTCATTGCTCGAGCCACGCATCCCCGCGAACGCGCGACAATTGCTCCGGCAGGTACATCGCGACTGCGTCGAACGGCTGAAAGGCTGGGTAGGCCCGTTTACGATCGCGCACGGCGATTTTGCGCCATGGAATACGCTTACGCCGGCGGGACGACTTTATGTGTTCGATTGGGAATGTGCATGGCAGGGGGCCAATCCGCTTTACGATTTGTTGCATTTCTTGCTCATGCCGCGTGTTTTACGCCGGCTCGTATCGGCGCCAGGGCACCGCCACATGCGCAGCGTGGTTGAGCGCGCTCGACGTTATGCACAAGACACCTATCCGGAATGGCCATGGGAGCGGACGACTGTTTCCGCGTTGGCGCTGCAATATTTATTGGACTTGATCGTGTATTACGGCGTTGCCGATTCCACCATCAAGTTTGAGCACCCCGTTATTGCCAACTATTGGCGCCTATTGGAGGACAGGAAGCTATGGATGAGTTAGCACGCGTAGAAGAACTATCGGCCGCTGGACCCGGCAAAAAGCTTGCAATTCTCCTGTCGGCATATGCGTGTGAACCGGGTCGTGGCTCGGAGCCCGGTATCGGCTGGCAATGGGCTGTACAGCTGGCCGCCTTGGGGCACAACGTGTGGGTTATCACGCGCGCAAACAACCGGCCTGCGATTGAACGTGCGGTCGCCGCGCAGTCGCTGCGCAACCTAAGTTTCATCTATCACGATCTGCCACGGTGGGCCAGTTTTTGGAAAAAAGGTGGTCGCGGTGTGCGTTTGTATTATTCACTTTGGCAGATAGGCGCCTATCGCGCAGCAAGGCGGTTGCAGAAGCGCGTCCGTTTTGACGTCGTGCATCATATAACCTTCGGTGTCTTCCGGCATCCATCATTCATGGCTTTTCTTGGTGTGCCGTTCGTGTTCGGTCCGCTTGGCGGCGGTGAATCGGCTCCCATGCGGCTTCGGCGCGGAATTCCATGGCGCGGACATGTAGTCGATTTTTTACGCGATACCGCCAACTCATTGGTGCGCTTCGACCCAATCATGGGTGCTGTCTTCGGACGTTCGGCGGTGACGTTGTGCAAGACCAAAGAGACGCTTAGTTGCATCCCGTCTCGATTCCACGCCAAGTGCCGCATCCAGTCGGAACTGGCGACGCCGGATGGTCTTTCGTCACCCGTGCATAGTCATCCGCGCCCGTTGGTTACTCGTGAAGACGGTGAATTCCGCGTGCTGTTCGTTGGCCGCCTACTGTACCTGAAGGGATTGCATCTAGCCTTGGTCGCATTCGCTCACGCGTGCCGGACACTTCCGTCCGCCCGGTTTACCATTATCGGCAGCGGGCGGGACGAGGTGTGGGCGCGCCGACTGGCACGACGCCTGGCGATCGATGACCGAATCGAATGGGTGCCCTGGATGCCGCGCGAACAGCTCTTGAACGCTTATTCCAAATACGACGTGTTCCTGTTTCCGAGCCTGCATGATTCAAGCGGCAATGTCGTGCTCGAGGCCATGGCTGAGGGCCTTCCGGTCGTGTGTTTAGGTTTAGGCGGTCCAGCGGTGTTGGTGGATGACAGCTGCGGCATTGTTGTTCCTCTGGGTAGTGGGGCCGAAGTCACGACGGCGCTCGGCGACGGACTGGTTCGTTTGGCGACCGACACCCGTCTGCACGCGCGCTTGTCCCATCAAGCACGTTATCGCGCGCGTCTGGACTACTCGTGGCACAGTCAAGTCCGGCGCATGGAGCAAATTTATCTTGAAATCGCCTAACCGGGAGCATCGAGTTGCCATGCATAAACTGATACAGCGAATATGCTTATTTTCGATTATTGCGGCGTTTAGCTCTGGCGCATGGATGACGACTGCGTCAGCGTCGACCTATTACGTTAGTCCTGGCCAAGGCAAAGCGGCCGGGCATGGTGCCGGCACCGCAGATCAACCGTACAAATCCATGGACGCCGCGTTGAAGCGTCTCAAGCCGGGCGATCGTTTGTTGCTCAAACCCGGTGTATACCGTACGTCGATTGATTTACGGCAATCTGTGTTAGGTAAGGGCGGCAAGGCGACATCTTCTGAGCACGGTCTACGCACCACTATAGAGGGCGAGCGCGCCGGCTCGGTCGTTATCAAAGGCTCGGATGAAGTAAGTGGCTGGCGGGCGCTTGGCAACGGCATGTTTGTGCATGACGATTGGAAAGTTAACAGCGAGCAGGTTTTTGTCGACGGCGCGCCGATGCAACAGATCGGCGGAACGATTATGGGCGGCTATCCAGAGAAAAAAAATCACCCGATGATGCGTATTCAACTCGGCGGTGGCGGCATTTGGCCCGGCCGTGTCGCGGGCAACCAAAACAATATGCCGGTCAATAGCTTCTACTATGACGCCGCGGCGTCGCGGCTCTATCTACGTGTGCGCGATACGAAGCTATCCGGACATCGCGTCGAGGTCAGCGTGCGCCCGTATTTGGTTATTGGTTCGGATATTCATGATCTGACGCTCAAAAATATCCGCTTTGAACATGCGAATACATCTTCAGTAAGTCAATCCGGTGCGATATCCATTCGCGGTGATCGACTGATTCTCGACCATATTAACGTCGATAACGTCGACATGGCGGGATTTGATATCAGCGGCAACGACAATATCGTTCGCAACTCAAGCGCCAGCCATTGTGGTCAGGTTGGGCTAAAAGTACGCGGCAAACGCGCAAAGGTCCTGGATAACGTATTCAGTTTTAATAATACACGCGGCTTCAATAAATGGTGGGAAGCGGGCGGCGCGAAATTCGTCGGCCAAGGTGGGCTGCAGGATTCGGAAGTGGCGGGAAATAAATCTTACGCCAACAACGGTGATGGTATCTGGTTTGATTGGCTGAACGACAACAACCGTATCCATAACAACATATCGGCTTACAACAAGGGCTTCGGCATACAGTACGAGGCTAGTCAACGGGCGCAGATATATGACAATTACATTTTTGCGAATGCACAGCGCGGAATATATCTGCCGAACAGCCGAGACTCTGTTATTGCGCATAACCTTGTCGCCGACAACGGTTTGCAAGGTATCGCGATTGTCGACGCGCGACGGGGTCAGTACGGAAAATTCGATCTGACGCCGCGTGGCAACAAGGTCTTCGGTAATATCATCGCATGGAACAAGGGGCCGGCAGTGGTGCTGCCGGCGGACGCGCCTGGTAACCGTTCCGACTACAACTTGGTGGTTTCGGGCCCGGGTGCGCCAGCCGCATTTTCGCTCGGCTGGGGTAGCTTGACGCAGCCGGTCAGGCACGGTTTAAGCGCATGGCAGAACGCATCCAAGCAAGACGAGCACAGCAAAGTCGTGAAACTGAATCCGCCGCCGGGATTCTTGCAGGCAGTCGATAAGCGCGAGCTGAGGCCAAACTGGAGCGCTTTGTTGAATGCCGGCAAGCAACTTCGCACGGACGTTAGTGCGGGCCGTAACGCTGGTGGTGTGCAGCCGTGGGCGGGGCCGGCGTCGTGAGTTCGCTGCGAATATTGTTTGCACATAGTCGCTATCAGCAACGTGGTGGCGAGGATGAGGTCGTCGATGCGGAAATTCGCCTGCTACGAGAACGCGGTCATGAGGTGCGCCTATATCAACGGGACAATCATGAGGTTGCCGGAAATAGCGCGATACGAGCCGCGCTACAGTCGATATGGTCCGCTTCCAGTTGGCGCGAGATGCGGGACGAAATTGACGATTTCCGGCCATCCGTCATTCACGTGCACAATACGTTTCCCGTCATCTCGCCTTCAATATACTGGGCCGCGGCGCGCGAGCGTATTCCGGTGGTGCAGACCCTACACAATTTCCGCCTGTTGTGCGTTCAAGCAATGTTTCTCCGTAATGGCGCCGTTTGTGACAGCTGTCTCGGTCGCTTCCCATGGCCTGGTGTTGCGCGTGGCTGCTACCGCGATTCACGTGCAATGTCGGCCGTTATGGCCGGTATGCTGGGTGTGCATCGAACGCTTAACACTTATACCGGAAAAGTCACACGCTATATTGCCCTCAATCGATTTTGTCGCGAAAAATTTATTGCTGGAGGCTTGCCGGCAGAGCGTGTGTGCATCAAACCGAACTTCGTCGATGTCGAAAAGCCGCCCGAAGTGATCCGGCATGGCGCGTTGTTTGTCGGCAGAATGAGCGCCGAAAAAGGTATCGATGTGTTGGTCGAAGCGCTGCGCGGTATGCACGGATTTGTGCTTAGCGCAATCGGCACGGGCCCGGAGGAAGACCGCCTAAAGGTTCATCCGCGAGTGCGGTTTCTCGGCCGACAGGATCAGTCGGGCGTATTGGATGCCATGCGCTCGGCGGCTTATCTGGTCCTTCCTAGCATTTGGTATGAGAATTTCCCGCGCACGTTGGTCGAAGCATTCGCCTGCGGGTTGCCGGTCATCGCCAGCCGGCTGGGCGCGATGGCGGAGACTGTCGAACACGGAAAAACCGGGCTTTTGTTTGATCCGAACTCGCCGGTGGCGTTGACGAACGCGTTGCGCTGGGCGGAGGGCCACGCGGAGGAAATGCGCGAGATGGGTCGGCAAGCTCGGCAGGTTTATGAGCAGCGCTACACACCGCAACGCAACTACAGTGAACTAATCGATATTTACAAACAGGCGATAGTCGAACAGGGTGCTTGCGAATTGGAGACGATATGACTACTGAAAATGGTCGATTGGGCGCCCATCTTCTGGGGTCACACATTGATGCACTGGATTGGAATTCGGCGCAGACACAGATACTCGATTGGGCGCATGTACGTGAAAGCCGTTACGTCTGCGTGTGCAACGTGCACTCACTTATGACCGCGCGCCGCGAGGCCGATTTCGCCGACGTGTTGAGTCAAGCGGATCTGGCCACGCCTGACGGCATGCCGTTGGTGTGGTGCCTGCGGCGTCGCGGATTCCCACAACAAGTGCGTATCGACGGTCCAACTTTGATGATGCGTTTGTGCGAATCGGCCGCGGAACGCGGTATCTCCGTGTTTCTGTTTGGAGGTGCTCCCGATATGCTGACAGCGTTGCAGCGCCGCTTGCTTGCGCAAGTGCCGAATCTCCAGGTCGCCGGTAGTTTGTCGCCGCCTTTTCGGCCACTTAGTACGGATGAACAACAGCGCATCAATGCACAAATCAACGATTCGGGAGCCGGCATCATCTTCGTTGCACTGGGCTGCCCGAAGCAGGAGACCTGGATGCGAGCGCATCGCGGTGTCCTTCGTGGTGTCATGATCGGTGTCGGCGCGGCCTTTGATTTTCATGCCGGTACGATTCGTAGAGCTCCGCACTGGATGCGGCGTAACGGCCTCGAATGGTTGCACCGGCTCATGCATGAACCGCGCCGGTTGTGGCGCCGCTACCTGGTGACCAATTCGCTATTCATTTTCCATCTCGCCGGTGAGCGCGTCGCGGCTCTGTCGCAACGTGTGACCGGGAAGCGTGGTTGATGCCGAGTAACTGACAGTTCTCAATAATTAGGAGAAGACGATGAGTAAACCCTTTCCTGGACCGGCAGCGTCGTCAACCAAGGGATCGGTTCATACAGCGCTGAGCAATGGCCAGATCCAACCGGTTGTGCTCTGCGGAGGATCTGGGACGCGGCTATGGCCCTTGTCGCGCGAGAACCATCCGAAGCAACTGATCTCCGTGGCAGAGGACGAAACCATGTTGCAGGCTACCATCCGGCGCGTACAAGCCGGGCGTGGCGCTACGCTGGTTTGGGCAAACCCGGTTATCGTCTGTAACGAGGAACATCGATTTATGGTGGCGCAACAGTTGCGGGAAATCGGCAAAGCACCGGCCGCAATTTTGTTGGAACCGGCTGGCCGCAATACGGCGCCGGCGCTGACACTGGCGGCGTTGATGCTTGCCGATCGGGCGAGCGCGCAAGACCCGATTATGTTGGTCTCGCCTGCCGACCACGTGGTTGAAGACAGCGAATCGTTTGCGCGCGCGGTTGCGGAGGCTCAGTACCATGCAGCGCGTGGATGCCTTGTCACCTTTGGCGTCAGACCCGCCTCTGCCGAAACGGGTTACGGCTATATCCGCCGGGGTCTGCCCGTTGGCGACGGTTCGAGCGGAAGCGCCAGCTATGTGCAACAGTTCATTGAGAAGCCCGAGGCGGACGTCGCCCAGCAGTTATTGGATCAGGGAGACGCATTGTGGAACAGCGGCATGTTTATGATGCGTGTGTCGGTGTGGCTGGCGGTCGCCGAACGCGTCTGCCCGGAAATCGTTCGCACCTGTCGCGCCGCCTATCGGCACGGTAAACGCAATGGCGAATTTTATTGCGTGGATGCAGAGCAATTCGCGAATTGCCCAAAAGACTCGATCGATTACGCCGCTATGGAAAGCGTGGTCGACGGCTTTGTGGCTGGATCGACACACCCAGCGGTTATGGTGGAACTCGATGCCGGTTGGTCGGATGTTGGTGCTTGGGACGCACTTTGGGCGCTAGGCAGCAAGGACCCGGCGGGCAACGTGGTAAAGGGTGATGTCCACTATCACGATACGACAGATACCCTGGTGTTGGCGCAGCATCGCTTGGTCACCTGTGTGGGACTGGATAACGTTGTGGTGGTGGAAACGCCTGATGCGGTCATGGTGGCGCGGCGCGATCGGGCGCAGGACGTGAAGGAAATCGTCGACACGCTCAGGGGTGCACAACGCTCGGAGTGTTTCGCCCACAGGAAGGTCGATCGACCGTGGGGTAGCTACGATGCCATCGATCGCGGCGAACGGTTTCAAGTCAAGCGCATCGTCGTCAATCCGGGCGCAGCGCTGTCTTTGCAGATGCATCATCACCGCGCCGAGCATTGGATCGTGGTGCAAGGCACGGCGCGCGTGGTGCGCGGCGACGAGACGCTGTTGTTGACCGAGAATCAATCAACCTATATTCCACTTGGCGTCAAACATCGGTTGGAAAATCCGGGCCGCGTACCCTTGGAGTTAATCGAAGTGCAGTCGGGTTCCTATCTCGGCGAGGATGACATCGTACGCTTCGATGATACCTACGGGCGCCACCGATAACGCTCGGACATAACAACAAGACGTTTGAGATTGCGCGTGGCGCGCGCGCGGAGTGGCCGACTCGGCCCGATAGGGCGGGCGTGCCGCCGGTCTGGGTTATACGTGTTCGAGTCAGAATGTGCGGTCGCTATGGCCGGCTTACACTTTGTCTATATCGCGTGATCATGTTATTAGTCGTGCCCCGGTTGTGATGTCATTTGCTGCGCGCACCTGTATGCGCAGCCGCGGCCACCGTCGATGTCGTTGCCTGACGACAAAAATCCTAGCATTCTGTGATCATCGTTGCGCTCGTCCTGCGCGGCTATGTGCTGCGCCAAACCAGGTCACATGCGTTGAACCGACGCGCCCGTCCAGCTCATGTGATGTTTGCGCCTGCAACGGTTGAGGCGCCGGCCACCGGGTCGATCGCTCCTCGGCCTGCGCGCGTCGATCTATCCTCAAGGGACGCTGATACTGACCGCTATTACTACCAGGGACGCTTACGTTGGGCGACGCACGTTCGTCGAAGCAACGACGAGTTGTATGCGGGTGTGGCAAAAACATGGGCCGTGAGCGATTCGACACTGGTCAATTGATAGTCCCGCCAATCGGCCGAATTGCCGCTGCCGGATTCCGGTTTTGCGAATGATTTTGGAGTGCAGCGATGAATGTAAGGTGGGTAGTTGCTCTATTTTTCTTGGGGTTCGCGCAAGTGAGTTGGAGCGCCGGTTCCGAAACTACGGTACCGATGGCGAAGCAAGGCGCGGCCACCTTCTATGTGGGTGGAAACGTAGCCGGCTTGGGCGCGACCCACTTCATGGTCGATACCGGCTCAGGTTACACGGTCATCAATAAAAAGGTGTTGGAAGAAATTGTTGCAGGCGGCCATGCAACCTATTTGCGTAAGCTGCAAGGCATAATGGCGGACGGTTCGAGCCTCGTAGTTTCGGTTTACCGCGTCGATGAGATCAATATCGGTGGTAATTGCGTCATACGCGATGTCGAAGTGGCCGTGTTACCGCGCGCGCGTCATCCGATATTGGGTTTAAGCGCGCTGCAAAAGGTCGCGCCATTTGTGTTTTCCGTTGATCCACCGAATCTCCATCTGAGTAATTGCCAGGCTGTCCGCAGCGCGAGTAAAAACCCGAGCGCCTCGACCACCATTGCGCGCGCCGAAGATTCCGATTCGGCACGCGTCGAACCTTAGCGCTGAATCGGAAGCCGCTCTCCCGTCGTTCCATAACGACACGAAGATTATCTATTAAATCCGGAACGTACGGAATCTGCCGGTATTCGCGTAGCCATCGGACAACGCTTTCTCCGGCGTGTTAACCGGCGCTATGCGATAACCTCCTGATCGTAACCAATTAAATAAATTATCCGGTGATTGGCACGACGGTTGCACTATCTTTTAGTGTCCAGGCCTTATGCATCTGCCGGGCTTGTTAAGGGTAGTTCAACGCTTTTAGACATATGGATATCACAGGAGAATATTATGAAAACCAAACTGGCAATCGCAGCCTTCGCTTCCATCGTTTCTGTAGCGGCTTGGGCAAGCGGTCCGACCGGCTCGACCAGCGGCGCCGCCGAAAGCGGATCCAGCGCATCGAGCGCGAGCGAAAATGCTCAGTTCCAGAAATTGGATAAAAATCACGACGGCTATATCAGCAAGAGCGAGGCCAAGGCCAATCGAAATCTTTACAAGGAATGGAAAGAGGCTGATCGCAATCGTGACGGCAAACTGGACCAATCCGAATTCGCGCAATTCGAGATGGGTGGTGGTGCGAAGGGTAGCACCTCCGACCATATGGGTAACGGCATGAAGGGCAATACGCCGGATCACGACCGTACCCGATAGCACTCCTCCTGCCGACGCTATGTCGGCACCCCCGTTGCCCCCTCTGCGTATATGCGTCGAGGGGGCTGTTTTTTTGTGAATAACGGTTTCTGCCGGCTGCCTGTGCGATGCTCATGCGATGAAATTTGGCCGAGCCGCCTATTGTCGATGACCGGCAAGGCGAAGCAATGCGCCTCACAGGTTGAAATCATACTCGTATCCGCTAGCCAAGTGATGTGCGGCAGGTTGCCGCGGTGGCAGGCGCTGGTTGGGGAATATCGCGACGGCCGCAAGTTCGACGGCCGCCGCGATGTTTTCCTTAGAACTGCACTCGCACGGTGCCGGAAATCATGTTGTAGTCGTAACTGGCGGTGTTTACGTTAGAATCGCGGATACCGCGTTCATAAGCGACTTCGAGGCGTGTATTACGCCACGGCATGTAACCGGCGCTCACTGTCGCGGCGCGCACATGATCACGCCGGAGGCTCGTGCCCGCAACCGACAACCCGGGGTCGCCGAGGAATTTCCAACGCTCGTCGGTCAAGTTGAGTTGCAGTACGGTACGATAAGTTACCGCCCATGAAGCACCGGCGCTGACGCCGTCGGTCAATATATAGTTGGCGGCGACATAGGTGTAGGAACGTATTTCGCGGTAGCCGGACAAATGAAAGATAGTGCTCGCCAGCGGCGTCCATTTGTATTCTAAGTTATAGGTGCCGCCGCCGAAGTCACGCGCCGACACGTCATTGTGGACGCGACGGGTATAGCCTGCACGCCCTTCCACCAAGGACGCGGCCGTGACCGCCCAATGCACGGTACCGCTGACTTCATATTCGCGATAGCGGTTGTCGATCAATAGGCTGCGTACGACTTCCCGATTGGGGTAACTACCGTCGCTGACCTTCGCTTCGATACCCGCGGTATTATCCGCCGGTGTCACATACAGCAAGTCGGCGGTCCCAGTCGCGACACGATTGTCCAAAGTCGAACGTGAATCGGCGCTGTGAGTGTAGTGGTAGTAGTCGACCGCCCCTTGAACCTTCCAACGCGGATGGATCATACGCGCCGCGCTGGCGAAGGCGTGGTTCTCATCGATCAAGTCTTGTACGCGGTCTTGCAGAGTGGCAAAACTGGATAGGTAGCGCCGATTTTGGTAGCCGACTTTGCCATTCCAGAGATTGCCTGC
Organism: Gammaproteobacteria bacterium; assembly: GCA_030147845.1. Classification (GTDB taxonomy): domain Bacteria; phylum Pseudomonadota; class Gammaproteobacteria; order JASBUN01; family JASBUN01; genus JASBUN01. Next base: position 36,526 of record JASBUN010000051.1, read on the forward strand.
TTGCCAGTTCCAGGTTAGCGTGGCGTCGTGGCCGACGTAGTCGAGAAAGCCGAAACGCTGGAATTTGTGTTGAATGGCAGTGACATCGACGATCACATGTTGGCGACTGATCGGGATGTCGCCGCGCACGCGGGCGCCGGCACTGTATATGGTATCGGATCGTTCGGACGTACCCAGCACTGAGCGCGTGTCGGTGCTATCCGACAGGCGGAACAGATTGCTGTCATGAGTCACGTCGCCGATCGCATAAATATGCCACAAGTGGCCGTCCGGCGGCTCGGCCGGATAGGCCGGGAAACTGCCGTCGGCCGGCCATCGCAATGGCTCGGCGGCGTGGGCTGAAAATGCAAGCGGTGCAAAAGCCGCTAGCAGGGGAAGTAGCATTTTGCGCATGTGATGTTCCTTCTTTTTCTGTTAATTGAATCGGCCACACGCAGCTCACTGAAGCGCGCCGATTTTGCCGACGCTGCGTTGCCATTTACACACTAAAAAAAGGCGTTTGCGGAGCGCAATTACCTCAACATAAAAATATAGTCTCATTCATTCAAAATATTAGAGCCTATCGCATGGTCATAGCTGGAGGTGTCTGGCGCCCGCCGCGCGCTGAGATTGCGCGCGGCGCGAAATCGCGCGTCACGCGGGGGACGTCCTGTGCGCCATGCGCCTTTACATTGTCTTCCAGCGTTGTCTTAAGTGCCGCTGTTACCCCGGAATAGTTCTGGATCGAGATGGTGGCGGTTGAGTAATTTATAAAATTCCGTCCGATTCCGCTGCGCCAAGCGCGCCGCTTGGGTGACATTGCCTTCCGTCATTTGCAGTAGACGCACCAGGTAGTCGCGCTCAAACCGATCGCGGGCCTCCGCGAACGACAGCAGATCGCCAGGCTTGTCGCGCAACGCCTTTTGCACTTGGGCTGCGGGAATTAACGAGCCGGTGGCGAGAATGAAGGTTTGTTCGACGACATTCAGCAACTGCCGGACATTTCCCGGCCACGGGGCGGCGACCAATTGTTCCATCGCTTCGGGAGCAAAAGCTTTTTGGCTTTGCTTATTGCGTGCCGCCAGTTCACGTAAGAAATGCGCTGCCAATAGCGGTATATCTTCCCGCCGCTCGCGCAACGGCGGGAGTTCAAGCAATACCACATTGAGGCGATAGTATAGATCTTCGCGAAATGCGCCTTCGGTAATGGCGTGCTCGAGATCGCGGTGAGTGGCGGAGATTACGCGCACGTTTACCGCTTCTGTATGCGTCGCGCCTACCGGGCGGACCTCCTTTTCCTGCAGCGAACGTAGCAGCTTGGCTTGAAACGCCAGCGGCATGTCGCCTATTTCGTCAAGAAACAATGTGCCGCCGTCAGCAGCGACGAAAAGCCCTTTATGGTTGCCGGTTGCGCCGGTGAATGAGCCTTTGACGTGGCCAAACAACTCCGACTCGAGCAGTTGCTCGGGAATGGCGCTACAATTCACCGCGATGAAAGGCTCGTCGCTGCGTTGACTGGCGCGATGTATGGCTCTCGCCAACAGTTCTTTGCCGGTGCCGCTCTCGCTTTGGATCAATATGCTGGTGTCGCTTTCCGCTACCCGGCGGGCGCGGCCGAGAAGCTCTTCCATTGCCGCACTTCGGCTTACGATGCCTTGGCGCCACTCCGTGCCATCCCCGGTATTGCCATTGTTCGCTCCCGACGCGTGAATCTGCAGGGCGCGCTGAATGCTGTTGAGCAGTTCCTTGCTATCGAATGGTTTGGTCAGATAGCCGAACACACCGCGCTGAGTGGCCGCTACGGCATCAGGTATGGTGCCATGTGCGGTAAGGATGATTACCGGGATCATCGGATTGCGCTCGTGGATCGCTTCGAACAGCGCGAGGCCGTCCATGCCGTCCATGCGCAGGTCGCTGACCACCACGTCCGGTTGTAAACCCGCGAACTTACCGAGTGCGGCTTCGCCGCTCGATGCGGTGCTGACTTGATAGCCGGCCGCCGTCAATCGCATAGACAACAGTCGTAACAGGCCGGCATCGTCATCCACCAATAGGATATTCTCTTTTGTTTCGCTCATAAGTCTATACCGCTAATGCTTGAGGTCACGTCGATCCAGTTGTTCTTCGATCGCCTTTAGCTCATTGAGTTTGTGCTGAAGCAGCGCGCGCTGAGCGCGTTCACCGTCCAGCGCTTTTTCGCATGCGCCGCGCGCCCAGCTTCTGTCGTTTAAATTCCAGAGCAAAAAACGCGCATAAGTTTGCAGAGAATCGCCAAGCTTGTTGTCGGATTGAAGCAAGCCCGTCAATAGGGTGCGTGCCCGTGATTCGTCGCGAAATGGAGCATTGGGCACGCTTAACAGTATGGCCAAATGCAGTTGGTCGAGTGGTGAGCCGCTGTCTTGCGACAGGCGATCCACCGATGGCTGCATCGATTTCAGGGCTTCTGCCGACTGGCTCCACAACCATGCGGAATACCGTACCAAGCTGGGTAGGTCATGCCGCACCGCCGGCGCCTTGATCGCCGCCGGGGCAGTCCTTGGTGCCGCCGCGGCGCCGGAAGTAGCCGTCGGCGTCTTTGTTTGCGGCGGTGGCTCGGACGGCCGCGGCTGTACGACCTCACAGGCACTGAGCGCGGCCAAGGTTACGCCTATCAATAACCGAACCAGCAGCCTATGACGCTGTATCCGTTTGTTCGTTATCTGCGGGAAGCGAAACCTGCAGCATCGCACCTTGGTCGCGGGCAAAGACACGAATGTCTCCCCGGTGCGATCTGACGTATTCACGTGCGATTGAGAGTCCAAGTCCTGTTCCTTTCACGTGACCCCGCGCCTTGACGCGGCCTTGGAAGAAGGCCTCGAATACACGATCCCGGTCCTCGGGCGGGATGCCGGGACCTTCGTCCTGAACTTCCAGAATCACCATGTCGCCTTCGCGCCGCAAACGCACCCATAGTTGTCCACTAAGAGGCGAAAATTTTACCGCGTTGGAGACGAGGTTATCCGTGACCGTACGTAATTTCTCCCGATCGCCGAGCACGGAGTTAGGTTCGATTTCTGTAATCAGTTGCAGCCGCTTGCTGCGCATGCCCAACTTGTGGTCGGCCAAAACGCTGCGGATGATCACTTCCATTTGCACCGAGCGCCGGCGCTCGATGCGTGGGCTCGTTGACTGCGTGACATTGAAGTTTAGCAGATCCTCGATGAGACTCTGCAGCTGCAGGCTATTGGTGCGCAGTAATCCGACCACTTCCGCCTGCTCTTCATTTAGGGGTCCGACCAAGCGTTCGTTGAGTAGCTCAGCGCCTTCACGGATGGTGGTCAAGGGTGTTTTGAGTTCATGCGATAAATGCCGCAAGAACATAATTTTTTGGTTTTCCAGTTCGAGCAGGCGGGTCCGCATCCAGTCCAGGCGCCTACCCAACTCTTCCAGGTCGCGTGGACCCTCGACGACTACCGGAGTGGTGAATTCGCCCGAGCCCAGTCGCCGAATCGATTGGTCGATTTGCCGCACCGGACGCGCGATCAAATAGATAAACAGTGCGCTGAGCGCAAGCGCCGCCGGAACCAGCGCCAGTGTTTGCCACGCCATCAACTGCTGCGCTTGGTTGGCGGCTTGCTGTAAGGTTTCGACGCCCGTGGTAACCAGCTCGCCGCTTTCGCGCTGGATCATATGCGCATCCTCCGCCAGGGCGGAGAACTGTTTCATGGTATCGTCAAGCTGCGGATCGGTCGGTTTGGCGGCCTTGGTGATGCTGTTGTAAATGCGCTGCTCGCCGGCCACCAAGCGTGTCAAGCGTGCGCGTTGGTCGGCGCTAAGCTTCAGGCTCTGTAGCTGTTGAACGGTGCGTAGAAGTTCCTGGCGGCGGCTAACGTATACCTTAAACAGACTCGCGTCGCCTAGTACGTGATACTGGCGCGCATTGCGTTCCATGGCGGTTAGCTCTTCGCCCAGCATCTGACTGGCGCGCACGTTACGGGCTGCGTCGTAGACCGTGCGTTGACCCTGCTGAGTGACTCTATCGACATAAAATGCGGCCGTGATCAGGGCCACGATAAGCGGCAACGTCGCTAGCGCAAAGCCAAGCAGGATCAGTCGGAGGATGGAGCGGGGCCGGTAGCGCTTCATATCGAATAGTGCAATTCGCGGCCGCCAATGTAATTTAGCGGCGCTTCGACTTACCCATGTTTCATTGGCCGAACGAGTGTGCATGTTAGCATACGCTACGCTGCCATCCGCGGCTGCCGTCTTGTTGCGGTTGAACCTCTCCGATTCGGCCCACCAGCCTATGCGCATGAAAGCCTGTCGGAGGGGGCAGCGAGTTGGCGTCGCAGTATCGGGCATCGGTCATGATTCCGCCCTGCATACCCGCCGAAAGGCGGGCGGCAGGGCTGGCGCCGGTCGGTTAGCTGCCCGAGCCATTGTGCGGCTGGCCGGCTGGTGGTGGCGTGGTGCTGCCACCGGGCGCCATGGGTGCACCACCAGGTGCGGCCGGCGGCGCCTGTTCCTGGGTCGCGCCGCTGCCGTTGGTCGATGGCGCCGGATGGTCGTTACAGGCGGTAAGACCGGCGGCAGCCAGGGCGATGGTGAGCGCTATCAGTGGTGTTTTCATAACGATTTCTCCTCGGTCGGCGTTACTGCTGTGGCGTGTGGTGAGTGGCTGTTTACTCCCAGCCGGTGAGCGATGAGCAGTGCGTTGCTCGTCCATGTCCTTTCGCTGATTCCCGGCTCCTACGGCCCTTAACAAAACGGTTACTCGGGCGCTGTTGGATTGAATATGCTCGCTCCTGCGTTCCTGGTTGTTACCGTGCAGGCTTTGTGCCATAAAATAAAAAGGTATATATTTCAGTGGATTAAGCTAGATCGACGGGAAAGGCATTACCCCCGGGCCGAACAAACGTAGCCGATGTTGTCGCTGTCAGGTGACTACGGTCATGGGCGCGTGGCCTAATCCCATGAATTTGCGTGGCTTTAAATGTGTCGCTGTTGTGCGACGCTTATTTGCGCACGGTGTTGTGCGCCAGGCAAGAACGATCTCGGCCCAGCCGTTTGGCGCGATAGAGGGCCGAGTCGGCGCGTGCGATCAGCGTGTCCGCGGTTTCATCGGCACACCATTCGGCTACGCCGATGGACGCGGTAACGCCGGGCAGCGGTTCGCCGTGGCGGCCATTGATGCTTTGCTGCCTGATCGCGGTCAAAACACGCTCGGCCACCTGGGTGGCTTCGATTAGGGTTGCGTCAGGCAGCAGTACAGCGATTTCCTCGCCGCCGTAACGCGCGGCGTGGTCGCCTGGACGCATATGCGCGCGCACTGTTTGCGAGAATGTGCTCAACGCCAAGTCACCGGCCAGATGGCCATGGGTATCGTTGTATTGCTTGAAATAGTCGATGTCGATCATCAATAGCGACAAGTGTGCCTCACGGTGCTGACAATGTTGAATCAACACGCGTAAGGATTGATCGAACCAGTGCCGGTTGTAGAGACCGGTTAGCGCGTCGACCCATGCTTGTGTCTCCAGTTCATCGCGTTCAACCAGACTGCGACCGAGTAGCAAGTTGTCCTTGCGCAGACGTCGGCAGACCATGCGCAGCAGGTTTAGCGTCACGCAACGCGAATGCGACAACACCGTACGTAGCGTCGCGCCATCGACCAGCAGCAGGCGGCTGCGCACCACGGTAGTGACGTAGGCGGACGGCGGCAGTGCTTCAATGACGGACATCTCGCCGACGCAGTGACCACGCCCTAGGCGCGCGATAACGCGTTCGCCTTTAGCGTCGAGTTGCACTTGCACTTCGCCGTCTAATACGACATACATTTGGTCTTCGAAACGTTCCGGCGCGAGCAGTAGTTGGCCGGCTGGGAACTCTTCGATGCGGCAAAGAGGTGGTAACCAGGACAGTTCAGGGGGGGCTTCGCCCTGAAACAGCGGCAATTCAATCAATTCTTCAGCGGTGATACTGGCATCGACTTTGGTCATTGTAAGTATTCGCTTGGCCTGCCGTATCGGCACACAGGCACGAAGCAAAGACCGTACCAGCGCTTATGTGAAGCGATGCTGAAATGACGCAAGTGTTGATGCGATGGTTATTTTTTTACGGAAATTAGGCCGATTGAGGCAGCAAATCAGCAGTACGTGAGACGCTGCTATGTGGATTTCGTGTCGCGTGATGACGACGCTGGAGGGAATACGCGGTAAACATGGATGCCGGACCTATCCACCATCAAGCGGCCCTCGATGCCGGCCCGAAATCGCCAAACATGATTCTTGTTGCCGCGGTAATGACGATGCCGAAAATCGGTTTGAGGCTTGTCCACGCTGTTTGATCCGGGCGTCAACCGGACAAGCGCGACCGTCGAAACCGGCGGATTGCCGGTTTACGTGCACTATTTCAACTGCTTTTTAGTTGTCGTTAATAAGCTGTTTGAGATCGTGCGTGTACGACTTGGCCGGATCGGTGCCGCGACCGAGTAGACGTACATCGCCTTTGCGGTCGAACACGAACACCGCGCTGCTATGCGAGACTTCGTAGTTGCCGTGCGCGTCCGCCTTACCCAGCCCATAGGTCACGCGATAACGCTTGGTCAGATAGCGCAGTTCCTTTTGATCGCCGCGCAAGCCGATGAACTGTGGGCCGAATGCTTGCACATAACTTTTCAGTACCGCTGTGGTATCCCGCGCCGGGTCGACGCTGACGAACAAAATGCGCACTGCGTTGGCTTCGGCCCCTAATTTACGCAGCGCTTGCGCCAGTGTGGCCAATGTCGTTGGGCAGATGTCAGGACAGTTCGTGTAGCCAAAATACAGGACCGGAATTTTGCCGCGTAAATCGGACGCCTGCAGTGTTTTACCGTCTTGATCGGTCAGTGTAAATTTGAGCTGTGGCATGATGCCGGTGATATTGGTCAAATCCCACTTCTGCGGACTACTGCAACCACTCACTGCCGTCAGTAACACCAGTACTAGGCCGGCGATGCGTGCTACCCGAGGTGCTCTCGTCTTAGGATGTGTCATCACTGTGCCCCCACCGGCACGACCTTGAATTCGACCGTGAGTGCGCCGGAGTTTTTGAACTGCAGTTGAATCGGAACCGTATCGCCGACCGATAGTGATTGTTGGCGACCCATGAGCATGAGATGGTAGCTGCCTGGGCGAAAGTGCACCGATTTTCGCGGTTGTATGGTCAGCTTGGCCACCGGCGCCATTTTACTCATGCCGTCCGATTCGAAACTACGATGCATCATGATTTGCTTGAATGAGCCGCTGATGGCGCCGGTTAATGTCACCGGCGCGGAGCCGTCATTGGTGAGCGTGAAGTAGCCAGCCAAAGGCAGGTTGCCCGGCAGCAGCCGCACCCGCGCCTGCGTGATGACTACGGAGGGTACCGGCGCAGCATTGGCGACAGCGCATGACAGCAGCAACGCCAACATCATACTACCGCGTCCGTGCGTACCGGAAATACTGACGTGCTTTTGCCAATGTATGCGCTGCATGCGTTTGTCTCCTCGTTGTCGGTATCAAGCCAGTTCGGATTTAACCAAAGCGGCGCCGGGCGAACGCCGTCGTGCGCTGTCGCGCAACCACATACGTAGCACCACCACGGCGGCGATGACGCTCATCATACTGGTTGGGATCCAGGTGATCAGGCCGCCGATTTCCTGATCGACCAATGGGCTGATCGGCCACGCGCGTCCGCAAACGTTGTAGACGTCGTAGACGATCGAGTGATGCAGCGCAATATAGGCGCCGAGCACGATTTGCGGCATCGTGATAGCCCACAACAGTAAAATACGCCAACCGAAACCCAGGCCACCGCGCTCACGCGCATTGGGATTTACGATCAGCCACCAGAACAGCAGACCGTCGAGTAGCATGCTCCAATTCATGACCTGATAACGCGTCAGGCTCAGCATCGCTTTGAAGTGAATTTCGGGCATCAACCAGAAATAGATTAAGCCGACGAACAGGCCGGCGGCGACGATCGGGTGTTGCAGGAAACGGTAGGCGGCCTGTACCACGCGGCTGCGCCATACGGGAACCAGCAGGCGATGCGCGAAGTGCGGCAAACCGCGCGCCATGGCCGCTTGTGGTGCAGCCAACATGAGCAGGAACGGCCCGGTATGGTGTAACACCAGATGCTGGGCGCGGTGAACCCAAAACATATGCTGTGAGTAGTAATCGATACGAGTCTGCATGACTACGTATATGGCAATCAAACCGACGAAGAACGACAACCATCGCCAAATGCCGGGGCGCGCCTCGTCCGGCCCCATCGCCAGTGAGCCGCGCACGAATAACACCGCCGACAGTAGGCAAACCGCCAATACTGTCGGCGAGAAATCGTACGGCGTCATAAACGCAATGAATGTGGACATCGGTGGTCCGAAACGGTGCGCGAGTCGCAACCGGCGTCAAGCAGCGCGCCGGGTGCTTTCCGGCGCAGATGGTAGCAGAGCGTAGCGACCGCGTACACCCGGAGTCCGTCTCGCAACCCGCAAAAAAGCGTGCAAACGGCGTTCTTGAGTATGTATGCAGCCATGCTGGGTGCGCCGTTTCCGCGTCCGTGGCAGAATCTCCGCTCGACGCCGAAGGCGGTCCATGAATGTGGTGCCCATGTCTAATCATTTTATCCATATAAAAGGTGCCAGGCAGAACAACCTCAAAGGCTTTGATTTACGGCTGCCGCTGCACGAGCTGATTGTCATCACCGGCGTCAGCGGTTCGGGGAAATCCTCGCTGGCTTTCGATACCGTATATGCGGAGGGACAGCGCCGCTACGTCGAGACCTTCTCGCCATATGCGCGTCAATTTCTCGATCGCATGGATAAGCCGAAAGTCGAGCGCGTCGACGGCATACCGCCGTCCATTGCGATTGATCAGACTAACCCGGTGCGTACCTCGCGCTCCACGGTCGGCACCATGACCGAGCTCAACGATCATCTGAAATTGCTGTTTGCACGCGCCGCGCGATTGTATTGTCGCGACTGCGCGCAGCCGGTGACGCGCGACGATGCCAATAGTATTTTCGAACAGTTGCTTGGGCTTGCCGCAAACGCCGACGCCGCAATGGTGATGGTGACGTTTCCAATCACGGTACCGGAAAATTTTTCTGAACGAGAGGTGCGCGAGCTATTGGCGCGTCAGGGTTACGGGCGCGTACATCGCCGGCACGGAAGTCGACTGGATGTCGTACAGGATCGGGTGCGCGCTTCGGCAGCGCAGCGTGATCGCCTGGTCGAGGCGTTAGAAGCTGCGCTCAAATATGGCCAGGGCTACGTCAGTGTCTATCCCCTCGACGCCGATCGCAAAGCGGGGAAGCCGTGGCATTTTTCCGCTGCTCTACACTGCGCCGAATGCGATATCGATTATGCCGAACCGACGCCGAATTTGTTTTCGTTCAACTCGCCGGTCGGCGCCTGCCCGACTTGCCGCGGATTCGGGCGCACCATGGGCATCGATTACGACTTGGTCGTACCCGATGGTTCCAGGACTTTGGCCGGCGGCGCCATCAAGCCGTGGCAGACCGACAGCTATATCGAGTGTCAGCGTGATCTAACGCGCTTTGCGCGCCTACGTGGTGTTCCGCTCGAGGTGCCGTGGAACAAGCTCTCCAAAGCGCATCAACAATGGGTTTTGGAAGGCGAGGGCGAGTGGGACGATGGTAAATGGTACGGCGTGCGACGTTTCTTCGCTTGGCTTGAAACCAAAAGCTACAAAATGCACATTCGCGTGTTGCTGTCCAAGTACCGCGCGTACGATGCCTGCCCTGATTGCGGCGGCGCGCGCTTGAAGACCGCTGCGCTGTTGTGGCGCGTTGGCGACGAGCACAATGCCGCGCGAGTTTTACCCGTGGAACAGCGCTTTTCGCCGGCCGGTATCGGTTGTGCGAGCGCGCGCTTTCGCGCGCTTCCAGGGTTGACTCTGCATGATGTAATGCAACTTCCCATCGAGCGCTGTCGCGAATTCTTTGAACATATCCATCTGCCGACACCCATGGACCAGGCGGCCGACGTATTACTCGGTGAAATTCGCGCACGACTTCGTTATCTCGGCCAGGTAGGGCTGGACTATCTAAGTTTGGATCGGCAATCGCGTACGTTGAGCGGTGGCGAAGTGCAGCGCATCAATTTGACTACCGCGCTGGGAACTTCGCTGGTCAATACGCTGTTTGTGCTCGATGAGCCGAGCGTCGGCTTGCATCCGCGCGATATGCAGCGGGTGGTGAGCATATTGCATCAACTGCGCGATGCCGGAAATTCGCTGTTGGTGGTAGAGCACGACCCGCAAGTCATGTTGGCCGCCGACCGCGTGTTGGACTTGGGACCCGGGCCGGGCGAGCAAGGCGGTGAAGTGGTTTTTTTCGGCACGCCAAAACAGCTGCTGCGCTCTCGCCGATCGTTGACAGCCGATTACTTGGCAGGCCGCACGACGGTCGGCGGCGATGCTGGAAGGCGCGCTGAGCTACCGTCTTCGGCGCACGATTCAATACAAATTGTTGGGGCGGCTGAAAATAATCTCAAAGTCATCGACGTGTCGATTCCTTTGCATCAGTTGGTGTGCATTACCGGCGTTAGCGGTTCGGGCAAGTCGACCCTGATCCAGGACGTGTTGTATAAGGCGCTGCGCAAACTCAAGGGCCGGCCGGTGGAGCCCGCCGGCGCGCATCGCGCCATCCGCGGCCATGAGAGAATCGACGACGTAGTGCTGGTGGACCAGTCGCCAATAGGCAAAACGACGCGCTCCAACCCGGCTAGCTACGTCGGTGCGCTCGACGCTATTCGCAAACTATTTGCCGCGCAACCGTTGGCGCGTGCGCGCGGCTATAGCGCCGGTACATTCAGCTTTAATTCCGGTACCGGGCGTTGTCCGACCTGCGGTGGGAACGGATTCGAACACGTTGAAATGCAGTTCTTGAGCGATGTCTATATTCGCTGCCCGGACTGCGACGGCACGCGCTATCGTCCTGAAGTACTTGAGGTCAAACTACTGCCGTCCGCGGGCGGGATGGCGGCGCCGGTTTCGATTGCCGGCGTCCTAGAGATGACTGTATCGGAGGCGGTGACGTGGTTCGCCGATCATGCCGAGATAATACGCGTTCTGGGACCGCTGCAGGCCGTAGGGCTGAGCTACCTGCGCTTGGGTCAGCCGGTGCCGACGCTGAGCGGTGGTGAGGCGCAACGGCTGAAGCTGGCGGGTCATCTCGCGCGCGCGCGCGGCGCCAAGTCCGACGGCACCACGTTGTTCATTTTTGATGAGCCCACTACCGGCTTGCATTTCGACGATATTGCCCGTTTGTTGCGAGCCTTTGATGCATTGCTCGAACAGGGGCATTCGTTGGTGGTCATCGAGCATAATCTGGACGTAATCGGGGCCGCCGATTGGATCGTTGATCTGGGGCCAGAGGGCGGCGATGCCGGCGGCAGCGTGGTATATGTTGGTACGCCCGCGGCGTTGACGCGCACTGGCGTTAGTCATACCGGCGTCGCGTTACGCCAATATCAGCGCGCACGCGGGCTTGCGGCATCGGCGGCTCAGGTGGTCGATGACGGTAAGCCGGCATCGACATCGAGCACGCCCAGAGCCGGCACTGCAATCCGCATACGCAATGCTCGTGAGCATAATCTGCGCGGCATCGATGTTGATATCCCACTGGACAAATTTACGGTTATTACCGGTGTCAGCGGCAGCGGCAAGAGTACGCTGGCGTTCGATATTCTGTTCGGTGAGGGGCAGCGGCGTTATCTGGAATCGCTCAACGCCTACGCGCGTCAGTTCGTACAGCCTTCGGCGCGTCCCGATGTCGACGCGATCACGGGAATACCGCCGACGGTGGCTATCGAGCAGCGTACCAGCCGCGGCGGCCGCAAGAGTACCGTGGCGACCTTGACCGAGATTTACCACTTTTTGCGGCTCCTGTTCGTCAAGCTCGGAACCCAATACTGTCCGGACTGCGATATACCGATCGAGGCACAGAGTGCGGAGACCATCCTAGCGCGCATCCTGCAGCAGTTTCGTGGCCGACAGGTCACGTTGTTTGCGCCTCTGGTGGTGGCGCGTAAGGGCTACTACACCGAGCTCGCGCAGTGGGCGGCCGGCAAAGGCTATGCGCAACTACGCGTCGATGGGGTGATGACGCCGACCGGGCAGTGGCCACGCCTGGAGCGTTTTCGTGAGCACAGTATCGATTTGCCGGTTGCCAGCATGGTGATATCGGCCAAGACCGAAGCGGAGTTGCGCGCTGTGCTCGCGCATGCCTTGGAGTTAGGTAAAGGCGTAGTTGAGGTACAGGCCTTGCAAAAGCGTCCGCGCGCCGCCGCTGCAAGCAACGCCGGTTGCGCCGTATTCTCGGTTCATCGCGCCTGCCCCGGTTGTGGACGCAGCTTCAAGGAGCTTGATCCGCGTCTGTTCTCATACAACTCCAAGCACGGTTGGTGCGAGCACTGCTACGGCACCGGACTGCTGTTGACTGGATTCGATGCCGAGCAAAGCGGTGAGGAGATTCAATGGAACCAGTGGTGGGAAGGTGAAGCACGCACTTGTCCGAGCTGTGACGGTCATCGTCTGCGTGCCGAGGCATTGGCGGTGCGCGTTGACGGTCACTCCATCGGCGAGTATACGCGCTTGACGGTGCAACAGGCCGGAAGCGCGTTCGGTGCGTTGCGGCTACGCGGGCGCGCGGGTGAAATAGGGCGCGATATCATTCCTGAACTGCGTTCACGATTGTCCTTCTTGGTCGAAGTAGGGTTGGGGTATTTGTCGCTGGATCGTTCCGCGCCTACCTTGAGCGGTGGTGAGGCGCAGCGCATCCGTTTGGCCGCGCAACTGGGTTCCAATCTACGCGGCGTGTGTTACGTCCTTGATGAACCCACCATCGGTCTGCATCCGCGTGACAATCGCATGTTGCTGGCGACGCTCGGCAAACTAGCCGCTAAAGGCAACACCATTGTCGTTGTCGAGCACGACGAAGATACAATCCGCCGAGCCGAGCATGTCATCGACTTGGGACCCGGGGCCGGGGTCGATGGTGGTCGCCTGGTCGCTACCGGGACGCTCAAATCGATTATGGCGGCGCCGGATTCGGTAACCGGCCGGTTTTTGTCTATGCCGCTGGGTCATCCTCTGCAGCGGCAACGGCCAGTGGCCACCAAGCAACCGGCCTTACGAATCGTCGGTGCTGATTTGCACAATTTACGGCGCCTAAGCGCACGCTTTCCGCTGCAACGATTGCTGTGCGTTACCGGGGTCAGTGGCAGCGGCAAGAGTACGCTGGTACGGCAGGTGTTGCGTGAAAATTTGCAGCGCTTATTGTCCCGCGGCAAACGTCGTAAGGCGGCGTCGGTACCGTTAGTCGGTTGCCGCGAATTACGTGGTTGGGAGATGATCGACCGCGTATTGGAGGTCGATCAGACGCCGATCGGCAAGACGCCGCGCTCGTGCCCGGCAACCTATGTCGGTTTTTGGGACCAGGTGCGGCGTTTGTACGCCGACACCACTGAGGCGCGTATACGGGCTTTCGGTCCAAGCCGATTCTCGTTCAATGTCAAAGGCGGCCGTTGTCCGGCGTGCGACGGTCAAGGTGTAAAGCGCATTGAGATGAGTTTTCTTCCCGATGTGATCGTGCCTTGCGAGGTGTGTGCCGGCGCGCGTTTTACGCCGGACACCTTGTTGGTGAAGTACAAAGAGCGCTCCATCGCTGATGTCCTGGCAATGAGCGTAAATGAGGCGACCGATTTTTTTTCCGCGCATGCCAAAATTCATCATGCCTTACAACTGCTGCAGGATGTCGGACTGGGCTACCTGCGCCTAGGTCAGCCAAGCCCGACCCTCAGTGGCGGCGAGGCACAGCGCATTAAACTGGTTACCGAATTGGCCAAGGCGCAACCGATACGCGGCGTCGGGCCGATTGGCAAGCATACCTTATATATATTGGACGAGCCGACCATCGGCTTGCATATGGCCGATGTCGAAAAGTTAGTGCGCGTTCTGCATCGCTTGGTGGATGCAGGCAATACCGTGCTGGTTATCGAGCATAATCTGGACGTCGTTGCCGAGGCCGATTGGTTAATCGACTTGGGACCTGAAGGCGGTGACGGCGGCGGCCGCATCGTCGTCCAGGGCGCGCCGCAATCGGTCGCACAGAAACGACGCTCGGCGTCACATACGGCATCCGCGCTGGCTCAATTTCTGCGTCAACGCCGTTGCCCTAAAGGCGGTAAGTGATTTGAACGAACGCTGTCGTCGATGAATTATTTTGCATCAAATGACGCAAATTTTTCTCTTTACATGCGATCGTTGTAATCGTAAATGTAGGCCGCATTTCGACTGGTGCTGGCGGTGGATTGAGACCAGCCCGATGTCCGCGACGCTACAATTTTTTTTGGTGAGAAGAGCATGACAGAACGCGACTTTTGCGCTATCGAATTCGACAACCTCGACAACGCTGCGGCGCGAGCGCAACGCGTCGGCGATTCGACCGGCACCTCGATGAGGAAGGCCGGCGCCCGCTCGATGGCGAACGACGAGCAACGGCAGCGCGTAGCGCGACGTCAGTTGGAGCACTATCTCGATAGCAGGCGCCTGGATTCGGCGCTGCGTGACGTGTTCGATGAATCGTAATCGCGTATTACGCTTAACGCCGCTTTACTGCGCGTAAATTGCGCTTGTTGGCCGCGTTCCACCTTGTTGTTATGTCCTAGGCCGAGTCAGTCAGCATTTCCCTACTTGGCGGGACTGCCGGCGGCGCCGCCGTCAGCGGTAAAATAACTGAGTACGCGCACAATTAAATCACATTTTCCGGGGTTGAGAGGATGTGCGGCATAGGCATAGCGCATAATCTCGGGCGCATCTTGTACTAGGAACAGGCGTCCATCGGCGATCTCGCGAGTGACACTGGCGCGCGCCAAGTACGCCGCTCCGCCGCATGCCAGCAAGAACGAGCGCGCCACTCGGCCGTGACTGACCCGTATCCGTGGCGACGGCGCGTCGGGGAAATGCCGCGCGTGCGCGACCGCGAAAGAGGTTCCCCAGTCCACCAGCACGTAGTCCGTGGAAATAGCTTGTTGTGCGGTTTGCCCTGGTTGCGTCGATACCATCGCCAACGGCACGGCGAAAACTTCCGTGACCGCTAACTGCGCCATCTGCGGCGACTCGAACAGAAACGCGAGATCGATCGCGCCCTCCTGCAGCCGGCGCATGAGCAAGTCCTGATTCATGACTTCCACTTGCAGTGATGCGTCCGGCACGGCGCTATGCAGCCAATGCAGCCAGTCTTGCAGAGCGACGTCCCACAGACTGGGAACACCGCCCACCGTTAACGGCACCTGAGAGACATCTTCGACCACGATTTCCTGACGGGCGCGGTTCCAGCTGTTGAGAATGCGTTCGGCGTGGATGACCAACTTCTGGCCGGTTGCGGTCAGTTGTATATCGTTGCGCGTACGTGTGAACAGCGGCACGCCGACCAAGTCCTCAAGCTGCCGGACGCGGGCACTAACGGCCGACTGGCTTACGTAAAGATTGTCCGCGGCGTGCCCGAAGTGGCGCGTCCGGTTGACTTCGAGAAATGTTTTCAGCAGCTCCGTATCCATGTTGGCTCGGCGGTTCGTGAATCGGCGGTGCAGATGGTTACGGGAGCTATGTACATGGATTCGGCATAGGGCGCAAGAGGAAACGACAAAAACCAATCAGTGTCACGCCTATGCGTCCCGGTGTCGAATCGATTTTCCTATCAAACCGCGGCGGGATGCCGCGCCATTGATGCAACGCCGGTACGGCCTCCGTCCACCTGCTGCCGGCTCACGGTTATGCCGGCATGGTTGCCGACGCCGGCGCCAGGGCGGTGCAGCGCACGGCTAAAACCGCTCGCCGCAGGCCATGGCTCAATCCCGGGCGATGCGCCCGACCGTGATTCCGGCTACCGCTTCCGGTTTGCCCGACCGACCGGCGCCGCGCTGACTGAGCGGAGATTTGACCCGTCGTTTAAGTGGGGATCGAGCGATACTTCGCCAACCGTATTATGCGGTGCCGCCGTGATGCATCGGTTACAATGCCTCAACGCACGTGGGCCCTGTGCATCGCCGGCGCCTGCACTTTCTAGCAAAAGAGTGACGATATGAAAACGGATAAGCGCTATGTGGGGATAGATGACGACGTTGACGGCGCGATGACCCACATCGGCACCATCATTCGCGACGCTTGGGTGTTCGGCCTTATCCCCGAGACCGAAACATGCAAGGACTGGGACCTGGCACGTATTCAGGCGTTATACGATCAGGTCGACGCGGCATGGGAACCGTACGGGCATTTAGTCAGCCTACTACCGGCCGAACTGCGTGAGCGCCATGCGCGGATATATGATGCGGCGGTGGCGCGCGCCCGAGGACTGGGCTGGTCGCCGAATATGGAGGAAGGCTAGGCGCGCGCGGTATCGTGGTTAGTGGTTTCCGGCGCGCCATGGCTAAACCTTACGGCAGTCGAGGGCAGTCTGGTCCAGTGATCAGCTTGCCGGCGGCATAAGGTGCCGGACCTGCTTCGATGCGGCTGGTTGGAAGCCGGGTCCGAGTGTACGGATTCGATACCACGACCGCGGTTACATTCATCTCGATCGGTTGTTCCTGCTTGGCGTCTTCCGGGTGCGATACGATAGACCGCGCACGCCGAAGCGCGCGCCACGGTTACGACGGTTGGCGCGGCGCTCATGTTTGTCGGTATGCCGCCGCTGTATGAGCCAAGTCGCACGTTGTTAGGGATGCGTTGATTAACAGGTTGTTGAAAAACCCTCGGGCGGCGCCATGCGGCGTTGGAAAACGGCTCAAAATGCTCATTTACTGATGTGTAAACTGCGCTTTCTCGCCGTGTTCCGCCTTGTCCGGCATCCACCGGAGACTTTTTCAACAACCTGTTAATCCGCGGAGCGGCGTTGGCTATATTGGAAAGCGCGCGGAATGCATATTTTCTGTGTGCAAACTGCGCTTCCTTGCCGCTTTGCGCCTTGCCTACGTCCGCATGATCGAATCAATCAGAGCTGCTTTAGCTTGTCGTTATTGTTGTGGGTTGTTACTGAGAGTTGAAAATGCTTCGGACGCTTCATTCCATTTCGTCGCTGCTGCTCGGTATTGGCGTGCTGTTGGTAGGCGTTGGCTTGCTTGGTACGTTACTGGGTGTGCGCGCCGGGCTGGCGGGCTTCGGCGATGCCGTCACCGGCGCAGTCATGTCGGCATATTTCGTCGGTTACATCATCGGTACATTGGCGTGCCCGGCATTGATCCGTCGTGTCGGCCATATTCGTGCATTTGCCGCTATGGCTGCGGTCGCATCCGCAGCCGCCATTGCCCATGCCATCTGGGTGGATGCGTTGGCGTGGGCGGCGTTGCGCGTTGTCACCGGCGCCAGCCTGG
Source organism: Gammaproteobacteria bacterium (assembly GCA_030147845.1). Taxonomy (GTDB): domain Bacteria; phylum Pseudomonadota; class Gammaproteobacteria; order JASBUN01; family JASBUN01; genus JASBUN01. The sequence goes on from JASBUN010000051.1 coordinate 53,897, forward strand.
TCGGATTGTATATGGTCGTGGAAAGCTGGCTCAACGTGCTGGCGCCGAAAGAGCGACGGGGGCAGGTATTCGCCATCTACATGATGGTCTCGCTGATCGCGCTGGCCGCTGGTCAGTTTTTACTGCTGGTCGGCAATGCCGCCGATTTTGTACCGTTTGCGCTGGTTTCCATATTGCTGTCCTTCGGGCTGGTACCGGTGGCGCTCACGCGTGTCAGCGAACCCCATCCGGTGGAAACACCGCGCCTGGGATTGCGCCGCCTGTATGCGATTTCGCCCTTGGCTATGGTCGGTGCTCTTGCGTCCGGATTGGTACTGGGTGCGTTTTGGGGTATGGGCGCGGTATTTGCCCACGGTGTAAATGTCTCGCCGGCCGGCATCGCCACCTTCATGGGCGCGACGATATTGGGCGGTGCGTTACTGCAGTGGCCAATGGGGCGTTGGTCCGATCGTCACGACCGCCGCACGGTGTTGGCGGCGGTGAGTTTTGCCGCTGCGGTGCTCGCCGTGGGACTCTATCTGTCTGTCACTTGGTGGCCGACGGCACTGTATGTTTGCGCGTTCGTATTCGGCGGCTTCGCATTTACCGTTTACGGTTTGAGCGTGGCGCATTTGCATGACCATCTCGGCGCCGCGGAAGCGTTAGAGGCCACTAGTGGATTGTTGTTGGTGTACGGTACCGGCGCCGCATTCGGCCCGCTATTATCGGGAGCGCTTATGTCCGCGTTCGGCGCGGCGATCTTGCCGGCCTATTTTGCCGTGGTGTTGGGCGGCTTAGGCGCCTATGCGCTGCGGCGTATGGACGCCGGGGCGCCTATGTCGACCGCGCAACAGGGCGAGTTCGTGGCCGTCATGCGTACCTCCCAGGCGGCTTTGGAACTGGATCCGCGCGTCGAGCCCGGCGCTGACGTGGTTGGCTCGGCGGCGACCTGTCAGGCTTCCACGCGCGCGTAGAACCGGCGCGTATCGAGCCCCTGCGAAAAATCGATCATACGCTGCGTGGAACGCAATGCCTTGCGTCGGATCGCCTCATCAACATGAATCTCATTGTCGCCGGACTCCAGCGCCGCGGCCAGATTCTCCAATGCATTCATTTCCATCCACGGGCAATGCGCGCAACTGTGGCAGGTCGCGCCGGCGCCGGCGGTTGGCGCCTCGAGAAAGGTCTTATGCGGCGCCGACTGCTTCATTTTGTAGAAAATGCCGTTGTCGGTGGCGACGATGAAGGTCGAATTTGGTAGATCGTGCGCGGCTTGTATCAGTTGCGTCGTGGAGCCGACCACATCGGCCATGTCGATCACGCTTTGCGGCGATTCCGGGTGTACCAATATGGCGGCATCGGCGTGAAGGGCCTTGAGCGCGGCCAACTCTTTGGCTTTGAAGGTTTCATGCACCACGCAGCTACCTTGCCAAAGCAACATGTCGGCGCCCGTGACTTGTTGCACGTAACTACCCAGATACTTATCCGGCGCCCACAGAATCGATTCACCCTGATCCAGCAGATGGCTGACTACACGTACAGCAATACTGGAGGTGACCACCCAATCGGCGCGCGCCTTCACTGCGGCACTGGTGTTGGCGTAGACCACTACGGTGCGATCCGGGTGGGCATCACAGAACGGCACGAACTGGTCTGCGGGACAGCCCAGATCAAGTGAGCATTCGGCTTCCAGCGTCGGCATGAGTACGCGTTTTTCCGGATTGAGGATCTTGGCGGTTTCGCCCATGAAACGCACGCCGGCGACTACCAGGGTGGTGGCCGGGTGACGGTTGCCAAAGCGCGCCATCTCGAGCGAGTCGGCCACCATGCCGCCGGTTTCGTCGGCAATTTTTTGTATGTCGGCGTCGGTGTAGTAGTGGGCTACCAGCACGGCATCCTTTTCGCGCAGCAAGTTCTTGATCCGTTCGATCAATTCACGCCGGCGCTCGGTCCCGAGCGGCGCTATCTCAACAGCGCCGCCGGGTAGATCGCGCGGATTTTGCACCGGGATGATGGGGATATCGATTTGCGTCATGGTCATAAAACTCCTCGGCGTCGATTATACCCGAGAGCGCCTTGGGGAAATACGCGCGGAAATCGGCTGCTTCTGTGCCTGGAAATGGGCGCGCCGAGCGTCGTTTTCAAGCGTCTTGGTCGGGTGATTGTCATAAGCCGGGCCGGCTTTCCGCCGGCAGATCACGAATGTGGACATCGCGCTGCGGAAACGGAATGGTGATGTGGTTTTCTTTGAAGGCCCGCCAGACGCCCAGGTTGACCTCTGAACGTACGTTGTTCACGCCTTGCTCGGGATCGTTGATCCACACGCGCAGTTCCAGGTGTATACCGCTGTCACCGAATTCGAGCAATCGGCACACCGGCGTCGGGTCAACGAGTACCCGTTTACTAGTGCGCGCCGCCTCCAACATCAGGGCCATAGCGATTTCGGGATCGTCGCCATAACTTATCTGAACGGGAATTTTTACCCGTACATTGCGATCGCCGTAGCTCCAGTTGATGACTTGGCTGGTTATCAGATTCTCGTTTGGGATGAGTGTGTCGACGCCGTCGCGATCGCGCACCACGACGTAGCGGGCACGCAACTCCTGGACCCAACCGAAACTGTTACCGATGCTGATGACGTCGCCTGGGCCGATGGAACGATCGAACAGCAGGATAAATCCGCTGACGAAGTTGCTGGTGATACGCTGCAGGCCGAAACCGATGCCGACGCCCAGCGCTCCGCCAAATACGGTAAGCGCAGTGAGATCAAAGCCGATTGCGTCCAGCGCCACCAGAAACCCGACGGAGACGATGACCACGCGCGCGGTTTTGGCCAAGCCAATGCGCAGACCGGCCGCCAGATTACGCGCCGCCATCAGGCGTCGCTCCATCAGCGCCGACAACCATAAGGACAGCAAGAGGAAAAAGCCGACCGAAACGATCAATTTGATCGCCCAGAGCAATGATACATGGGTGCTGCCGACGTTGAAGGCGACGCTATCGAGCGCCTTGCTGATGCCCGGTAGCCAACCTAGTAGATGCAGCGCCAGCAGTAACCAGATAAACGTTCCAATTGCCGTTTCACTGGCGCGTAGTGCGCGGCTGGGGGTGAAGGCCTTACGCAGGATATAGATGGCAAAGCGCACCGCGGCCAGCGACAGCAGCAACGGCACGGCCGCGTCGAGTATCTCGTTGGGCTGGTCTAGGCGTTCCAGTCCGGCGCGTGCCACCAGCACCAACAACAGCATGGTAAACGGGAACAGCAGGCGCATGCCGCCGCCGAGAGTCAGACGTTTAAGGTTGGATTTTTCGCGCCGGGCGGCGGCGATTTGAGCGCCGAGATAGTGATGGATCAACCAGGCCACGACCGCGGTCGCGACTAAGATGGCAAACTGCTCCCATATACCGGGATCCTGGAGCGTCGTCCAGGCGTTGTGCCAGAGCTTAGCAAAATCGATGTTGGAACTCATGAGCGTGGTTTCCGCGGACCGACGTTATGGAGTTGTAGACGGCCATCAAGCGTGGCCTTGCTGATCCCGCGCCTCCACCTGTAGTCTACTTGAGCGGCGTGTAGCGACCAAGTCGCATGTTTTTCGGTCTTGGGTCAGCCATGAGGAGTTCGTCGTGCCGATTGATCAGCAAAGCATTTATCGCGGTCACATCATCGAGGTTACGGTCGATACGGTCGATCTTCCCAACGGTGAACGTGCCGAACTCGAGATCGTGCATCATCCGGGTGGCGCTGCGGTCGCTGCGCTCGATGAGCAACAACGCGTCTGCCTGCTGCGGCAGTATCGCTATGCCGCCGGCGGTTGGATATGGGAGTTGCCGGCGGGCAAGATCGACAACCGCGAGGCGCCGTTGCACACGGCGCAACGAGAACTTGCCGAGGAAGCCGGAGTGGAAGCTACCGAGTGGAGCGCATTGGGTTCGATGGTGAGTTCGCCGGGTGTGTTCACCGAAATCGTTCACTTATATCTGGCGCGCGGGCTGCGGCATGGCGCGGTAAATCCCGAGCATCATGAAGTGATCGAAGTGCATTGGAAGCCGTTGGCCGAGGCGGTGCAGTGGGCGCTGGACGGGACGTTGACTGACGCCAAGTCGGTCATCGCGTTGTTGCGGATACCTGCCGCACTAAACGGATTGATCTGATTCCTGACGCGGCTGGCTAAAATCGTCCAGCGCCAACCAGATGCCGGCGCCAATAGATATCTTTCAGGCTGGCATAGGAAACGTGTTGGCCGCTCGATGGCGCGTGTATAAATCGATCGTGACCGACATAAATGCCGACGTGCGATATTTTCGGCGGCGATAGGCGGAAGAACAAAATATCGCCTGGACGCAGTCGGGATAGCGGCACATGTCGGGCGTGGCGTCGTTGTTCGTACGTGGTGCGCGGGATTTTGATGCCGGCATGCCAATAGGCATATTGCACCAGACCGCTGCAATCGAAGCCGCGCGGATCGTCGCCGCCGTAGTGGTACGGTGCGCCCACCTGTTGGCGCGCGGTTTCAACCACGATCCGGCCGGGGTCGGTGGCGCGCGTCGGCAACTCCGGTCGCACCGGAGCCCCGCCGCACCCTACTAATTGCAAGGCGGTACCGAGCACGAAGCTCACCGCGAGGGCTCGTATCGGATGTCGCATGTAAAACAGCACAGTATAGTTATAGTAAATACATTAGTACCACGTCCAGCATTGCTGGTTGCGAACCCGTTCACAGAATTGCCGGCGCCGATGTCGACGGCGTCACAACCGCATCAAGATCGTGTTCATCGAACACATTATTTGATCGTCATCATTTATTAAATTTTCTTTACAGTCAGTCGGTCGCACCGCAATCTGCGCGTCGAACGCGATGGTAGCAGCCGTCGCGACATCTCGTCAGTTATCGCTCAGCTAGGGAGATCCACATGATTACGCAGTTCAAAAAGGCGGTGTTGACCGCGGTGGTTTTGGGTGCTGCAGTCTCCATGGCCTCGCCGGCATTTGCGGCCGAAGGCGCCAAGAAGCACGTCAGCTGCACGACGGAAGCCAAGCATGCCGGTATGAAGGGCTCCAAGGAGATTCACAAGTACGTCAAGGAATGCAAGCACAAGCGCGCTATGGCCAAAAAGCACGCCAAGGAAATGAAGAAGTAAGCCCGGAAAGCGCGGTCGTGCGCTCCGCCACGCGGACCGCCGACTGAAAAGTCCGCAATGGGGTCGCCGTTACCGGCGGCCCCATTTGCGTATATCGCGAGTGATTGCACGACGTATGCCTATTCGCTCGATGACTTGCTACACTCGTATGCGGTTACTCTCGTTCGATATTTTGCGCACGTTGCACCTCCCCGGAGTTCATTCGCTGAAGCCGGACGACTGGTTGCGTCGCAAGGAAGATATCCGCGCCGCCGACTGGTTGTTGTTTCCCCCTGCGTGGCAGGTCAACATATTCGCCTACGGTTGGCGCAAGCGCTTGTTTCCGAGTTTGTCGACCTATCATCTGGGCTACGATAAGGTGCAGATGACCCGCGCCTTCATGGCGGTTTGTCCCGACCATGTCCCGCAGACGCTTATTCTTTCCTCGACCCCGGCTGGCATTGATCAAGTGCTGGAGGAAATGACCTTTCCATTCGTGGTCAAGGCTCCGCGCAGCTCCATGGGCCGCGGTGTGCAGTTACTGGAGCAGCGTAGCGAATTTCTACGTTACGCGGCGGCCACAGATATCCTTTATGTACAGGAGTATCTACCAATCAAGCGGGACTTGCGCGTGGTCTACGTTGGCGACTCGGTGAGCACGGCGTATTGGCGTACCGCGCCACCCGGCCAGTTCCATAACAACGTTGCACGTGGTGCGACGATTTCGTTTGAAGATATTCCGTCGGCGGCGCTCGAGTTGGTCTCGACTGTCGCGGCTGCGCTTGGGATCGACCACGCAGGCTTTGACGTTGCCGAGGTAGACGGTCGTTTTTACTTGCTCGAATTCAATTTATTGTTCGGCACCGAGGCGCTCAGCATGCAATCGATCCGAATCGAAGCGATGATTCATGAATACCTGCACCGCCTATGGTCGCGGGATCCGGGCAACACGTTCGCGTGCCCGTCCGCCTGAGCGGCCGGGGCCGGATCAATACGGTCGCTTACGCAAATGAAGCCTGAATAGCAAACGCGAAAGCGATAGCTCGAGGAGGATAAATACGACGACCAGGAGGCCGACATCGAACCAAGTCAAAGCCAATGGGCCGCGCAGAACCAGCAGTGGCAGCAGCGCTTCGGGAATTTGATCCAGCCCTGCCGCCATGCCGCTGGTATCGACGCCGGCACGGCGTTTGATGAAGCTCGACAGCAGATCGCCGGCCATGGCGCTCGCCGCGACGAGTGCACCAAGTACGATATCGAGTCCGACCAGCGGCGCCACCAGCGTGCAGGCAACCGCCGACGCCAGCAGTCCGCGAAACGTTTTACCCGCGCCTAGCAGCGGACGGCCGTCGCCCAGGCGCAGTCCGCCATCGACGGGCCATTGGCAGCAGGTCCCGAACAGCTTCCATGCCAACACCGGCGCGCCATTGGCGACGAGTAGAAGCAGCAAGCTTTGGAGCAGATTCACGTGCTAGTCGGCTCGCCGCTGGATTTGCGCAAGGCGGTTTCGACCGATGCGGTGTTGATCAGACTTTGGCCGATGACGCGTGGCTACCGGCGGTATAGCGTATCTAAGGTCATCGGTTGTCGGCTGGCGGCTTTTTCCCAACCGGTGCCCTGGCGGCCCATGGCGGCGCGTACGCAATCGCGCGCTCCAGTCCGCGGCGAGATCCTCGAATCCCGGACCAACGGCTTCGTACAAGCATTCGAGTTCGTCCATGTTGTAGCCGAGTTCAGCGCTATGATGCAGATCGTTGATGCGCGCAGTTACGTGCTCAACATATTGGTATGGTTCCATCAACGAATCCCAGTGTTGCCACGCAACGCTGCTCCATGTGCGAGCGATCAATGTCTTTAATATCGAACACGCCCCGAGTTCGTCAAGGTGCCGCGATGCTGCTGATATTCGCACTGCAGTGGCTGGCTTTGCGACCGCGCCATGCTATGGTTTCGCTGGGGAAGACACGAATAGGTGAGCGAGTGAGTTTGCGCATCGCATGCATGCTTTTTCTAGGGTTGTCGCTATTCGGCTGTGCTAGCGATCTACCGCGAGATATTGCTTCTCCGCCACCGCACGGCAATCCGCCGCTGGCTGCGGTGCGTGCCGATCCTGGCCGCTTTTCAGGCACTCCGGTGCGCTGGGGCGGCACGATCGCCGCGGTCGAAAATCGTAAAAACGACACCTGGATCGATGTGGTTGGACGCCAGTTGGAGCGGGATGGTCGACCGATCGTGGGCGATCGAAGCGAAGGTCGTTTCATGGCGAAATTGCATGGTTTCGTCGATCCGGCGGTGTATGCCAAGGGCCGCGAGCTGACCGTTGCCGGAACCATCGCGGGTGAGCTGACGAAGCGTATTGGGCAGTTTCCGTACCGTTTCGTGGTCGTCGATGTGCACACGCTTCATCTGTGGCAGCCGTTACCCAAATACCCACGTGGACCACCGCCGTTCTGGTACGATGACCCGTGGTCTCCATTCGGATTTCCCTATGGCTACCCGTACGGTTACCCCTATGGGCCGATGTTCGGGCCGCCGTACTAGAAAACGGAGAACACCGATGAATCGAGGCAGGTTGTTGCGCCGTGCCGCGTGCGGGTTGGTTCTCGCGCTGTTGGTGGGATGCGCGGCCGGTCCGCGTTTCAAGACCGCGCAGGTCGATACGGCGCTTACCCCGCAGCAGGCCGCGGCTGCCGATAAATCGGTTTGGGGGCGACGCGTTCTTTGGGGTGGCGTCATCGTCAATACCGAGAATTTGCCACAGCTAAGCCGCATTGAAGTGCTCGCTTACCCGCTCACGTCGGATCAAGAACCCGATACCAAAGCCACTGCGCTCGGCCGATTTCTCATCAGCCGGCGCGGATATCTGGAATCCGCCGACTACGCCCCCGGCCGCCTGGTGACAGTGACCGGTGAGATCATCGGCACGCGTTTTGGCAAGGTCGGCGAGGCCGATTACACCTACGCGGTGGTACAGCCGTCGGGGCTGTACCTCTGGCCGAAAGAAAGCGAGCGCGGCTATTACGACAATCGACCACAGATTCATTTCGGGATCGGTGTGATTCTGCATTGACCGCGTATGGGCGCGATCGACTCACGAGCGCGAATGATCACCGGCCATCGGCTGCGGATTGCCCGGATTAGTAGTGAAATCCGAGCCTGGCTGCTCTACTTCGATAGAAGGAGGACAGGTCGCCTCTTGCCGTGACTTCCGAGTGATGCACGGATGAATCCGTGCCTACAAAAACATTGCCGTAATCGCCGCCTACCGCATGCTGTTGTAGCCCCGGCTTTGACCGTGCGCGGACTGCGCCCAACGGGCACGGGCCCGCTGGAAATACGCAAAGCTTGTTTTTCTTAGCGTACTTAGCGTCTTTGCGAGAGACTAAGGTTCGGCTAGCTGGAATGAAACTTTCGCGGAGCCACAAAGCATGCCAAGGTGAATTGATCGTCTCATGTCGGGACTTGCGAGTGATGCACGGATGAATCCGTGCCTACAAAAACATTGCCGTAATCGCCGCCTACCGCATGCTGTTGTAGCCCCGGCTTTGACCGTGCGCGGACTGCGATATTCCGACGCATCTGCCGTCTTCGAATGTTTCCATCGATTTTGTAGGCACGGCTTCAGCCGTGCACATATCCGCTTCACACCCATCGGCACGGATCAATCCCAATAGCCCGCCGCTCACCATCGCCAGAGACAAACTGGCGCAGCCAATCACCGAAACGTGGCTAGCGAAACAAAATTGTAAATCAGGCGGTTAGCATAGTATCTCGCGTTTCCCTGGCGATCTAGACTGGTTCATGGCGACGATTTGCGGCGAATGCCTAAACCCGTTGGCGTCGCGCGCCGATAACCCACTTAGACGTGCAGTGCAGTCGGCCGAGATGAGGTGATTACTCTCATCGCACCTGCGCCGCACCGGTCGCAACGACTAGGAGGTGGCTCATGAACCGTGAAATGTATTCCAACACGCTAGCCGCAATTGCCTTACGCGGTCAGCCGCGGCGTGCCGAACGGCGCGAAGATCAGGTACGTCAAGCCGAAGCGCGTCGCCGCTTGGAAGAATACCGCGAACAGCAGATGCTACGGGTAAACATCAGCGACGTGTTCACCGACGATCAATCCTGAACGCGGTGGCGCCGCCATCGCCTCCACTGCGCGCCGGTCGTGTTGCCGGGGTTCGCTGGTTGCGTACGTAGTTTCTGGTTCCCGGCGACGCAACACCCTCCTATAATGCGCGCATCTGTCATCTTTTCGTGCGGAATTTGAACCAATGCCTAAAGCCAGTGAATTGAAACGTGGCGCCGTGGTTGAACTCAACGGCCAGCCTCACATTGTCCGTAATGTCGAATCGCGCAGCCCGTCGTCGCGTGGCGCGTCGACCTTATACAAGGTGCGGTTCAGTAATATGCAAACCGGCCAGAAGCTTGATCAAAGTCTCAAGGGCGATGATTTTCTCAAGGAGGCCGACTGCGTCAAACGCTCGGTGCAGTTCCTGTTCCGTGATGGCGATGTTTTCACGTTCATGGATACTGAAGATTACAATCAATATACCCTTAGCGCCGATGATCTCGACGATCAGACCGGCTACTTGGCGGATGGCCTGCAGGGCATTGTCGCCCTACTCAACGACGGCCGTATTCTCGCGCTCGAACTGCCGCAGGCCGTGGAGCTGGAAATCGTTGATACGGCGCCTGCGCTTAAAGGCGCGACCGCCAGTGGCCGTACAAAAACGGCGCGGCTGTCGACCGGAGTTGAGGTTCAGGTGCCGGAATACCTGGCCACCGGCGAAGTCGTGCGCATCAACACCGCGAACGGGAAATTCATGTCGCGTAGTTGAACCCGCGCGATTGGTGGTAACCAATTGATCTCACAGCGATGCCGCGTCGTGACCGCATCCCCTCATACTAAAAAAATGTCTTAAATCAATAAAATATAATTGCTCTTGGCAGTAACGATATTTATATGTCAATATTTCGTCGCTATTCGGGTTGATATATTAGAAAATGCTAATATAATAGCATAAAGACTTAGGCGAGCTGTGGCTCGTTACGTTTCTGTTTTCCGAGGAGGTAATCGACATGAGCGTTGATCGTATAGTTCTCGCCTTTGCGGGCACGGTTATCCTGTTGAGTTTGATTTTGTCGCAAGTGCATTCCGTCTATTGGTTGTGGGTGACGGCGTTCGTGGGCGCCAATCTATTGCAGAGCGCCATCACCGGATTTTGTCCGCTGGCCAAAATTCTCAAGGCGGTCGGCGTCAAGCCGGGCGTCGCATTCAATTAATTAGACCGGCCTAGCTCGGCCGTAAAGCCGCCCGCCGACGCCGGCGGCGGCGCGCCAAATCACCCTCGTTGTCGTGCGTAAGCCTCGTGCCGGTATTTCTCGGCACGATAGTTGCTCCGTGCATGGGTGACGCAAAATAATTGACGCCGCGTGGCGGGGAAAAGCATGACTGAGACGGTAAAAATTCCGGTGTATAGCCTGCAAGGCGGCGTGCATCGTATCGAAATCTACCAGGAGTTGTCCGACGGCACGTTCCGGCGTACCGGTGAAGAGCCGCTGCGGGCGGTACGCGATATGATTTCCGGTTTGAGCGCGAGCATCGGCGAGTTGGTTTCCATCCAGTTTGATCGCAGTGCGCGCGTCTGGCGCGCGCCGACCATATTAGCTCGTGGTGAGCGGCCGCAGAGTGTGTATGAATTTCTACGCGGGCGGCTGCGGCGCCGGCGCCTGTTTGTGTTTAGCAAACCATCTTTATCCGGGCGGCTGGTGCGCTTCGATGTTCAGGAGCTACAGTTGAAGTCAACCATCGCCACACAGATACTGACCACTATATCGCGGCGTTATTGTGAGGCCATCGATCTGTGGTTGGAGCATGGCGCCGACAGCGTGCCGGCGAAACGCGCGGCCGGCTGAGCATCGCCGCGATTCGGCTCGCCGAGCCGCTGGCTGCCGAGGCGGGCGCCCGAACCTATGTGGCGTAGCACGATGACGGTTATTTCGGTCCTAATACCAGACGGTGCCGGCTATCTGTGACGATACGCAGTGGCGTGATACTGTGCGCAAAGCGGTGCAGTATGCGCTGCGCTTCGTCATGTATAGCCTCGGCGTCGCCGGTCAATACAACGCCGTCTTGCGTGTATTCGATACTGCATTCGGGGCTTGGGTTGTTTGCCATGGTGATGGACCTCGTGCGTCCGCGACGGATGCCTCAAAGAGATCGTGACGCATCATCGCTAATGCCGGGAAGATTGTGCCGTTACCATAAAGTGTATGGCCGGTGAGACCTATTTCGACCTCCCAACTGGGATAGTTGCTCGTAGTTACCCTTCTACTTCGGGGTATCGGCCCCCGCCGCGGCGGGCGGCGCCAGCGGCGCACGGGGCGTGAGATGTAGCGGCGCCAGCGGCGCGTTGCCGTGCGCCAACCGTACTATCAGTGGCGAGTTGACCACCGTCCACTGGCCTTTGAGGAAATTGGTTGGCGCATCATCACTAAAGGCCAGATAGCTATATTTTCCGTAGTGCGGCAATTTGCGCGCCAGTCCCGGTAGCGCGGCCGGATTATCGCATCCGAGCCAAGCCAGTCCGGCCTCGGGGTTGCGCGGCTGTCGGCCGACTAGCACTACGCTGGTGGTCTCGCGCGGCAAGGTTTGACCGACCGCATGTACCTGCTGATCATCCAGACTGACGCCTCGCGCGGCCAGCACGGCCGCAACGTCGGCGCGAAAGCGGTTACGCCAGCCGAGCACCCATACGGGGCGATCAGTCGGTAAAACTTTCAAGTCGGTATCCCATACCACCTGGTCGGCGCGATCGGCCCATTGATCGGCCAAACTGCGATAGCCGGCGCGCAGATCGGGGGATGCCGCTGCCGGTAGTACGTACAGCGCATTGGTGGCGCCGAACAACTGACCAACCGACGGCGGTAGCTCGTCGCGATCGAGGAGCCGAAACACATCGAACCCTGGGTCGATCGCCAACCGCAACGGGCGGATCGGTACGTGTAGATCCAGTGTAGCGCGTCGGCCGCTCAAATTAACGCTCGTCACCACCGCTGACTCGGCGCCTTCGATCTGCACCGCTACCGGCACACGCAGCGTGTAGTTAGGGCCGCTTTGGCTCTGTTCCAATATGCCGCGCACGCGGTAACCCGCGCCGTCGGATTGCACGCTTATATCGCGCACGCGTAGTTGCGGCGCTCCGGTGCGTTGCACCCATTGCTGGAAAAAACCGCCCAAGTGCTCGCCGCTGGCGCGCTCGAAGGCCGCTTGCAACTGGCGAAAGCCGGCGCGGCGGAACTTGTTGTCGCGATAAAAAAGGCGCAGGCCGGCGATAAACTTAGCGTCGCCGAGGCGACGACGCAGCATGTGGAAGAACATCGCGCCTTTGGCGTAGCCCACCGCCTGGCTGGCGTCGCCATGTCGACCGCGAAAACGCGCCAGCGGAAAGTCGCGGCCGTCGGCGACATAGTCGGCATACTGTTGCAGCGCGCCGCGCCGGTATTCGGCGCCCTGTCCGCGGCGTTCGGCCATGAGGTAGTCGGCTAAATAAGTGGTCAGTCCTTCTGACCAGTTGCCATCGGCAAACTCGACGTAGACGCCGTTGCCCCACCAGTTGTGTAGAATTTCGTGCGGATAGGAGGAATCAATGATGAAGGGCATCCGTATCACGCGCGAGCCGAGCAGCGTGAACGACGGCAGTCCGCTGCCGCTCTCCCAGAAATTTTCTACCAGCGCGAATTTCGCGTACGGATAAGGGCCGATTAGACGACTGTAGAAATCCAGATATTGCGCCGTGGCGTCGAGGTAGCGTTGCGCCAAACCGGAGTCGGGCTTACGTAGTAGCACCATGGCCGTACCCCACGGCGTTGATTGTTGGTACGAGTTGAGTACCGCCGCGCTTAGAACGATATCTTCCTGCGGCTGCGATTCGTGCCAGTGCGCGACGTTGTTGCCCGCTACGGCGTTGCCGGCGTCGCCGCCACCTTGGCTGACGGCACGCCAGGTGTCGGGCATTTGTACTTGCAGACGGAAGGTGCGCAGATCGTCGCCGAACCATGGATACCAGTAGCTGGCGCCATCCAAATACACGCCTGTCGTACTGATCCGGCCGTTGCCGGCCGCACTACCATCGGCGTTCCCATCGGTGTTATCGGCCGAACTGGTGATGCGCCCGCTGTACTCCAGGTCGACACTGTCGGCGCCAGCCGGTAGAGCGAGGCGGTATCGGCGTACCGGAACGCCGCCGTCCTGGTAGCTGTCGAGAGCGGTCAGGTGGACGTCGTTACCGACGACGTTGACGCGCAAGTGGGCGTGCAGCGCAAAGATCCAGCCGCGCGCCGGCGTTGGTGTCGGTAAGGTGATGTGATCGCGTACACTCAATTCGCCGCGCGCGGGCTGCAACGAAACGTGCAGATCGTGATTGATGACGGACGCTGCGGAGCTGGCCGTATACCATGACAAAAGCGCTGCAAGGAGCAACGTTCGGACCGGATTACACACAGAAGGCAGTTTTCCTGTAGTCGGGTGTTGGACGCATAGGTAAACGCGCTGGTGACTATGGAGCGGCCGGCATTTCGTCTACCATGGCCGCTATGATACTGCAAATTGCCCGACTACTAGCGCCGTTTCTGCTGTTTTCTTTGGCGGCATGCCAAGCCATCGTGAAACCTGCGCCGGACTCCTCGCCGGTCGCTGGCGAGGTGCGCGTGGTGAACCTCGCGCAGCTTCAAACGCTGGCGGAAATTATGCCGGCGCTGTCGCAGAAGCGCGTGGTATTCGTCGCCGAAGTGCACGTACAACTTGCACACCACCAAAACCAGCTGCGGGTCATTCGGCGGCTATATGCCCGGCATCCGGATATGGCGATTGGGCTGGAGTGGTTTCAACAGCCATTTCAGCCGGCGCTGGACGATTTTGTCGCCGGCCGCATCGATGAATCCACTATGTTGAGGCGTACCCAGTATTTCCGGCGCTGGGGCTACGATTACCGCTTATATGCGCCGATACTCCGTTTCGCGCGCCGACACCGTATCCCCTTGGTCGCGTTGAACCTGCCCAGCGAAATTACCCGCCAAGTCGGAGCCGCCGGCTTGGGTAGTTTGAGTGCGCAGCAGCGTGCGCAAATTCCGACGCATATCGACCGCTCCGACGTGGCTTATCGGCAGCGCCTGCGCGACGTGTTCGCGCATCACCCACATGCCGGGAAGGCCGATTTCGAACGTTTTTACGAGGTGCAGCTGCTGTGGGATGAGGGTATGGCGGCACGCGCCGCGCACTATCTAAAACAACATCCGGCGCGCCGTATGGTGATTCTTGCCGGTGACGGCCATGTGCGCTGTGGCTCGGGTATTCCCGCGCGCTTGGCGCGCCGCCTGCCGCTGACGCAGGCCATCGTGCTCAATGGCGCGGGCGGTGGGATCGCGCCCGCGGCCGGCGATTATCTGCTGTTGTCGTCGCCGCAACAGTTGCCGCCGCCCGGTCGACTCGGTGTGGTGCTCACGCGCGACGCGGGCGGCGTGCGTTTGACCCAGATCGAACCCGGCGGTGCGGCACAGGCCTCCGGACTGCGTGTCGGCGATGACCTGATTCGGCTCAATGGGCGCGCCGTGCGCACACCATCGGACGTGCGCATTGTCCTATGGAACAAGCGCCCCGGTGACGCGATGGAGGTCGTTGTGCGGCGTGGCGATAGCATCCACGCGAGCGCAACCGTGACCGCGCAGATACGTTTGCGCTGAGCCGCACGCCACCGCTAAAGACCTGTGAGATATAGGGATAATAGCCGGCGGCATTGGTCGACGGTGGGGCTTCCATGCTAAGCTTGCGCTCCCCCGAAGACGGCATCGCATGCCCGTGGCGCGGTAGAGGAAACCAATGGCAGACCAGTTCGTAAAGGTGGCGGAGATTGACGCTATTCCGCCCGGCAAAATGTTATGTGTGGCGCTGCCGACCGGCCGGATGCTGTTGGCCAACGTCGATGGCCGGATTGTCGCCGCCGACGACATGTGCACCCACGAAGACGCGTCGCTGACGACCGGCTCGCTGAAGAGTCACTATGTCAAATGCCCGCTGCACGGCAGCCGCTTCGATTTATTCACCGGTGAGGCCATGGATGAACCGGCCGAACAGGCGCTGCGTATCTATGACGTCAAGATCGACGGCGTAGATATTCTGGTGAAAATCGACTAACGCACATCGATACAGGAGTTAACATGAGCACCTCAGCAGAGAACATATCAGCCGATCCGCGTGCGTTGATGCGTTCGATTATTCAACGCATCGCCACTGGACCGGAGCTGAGTAAGGACATCTCGCGTGAAGAGGCGTACGCCGGCATGCGGCTGATCCTCGATGGTGAGGCCGATCCGGTACAGGCCGCGATCTTCCTGATTGCCTTGCGTATGAAACGTGAAACCGATGACGAGAATCTCGGCGTACTGGAGGCGATCCGCGACGCGACCGAAACCGTAACCGCGGCGGTCGACGAGGTGGTGATCATTTCCGATCCGTACGACGGTTACAATCGTACTTTGCCGGCATCACCCTTTTTGCCTTTGGTGCTCGCCGAACTGGGTGTGCCGACGCTGAGCGAGGGCGTCGAGACGGTGGGTCCCAAATACGGTCTGACGCATCGGCAGGTATTGCGCGCAGCCGGTGTGGCGGTCGACCTGACGCCGACCGAGGCGGCCGCGCGTCTCGCTGACGAGCGCATCGGTTGGGCCTATGTCGATCAGAGTCGATTCTGCCCGAAGCTGC
Source organism: Gammaproteobacteria bacterium (assembly GCA_030147845.1). GTDB lineage: Bacteria > Pseudomonadota > Gammaproteobacteria > JASBUN01 > JASBUN01 > JASBUN01. The sequence goes on from JASBUN010000051.1 coordinate 69,756, forward strand.
ACGCGTTACTGGATTTGCGCAGCAAAATCGTCAAACGCCCGGCTATTACCACCGTGGAAGTGCTTACCGGTCCCGTGCGGGGCCGCCAGAAGACTCATCTGATTAGTGGCTACGTGCACAAGCCCTACCCGCGCCTGTACTCCCTATTGGCCCGTCACATGGACTTCGATTCGCTGCTGCTGGTGCGCGGGGTGGAGGGCGGTGTTATCCCGTCTTTGCGCCAAGCAGGCCGCTGCGTCTATTACCACGATAAAGGTGAAGAGCAGGGTTTGGATATGAACCCGGTAGATTTGGGCATCGTGCAAAACGTACGCGCCGCGCCGCTACCGGAAGACTTGCCGAAGGCGGAGCAGAAGGGTGATGAAATCGCCATCGGCGTCGATATGCGCGCGTTGGCGACCGTCGCCGCTGATGCCGGCCGCGATGCGCTCCAGGGCAAAGCCGGGCCTATATATGATGGTTTGGTCTATAGCGGGGCGCTGATTTTGCAACATCTGCATCGCTACGATTCGCTACCGAGCGCCGCTGCTGCGGTACGTCGAGTGCTCGATTCGGGCACCGCGCTGTCGCGCTTGCGCAACTGATTGTGCCGGGCGGATCGCTGCGCGGGTGGTGGTTTAGGAGAGTATGATCCGGGCTGTTCGCGTTACTCGATCCAGGCGATGATGGCGCGGCGAGAAGCGGCGAAAAAGCGCAGTTTACGCGCGTAAATGGACATTCGGCGCCGCCGTGCGGATTAATCAGTGCTTTCCTAGGCTTTGGAGGGTGCCGCCGCCTGTTGCTCGACGGCATGCTGCGCCGCGCGCACCTGTTCGTCATCGGCTAAATAATAGTGCGTCATCACCCCCAGGCTGTCGTCGAATTCGTACACCAGCGGGATGCCGGTGGGGATGTTCAGTTCCATGATGTCGCTGTCAGATATGTCGTCGAGCTTCTTCACCAACGCCCGTAACGAGTTGCCGTGAGCGACCACCAATAGGCGCTTACCTTCGCGCAAGCGCGGAAGAATGCACTGATCCCAGCATTCGAGCGCGCGTTTCATGGTGTCCTGTAGCGACTCCGTGTAGGGCAGCCGGGTTGGATCGATATGGGCGTAGCGCACATCATGATGTGGTATGCGCGCGTCGGTTGCGCTCATGGCTGGCGGTCGAACCGCGAAGCCGCGTCGCCACTGGTGTACTTGTTCCTCGCCGTAGTGTTCGGCGGTCTCGATTTTGTTCAGTCCTTGCAGCGCGCCGTAGTGGCGTTCGTTCAGACGCCAGTCCTTGTCTATCGGGATCCACATCAAGTCCATGACATCTTGCACGATCCATGACGTACGGATGGATCGTTTCAGCACGGACGTAACGGCGTGATCAAATTGATAGCCATCGCGTTTCAGCGCAGCCCCGGCGGCGCGCGCTTCCTTTACGCCGCGTGGCGACAGATCGACATCGGTCCAACCCGTGAATCGCTTCTCGCGGTTCCAGGTACTCTCGCCGTGACGAATAAAAACAACCTTGATCATGGAGTTCTCCAGATTACTTAACGATTGCACATACGGCCGCCCGCCGCGGTCTTGGCGCTACCCATATGGTTAAACCATTAGCATTAACTGTGCCATGAGTAAGTGGCGCGGCGGCGGCGCGAAAGCGCGGTAATCAGCGCAAGTCCGGCGCATAATACGCCGAATTGATGCGCCGGGGGAGGGCGCTTGCGACGTGGGCGCGTCCCATTATGTGCATGTCCGGGCTCGAGCTGGAACGATCGGCTACTAGTATAGTGCTTTTTGAATACACAATGTAGGCGGGGTTTCGGTGGCTGGGAGCTTACACGGTACTGGCGGCGCGTTAACGGAGTAATGGCGCTCTACAATGAATCAATCCATTGTTGTATGCGATCGGCTTCCCGTTGCAAGAATTGCGCATCTTTGTAGGTGTTGGCGATCAGCGCCGCACCTTGTGTGGCAGCGAGCAAATGCAAGGTCAAATCGGCCGCGTCGTCCCGTGTGTAGCGAAGTTGCTCGAAGTGGCGTTCCAGCCAGTCGCGGTACAGATCAAACATGCGTGTGGCATGCGCGTGCAACTCCGGTTGGGTTTTGCATAGTTCGAGATTGAGCGAGCCCATTGGACAGCCGTAGCGCACAATGACCGCGTGTTCACGATGGAGCATATCGACAAAACGCCGCAGGCAGTCACGTGCATCGCTTAGTTCGTCATCCCAAAGTTGTAACTGTGCCTGAATCGCTTGCAGGCGATGCTCCACGACAGCGGCGAGAATGTCGTTTTTACACTTGAAATAGTAATAGAAATTACCCTTCGGCACATTGGCGGCAGCGGCAATATCGCTGAACGAGGTTTGATTGAAGCCCCGGCGATAGAACAGTTGATGCGCGGTGCCGACGATGTGCTTGCGAACGGTTTCGCCCTTACTTTTCATTGCATCGCTACAGGTAGTGAGATTCGCTGCATGGCTAGCGTACCAAAATACACGACGGCAATCGCCGCGGCCAATACGGGTACAGTATACCCCGTGATGATCGCTTCGGAGGGGTTCAATTCACATGAGCGGCATTTTTATCCACTGTCGCGCCGGATTCGAAAAAGAATGCGTCGCGGAAATTCAACAACATGCCGCATCGTTGGGTATTGCCGGCTATTGCAAAGCAAAGCCCGACTCTGCCTATGTGTTGTTCGAGAGCTACGAGCCGGGCGCCGCCGATGAACTGTGTCGGCGGGTGCGTTTCGATCAGTTGATTTTCGTGCGCCAGTGGTTTGTGCTCTTGGGTCTGGTGCGCGATCTGCCGGTGGGCGATCGAGTCGCGGCGATGATGTCCACGCTTGCCGGTTTGCCGGGGCCGGTTGACGACGTTTATTTGGAGACCCCCGATACCAACGCCGGTAAGCAGTTGTCAAAGCTATGTCGTAGTCTGAAGACGCCGCTGCTGCGCGCATTGACCGATGTCGCCCGTTACGGCAGTGATGTCAGCGGGCGGCGGCTGCATGTCTGTCTGTTGAGCGGTAGTGCGGCCTACATTGGCTACGCGCCCACGCATAACAGCGCGGCGCAGCCGATGGGCATCGTCCGGTTACGCTTTCCGGGAGGTGCGCCAAGCCGATCGACTTTGAAACTGGACGAGGCTTTGCTGATCTTGCTGGATGTCGGTGAACGAGAACGTTATCTGCGACCGGGCATGCAGGCCGTTGATCTGGGCGCGGCACCGGGCGGTTGGACCTGGCAGTTGGTGCAGCGGCATTTTCACGTCACTGCTGTCGACAACGGCGCCATGGACGATAAACTGCTGGCGTCCGGACTGGTGCATCATCTGCGCGCGGACGGATTTCGTTTTCAACCGAGTCAGGCGGTTGATTGGATGGTTTGTGATATGGTCGAGCAACCGGCTCGAATTGCCGATCTTGCCTGCCGGTGGATCGAGCAGGGCTGGTGTCGGCACACCATATTCAATCTGAAATTGCCGATGAATAAGCGCTACGCTGAGGTCCAGCGTTGTCTACACTTGATCAGCGGGCGTATGCAGCAGCGAGGGTTCGGTTTTCGCTTGGCGTGTAAACAGCTCTATCACGACCGTGAGGAAGTCACGGCGTATCTCGCGCGCCTCGATGCCGAATATTGAGTGCGTTGACGTCGCAGCGGTACAATGCCGACACGTTGTGCTCACTACCATTTTTCGGGGGCATCATGACCACTCTATCCATTTGCGCCGATGACGGCAGTGGTGGCCGTCGCATGTACACGGATTTCGAGGCCATCGCCGAGCATCTGCGGGAGATCGGCGTTGAGTTTGAACGCTGGGACACCGACCGTCCATTGGCGGCCGACGCCGGTCAGGATGAAGTTTTGGCGGCCTATCAGGCTTCCATCGATCGGCTCAACAAACGCTACGGCTTCGAATCGGTGGATGTGGTGGCGCTGCGCCCGGATCATCCGGGCAAGGCCGATTTCCGACAGAAGTTCTTGGCCGAACACACTCATGCCGATTTCGAGGTACGCTTCTTTGTCGACGGCAGCGGACTGTTTTATTTGCATGTCGGCGCCAAGGTGTACATGTTGCTATGTGAAAAAGGAGATCTGATCAGCGTGCCTGCAGATACCACCCACTGGTTTGATATGGGCGCTGACCCTGATTTCAAATGCATTCGCTTGTTCACTCGTGCGGAAGGGTGGGTTGGTAATTTTACCGGTAGCGACATCGCTAACCGCTTCCCCGATTTCGATCAATTCGTCGCATTGAACGTATGATTCGGGCGGTATTGACCGATATCGAGGGTACTACCTCGTCGTTATCGTTCGTAAAGGACGTATTGTTCCCTTACGCGCGCGAACGCATGTCGAAGTTCGTGCGTGAACACGCCGGTGAGGCCGCAGTCGGCGAGCAACTCGATGCAGTGCGCGCGGAGCAGGGGCGGCCTATGACCGACATAGACGTGGTGCAGTGTTTAGTGCACTGGATCGATGAAGATAAGAAGGTCACTGCGCTGAAGGTGTTACAAGGCATGATCTGGGAAGCTGGTTACCGCGGCGGCGATTTTACCGGGCATGTATACGAAGATGCCGTACGGAACCTGCGTCAGTGGCACCGGCAGGGTATAAAGCTGTACGTATTCTCGTCCGGCTCAGTGTATGCACAGCAGCTATTGTTCGCCCATTCGGATGCGGGCGATTTGACGCCACTGTTTTCGAGCTATTACGACACCCGCGTCGGTGCCAAACGACAATCCGACGCGTATGTGGCAATCGCGCATGACATCGGTCTACCGCCCAGCGAAATATTGTTTTTGTCCGACATCGAGGAAGAGTTGGACGCCGCGCAGGTCGCGATGATGCGCACGGTATGGGTGCGCCGCGATGGCCGGCGACGGAGCGATACTGCTCATATTCAGGTATCGGATTTCGACGCGGTTCAATTGGCCGATTGAGTTGCGCATGCGGTCGCGTCGCCGCTACGTCACAGCAAGTTCTGTCGAAACGATCTCGCCAACCCGCCAGCGCCGTTCGAGGGTTTACCGATGCAGGCCGCCGGTGGCCGGCAGCAGTGCGTCCAATTCCGTTGACGGTAGCAACTGACCGCGATGGGGCCGCGCGCGACCGCCGCGCTGCACTAACTCGCTACGCAGCGCGAGCAGGGTGACATTGTCGGGGTCGATGTGCAGCCCGCGTTCGAGGTAGCGCGCCGCGCGTGACAGGTGTCCACGGTCCGCGGCTTGTCGCGCCAAAACCGCATACAGACGCAAGATTTCGTGTATACCGCGGGTGGCTTCGGGGTTGTTCGGAGCGAGTGCCAGCGAGCGCCGATAGTAGCTGTAGGCGCTGTCTTGCGCGGGTACGGTGAAGTGGTAATTCGTCATTGCCATACGCGCGCGCGCCAGCAACGTGGGTACCTGTGCTGCCGGATTGTCGGCGCTGCCAGTGTCGGCGGTAGGCGGTGCTGCGGGCCGGCCGTCTGCAGTGGAAGGAGAGTTTGCGCTGTCGGCGCTGGGATCGACATGCGCCGCCGGCGGCGGCGCCTGCGGGCCAGGCTGCGGTTGCGGAACTGGTGTCTGGGGCGACTGTGCCTGGGACGACGGCAAGGGGGTTATGGCAACGCTCTTGGACGCCGGTTTCGGCGCCATCGACGCGGATGCTACGGCGTTGTTGACGTCGTTGTTGACGGTCGCGCCGTTTGGTTGCGGCGACGATACGCCTTGCGCCGCCGGCCCGGACGGTACGACCACGCGCATGGGTGAAGCTTGCGGTGTGCGGCCTGCTAGCTGCTCGACGGCAATGTGCTTAGCTGTGGCAGCCGACGTCGACGGCCGCAATTGCGGCAGCCACCATTGATAGCCGGCGGTTAGCAGCGCCGCCGCCGCGGCGGTTCCAAGCACGGCCAGGAAGCCTTGCCGAAAGCGCCGGTTGCGTAAATCGCCATCACGTACCGCGGCGTGCAGTTCGCTTAGCGCCGGTTTGTCTTCGTCCCTGAGCGCACTTTCGTCCTGTTTCAATGATGCCGGTCTAAGATGAAACAGCGCATCGGTGTCTCGATCCGCCGGTGTGTCGGACGGTTCTACGTCCGACACACCGGTAGCAGCGGGTGGAGGGCTGCTTGTTACGTCGGCATGCGCATCGCCCGGCGCACCAGGTTGAACTGCGTCAAAAATCGCGCTAGCGGATGACCGGGATAACTCGTCGCCGATTTCGGCCGCCCGGACATCGGACGGTTGTCGGTGTAGCTCGTCGGCCTCCGCCTGCGCGTCGCGCGCGGTACCCGGCTGCAATGCGCCGTCGTCGTTAAATTCGGTAGGCCAAGTATCCAGGCGTTCCTGGCGTAACTCTTCGACCACCGAACGGACGTCGGTGCTGGTGAGATGGTGGCGTTGCTCGGCCCAACCATGCACGAGCAGACGTCCACACAACACGTTGATACGCCGCGGTACGCCTTCGCTGAACCGATACAGGTCACGCATGACGGAGTCATCGAGTTGCGGATCGTCCCGCCAGCCGACGCGCTGTAGTCGATGCAAAATATAGTCACGCGTTTCATCGGCGCTCAGCGCGGTGAGTTCGCACACGGTGGAGCAGCGGGCACGCAATTCGGCCGCGGACTCACTTGCCAGTAGATCGGAGAGCGATTCCTGGCCGACCAATAGCACCTGCAGTAGTAGGCGTCGGTGATTTCGCAGTGACGTCAGCCGCTCCAACTCCTGCACACCACTGGCGGTAAGATTCTGCGCTTCATCAACGATCAATAGTGGCCGGCGGCCGGCGCCCAGGTGCCGGCCGAGATACTCGCTCAGGTGCTGTAGCAGACTATCCTCGTTGTTATCGCTAAAGCGTAAGCCAAACGCATGTGCGCTCATGCGGCGCAGGTCGATGGCGTCCAGTTGCGAACTGACCAGGCGCGCGCACATAAACCCGCCGGGCTGCAGCTCATTGACCAGCGATTGGATCAGCGTGGTCTTGCCGCTACCCGCGCGGCCGGTGACCACGACAAGGCTTTCGGCATCGGCGAGTGCATTGCGTAGTTGCTCGCGTACGCGGGTGTAACCGCGATGGCTGAAACTGAAACGGGCATCTGGCGCCAACCGGAACGGATCGGCGCTGAGGTGATAAAAATCTTCGTACATCTCGCAGCACGTCCTTAGGTCAAAGATTAGGCGGACAACGCAGACGGTCGAACGCCATCTTCGTGCGGGGCGCTATAAGTATAGTCTTAGTCGGACGACCACTAAAGGCCGAATTCGCTTGCTTAGCAGAACGGTCATGGCCTGTGGCGGAGGTGACTTACGGCTTGCCCTGATTTGGGTTTTGCATGGCCGTCAGCGGTGCTTGGTTAGTGCTTAATATTTGCTTGCTTAGGATGAGCGCGCTTGCCGACCAGATTTGGTTAAGATTCGCGCGCTGTCCGACCTCGCCGCCACGGCGGCCGTCGTAGTATTCCGGCCACTGATCGGCGACTAACCGTTTGGCTGCCAGATCAAAGGCGCGTTCGGCGGCTTCACGCCGTCCGATTTTGACTGCAGCGCCGGTAAAAGCCCATAAAAGTGCCGGCCAGGAGCCGCCGTTGTGGTAGGACCAGGGCGGATTTTTTGGGTCGCAACCCGTTAATAAACGCCAATGTTCGCCTTCCAACGGCGGATGGCAGATTTTCAATGGGGTTTCCCCGATTAGCTCGTTCCAGTGCTCGGCATAAAGATCAAACAAGCATTGTGCTTGCTTGTCGGTCGCCAGTCCGAACAATACCGCCAGCAGATTACCCAGTGAAAAAAAGCGGAAGTCCATGCGGCCGGGTCCTAAATTGCCGACAAAGTAACCGCCTTGTTCGGGGAGCCAGTCATCGACCCAGTCGGGTATCGATTCCGGATAAATATTGAGAATATTTTGGCTATCGGCGCCGAACTCCTCGGTATGAAATTGACGTATGGCGTTCAACGTCGCCCGGTCGAGCCAATAGTATTTACGTACGTAGGCTTCAAGGGCTTGTTTGCGCTTGGTGACCGTCTCAATCAATCGCTTCGAGCGATCGTCCGCGGCCAGCAGTTGTTCAGCGGCGCATAAGGTGCCGTAAAACAGCGCCTGAATTTCGAGCGGGTGGCCATATACCCCGAGGCGACGGTCGATCATAAAGGAGCCGTCGGGGACCAGCAGCGTCGGGAAGACTTCGAACGTATCGCGCACGCAGAGATGCAATATTTGTTCGATGGTGCATTGTATCGACTCGCGCTGGGCAAACTCGGTGTCGCCGGTTGCCCGCACATAGGCGCCGAGCAGAATGACCCACCACTTCATGGAGTCGACCGGTGCTACACGACCGATGGCAAGTTCGCCGAAGTCGGGGACCAAACGATCCTCCTCACCATCGGCGCGCATGACCCGAAAACTGGCCGGCATGACGCCGGGATGCCGTTCGTAGCCCGGTAACGGTGGTCCGGCGCCGCGTATATCGTGCACGACGTCGAGAAAATTGCGTACGATGTCCGCTTTGCCGTCATTGAGATACACCAGCGCGGCAGGGACGAAATCGCGCACGAAGCAATCAAGATAGTTTTCCGCCGCCAAGTCTTTTTGGTCGAGCGCGGCGACGGTACCAACCGGTTGGCCGCGGTAATGTACCACGGCCCTTTCGAGTAACGCGTAAGCGGATTCGACGGCGCTGTCTGTCATTGATCGGCGATAGTTCTGGTCATTTGGTTCATTGTGCGTCTTAATTGTTAGGCTGTCAGGGGAACAACGGTTCACTTCGCGCGCGCCTACCGGACGGCGCCCGCGTCGTCAGTGCCGACGATTCGGGCATCCACCGTGGTGGTGGCCGTTGACGGTAAAAACGCTGCGGCACCTGATAGAGATCCGGTGGTTTTTGATTGCTCGCTGGTCGGCTTAGCAGCTTGTCGGCGTCACGTTGTCGGTGGTGGTCTCGTCTGCGGTCTCGTTCATGACGCTCGCCATCATCGCGCCGCGCGTGGCGCGCCCTCGGTGGGCGTAATACCACGTACGGCGTTGTTTGCGTTTCATCGAGCCACGGCGCGGTTTCGTCGTCGACCGTGCCACCAGCGTCCGTTTGCGTCTGTTGCAGCGCCGATTTTTGATCGGCCAATTTGTGCTCGAGCGCGTCTATACGCGCCCGCAGACGCGCGTCTGTGGAGCCGATGGCCGGCTGCACCGGCGGCGTGTACGCCGGCGCCGGCACCTTTAGCGTGAACTGTCGCACGCCTGTCGGGCGTTGCGCCGGTGGTATTTGACTGAACTGGGTAACGCCGTCGCTATCGACCCAAGTATACACGGACACCGATGCGGCGTGCGTCGCCAAGCTGGGCGTTAGCGCCAGCGTTAGCGCGAAAACAAGCAGATGCGGATATCGAGCCATCTTTGCATGTGCGCCGAACGGTTGCGGTTTGGAACCGAATGAGAGTTATTCTAGCGCAATCGCGACACTGCTGCCGATCAGCGGACCAGAATTGGTCAATCTCCACTTTCCTGGATCGGGCAAGTTGGGCCGCGGCGGGCCTGGGCTTGGTTTGCGCGCGATAATGTGCCTTGTTGTGCTGACAGGTTGGACGTCCGACTATTAGACTAGACTAACAATAAACCCTATTTTTCGACCATGCGGCAGGTGAAATGACCGTTTTAGCCGAGCAGATTGCGCGCACCATTTTGGCCGGATTCGAGAAGCACTTTGCCTTTCATCAAGAAGTCACGAGCGGTGCTCGCGAACGTTTCGAGCGCATGGATTGGGCCGGAATACAGCGTACCTCAGCCGAACGCATTCATCTTTATGATCGTCGCGTCACCGAGACCATCGATAAAGTCCGCGGTGTATTCGAGCTTTCCGCGCTTGACGAATATTTGTGGCGCGACGTAAAGGCCGATTACGTGGCTCGTTTGCGTCACCACTGCCGACCGGAGTTGGCCGAAACATTTTACAATTCCGTTTTCTGTCGCTTGTTTGATCGGCGATATTTCAACAACAAGAACATTTTCGTCGAATCGGTGGCCGATCGCGACAAGCTAGTCGATCGGTACCGGGTTTTTATGTCCTTTCATCCCGGCGACGCTGGTTTGCGGGACAGCATTCGGGATATGCTGTCGTCGTTTTATTTTTCCATCCCGTTCGAAGATATCGATCGGGATGTCGGTTATATCGAGCGGCATTTCCTGAAAAATTCGCCGCTGCGCAATGCGCCCTTGGATGAAATGCGTATCGATGTGCTGGAAACGCCGTTTTTTCGCAACAAGGGCGCTTATTTGATCGGTCGTGTGACACGCGGTGAACACTGCTATCCGTTCGTCGTACCGCTAATGAATGACGGCGCCGGCCTATACGCCGACGCTTTATTGACCACGCGTGACCAGATCGGGTTGGTGTTTAGTTTTTCGCGCGCATATTTCATGGCGCAGATGCCTGTCCCGGTCGCCACTATCGCGTTTCTTCAGACGCTGCTGCCGGGCAAGCCGTTGGCGGAGTTATATATGAGCGTCGGTTTCCATAAACAAGCCAAAAACGAGTTTTATCGCGATTTTTTACATCATCTGGCGCGTACCAAGGACAAGTTCGTCATCGCGCCCGGCGCGCGTGGCATGGTTATGTGTGTGTTTACCTTGCCGTCCTATCCATACGTATTCAAGATTATGAAGGATCGCTTCGATCCGCCGAAGGATGTTACGCACGAACAGGTGGCGAACCGCTATCTTCTGGTCAAACAGCACGACCGTGTCGGCCGCATGGCCGATACACTGGAGTTTTCTGATGCGGCATTTCCACTGCAGCGTTTCTCGCAAGAATTGTTGGCCGAGTTGCGCGCGGTTGCCGCGGCCTCACTAGAGGTCGATGGCGAGATGCTATTCATTCGTCACCTGTACATCGAGCGTCGCATGCGACCGCTGGACCTTTTCCTTGAACATGCGTCGCCCGGCGAGGCGCGTAGCGCGATTGCGGACTGGGGTCTGGCGGTAAAGGAATTGATGGCGGTCAATATCTTTCCGGGCGATCTGCTGTTCAAGAATTTCGGTGTCACGCGCCAGGGTCGGGTGGTGTTCTACGACTACGACGAAATATCATACCTGACCGACTGCAGTTTCCGCAGGATTCCGCCGCCGCGTTATCCAGAAGACGAACTGGCTGCTGAGCCGGCTTTCAATGTGGGTCCTCACGATGTGTTCCCGGAAGAATTTTTGACCTTCATTGCGACCAATGCGCAGCGGCGTCAAACGCTGCTCGACACCCATCCCGAGTTGCTGGACTATCGCTATTGGCAACAACGGCAGAAAGACGTTGTTGCCGGCGTATATGCCAATATCTTCCCCTATCCGCGAGAGGCCCGCTTTCCGCATCGCCGGTCGCCTTCGAGCGCAAAACCAACGCCGCCTTAGTCGCGCTTGGTTCGTCGCGGCGGTTAAGATGGCGGGCTAGCGCGTCAACCAGGATTTGGCTCGTGCCGTCACCAGCGCATAGGGAAAAATCCAAAACAGCGTGAAAAACGAATAGTAGGCGTAGAACACGCCGTAGACGACATCCCAGGAACGTTCGCTACGCAGGTAATAGAGCATGGTCAGCATCGACATGGCGCCGATGACGAACAGCAGACGTACGATGGTGAGCGGGTCGTGCATCGACGCATACAAAAGCAACGCCATGGCAGCGTAGGCGGCCGGGTAGCGTAGGTTGGTGACGACGGTGTCGATGACCGCGATCAGTCGTGGCACCGCCGGTCGTTTCCAGACGATTCCGGCAAAGCGAATTTCTTCGCGCACGTAGCTGCGGTCCCAACGCAGGTACATTTTACACAGCTTTTTATAGGTATTTGGCACGATCGTGTGCACTACTGCGGTGCGTTGGTAAACGGTGTCATAGCCACGCGCGAGAATGAAGTTGGTCATCGAGCGATCTTCGCCATAGGTGCAGGCTGCGCCCAAAAAGGTCTGATTTATCCATGGCTCCAACACTTCCCGAACGACGCTGGTGCGATAAGCGGCCAGTGCGCCGGGACAGCAATAGACCGTACCATAGGTAGACTGTACCGCGCGTAGGAAGTCGAAGGCGAGGGTGAAGCGTACCCGCAGCATACGCGGTATAAGACCTTGGTGGCAGTTGTAGACTGCCACGCGACCGGCTACGGCGCCAATACGCGGATTGCGAAATGGCCCGACCACGGCCAACAGAGTGCCGTGATCGATGATGCTATCGGAGTCGATTGTGACTACCACGTCACCACGCGCGCGACGGAAACCCGCTGCGAGTGCCGCGCGCTTGCCGCGATTGCGCTCGAAGCGAACCGCCGTAACCAAGTCAGGGTGGCGCCGTGCCGCGCGGTCGATGTAGGTCCAGGTGTCGTCCATGCTGCCGTCGTCGACCACCAATATTTCAAGGCGCCCGCGCGGATAGTGCGCCGCGGCGACAGAGTCGATCGACTTCTCGACCATGAAGCCTTCATTAAAGGCCGGGATGATCACCGTTAACATGGGGGCATCATCGTCTTCGGCCGCTGCGAACGGGTGATAACGGAACCAAAGCGCGGTGCGCAAGGTCAACATCAGCGTCCCCATGACCGCCCATATGATGCTCGGGCGCGCCAATGTTTGCGTCCACGGTTGGGTGTCAAAGTGGCGATATAGTGGCTGAAACACATGCCCTGCGACGGTCAGGTAGATCAGCAGCAATAGCGCCACGGTGATAGCTGCACGCAGTAGGTGTTCCCAGACGTCCGCTCGTAGCGGCGTCAGAGAACCGCCGCCCGCGCTGTGTGGACGCATATCGGGATTTTGCGAAGACATTAGGACGGTACCGGGATGAGGGAGGGTGGCGCAAATCCGCGCGAGGCTGAATGTCACCGCAGCGACTGCTACCTAGCCGATCACCGCGTAAGTAATCGTGGCCTACTCGCGGCGTTGGCGAGAGCAAGCATACCGTGTTCGCCCGTCACAGTATATCGGCGTTGGTACAGACGAGAAAGTGAGTTATTGGGGTGACTATACCCGTAAATTTAAACTAGTATTGAAGAGCGGTCACTACGAACTAAACGATATCCGCGACCGTCTCAAGTCACACTGGAGCTGCCTGTGTCGCGCCCTACTTTTCGCTTTCCGCCGTACGTTCCCTCGTTATTGACCAGCGGCGCCATAGCTCTGCTTGTGCTGTTGTTCGACCACATATTGCAGGAACGTTACCGGACACAGGAACGTGCCGATGTACTGCATCGGTTGAGCGTCGTGCGTGCTCGATTGGAGGGCGAGATAAACTCGCGCCTGTACATTGCTCGCGGACTGAAAAGCTATGTGGTCACGCACCCCAACCTGACGTCGTCTGAGTTCCGGCGCTTCGCACGCAATCTCATCGCCGGTCAGACCGCCATCCGTGGCGTCCGGTTACTGCCCGAGTCACGCGGCGATAGTGCGTCTCCGGCGGCTCAAGAGCAGTGGATCTTAGGACAGCGAAATTCGGTAGTACCGCTGCATCACTCGGCGGCGCAGCGTGCGCCGGACAACCATGAGCTGGTGGTATCGGCACCGGCCGGTCTAGGCGCAGATGGCGATGTGTTCGTCGCACGTGTGCCGATCTATCTGCGCGCGGCCGGCGCCGCCTCCGCAGTGCGCTCGTATTGGGGTACGGCCATAATTCTGCTCGACGCCCGCGTGATTTTGGCCGAAGCCGGATTGAATCATGTGCCGCCCCGCGATTTGCGCGTGGCGCTGCGCCGCATCTCAGGGACGGCTGATCCTGGAACGGTCTTTTATGGCGACCCGACGTTATTCGTTGCCGACCCCGTGGTGCTGCCAGTCACGTTTGCCAGCGGCACATGGGAGTTGGCGGCGGAGCCCGCCGACGGCTGGGCTGCGCTGGTGCCGAATCGAGAGTTATGGCGCGCGGGGGGCGTCTTGTTAGCATTGTTGGCTGGCGCGCTGACTTGGCTGTGGGCGCGCTATCCGGTGCGTTTACGAAACGAGGTGGAGCGTGCCACCGGTGAGTTGCGCGCCGCACAGGACCAACTGGAGTCCAAAGTCGCCGAGCGTACTTCGGAGTTGGTATCCGCCAACGCCGCATTGCGTGAAAGCGAAACGCGTTTGGCCGAGGCGCAACAGATAGCGCGCATCGGCAACTGGGAATGGAACGTGCGCTCCAACGACCTTTACTGGTCGGATGAGGTATTTGCCATTTTCGGTCTTGATCGTAGCACTTTTGATGGCAGCTACGATGGTTATCGTTCGCGGATTCACCCGGAGGACCGCGAGCGCGTGGAACAGGCGGTGATGAACGCGCTGCGTACTGGCCGATTTTATGAGATAGAGCATCGGATAGTGCTCCCCGATGGCGGCGTACGCACCATTCATCAGCGCGCGCGCGTCGATGCCGACGAGAACGGAGACGCGGCGCGGATGGCGGGTACCATGCAGGACATTACTGAACGCAAACACACCGAGATTCAACTCGAACGTATGGCCTATCACGATTCGCTCACGGGGCTGCCTAACCGCCACCTGCTACGCGATCGGCTACGGCACGCCATGGACAACTCCCGCCGTGGTCGTCACCGAGTAGCGCTGTTATTCCTGGATCTGGATCGGTTTAAAAACGTCAACGACAGCCTTGGACATGACGCCGGCGATCGCTTATTGGTGCAGGTCGCGCAACGCTTGTCCAAGCATAAGCGCGAAGAAGATACCCTGGCGCGATTGGGCGGCGACGAGTTCACCATGGTCATCGAGGCTCTGGATGACCCCGATCATGCGCGCTTGGTGGCGATCAAGCTGCGCGATGCGCTGGCCGAACGGTTTTTGGTCGATGGGCTGGAGGTGTTTGTGTCGGCGAGCATAGGTATCAGCATGTATCCCGGCGACGGTGAGGATGTCGATTCGTTGATGAAACACGCTGATACGGCCATGTATCGCGCTAAGGAGCTGGGGCGCGACGGACATCAGTTTTTTTCCGCCGAGATGAGCGAACGCGCCGACGAGCGCCTGCGGATGGAAACATCATTGTTCCGTGCGCAGCAACGCGAGGAACTCGATCTCTACTATCAACCCGTGATTGATCTTGCCAGCGGACACATTGTCGCGTTTGAAGCATTGGCGCGCTGGCGTCATCCTGCATATGGCATGCTCGGCCCGCGTGACTTCATTCCGTTGGCCGAGGAAACGGGTCTGGCCGTCGCGATCGGCCATCACATCCTGCGTATGGCGTGCGGCCAGAGTCGGCGCTGGCGGCTGGAATCGTGCCCACCGGTGCGGCTGCTGGTGAACGTGTCGCCGCGCCAATTGGCCGGTGACACGTTTGCCGCCGATGTCGAGTTATTACTACGCGAGTCCGGACTCGGTCCCGAGTCGTTGGGTCTGGAGATCACCGAGCACTTGCTGTTGGAAGACGATCAACGAGTGAATGCCGCGCTGCAAAAGTTGCATGACATGCGGGTTTCTGTGGCGATCGACGATTTTGGAACCGGCCATTCCGCATTTTCTTATCTCAAGCGACTTGCGATCAGCACGTTGAAGATCGACCGCAGTTTTATCACCGATGTCGCCATCGATGCGAGCGACGCAGCCATTGTTGAGGCAATCATCATCATGGGGCACAAGCTTGGCTTGAACATCATTGCCGAGGGGGTGGAAACCGCATCACAGGCCGAATTTCTGCGCGCTGCCGGTTGCGACGCGGCGCAGGGTTGGTTGTACAGCCGCGCGGTTCCGGCCGCTCAGGTGCCGGCGCTACTGCAACGCTACGGGGTTTTGTAAGCGCCGCGAACCCGGCGCGCTTGGTGGACGGTGAGTTGGCGCTGCCGGGGCGCGTTTCATATCCACAAACAAAACGCGGATTGGGAATAGCGTGGACCGGTCAAGCGTCTATTCTATTCTCAGTGTGGACGGCGTAGATTTGTCAGCTTTAGGCTCAGTAGGCCCCGATGTAAACCCATAACTAGATGAGGAGAACTAAACCCATGTTTCGAGTCATGCATTCTTTTTTCCTGGCTACCGTGCTTTTGGGTATAACCGTTGCGTCGCCCGTGCGTGCGGACGAATCGCATCCGTTCGCCACGGCACACTATGTGCTACAGGTCAGCCAGGATGATCCGGCGCGTTGGAAGTTGGCCATGAACAACGCCGTCAACTTGCAGCAGCATTATGGTCCAGACAAGGTCGACGTGGTTATCGTCGCTTATGGCCCCGGACTGAAAATGTTACTCAAGAACGCCAAGACCTCGAAGCGGGTCGAGAGTCTGTCGGCTGCCGGTATCGAGTTCGATGCTTGCCACAACACCATGAAGGCAATGGCCAAGAAGCTTGGTCATATGCCCAAGCTTACGCCGGCGGCAAAGGTGGTGCCTGGCGGCGTGATCCGGATTGGTGAACTCGAACAGAAGGGCTATTCCTACATCAAGCCCTAACGCGGATGCGTTGCAGCGGTGGTCCCATGGCGCCCGGTCGTAGGTGTTGGCGCGCTCGTGGGACACCGCATTTTCGGGTAATTTCTACCACTCCGCGCCGCCTTCGCCTATCGCCAGCCGCGCGCCCGCGCCGGCTGTAATCGGCGCACTTCGATTTCACCGGGCAATTGATGCTCTCCTAGTTACACAACGAACCGCATGCCGGCTTCGCCGCCGAGCGCACGCTGCGCCTGCGCCGGTATGCGCCCGACATGGCGGCACGCGACCGTTACCCCCATCCGCCACAGCGGTGGTACTGCCGAGCGTTTGCCGGTACCGTAGCCACATGATGAGCGAGGAGGCCGTGCGCGGTTATCATCCGCAAAACAATATTTTTTAAATATATTATTATGTACGCATATCGTTCAACCGAATGCGGCCACGGAATAGACGTTTCCCATGCAAAGTCAGCAAACCCCAATTTTGAAGGACATTGTTTTGATCGGCGGCGGACACAGTCATGTCGCCGTGCTCAAACGCTTCGGTATGCGGCCGCTGCCGGGTGTACGTCTGACGCTGATTTCTCGCGACATCCTCACACCGTACTCGGGCATGCTGCCGGGTTATATTGCGGGTCATTATGGATTCGATGACAGCCACGTGGATCTTCGTCCACTGGCCCAGTTCGCCGGCGCTCGCCTCATTCACGACGCAATGACCGGCCTCGATCTCGAACGGCGCTCGGTCATGTGTGAGAATCGTCCGCCGATTGCTTACGACGTGCTTTCTATCGACATTGGTTCGACGCCGCGAACCATCGAGGCGCAAGGCGCGGCCGAGTACGCGCTTCCAGTCAAGCCGGTGGCCGGCTTCCTTGCCGGTTGGAAAGACATCGAACGCCGCGCGCGGGCGGCGGGTTCGGGATTTCGCATTGCCATCGTCGGTGCTGGTGCGGGCGGCGTCGAATTGACGCTGTCGCTGCAAAATCGACTCGCACAGCACGGTAGTGCGGATAATGGCTCGTTGGCGCGCTTCGTATTGGTAACCAGTTCCGCTGAAATCCTACCGACCCACAATGCTCGCGTACGTAAAAAATTTACCCGTATCCTTCGGCAGCGGCAGGTCGACGTTTACACCGGCCACTCGGTGGTGGCGGTCGAGCCCCATCAGTTGCGCTGCGCCAATGGCGAGCAGGTTGCTTGTGACGCAGTGATATGGGTGACGCAGGCGTCGGCACTCGAATGGCTGTCGCGTAGCGGCTTGGACGTCAATGAGGATGGTTTCATACTGGTTAACGATTTTCTCCAGTCGTCGTCACATGCTGACGTGTTCGCCGCCGGCGATGTCGCCACCATGATCAATCACCCGCGCCCCAAATCCGGCGTCATGGCGGTACGTCAGGGTCCGCCGTTGGCCGAAAATTTGCGTCGCGCCGTGGTTGGTCGGCGGTTGAAGCGCCTGCGCCCACAACGTCACTTTTTGAGTTTGATCAGCACCGGCGACCGCTATGCGGTGGCGTCGCGCACCGGACTTGCGGTCGAAGGCGCCTGGGTGTGGCGCTGGAAGGACCATATCGACCGCAAATGGATGGCCAAGTATCGCGAGTTGCCCGAAATGGGTGTGGCCCGCGGTCCCGCTATCGATCAACGCCTGGGCGATGGCGAGACGCTGACGGCAATCTCAGCGCTGGCCATGCGTTGC
Source organism: Gammaproteobacteria bacterium (assembly GCA_030147845.1). Taxonomy (GTDB): domain Bacteria; phylum Pseudomonadota; class Gammaproteobacteria; order JASBUN01; family JASBUN01; genus JASBUN01. Next base: position 87,779 of record JASBUN010000051.1, read on the forward strand.
GGCGGTTGTGGCTCCAAGGTCGGCAGCACGCTTCTCAGTCGCGTACTGCACCAAGTGCATCCGGTCGAGCGCGATGACGTGCTGGTGGGGCTGAAGGATCCGGATGATGCCGCCGTGGTTGAAGTGCCGCCCGGAAAGGTGATCATTCATACCGTTGATTTTTTCCGTTCCTTTATTGACGACGCTTATATCTTCGGTCGCATCGCCGCCAATCATGCCTTGAGCGATATCTACGCCATGGGCGCCGAGCCGCAGAGCGCGTTGGCGCTTGCGACTTTACCGTTTGGTCTCGAGCGCAAAATGGAGCAGACCTTGTTCGAAGTCATCAGCGGCGCCATGGAAGCCTTGTCCGAGTCCGGCGCGGCCTTGGTCGGTGGTCATACCAATGAAGGCCAGGAGCTGGTGTTCGGTCTATCGGTCAACGGTTTGGCCGACCGTAACGACATGCTGCGCAAAGTCGGCATGCGACCGGGCGACGTATTGGTGTTGACCAAGGCGGTGGGTACCGGCACTATTTTCGCAGCCGATATGCGCGCCAAGGCCAAGGGGCGATGGGTAGAGGCGGCTTTGCAAAGTATGTTGCAGTCGAACAAGGCAGCGGCCGAGTGCGTGCACCGCTACGGCGCGCGCGCTTGCACAGACGTTACCGGTTTTGGGCTGCTGGGTCATCTGGTCGAAATGACCAAGCCATCGGCGGTGGATGCCGAGTTGTTCTTGGAGTCGTTGCCGATATTGGATGGCGCGACCGAAACCATTGCGCAAGGCATATTCAGTTCCCTGCAACCGGAGAACATTCGTTTGCGGCGCGCCATCGCTAATCTTTCCGAGGCAGCCGATCACGCCCTATACCCATTACTGTTTGATCCGCAGACCGCCGGTGGACTGCTGGCGTGTATCCCAGCCGCGAACGTGTCGGCTTGCATCGACGAGTTGCACGCGCTTGGCTATACGCAGGCGGGCGTGATTGGTATCGTTCGCGCCATGGGCGCCGGGCTTGAGCCGATTACGCTGCGGTTGCGACCGGCGCCAACGGAATTTGAGGAGCAGGATGACTTGGCGCCGCTTGGCAACAATCGACCTGCCAAGGCGCGCGCTAAGTCTTGATTAGTTCATCGACGACACCAAGCACGGCGCCGGCTTCGCTCGCAGGCGTGAATCGGGGTGCTTTATCGGCGCATTGTTGCTGTAGGCGGGTGTAGAACGCAGCATCCTGTTCGGCGCGCCGTAGTAGTTCAGCCAAGGCGCGTTCGTCCTCGAGCGCGTAATAGCCGGCATAGTCCTCGCCCAGCAGTCCCACCGAGCCGTCTATGCGTGATGCGATGACCGGCAACCCCGCCACCACCGCTTCTGAGATTACATTGGCGCCGCCCTCCATGCGTGATGACAGTACCATCAGATGACAACGCCCCATCAATCGGCGCACCTGCCAATGCGGAATCTCGCCGAGCCACTGATAACGTGGATTATCGGCGACTTCCGCCCGCACGGCTTTGGACCAGTCTTGGTCGTGGGCTTTGCCGGCGTGCAAGACGCGGATGCGCGAACTGTCCGGAAGATGGCGCGCAGCGAGCGCCGTACGCAGCGGATCTTTTTCTTCACGCAAATGACCGACCACGCAGACATCGAAACCGTGTCCGCGCCGCAGGTAACTGCTAGGCAGCGGCGCTGCGGACTGGTGGATGACCCGTACTTTGCTCCGAAACTGTGTCGGTAACGCCTCATGCGCCTTGTCATGTAATACCATTAATCGTTGTGCGCGCTCGATCGAGCCCAAAGTGACGGCGGCATCTGTGTGCATGAAACGGTAAAGATCGGTGCCGGTGAGTGCTACAATCAACGGGCGTTGCGGGTAACGTTCGTGAAATGCGCGTATGGCCGCTGCGCTACGCCAAGCGTGCAAGGCAATCATGGCGTCGGCATTGCCGCCATCGTAATCGGTGGCAATTGCGACGCGATGGCCGCCTTGGCGCAGGAAACGCGCCCAACGTACCGCCGTGGCGCGATTGCCGGCGCGAGCGCTCGGCCGCGCCGGTGTGATTAACGCAATACGCATGTTTGAAATTTCATTTCATGGCCATTGATCGACAAATTTTACTCGACAATCTAAATGACGCGCGACTGCGTACTTTGGAACTCGTTCGCGGCCTCGATGCCGAGCAGCTGATGGGGCCGAAGTTGCCGACGGTGAATCCGTTACTGTGGGAAATCGGCCATTTGGCTTGGTTTCACGAGCACTGGATATTACGTCGCCTCGATGGGCGGTCGCCGCTACTGGCAAATGCGGATGCGCTCTACGACTCGACCCATGTCGCCCACGATACGCGCTGGAGCCTTGCGCTGCCGACGCTCGACGGCACGTTGGCCTATATGAACGCGGTGCATCAATCGCTCATCGATCGGCTCGATCATGAGCCGAGCGCGGACGAACAGTATTTTTACCAGCTTACCGCCTTCCACGAAGATATGCACACCGAAGCATTTATCTACACGCGCCAGGCGCTGGCTTACCCGGCGCCATCATTCGCGGCTAGTCATGCCGATGCCGAAGCCGCAGGTGCGCTGCACGGCGATGTTGCGATCGCCGGCGGTGAACTGCAACTCGGTGCGGACAAGGCGCAGGAGTTTGTATTTGACAACGAAAAGTGGGCGCATCCGGTTGTTGTGGCGCCGTTTCACATGGCCAGAGCGGCGCTGACCAATGCTGAATACGCCGCCTTTGTCGAGGCAGGCGGCTACCGGCAGCAAGCTTTATGGACTAGTGACGGTTGGGCTTGGCGCGAAAAAGCGGGTTTGCAGTGTCCAGTATATTGGCGCTCGACGGCTGATGGTTGGCAGGTGCGGTATTTCGACGGCTGGCGAACGTTGGCGCCGCACCAACCGGTGATACACGTCAGTTGGTACGAGGCCGATGCCTATTGCCGTTGGGCAGGGCGGCGTTTGCCGACGGAGGCGGAGTGGGAGCTTGCGGCCGCGACAGAGCCGCACGGAGACGGTATTGCGGGAAACAAACGACGTTATCCGTGGGATAACGCACCGCCGACCGCGCGGCATGCCAATCTCGACGGTCGTCAGCTCGGTTGTGTCGATGTCGCTGCTTGTGCCGACGGCGACAGCGCCTATGGCTGCCGGCAAATGCTCGGCAACGTATGGGAGTGGACCGCCAGCGACTTTCAGCCCTTTCCAGGCTTTTCGCCCGACCCGTATCGCGAGTATTCCGAACCCTGGTTCGGCACTCGCAAGGTGCTTCGCGGCGGTTCTTGGGCGACGCGTTCAAGAATGCTTTGGAATACGTGGCGTAACTTCTTCCCGCCCGATCGCAACGATATTTTTGCCGGTTTTCGTACCTGCGCATTGACCTGACGTGATCTAGGTGGGTCGCCCCTGATCCTGGTCGTTTAAAGTATTTTCCATAGCCCCATGACGCTCACTACCATCAGGCCGGCACCGATCCAGCGGGTAAACACGCTATGGTTTTTGAGTATGTAGTCGTGCGTCTTCAGTCCCAGGAAGTGGCCGATGGCGGCGACCGGCAGCAGAATCAAGGCGGCCGCCATATGCAGCGGCACGTCGAATACAATAAATGTCGCCATCTTGATGGTGACCAAAATGAACCAAAGCACGAACAGCGTATTGCGCAGTTGCGGCAGCGCCACGTTACGCATGAACACGGCAATCATGACCGGCGCGCCACTGAGCGAGGTTCCGGTAATGTAGCCGCCGAGCACCAACAGCAGTTTGTCGACCCAGGCGCGGTGGCTGTGGATGGTCCAGTTCATCAGCCAGAGCACCGAGTAAAACAACGTCACTGAGTAGATGAACAACAGTAGCCACAGCGTCGGCAGTTTGATCAGGCCGAGCACGCCGACTACGGCCGCCGGGACGACGTACGGCGAGCTACGGCGGAGAAATCCCCAGTCGACGTTGTGCAGGCGTGTGCGCAGCGTCAGTGTTGAGAAAAATAAAAGATGGAGACCGATAATCGGCAGCCATAGCAGCGGTTCATCATTGATCAGGAGTAACAACGGCAAGCCCAAGGCAGCGCCGCCAAAGCCCAAGCCGCTGCGTATAAAGCCGCTCCATACGAACAGCAGGGCAACGAGGCCGATTTGAAACGTGCTTAGGTCGTGCAACATGACATCAAGTAACGGTCGGTGATGTTGTAGTGCCACAAGATGGAGCACAGTGCGCAAAAATGGAGCACATATTTATCCGCTGTGGTTGCACACGCGCGCCCCCCGAGTTGCCGCCAAGTCGAAGCGCGAATCGTATCGGCTTGGGTGCGCTCAAGCATCTGTTTTTACGGATTTACCGTGACCTGCGAATGTAGAGCGTAGGAATGTTCGGGCAAACGCATCTTGCATTTTCATAGCGAACAGCTTACATACGTAACTGAGATATATGAGATAACAAATCAGCGGGGGAATCCTATCATGAATGTAACGCACCTTACACGGCGCACGCTGTTTACACTTACGGGCGGCGTGTGCCTGTCTTTGCTGTTGAGCTTAACGCCTTACGCGAATGCTGGAGAAGTGATCAATTACGGTGTTCAGCCGGCGACCCAGCCGATTTATATCGCCAAGGCTCTCGGTCTTCTGAAACCGATCGAGAAACAATTCAAGGTCAAGATCGTACTGCGAAATTTCTCCTACGGTGCGCCCGAAAATCAGGCCATGGCCGCCGGTGAATTGCAGATCGCCTCGGCGGGAATGGGGCCGGCAGTAGTCGCCTCCGCCCGGTTGCCGGCTAAGTTGTTGGCCATATCGATCTTGGAACAGACCGCGCTCATGGTGCCTAAGGATTCGCCGATACATTCGGTGAAAGAACTGAAAGGCAAGACGATTGCGTTTCCCGGTGTTGGCTCGCAGCAATATCCGCTCTTGCTCAAGGCGCTCGCCGATGCCGGGCTGAAGGAAAGCGACGTCAAGCTGTTCAAGACCAAGGGCTCTGAAATAGGTCCGCTGCTTAAAAGTCATTCGGTCGACGCGGGTATCACGTGGGATCCACACGTATCCTACGCGTTGGCAAACGGCTGGGCGCGCGTGTTATTGAAAGCCGAAAAGATTTTGCCGATTTTGCAAGGCCACTATATCGGCAATGGTGAGTATGCCCGCATTGATTTTATCGAGAAGCATCCGAAGCTGGTGCAGGCATTGATGGACGCCAACGTCAAGGCTATCGACTTCATTATCAAGCACCCGAAAAAAGCGGCGGCGATGTGGGCCAAGGAAGTCGGCATTCCAGAAAAGGTCGCTCTCTACTCGTTAAAGGAAAACATATCGGTGTATAGCTTGGACGTTGTGCCGCGCGCATCGGCCATGGATGCCTACACCGGGTTTTTGAAAAAGGCCGGTATTTTGCGTCCTACCGACAACCCGAAGATCGCACCTTCATTTGCGGAAAAGGCGCTCGATGAGCTCAAAGCCAAGTAGTAGTACGCCGCCGCCGTCGGTCGCGATGGGTCGCCGTGCGGCCGGCGTCTCCGGCGCCGTGCTGCGCGGGGGTGGCAAGCGGCTGCTGCCGTTCGTCTATGCCGCCGTGACCATTGCGGTAATTTGGGAGCTGGTGGTTGTGATCACCAAGCCGGACGCGGCCATACTGCCGTCGCCGTGGCAGTCGGCGCAGACGTTCGCGCATTTGGTGGCCAACGGTGAGCTTGCGCGCGATGTTTATGCCAGTCTGCGGCGGGTACTGTCGGCTTGGGCGGGTGCTGCGGTTATTGGTATTCCCTTGGGTTTGGTCATGGGGTATTCGCATCGATTCGAGAAGATCGCCGATCCGTTCATCGAACTGTTGCGTCCGATCTCGCCGTTGGCGTGGATCCCGCTGGCGATTTTGTGGTTTGGTATCGGCGAGATCGGCAAGGTGTTCGTGGTATTTATCGGCACGTTCTTCCCGATCGTGCTGACCACGGTAGCCGGCGTCAAGAGTATCGACCCGACCTTAATCAACGCCGGTCGTGTATACGGCTGCACAAGTGGCATTTCGCTATTCCGTAAAGTAATCCTGCCGGCATCGCTACCCAGCATTGTGGTGGGACTGCGCATTTCCTTCGGTATGGGGTGGGCCGCTATCATCGCGGCCGAATTGGTCGCTGCACAATCCGGTTTGGGCTTTCTGATCGCCAACGGGATGGAAATACTACGCGCCGACGAAGTGCTGGTGGGCATGGTGGTGATTGGCGTGCTTGGCGTCATGTTTGATTCGGTTTTTCGCTACGCACACCGGCGTCTCGTCTGGACGGAGTAAATAATGCTGGAATCCATTGGTAAGGCCCTGCGTATTCGCGGGCTGTCGAAAACATATTTTACGCGTTCGGGCGAAGCAGTGGAGGCGTTGTGTCCGGTGAATATGGATATTCGCGCCGGCGAATTCGTTGCCGTCGTCGGCCCATCGGGCTGCGGCAAGAGCACCTTGTTGCAGATTTTGGCCGGTATCACCGAGCCGAGCGCAGGCGAAGCCTACGCCGACGATACACGTATTCATGGCCCGAGCATCGACCGCAGTATGGTGTTCCAGAACTACGCCTTGTTTCCGTGGCTGTCTGTGCGCCGTAATGTCGAGTTTGGCCTGGAGCATAAGGGCGTACCGAAAGCCGAGCGCCGTGAAATTGCCGAGCGCTATCTGAAAATGGTCGGCTTATCGGCATTCGCTGACAAGCAGACCAATGAGCTATCGGGTGGCATGAAACAGCGCGTCGCCATTGCGCGGGCGTTCGCCGTCGATCCGTCGGTCATTCTCATGGACGAGCCGTTTGGTGCCCTGGACGCACTGAGCCGGCGCTTACTGCAACGCGAGCTGCTGCGCATCTGGCAGGAGCATCGCAAGACCGTGCTGTTCATTACCCACTCGGTGGTCGAAGCGATTTACCTGGCCGATCGTATTGTCGTCATGACCGCGCGCCCAGGACGTATTCGTTCCGAGATCGAAGTCGACCTGGAACATCCACGTGACAACACCTCGCCGCAGTTTGCCGAGTTGGAGCGTGATATTTATGCGCAATTGGATGAGGAATTGACGCGCAGTTTCGGTTTGGATCAGGACGCTTGAGCATGTTGCCGCGAGCGCAAATCGAGGTATCGTCCGTCGTACAGCAGGCACGCAGTGGCGCCGAGCCGGTCGTGGCTGAAACGCTGCAGCGCATTGGCACGCACGATCCCGAGGTGCGTGCATTCGTCCAAGTCGACGAGCGCGCGTTGGATGCTGCGCGGTATTGCGATCGCGCTGCAAGCGAACTCGGCCCGCTGCATGGTGTTCCTGTGGCGGTCAAGGAAGTTGTCGATGTCGGGGGTTTGCGCTGCGAGTGGGGCACTTCGATCCATGCCGGGCGCGTCCCGACGCGCGATGCGAGCGCGGTGGCGGCGTTGCGTGATGCCGGCGCCGTAATTGTAGGCACCACCGCATCAACTGAATATGCCATCGCCGATGCGCCTCCGACGCGCAATCCGCATGACGCCGCGCGTTCGCCGGGCGGTTCATCCAGCGGCTCGGCGGCGGCGGTGGCGGCCGGATTGGTGCCTGTTGCGATTGGAACGCAAAGCATTGGTTCGATCATTCGGCCGGCAACTTATTGCGGAATATTTGGGCTGAAACCGACGTTTGGTGCAGTAAGCACCCGCGGTGGAATGCCACTGTCGCCGTGGTTGGATCACGTCGGTTTGCTGGCATTGCACCTGGAGGATTTGCGCTTAGCCTGTGCCGCGCTGTTTCGCCTCGACCGCGACGATCCACACAGTATCGCCGTTCCACCTCCGCAGCCATATGCGCTGGCGCTACGCCCGGCGGTGGCTACAGTACTCGGGCCGTTCGATAATCGTGTGCAGGAGCCCAGTGCTACCGCTGTGCGTCGCGCGCAGGCTGCATTTCGCGACGCCGGCGTCATGACCGCGGACGTTACTTTGCCGCAGCAGGCGGAAGCGGCCATGAACGCCGTCGAAGTGCTGTTGTGCCATGATATGGCGCGCTTCCATGGCGACGATTACGACCGCCATGCCAACGCGATGAGTGTACGCGTGCAAGGCTTGATCCAAACCGGCCGTGATATAAAACCGTCGCAATACGATACCGCAGTGCTACAACGTACAACGCTTCGCGAGGCGCTGCTGACCAGTCTTGCCGAACAGGTGTGGTTGGCGCCGGCCACCGACAGCGTCGCGCCGCCGCGGCAGGAAGGCACCGGCTCGCCGATCTTGCAGGGCATCTGGACCCTGTGCGGCTTTCCCGTTCTTGCGGTTCCGTGCGGCCAAGTCGACGGTTTACCCGTGGGTGTGCAACTGATCGCCGCTCCGGGGCGCGAGGAGTTACTATTCGGCGCCGCCGCGTGCTTGACCGCAGCCATGCGAGCGTCCGCGTCCAGTTGAGCTTCTGACTTGCGGTTACCGATCGCGGCTTTCCTTGAACACCTCGAATCCGCTACCATGCGCGGGCGGTATAGGCAGCGGGGCTAAGTTGAGCGGCGGGTGATTCGGTGTTTGAGAAACTGATCGGACTGATCGCGGGATTCGTCACCGCAACGATTTTACAGCTCGGTTATGGCGGCATCGTGCTGCTAATGGGCATCGAGAGCGCCTGCATTCCGTTGCCCTCCGAGATCATCATGCCATTTTCCGGCTACCTGGTAAGCACGGGCCAAATGCAACTGTGGGCGGTGGCGGTAGCCGGCGCCGTTGGCAGCGTCGTGGGTTCGCTGCTTGCCTATGTGCTGGGTGCCTGGGGCGGCCGGCCGTTGGTGGAAAAATACGGCAAGTACGTGCTGATCTCGGCGCACGATCTGGATCTCGCCGACCGCTGGTTCCAACGTTACGGCGACATCACGATCTTTCTGGGCCGATTGCTGCCAATCGTGCGCACCTTCATCGCTTTACCGGCAGGTATCGCCCGCATGCCGTTGTGGCGCTTTAATCTGTACACCTTTTTGGGTTCGTTGATCTGGTGTTGGGCTTTGGCCTGGATCGGTATGAAGCTGGGCGAACATTGGGATACGCTGGGCGCCTATTTCCATCGCTTTAACGCCGTCATCGGCATAGTCCTGGTGGCGGCACTGGTGTGGTATGTGCGCCGGCATGTGAAACACCGCTCACCGAGTTAGACGCCGGCTCCGACCACTCAGTCGCCTGCCACTTCGTCGGCGCGCCGCGGGCGACACGGTTCGATAACCCGGTCAGCGTCGCCACCGCCGGTTTCGGCTCGAAAGATATCGATAAAGTGTCGGGCGAATTTACGCAAATACTTGCTGCGCACATAGGCTACCTTGGTGATCTCCCACGGGAACAAATGACTCAGATCGCGCATGCCCAAGTCGTCATCGCGACCAGGCTGATAGGCGAGTCGGGCGATGATGCCAATGCCGAGCCCCTCGCGTACATAAGTCTTGATGACGTCGGTGTCCGCGGCACTGAGTACGACGTTCGGGCTGACGCCGGCGTGGGCAAACGTGTCGCTGAAATTTCCGCGTCCGGTGAAGCCGAACACATAGGTAATCAGCGGATAGTCGCATAGCGCATCGAGAGTCAATTTTTGTTTGCGCAGGATCGGGTGGTTCGGCGGCGCGATGACACAACGATTCCAGCGATAACACGGAATAGCCTCCAGGGCCGCATGTTCGCTGAGTGCCTCGGTACAGATGGCGAGGTCGACGGCATCGTTGACGGCAGCTTCAACCAACTCGCCGGGCGTGCCCTGATTGATTTGTAGGTTCACCTCCGGATAAGTAGTCACGAATTGGCGGATTACCGGTGGCAGGACATAGCAGGCTTGTGTGTGCGTAGTGGCGATGCGAAGTACGCCGCTGCGTTCTTCCGCGTGATCGCGTCCTACGGCCAAGATACTATCCCCGAGTGACAGCGCTTGGCGCGCGTAGTGCAGGATTTGCTGTCCATCGTCGGTCAGTCCAGTCAGTCGCTTACCCTGGCGTACGAACAGGCGTGCGCCGATTTCGCTCTCCAGTTGTTTGATGTGTTGGGATACCGCCGGCTGCACCAAATGCAGATGCTTGGCGGCGCGGCTGACGCTGAAGCCGTGGTCCACGAGTGCGGTCAAAGAGCGGAAGTGGCGTAGTTCCATATCAATATAAATGATAAATATCAATAATTGATTATTTTACCTGATTAATACCTGTGCGCATACTGGTTTCGTGGCGGTCGAAGGGGTACCGCCGAAACGGTGTTTATGCTCGAGGTTCAATATGACCGCCCCAGCACGTGAGACGACGCCCGCCGTCGCCGCTGTCGTACCCGTACCTGCATTCGACGAAGATGGATTTCTTGCCGATCCCGCCACGTGGACGCCCGAGTTGGCGAGGCAGATCGCCCGGCTCGATGGCGTTCCGTATTTGACCGACCGGCACTGGCTTGTCATCGAATTGGTGCGCGCGCGCGCCGCGCGCGTGGGTGCTGCGCCTGCCATGCGCTCGGTGTGCAGAGCGGCGCATTCCAGCAAGGAAGAGATCTACCGCTTGTTCGGCGGTTGCTTGGCGGTCTGGCGTATTGCCGGGTTGGCCAATCCAGGTGAGGAAGCCAAGGCCTATATGCGGTAGCGGATTCAATTCCGCCTTGTTAGCGCAGGCAGTTGGCTATAGCCCTAAGTGTCGGCATGCTCGCATCATGTAACACGTTAGCCGCGTTGCGCCTATCCGTACGCGACTTGCGTCAGTACCATCCACATGCCCCACGACGCCAGCCCGAGGCCGGCGGCCCGTCCCAGCCAGCGACCCGAAGGCATGATTTTTTCCGTCAGCACCAGCGCGCTAAGCGCTGCGACCCACAGCAAATTCATGACGCCAACGGCAAATAGTACCAGCATCAGCGCGCCGCAGCAGCCGGTGCAGTAGGCGCCGTGTTCCAGCCCCATGAGCAGTGGCCCGGCGCGCCCGTCACGCCAGCGGCTCATTAAAAAACCGAGTGGTGTACGGCAATGGCGTAAACAAACGCTCTTGAGCGATGTCCATTGAAGCACGCCTGCGCCGATCAGCAGTATGCCGCCGAACATCGGACCCACCTGCGTCATCGTCGGCGATAGTAGCGCGGCATCGTGCAGCGCCCATTGCAACAAGGTAGCGATGAAGCTGAATCCAGTCCAGACCATGAGGTAGCCGACGCTAAAGAGCGTTGTCGGCCCGTACAGCGCCATGTCGCTATGCCGCCCGCGTCGTAAGCGGGCGTAAAATAACACCATCGGAATCGCCGACGGTACCATCATGGCCGCCATCATTACCGCCCACATGGCGAACGCCAAGAAAAATTGCTTCCAACCCCAGGCGGTTAACTGCGTCTGCGTTAGCAGCGTCATGGACTGCATGGCGTCGGACATGGGCGGCATCGCGCGCGCCAAGTAGACCATGTAGGCCCAACTCAGCGCGGCGATCATTACGAGTGCGCCGATGATTAGATGCCGCTGCGCCCGCTCTAGCGTCAGCATATTGTTACGCGGGCCCGCTGCCGTAGTAGCTGAACGGCGAATAGAACCCGTTACGGTCGGAAACTTGCCAAGATAAGCCGTGGTCGTCGAAGTGCGCGTGGCTCGATTTGGCGACGACCGCAGGAAAGCCTGGTGCAACCGCCAGCGGGTGGTTCTCGATAGTCACTTCTTTGTCGTTGTCGCCAGTGATGCCTTCAATAGCGGCTTCACCATAGCCGCCAACGCGGATGGAACGCTTGCGGCCTTCCGCACGATAGTCGATAGGCGCGCTTGTCACACCCAGTACTTCGCCGATCAATTGAGCGACGTGGGCTGGGTGTCCGCCCGCCTGGCCACCCAGTATCTTGCCAAGTGCTTCACGCTGTGGGTCGTCCGCCCGTTCGTCCAGGTAGAGCGCGGCCTCCCAATTGCCTTCGATCAAATTACCTGGCGCGTGTATCACCAACGCGGCATTTAGATCGTCTAGGGCGATCTCGCCGAAGCTGCCTTTGTTGATGTGCCATGCGATCAGCGCATCACACTCGCCATCGGTGGGAGGGCTGAGAAATACGCAGGGACAGGCGACAATGCAATTGCATGCTTCAAAATAGGTACCATCGATTTTCCACGTCTTTTCCATCTTGCACCTCCCGTTCGTTTGCGTCGAAAGCAAGGCACGCCTGCAGCGTAAAATAGAAAATCCATGTGCGCGCGATGCGAATGATCATAACCAGTCTGTGAGAATATCAACCGGCATTGCTGATGGTGCAGTGCGGCGTCGAGTTTGCGCAGCGAAGCGCGATGTAGGCCTGAGTATCTGCGCCGGCGAATAGTTGTGCAAGCAAATTGGTTTGCATCGATGTGCGCAATGATTGGTGACCGCGTCGATACGCTAATGATAGGGGTTTATGTGTCCCGTCGAAGGCACAGAGTGTCACCGCATAAGGGGCGGGACCACGCGTCGACGCTGTTTCGCCTATTGCGCGTGATTGGTTTCAGGTGGTTCGAGTTTTAGCTTGATACGATTGACGCGGCGTTGCGTCAGTAGGGTATCGAGGGTGTAGAGGGCGAGGCTAATCCATATACACGCAAAGGTGATACTTTCTGAGCGCGTGAAGGGTTCGCCAAACAGGAATACGCCGGTAAAGAATTGTAACGTCGGGGTGATGTACTGCAGCACGCCGATGGTGGCCAGATTGAGGCGGCGCGCGCCGGCGGCAAACAGTACCAACGGAATGATCGTGACCACGCCGGCGCCCACCAGTAATGCGTTCAAGCTGCTACTGCTGTGTAAGAATCGCATCTCGTGATGAAAATTCAGCCAAGCTAACAGCATCAGAGCCACTGGCGTTAGCAGCAATGTTTCTACTTGCAGGCCGGTGGCGCTATCCACCTCAACTTTTTTCCGAATAAGTCCGTAGGATCCGAACGCAACGGCCAACGTTAATGCTACCCACGGCACGCGGCCGTAGGCGATGATCATAATCAGCACGCCAATGGCGGCAATCACGATAGCGAACAATTGCAACACGCGCAGGCGTTCGCGCAAGAAGGCTACACCCATAAGCACGTTGAGTATGGGGGTGATGTAATAGCCTAAACTGCTTTCCAGGACATGGTTATGAGTAACAGCCCAGATGAAGGTCAGCCAATTGGTGACAATACAAAGCGCGCTCGCGGCCAGGGCGAGCAGCATGCGGCGATTCCTGAAGACATACAGCAAGCGGTCGGTACGGCGGGTCGCCAGCATAAACAGGCCCAGCGCCACCGTCGCCCATAGGATGCGGTGAGCCACCACTTCCCAGACGCCCGCTTGCGACCCGATCAGGCGGAAGTACAGCGGCAGGAACCCCCATATGGTAAACGCTCCCAACGCCGCGGCAAGGCCAGTACCATGGCCGGCGGGGACCGCCTGCGGGTCCGAAGCAGTGTAGTTTCGCGAACGACTCATGGCTGGTGTTTGGATGCGTCTTTATTCTTTACAGGTATGGGGCAATTTGGAGGCCCTGCAGCCGCCGAGGTACTCAGTGCGTTCACGTTTTCACGAGAGCAAAATTACCATAACGGCGCGCGGGCGAGATGCGCGGCAGTCTACATCATAAAGATGGATCGTGCAGCGTCAGACAGCAATTATATGCAGTGGTGCGGTGCTGTGTGTGAATATCGTGAGGCGACGGGGCGGTAGTCTTTGATTGCCGCTACCGTGGGTGTTTCGGGCCGGGTCTCTAATCGATTGCGTGGCACGTCGCAAGCGGAATCGCCTTTTGTCTCATTTTGCGTTTGAGAAGGCAAGCCGCCAACGCCGTGCCGTCAGGCGATGCATGCGGCAGGATTGATTGGCCGAACGCCCGGCGTTCGCCTATGGCGGTCCACTTTCGCCGTGATTGTTTACGGTAGCATATTGTAATGCAGACTCACCATGATCCAAATACTTCCGCCTACCATGATGAAAATAATGATGGCGGTGAAGATAAGTGCAAGCACATTCCAGTGTTTTTCCGACGATGTGTCCAGTTTCAAAAAATAATGTAGATGTACCAGCATTTGGCAGATGGCGGCGGCAAATAGCACGGTCAAGATGACGCCCTTCGAAAGGCCGCCGAATTTGACCAGCGCGAACGGAATCGCGGTTAATGTCAGCGCCAGGATAAAACCGGTGATGTAGGTCTTGACGCTGCTGTGCCCCGCGCCACCACGGTCGACGGATGTGGTGTCCATTTAAAGCACCCCTAAAAGATACACGATGGTGAAAATGCCGATCCAGATGATGTCCAAGAAATGCCAGAACATACTGAGGCGCAACAATTTGGAATGCACTGGCGAGGTGAGCCCTTTGACGAGCACCTGCGTCATCATCACCAGTATCCAGATCAAGCCCAAGGTGACATGTAGTCCATGTGTGCCGACGAGAGTAAAAAAGGCAGACAGAAACGCACTACGTTGAGGGCCGGCCCCGATAGAGATCATATGGTGAAACTCGGATAGCTCCATAATAATGAAGCCAAGGCCGAGGAAAAATGTGATCCCCAGCCCCAGTAGCACTTTTCGGCGATTCGATTCCTGTAGACCTAACGTGACCAGGCCATAGGTAGTACTGCTGGTCAATAGCAGTAGCGTTTCCCAAAATGTGTGCCCCAATTCAAACAGATCTTTCCCGGTAGGTCCGCCCGCGTAACGTTGATCCAGCACCGTATAGGTCGCGAACAAGATGGCAAAAATAATGCCATCGCTCATGAGATAAATCCAAAATCCGAACGCTTTGGTGGAATCGACCGAGTCGGCTTCGGC
>JASBUN010000005.1 GCA_030147845.1 Gammaproteobacteria bacterium
CCCACCGACTCGAGCCGATGATGCTCAGTGCCGCGTCTTCGGCACATCCGGGGAATAGCCATCGGCAAGTATGCGCTCGGCGTCGACTGCATCGAATTCGTAATGCTGATTACAAAACGAGCAATCGACGCTGACTTTACCCTGCTCGGCCAGAATGCTGCGCACCTCCGTATACCCTAAACCTCGCAGCGTTTCCTCGATACGCTCACGCGAGCAACTACAACGAAAGTTGACCGGCTCGGAGTCGAATACGCGCACATCCTCTTGATGGAACAAGCGCCGCACCAGCTCCAGGAAAGGCAGATCCAACAGCTCGTTACGGCTGACCGTGGCGCCGAGATGGACCACGCGAGCCCAAGCATCGGCATCGTCGCCGTCGCTGGGAAGCCGTTGCAGCAGCAGGCCGCCGGCCTGACGCGCGTCGGCAGCCAACCATAACCGCGTGGCAAGCTGCTCGGAGCGCTCGAAATAGGCTTCCAGTGCTTCGCTCAGCCCTTTGTCGCCGATCTCGACAATTCCTTGATAACGCTCAGCGCCGTCACCGGGATCGACCGTGATTGCCAACCGTCCGTCGGTGAACATCTGATCCAACGGCGCGGACTGAACCTCGCCGCTCCACTGCGCCATGCCACGTACGCTGCGCTGCGCCGACATCTGCACCACCAATAGCGTCATGGGACCGGAGCCTTGCAGCTGCAGGATGATCGAACCGCTAAACTTAATGGTGGCGCCCAGCAGCACTACGGCTGCGAACGCCTCGCCGAGCAGATCGCGTACCACTGGAGGGTAATCATGCCGGTCAAGCGCCGCCTGCCAAGTGGCGTCCAGATGCACCAGCTCGCCGCGTACGTCGGTGCGCTCGAACACGAATCGATGCAGACTGTCACGATTTCGCTTCATTGCACCGCTGGCTACATAGCTGCGAATTAGCGCATCGCATCGATACCAGAGCCATGCCGTCAGTAACTCAGCTTTTTGAGTAGTAGCTCGTTGACCTGCGCTGGGTTGGCTTTGCCCTTGGACAGCTTCATGACCTGCCCGACGAAGAAGCCGATCAACTTGTCTTTACCGGCGCGATATTGTTCCACCTGCGCCGGATTGGCGGCAATCACTTGGTCGATAATCGTCTCGATGGCGCCGGTATCGGTAATTTGTTTTAGACCCTTACGCTCGACGACGGTATCCGCATCGCCTTCGCCGGCCCACATGGCCTCGAACACATCCTTCGCGATCTTGCCGGAGATGGTGTTGTCCAAGATGCGCTTCAACATACCGGCGAGCATGGCTGCATCGACCGGGCTTTCGGTAATTTCTTTACCGTCTCGGTTAAGCGCCGCCGATAAATCACCCATGATCCAATTGGCGCACAACTTCGCCTCACCGCCGACCGCACCGACCACCGATTCGAAGTAGTCGCTCATCTCGCGGCTGGCAGTAAGCACGCCGGCATCATATGCACTCAAACCGAAGGCGTGCATAAAGCGCTGCTTCTTGGCGTCCGGCAATTCCGGCAAACTTGCCCGTACCGACTCGATAAACGCGTCGTCGATTTCAAGCGGCAGTAAATCGGGATCGGGGAAATAACGATAGTCGTTAGCCTCCTCCTTGCTGCGCATGGAGCGGGTCTCATTTTTGTCCGGGTCGTATAAACGCGTTTCCTGTACTACCGTGCCACCGCCTTCGAGCACGTCGGTCTGGCGTTCGATCTCGATATTGATGGCGCGCTCGACATAGCGAAACGAATTGATGTTCTTGAGTTCGGCGCGCGTACCGAATTCGGCTTGGCCAACGGGACGAATGGAGACATTGGCGTCGCAGCGGAACGAGCCTTCCTGCATGTTGCCGTCGCAGATAGCGAGATAACGCACCAAGGAGTGAATTTTTTTCATGTAGGCCACCGCCTCTTTGGCCGAACGTAAGTCAGGCTCGGAGACGATTTCCAATAACGGCGTACCGGCACGATTGAGATCTATGCCTGTCTTGTCCTGAAATTCTTCATGCAGCGATTTGCCGGCATCCTCTTCCAAATGCGCGCGGGTAATACCGATGGTTTTGCTGCTGCCGTCGTCCAATTCGATTTCGAGCCGGCCATGCTCGACGATCGGCAATTCATACTGCGAAATCTGGTAGCCCTTGGGCAGATCCGGGTAGAAATAATTCTTGCGCGCGAATACGGAACGCCGGGCAACGGTTGCGCCAATCGCCAAGCCGAACTTGGCCGCCATGCGCACGACCTCAGCATTGAGCACCGGCAGCACCCCCGGCAAGCCGAGGTCGACGGCGCACGCCTGGGTATTCGGCGGCGCACCGTAGGCGGTGGATGCTGCCGAAAAAATCTTACTGTTGGTGGCGAGCTGGGCGTGAATTTCCAACCCGATTACGCATTCCCACTTCATCTTCAGTTCCCACGTGCTGGTTTCGATGCGCCGGACTGAGCCTCGGCGGCGGCGCGGTCGTTCACTCGTAACCGCTCGGCTGACGCTGGTGCCAATCGGTAACCTGCTGATAGCGATGCGCGACATTCAACAGCCGGTCTTCGGCAAAGTAGTTGCCGATGATCTGTAGTCCGACCGGCAGGCCATTGACGAATCCGGCCGGCACGGACATACCCGGCAGACCGGCGAGGTTACAGGCGATGGTGAATATATCCGATAAATACATGGTGACCGGATCGTTGAATTTTTCACCCAACTTGAACGCCGGGGTCGGTGTCGTCGGCCCGACGATGACGTCAACGCGCTCGAACGCCTGTCGAAAATCGTCACTGATCAAACGCCGAATCTGTTGTGCCTTCAGGTAGTAAGCATCGTAGTATCCGGCTGACAACGCATAGGTGCCGATCATGATACGGCGCTTGACCTCGGCGCCAAAGCCCTCGCCGCGTGAACGCTTGTAGAGATCTTCGAGATCGACCGGATTTTCGCAGCGGTAACCGAAGCGTACGCCATCGAACCGCGACAGATTGGACGAGCACTCGGCCGGCGCCACGACGTAATAGGTGGGTACCGACAAACCACTGTTGGGCAAGCTCACCTCACACACTTCAGCGCCCAATTTCTTAAATTCGTCCACCGCCGCCTCGATGACCCGGGCCACGCCGCTATCCAGTCCCTGATCAAAAAACTCCTTTGGAAGACCAATCTTCAGCCCCTCGACGGAGTCGTTCAAGGCCCGACTGTAGTCCGGTACCGGCTGATCAACGCTGGTGGAATCTTTCGGGTCGAAACCGGCCATGGCGGCCAGCATGAGCGCAGCGTCTTCGGCGCTACGCGCCATCGGCCCGCCCTGATCGAGACTCGAGGCAAAGGCGATCATGCCGTAGCGCGACACGCGCCCATAGGTCGGCTTGAGTCCGGTGATACCACACAAAGCGGCCGGTTGGCGGATCGAACCGCCGGTATCCGTACCGGTGGCGGCCGGCGTCAGGTGCGCCGCCACGGCCGCAGCCGAACCACCGGACGAGCCACCGGGAACGGTGCCGGTATTCCATGGATTGCATACCGGGCCGTAAAAACTGGTTTCATTCGACGAGCCCATGGCGAACTCGTCCATGTTGGTCTTGCCGAGCATAACCGCGCCGGCGGCGGCCAGTTTTTCGGCCACGGTAGCGTTATATGGTGCGATAAAGTTGTCCAGCATGCGCGAACCGCAGCTGGTGCGCACGCCCTTGGTACAAAAGATGTCTTTGTGGGCAATCGGGATACCGGTCAGCGGCGCGGCATCACCCCGCGCCAAACGGGCGTCTGCGGCCCGTGCCGCCTGCAGCGCAGCATCGGCGGTAACCGTAATGAAACTGTTGAGCGAGGCGTCGAGCCGCTCGATGCGGTCGAGATAAGCCTGCGTGAGTTCCTCACTGGAAAATTCGCCAGCACGCAGTCCCGCGGCCAGTTCGGCAATAGTCTTGTTATGCATACGCGATGATAGATATGGAGGACAGAGGCAAGGGGAAAATATTTCGCTCGTGGCGCCAGCGGTTTATTTTCCTCTTCACTCTGTCATTCAATAACCTTGGGCACCAGGTACAAGCCGGCGTCCACCTGCGGCGCAATCGATTGGAACAACTCGCGTTGGTTTGATTCGGTGGCTTGATCGGCACGTAGGCGCTGCGGCATATCCAGCGGATGGGCCATGGGCGTGACGCCGGCGGTGTCCACACTATCCATCTGCGCCATCAGGGTGAGAATATTGGACAGATTGGTCGCGTATTCCGGCACATCTTCCGTGCGCACGGCCAGACGCGCCAAGTGCGCAATTTTCTCTACCTCGTGCGAGTCCAACGGCATGTAAAATCAGCCTCCAATGTGAATCAATCAACAACACGCGTACGCTATCATACCCGGTACCTTGCCCAAAGTCCCCCCCGTTGATACAGTAGCTCGATTTCACGCATTCGAGGCCGGACTCTGCCATGCTCAAGCGCTTACGTGGGCTGTTTTCCAATGATCTATCCATCGATTTGGGCACAGCCAACACCCTGATCTACGTTCGCGGGCAAGGCATCGTTCTAAACGAGCCTTCGGTAGTGGCCATTCGCCAAGACCGCGGCCCTGGCGGCCCTAAATCGATCGCCGCGGTTGGCACCGAAGCCAAGCGCATGCTTGGCCGCACGCCCGGCAACATCACCACCATCCGGCCGCTCAAGGACGGCGTCATCGCCGACTTCACGGTCACCGAAAAAATGCTGCAGCACTTTATTCACAAGGTGCACGAGACACGCTTTTTCAAGCCCAGCCCGCGCGTGCTGGTATGTGTGCCGTGCGGCTCGACCCAGGTCGAGCGCCGCGCCATCAAGGAATCGGCCGCAGGCGCCGGCGCCCGGGATGTATTCCTGATCGAAGAACCGATGGCGGCGGCGATCGGCGCCGGCATGCCGGTGGACGAAGCCAGCGGCTCCATGGTGCTGGATATCGGCGGCGGCACCTCGGAAGTGGCGGTATTGTCGCTCAACGGCATCGTCTACTCGGCCTCGGTACGCATCGGCGGCGACCGCTTCGACGACGCCATCATCAATTACGTGCGGCGCAATTACGGCACCTTGATCGGTGAATCGACTGCCGAAAAGATCAAGCACGAGATCGGCACGGCTTTCCCCGGCAACGAAGTTCGCGAGATCGAGGTCAAGGGTCGCAACCTGGCCGAAGGTGTACCTCGCAGCTTCAGTCTCAACAGCAATGAGATCCTCGAAGCGTTGCAAGAGCCGTTGTCGGGCATCGTCGGCGCAGTGCGCACGGCGCTGGAGCAGACACCGCCGGAATTGGGCGCGGACGTCGCCGAACGCGGCATCGTTCTAACCGGTGGCGGCGCCTTGCTACGCGATCTCGACCGTCTACTTATGGAGGAAACCGGCCTGCCGGTGGTCGTTGCTGACGACCCCATGACTTGCGTAGCCCGCGGCGGCGGTCGCGCGCTCGAGTTGATGGACCAGCACGGCGGCGAGATATTCACGGTAGAATAATCAGGCGCCGGCGGCCGCTTTCATCATCGATGGCTGGGCGCCCCTACTCCTTAAGATCGGACATTCCGGAGGTTGGGACTGATTCGGTCAAGGAAGGGCACGATGGCAAGGCGGAAGACGGCGACAAACCGCACTCACGCGCAGTAAATGCGCATTCCGCACCGCTTACCAACGCCGTCAACACGGCTGCAGCGGATGCATCAGAGCTGCCTTAGGAGATTAGCCCTATTAAGTTGCTATTTACACCGGGCACTTCGATCACCACACGACTGGTGCTTTTGTTCCTGGCCTCGATCCTGCTGATGACCTTGGATCACAAGCAGCAGCATATGCAGAATGTCCGTGCCGGCCTCCAAGTCGTGGTCTATCCGATTCGCTATCTGGTTAATCTTCCAGTCGACATCGCAAGCTGGGCGTCCGAGAACCTCGCGTCGCGCCAGACGCTGGTGGAGGAAAACGCGAGCCTGCGCTATCAGAACTTGCTGCTGCAGGGGCAGATGCAAAAATTCGACGCCCTGCAAGCGGAGAACCGTCGTTTGCAGGAGCTGCTGGGCTCGTCATTCAAGGTCGCCGATCGCGTTTTGATCGCCGAGCTTTATCGCGTCGACTTCGATCCGTACAAACACCTTATCGTTATTAATAAAGGTAGTACGGACGATACCTACGTCGACCAACCCGTCCTCGACGCGCACGGCGTCATGGGTCAAGTCATTCAGGTCGGACCATATACCTCGACCGTACGCCTGATTACCGACCCGAGTCATCTCTTGCCGGTACAGGTCAATCGTAACGGTCTGCGCACGTTGGCGGTCGGTACCGGTGCCATCGATCGCCTCGAATTGCCCTATTTACCCAACAATGCCGATATCAAGGTCGGCGATTTGCTGGTCACGTCTGGCCTCGGGCGCGTATTCCCACCCGGCTATCCGGTCGGTCGGGTGACTAAAGTCGTACGTAACAATGGCTCCGGCTTCGCCAAAGTCAGCGCCGAGCCGAGCGCGCTATTGGACCGTAGCCGCGAAGTGCTGTTAGTGTGGTCGGCCGATACCGACGCCGGCGCGCGCGCGACCGAGACTCAACAGCCGAAAGCAAAAACCTCCGCGGACAAGCGCAAATGACACTGGTCCGACACCATGGCGGCTGGACAATCGTCCTGACCATCATCATAGCCCTGATGCTGAGCATCCTGCCGTTGCCGGTATGGGCCGAATTTTACCGCCCGGCATGGCCGGTACTGGTGCTTATATATTGGTGCATGGCGCTGCCCCAACGCGTCGGCGTCGGCATCGGCTGGCTCACCGGCTTGATGCTCGATGTACTCAAAGGCGCGCTGCTGGGTCAGCACGCCCTGGCGTTAGCGGTGGTCTGCTATTTGACCCTCAATCTGCACCAGCGTGTACGCGTATTCCCATTATGGCAACAAGCGCTGACCGTTATGTTGCTGCTCGCCCTCTATCAACTGTTGATATTGTGGTTCGACGGCATCACCGCCGGCCAGACCCACAAAGGCTGGGTCTATTGGATGCCCACCTTGATCGGCACCGTGTTGTGGCCGTGGATCTTTGTCGTGCTGCGCGACCTGCGTCGTCGCTTCAAGGTGTCCTAGCGGTGATCGGCGCGCGTCGCCCATCCCGTACCGCTGGCCCATGAAGCGGCGCCAATCGCTCAAGGACCATCCTTCCGAGTTCCGGCTGTTCTTTCGCCGCGTGCTGGCCGCACTCGGCTTCATGATCGTGCTGCTGTCGATCACGGTCGTACGCTTGGTCTATCTGCAAGTCGTCGATCACGCACACTACACCACGTTGTCAAACGACAATCGCGTCAAGGTCTTGCCGATCCCGCCGACCCGCGGCCTGATTTTCGATCGCAACGGCATACTGCTGGCCGAAAACGTGCCCTCTTACCGCCTGGAAATCATCCCCGAGCAGGTCAAGAACATGAGCGCGCTGCTGCAGCAGTTGCGGCGCACCGTGCCGATTTCGGATGACGATCTCGAACGTTTTGAGGAAAACGTGCAGCGTTCGCGCTCGTTTGAAAGTATCCCGCTGCGCTTTCATCTCAGCGATACCGAGGTCGCGCGACTCGCGGTCATACGCCACCGCCTGCCGGGCGTTAATATCGTCGCCGGTCTAAGCCGCCACTACACCATGGGCGCCAGTATGGCGCACGTACTCGGCTACGTCGGACGCATCGATCTGCGTGACCTGAAACGCCTGGACGAAACCAACTACCGCGGCACCACGCATGTCGGCAAAATCGGTATCGAAAAGTACTACGAGTCGACACTGCACGGCACGGTCGGCTATCAGCAAGTCGAGACTAATGCCCAGGGGCGGATCATGCGTACACTGCAACGCACCGCTCCGGTGCCGGGTTCTAATCTGTATTTGAGCCTGGATGTACGCCTGCAAAAAGCGGCCGAATCGGCCTTGGGCGACTATAACGGCTCTATCGTCGCAATCAATCCGCGCAACGGCGAAATACTGGCCATGGTCAGCAAGCCGGGCTACGATCCCAACGCGTTCGTCAACGGCATCAGCCGCACAGAATACAAGGCATTGCGGGAAGACAAATCGCAACCGCTATACAATCGTTCGCTACTCGGGCAATATCCGCCCGGCTCGACCATCAAACCGTTCATGGGACTCGCCGGCCTTCACTATGGCGCCACCAATGGTCAAAACACGCTGTTTTGCCCCGGCTACTATCAATTACCGGGCGAAAAGCGCAAGTTTCGTGATTGGAAAAAATGGGGGCACGGGCGGGTCAACCTGGATTCGGCCATCACCCAGTCTTGCGACGTATTCTTCTACGACCTGGCGCGTAAACTCGGTATCGACGATATCCACGCTTTCCTGCAGCAATTCGGTTTCGGCCAGCGCACCGGCATCGACATGAACGCCGAACGCGCCGGCTTGCTGCCATCACGGCAATGGAAACGCAAAAATCGCCACCAGCCATGGTTTCCGGGCGAAACACTCAACACCGGCATCGGCCAAGGCTTCATGCTGACCACGCCGCTGCAATTGGCCTCCGCCACGGCGACATTGTCCATGCGCGGCATGCGCGTCATACCGCACATGGTGCACGCGGTGCAGAACCGCACCACCGGCACGCTGAAACTCGAAGCCACGCGCCTGGAGCCGCCCATCACCGATGTCAAAGCGCAAAACTGGGACTATGTCATCAAAGCCATGCAGGATGTCGTTTATGGCCCGCACGGCACCGCCTATCGGCTGCGCAAACTGCCGTTCCGCATTGCCGGAAAAACGGGTACGGCCCAGGTGTTCGGCATCAAACAGGAAGAGGAGTACGATGAGAGCCAGGTCGCACTCAAACTACGTGACCACGCCTTGTTTATCGCCTTTGCGCCCGCCGACCACCCGGAAATCGCCGTCGCGGTGGTGGTCGAGAACGGCGGCAGCGGTGGATCGGTGGCAGCGCCCATAGGCGGTAAGGTGCTGGAGGAATATTTGATGCACGACCGACCGTCATGAGACTGGATAGCCCACATAATGCGCTGAACAACCACGTTGGCCGCGAACCGCTTGCCGCGCGTATCGTACGCGGTCTACACCTCGACGTGCCGTTGCTGATCGTGCTGCTGATCGTCGTCACTGCGGGCTTGTTCATCCTCTACAGCGCAAGCGGTCAGGATTTGGCGGCGGTCATTCGCCAAGCCATGCGTCTAGGCATTTCTTTTGCCGTGATGCTGGTGGTCGCACAGATATCGCCGCAGACGTTGCGACGCTGGACGCCGCGTCTGTTTGCGGCCGGCATTCTATTGCTGCTGGCGGTACTGATTATTGGTGAAATCGGCAAAGGCGCGCAGCGCTGGCTGGACCTCGGCATCGTACGCTTCCAACCGTCGGAGCTGATGAAGCTGGCGGTACCCATGATGATTGCCTGGTACTTGGCCGACTCGCAACTTCCGCCGCGGCCCTGGCGTCTGTTGGTCAGTGCCATCCTGATGGGCGTGCCCGCCTTGTTGGTGGCTAAACAACCGGATCTAGGCACTGCACTGTTGATCGCCAGCGCCGGGTTCTTCACCTTGTTCCTGGCCGGCCTGCGCTGGCGTATTCTGGGCGGCGCCATCCTGCTGGCCGCGTTGCTGGCTTATCCGTTGTGGCACTTTGTCATGCACGACTACCAGCGCATGCGCGTACTCACCTTCCTGAATCCGGAACGCGATCCACTCGGCTCCGGCTACCACATTATCCAATCGGTCATCGCGGTCGGTTCGGGTGGTATATACGGCAAAGGCTGGCTGAACGGCACACAGTCACAGCTCGATTTTCTGCCTGAACGGCACACCGATTTTATTTTCGCCGTTATCAGTGAGGAATTCGGGCTGATAGGCGTATTGTTGTTGCTGGCGTTGTATTTACTCATCATCACTCGGGGCTTGTATATCGCCGTGCAGGCGCAGGACACCTATTCGCGCCTGCTGGCCGGTAGTCTGAGTTTGACCTTCTTCGTTTATATGTTCGTCAATACCGGCATGGTTATCGGGCTGATGCCCGTGGTCGGCCTGCCGTTACCGCTGATCAGTTACGGCGGTACGTCGATGGTGACCCTGATGGCGGGATTCGGTATTCTGATGTCTATTCACACGCATCGAAAATTATTGTCGCCCTAGAAAGCGTACCTACATAATGGCATTTATTCTGAGGATGAAAATGTGATCGGATCACGCCGCTTGGCGCTCTCGGCTCGACTATGGCTCTGGCTCGCGCTCGGCCTGGCACCGCTAGCCGGCTGCGCGACACAAACACCGAAACCGGATGATCTGGCTGATCGACCCGAAGTACAGCAATTCATCAACGAGATGGTGACCAAGCACGGTTTCGATCACACCCAGTTGGTGAAATTATTTGAACAAACGCGACTCAAGCCGGACATCATCGCCGCCATTTCACACCCGGCCGAGGGACGACCGTGGTTTCAATATCGTCCCATTTTCTTAAAGCCGGGCCGGATTAAAGCCGGCGTACGCTATTGGGACGCGCATGCCGACGATTTGGCGCGCGCCGAAAAAATCTATGGCGTGCCGGCCAAAATCATTGTCGCCATCATCGGCGTAGAGACGCGTTTCGGCACCTATAAAGGCAAATATCGCGTCATGGACTCGCTCAGCACGCTGGCATTCGACTACCCGAAGCGCAGCGCGTTTTTTCGCAAAGAATTGCAGCAATTTTTATTGCTGACGCGCGAAGAGCACATCGATCCGTTGTCGCTGAACGGTTCCTACGCCGGCGCCATGGGCGGGCCGCAGTTTATTTCCAGCAGTTATCGCCATTACGCCGTCGACTTCGATGGCGACGGCAAACGCGATCTGTGGCACAGCGACGCGGATATCATCGGTAGCGTGGCCAATTATTTCCACCTGCACGGCTGGCAACCGGGTCAGCCGGTGGCCCGTCCGGCGCAAGTCACCGGCGACAAATATAAAGCGATCGACAACGGTGATCTGAAACCGGCCTACACGCTACAGCGCATACACACCGAGTTCGGCGTCAGCGGCGCCGACGGCATACCAACCGAACAGAAAGCCGCCTTGATTAGCTTACAGGGCAAGGATGAGACAGAGTATTGGCTGGGAATGCAGAATTTCTATGTAATCACGCGCTATAATCACAGTGCGTTATATGCCATGGCGGTGTATCAGCTTGCCAACGCCATTGCGGCCGAACGCCAGCAACAGCGTATCGACGTCGATCGGGCCGATACAAAAATGATCAAACCTTAATTGGCGGAGGCGATGCATCCACGGACACAGCACTTGACGGCAGCCTTAAGACAAGTGGCTTGGCGACCTCTGGCCTGGGCCCTGGTACTCCCGCTTTTGTGGTCCTGCAGTTCCAGCCCGGTATTCGAAGGCGGCGACGGCGCTCCTGACCGGGTCGTGGATGTCAGCAAAATTCCCGACGCCGTGCCGCGCGTCGAACCCCTGAGCGCCTACGGTAACCCGCGCCAATATACCGTGGCCGGGCACAGCTATCGCGTTCGCAGCAGCAGCGCGGGCTACATGGCACGCGGTATTGCCTCCTGGTACGGCACCAAATTTCACGGCCGACGGACATCCAGCGGCGAACCGTATGACATGTACGCCATGACCGCCGCGCATCGTACCTTGCCCTTACCGACCTTCGTTCGGGTGACCAATCTCGACAATGGCCGCAGCGTGATCGTCAAAGTCAACGACCGCGGCCCGTTCGTAAAAAACCGTTTGATCGATCTATCCTACGTGGCCGCCAAGAAACTCGGCGTCATCGCCACCGGCACCGCGCCGGTCGAGGTGCGAGCCATCGACCCGCGACAACACCAGGAAGCGCACGCGACGCCCATCGCCACAACCGAATCGGTGTCGTCGTCCGCGCCGCCTGGCAGCCAACCGCGTTTGATCCCGGCGGTGGCGCACGACTCGCGTATCTACGTACAAGTCGGCGCATTCAGTGACCGGCAAAATGCCGAGCGTCTTCGCAACCGGCTTGCGCGCATGCCGATCCGACCGATCGAAATACAACAAGCGACCAGTAAGCAGCGGCTTATCTATCGGGTCCGCGTCGGACCGCTCGATAGCGTATCGGACGCCGACCGCATGAGCGACGTACTCGCAAAACACGGTCTTGCCAGCGCGCATATCGTTGTCGACTGAAATTGATATCCAGCCGTAACTACTCACGCGGTCGCTGCCGCGGTAGAATGCGGCGAGCCGAAAACGTGGCCAATCACGTTCGTCAACCGCCCATCCATGTTCAGAATAGGAACATTGCAGGAGTGTCGATGCGTCATCCAAGCAAACCCACTTTATTCGCTGTCGCTCTACTGGCCTTCACCGGCATCTTTAGCACGCCGCTCCGGGCCGCAATGGATCTTCCCCTGCCATCGGCGCCGCAGGTAAGCGCCGGCAGCTATATATTGGTTGATTACCATAGCGGTGATGTGCTGGCCGAAAAAGATGCGGACAAGCGTATGGAACCGGCCAGCATCACCAAGCTGATGAGCGCCTACATCATGTTCCGCGAAATCGAAGCCGGCCGCCTCAAACTCACCGATTTGGTGCGTATCAGCAAAAAGGCATGGCGCATGCCGGGCTCGCGCACCTTCGTCGAAGTCGGCACGCAGGTGCCGGTCAACACCTTGCTGCAGGGCTTGATCGTACAATCCGGCAACGATGCCACGGTGGCGCTAGCCGAACACATCGCCGGCAGCGAAGACACTTTTGTTGCCATGATGAACCAGGAAGCACAGCGCCTGGGCATGAAGAACACGCACTTCGAAAACGTCACCGGCCTACCGCATCCGAACCACTACAGTACCGCGCGCGACATTGCCAAGTTGGCGCGCGCGTTGGTGCACGATTACCCGGAATTCTACAAGTATTATTCGGAAAAGAAATTCCGTTACAACAACATCACTCAACCGAATCGTAATCTGCTGCTTTGGCGTGATCCTTCGGTCGACGGTATGAAGACGGGCCACACAGATTCGGCCGGCTTCTGTTTGGTGGCCTCGGCCAAACGCGATGGCATGCGCCTGATAAGTGTAGTCTTGGACGACCGTAGCGAAAACGCGCGCGCCACCAGTAGCGAAGCCCTGCTTAACTATGGGTTCCGCTTTTTCGAGACAAAAAAACTGTATGCCGCCGGTACGCCGCTGAAACAGGTACGGATCTGGAAAGGCGCAAGCGATACGCTCGCGCTTGGCCTCGCCAAAGACCTTTACGTCACTTACCCGCGCTCGCAGTACAATAAACTGCGTGCCACGGTGAACTTCAAACCGACCATCGTTGCGCCTGCGCGCAAAGACGAAAGCTTTGGCACGCTCGACGTGTCTTTGAACACCCGAGTCATTGCGGAACGGCCGCTAATAGCCTTGCAGGCGGTCGATGCCGGTAACTTGTGGCAGCGCATGTCAGACGGCGTTCGACTTTGGTTCCACTAGAAAGTAGAGACCTGTCGGACTTAGGACTGATCTAGTTTGGAAACGGCGTTTTGACCGAACTCGCTTCGGCTGGTTGCAGTCGCCCGGGTCGGGCAGTCCCTCAGGCGAAAAACGACGTCTAGCTATGGCCCAGCAACTGTCGCAGCACGATAAAGACAATATGAACGAGCATTCTCCCAGTGTATTTCTAAACGGCCATTTTCTCGCCATCGAAGATGCCTGCGTATC
This sequence comes from Gammaproteobacteria bacterium, assembly GCA_030147845.1. Taxonomy (GTDB): domain Bacteria; phylum Pseudomonadota; class Gammaproteobacteria; order JASBUN01; family JASBUN01; genus JASBUN01. The sequence continues at coordinate 13,631 of JASBUN010000005.1, forward strand.
CGTATTGGATCGCGGATTTTTACTCGGCGACGGTGTTTACGAAGTCATCCCGGTATTCGGCGGCAGTTTGTTCCGGCTCGACCAGCACCTGCAACGCCTGCAACACAGTCTTGACGGCGTGCGTATTGCCAACCCATTCGAGCCGCAGCACTGGGCCAACGTACTCGAAGAATTGGTCGCGCGTAACGGCGGCGGCGACTTGTCGGTGTATTTGCAAGTGACGCGTGGCGTGGCCGCCAAGCGCGATCACGCATTCCCGTCCGCATGCACGCCGACCGTTTTCCTTATGGCCACACCACTAGCACCCATTGACGACGCCAGCGCCGAGCGTGGCGTAAGCGCGGTGACGCGCGACGATATCCGCTGGCAACGTTGTGACATCAAGGCCATTACGCTGCTGCCGAACGTACTGTTACGTCAGGAAGCGGTCGACGCCGGTGCCGCCGAGGCGATCCTCATTCGCGACGGCGAGGCTACCGAGGGCGCGGCCAGCAACCTGTTTGTCGTCGACCAAGGGGTGTTAATCACGCCGCCTAAAGGACCGCGTCTTCTGCCCGGGATCACGCGCGACCTGGTGCTGGAACTGGCGCAGGCCAACGGGCTGCCGACGCGGGAGGAAGGTATCAGCATCGCCCGCTTGCGCGACGCCGAAGAGGTTTGGTTGACGAGCTCGACGCGCGAGATCCTGGCCGTGGTAAGCATCGACGGCGAGGCCGTTGGCGATGGCCGTCCGGGACCGTTATGGGCGCGCATGCGCGGCATCTATCAGGAATACAAGCAACAACTCCGAAAACATCGGTAATCCCTCTGGTTTGCAGAAAAAACAATGATAAATCAACAGAGTATTGGTTATGCCTGGGCACCACTCGGCAGCAACCATGGAGCCTGGAAAGGTTCGCCGGCGGCGTATTTGCGTTACAATCAGGCATAACATGGACACCCCCCAACCAAGCGACCCGATTAACAGTGAGGACTCGGCGCTCCAATTTCCCTGCCGGTTCCCAATCAAGGCCATGGGCCGGGCGGAAGCGGATATAGCCGCACTGGTGGTTGACATCGCCATGCGCCATGCACACGATTTTGATCCGGCCTCGGCCGTAACCCGAATCAGCAGCGGCGGTAAATACATCTCCGTGACGGTGACGATCAATGCCACCAGCCGCGCTCAGCTTGATGCCATCTACCGCGCACTGCACGCCAACGATCACGTACTGATGGCACTATGAGCACCATCGGGTTGGGCGCCAGCGCTAACAGCGCACCATACCGTTTACCCTTGCAAGTGCGCGACATGGGCTTGCGTGACTATGAATCGGTATGGCGCGATATGCAGGCGTTTACCACCGCGCGGCAGCGCGACGACCGCGATCAACTCTGGCTGGTGCAGCACCCGCCAGTGTTCACACTCGGCCTTAATGGCAAGCTCGACAATGTACTCGACGCCGGCGACATCGCCGTTATTCGGGTCGATCGAGGCGGCCAGGTGACCTACCATGGTCCCGGCCAAATCGTCGTTTACCTGTTACTTGATCTGAATCGACGGCACCTCGGCGTGCGGCAGTTGGTCAACCACATCGAACAATCGGTTATCGACGTGTTGCGTAGCTACGGTATTTGCGCCAATGCGCGTCGCGATGCGCCCGGTGTATACGTCGGCGGTGCCAAGATTGCCGCGCTCGGCCTGCGGGTACGGCGCGGCTGCTGTTACCACGGCTTGGCCCTCAACGTCGACATGGACCTTGGCCCTTTTGCGCGCATCAACCCATGCGGCTATGCCGACATGCCGGTGACGCAGCTAAGCGACCTCGGTGGGCCGACCGAGTTGGCTCGAGTCGGCGCCGACTTGGTGGACTCGATCGGCGCGCAACTGGATTACGCGCCCGAGGACAAGATCTAGCGCGGCACCGCCGAGCCATCATTTTGCTGGCGGCCGATTTGATCGGTTTACGGCAGCGTGATGACTACGCGCGGACCTATCACGAACGCAGATACGAACACATTGGAAGTAATGACAATGACCACATCCAAGCAAAAGTCAGGCTCGGGACGTCTTGAAGCCGGTACCCATCAGCGCGGTGCCGACAAAGTCGCGCGCATTCCTATCAAGATCGCACCGACCACGGCGCCGCTGCGCAAACCGGCGTGGATCCGCGCCAAATCACCCGCCAATCCCGAAGTGCTGCGGCTGAAAAAGGTCCTACGTGCGCACCGCTTGCACACCGTGTGCGAAGAGGCCTCCTGCCCCAATATCGGCGAATGCTTCAGCCACGGCACCGCGACATTCATGATCATGGGCGACATCTGCACGCGGCGCTGCCCATTTTGCGACGTTGCCCACGGTAAACCATTGGCGCTGGACGCGGATGAACCCGACAACCTGGCGCACACCATTGCCGCCATGGGTTTGAGCTACGTGGTAGTCACCTCGGTGGACCGTGACGATCTGCGCGACGGCGGCGCCGGTCACTTTGTCGCCTGCATCAACAAAATACGCCTCCATAATCCGCATACCAAGATCGAAGTACTAGTGCCGGATTTCCGCGGCCGCATGGACGTTGCCCTAAGCCTGCTTCACGAAGCGCCGCCGGATGTATTCAATCACAACCTGGAAACCATTCCGCGCCTGTACCGCCAAGCCCGCCCGGGTTCCGATTACAACTGGTCGCTCAATTTGCTTAAACGCTTCAAACAAGAGCACGCGACGGTGCCAACCAAGTCGGGTTTGATGCTCGGTCTAGGCGAAACCTTGGAGGAAGTCGAACAGGTCATGCGCGATCTGCGTGCACACGATTGCGACATGCTCACGCTGGGCCAATATTTGCAGCCGAGCCTGCATCACTTACCCGTGCAGCGCTTTGTCACGCCCGACGAATTCGATCAGTTGGCCGAGATCGGCGACACGTTGGGATTCTCGCACGTAGCCAGTGGCCCGATGGTGCGGTCGTCCTACCACGCCGATCGGCAGGCATCGGGCGTGCTGACCACGGAATAACCGAACGCGCCGCTCAGTTCAGATACTCGGCCAGAAGTCCTGCCGCCTCCGCAGTGCCGCTGGCCGGCACCGGCGCCGGCGGCGGCAACACCATCAGCGCTTCAATGGCGTCACGCAGATCACCGTGCTCGAAACGTGCGCGATCAATTTCGGCGCCGCGACCATGACGATACAACCAATCCACCAACACCGCTTGCTCGGGCCAGTCGGTACGCGGCACAAATAGCGCCGGGCGGCCCTGACATACGCTTTCGACAATGGTGTTGTAGCCCGGCTTGGTGATCACGACGTCGACACTCGCTAGCACGTCGGCAAAATGCAGACCGATGCTCGCCGCGTCAACGACATCGGGGCGTGGCACGTACCAGCTGGTCGGCACAACATAGCGTACGTCGTCGCTGACGGGCCAAACGCGCAGCGGATTGGCGCTCGGGATGCCGCCGAGCGTCACCAACACCAGCCGTTGCTGGTCCGACAGGCGCAGCCGACGACGCAACGGCTGCGGTTGTGGCTGCGCCGGCCAAGCAATGGGACCAATCTCGCGGCTGTTGGTCAATTCCGGCATCGCCATGCTCGGCGTGGGGCGTAGAAACAACGTCGCGTCTTGGTAAGCAGCGACGATTTGCGCATGAATCGCATCCGCCTCGGGGCGGCTGCCGCAATAATGTCGATAGACCGCCGCCCAATTCAACGAACACAACGCCACCGCCGGAACATTCATCCTGCGCGCCGCCGTCAACACGCGATAGGGCGCATCCGCCAGTACCAAATCGGGGCGTAGTAGCGCCAGACGTTCGACTTCGCGCTGCATACCCGCATTCCAATGACGATGAAATTCGGCATAGGCGCGCGCTGATTTTTCAACGTACACATCCAGCGCCGAATCCATCAGCATACCGACGTCAGGCGCCGCATCGATATGCTCGAAAGCGCAACGAAATCGACTTGCGAGCAATGTTCGCGGAACGTCGGTGTATAGCGTCACGCGCAAGTCAGGGATGCGCGGAACCAAGGCATTGACCACCGGCGCGGCCTGCGCAGCGTGACCGAAACCGTGGCCGGACAACGCCACCAGCAAATGACGGATCATGCGCGGACGGCTTCCAGTAAGCTGGCCTCGGCGGGTGAAAGACGCTCCATCAGGTAACACAAACAATCCTGTCGTACGATGCGCGCGTCCAAAGTCAGCATGGACGGCATGAGCGCACGGGTAATCCGGATCTCGTTGTGATCGTAGCTAAAGTATTGGTCGCCGACATCCTGCCCGTCATTGTCCGACACCTGTAAACGCACACGACTTCCCGCGCGCGTGCGGGCCATACGTGTGCCTGGCGCAAGCTCCCGAAAATTCAGATGATCGAGATCGTGATCAAACAGTATGTCGGTTTCGTGATCATCAAAACTGAAGCTCGTCTCCGGCGCGATGCGCACAGTCGCCACGGTGTGAAAAAGTTCCAGATCGCGCTCCGCCACCGGGTAGTCGGGCAATTCGCTCAGACGCAAACAGGCGTTGAGATATTGCCAGGCATGCTCAGTACTGCGGGCATCGTCACTTTGACCGCATTCGACCGTCACCGACGGGCACATGCGGGCAAACGCCGCCGATTGCACGCCCACCGGCGTGGTGAAATACAGTACCGTACGACTAAACAGTGTCGCCAAGTGAAAGAACCGGTTGTCTATCACGTTGACGCAGGCGTAGTGCGGATTGAGGCCGGTGTTATTGTGAATATCGATGCTGGCAAACACACCGCGCGCCAACATATGACCATAAACCTCGCGCACCATGGCCTGCTCGGGCGTGGCGGCGTTGCGCGTACCGGGCCAGATTCGGTTGTAATCCGGTTGGCCGTCGAGGCGTCGCCGCCCATACCTGGCCGCCTCGACGTTACCGACGAAAACCGACAACGCCCGCGGCAGTTCGGCCTGACTGTGTTCGCGTAACAGTTTCTGCAGCGCTTCCACGCCGGTGCGTTCGTTGCCGTGCAGCAGTACCGACACAAACAACGGCGGCGAACGACGCCCGGGCAAATGCACGAGCGCCGGCCCGCCGAGCCGCTGGTATAAATCCTGGGCTGGCGTATCGAGAAATCCAGCCGGTAGTTGTTCGAAAACCTTGAGCATACGATCGACCTGTTAGAATCACTAGCAGCCTGTGGGACAACGAACGATGTCGGCATCGGGCTGCACAACGCGGCGGCGCATTTACACCGACCATTGATGCACCGGTACGCCACTGTGCTGACGTTCGGTATAAGCGGCAGCCAGAGACTGCATGTCACGGCCATGTGATTCGACGTAAGCGCGCTGCCAGGCGCTGCCGTTCTGTCCGCTACGCACGCGATCCTCGATGATACCCAGATAGCAACGGATATCGTCGGCATCCAACTCCAATGTCTGCAGGCCGATGCGCGCCAGGGGTAACAGTTGCTCCAATACCAGGGTGCGCAACGAAGCTTTTTTGCCGTCCAGCCAGGTGATCGTGGCCTGTAATCCGAAACGCGCAGCGGCGTAAAAATTGTCGCGCGCAAGCGCGAACGCAATATCATCTTCCGGTCGTGTCGGCATTCGCGCCAAGTAATGCACTAAGCCGTAATAGAAGGCAGTGTTGGCGATCATATCCAACACCGTCGGGCCACCGGCAACGACACGGTGTTCGATGCGCACATGCGGCCGGCCATCGTCTTCAAAGCCGATCAGCGGCCGATTCCAACGCCAAATGGTGCCGTTGTGCAAACATACATGACTCATTTGCTCGGGCGCGGTGTCGAAGGTCATCGGCAGCAATACCGGGAAGTGCTCAGCGTTCTCCAAATAACACTCCATGAGTGACTCGCGCGCGTAACCCGTACCAAAACTCACGCGCCGTAACGGCCCATGGGCGGCGTCGCCGAAACCGCCGAGCTCGACAGCTTGCTCGAACAATGGAATACGCGTCTCGTCCCACAGATCGGCGCCAAACAGGTAGGGCGAATTGGCCGATACCGCTACGGTCGCCGCCGACACGATCAGTGACGCATTATAGAAGCGTACCGCCGTTGCCGGTTCCACTTGCAAATGAATCTGGAACGAAGTGGTAGCCGACTCTAGCATGACATCGTAGTGGGTCGTGCGTAGGTGCTCACGGCCGACGATATCGAGATGCAGCGGCTTGCCATGGCGTAGGCGAAACACCTGATCGTTAAGGGCACGATAGCGCCGCAATCCCGACATGTTCGCCAGCGTCAACTGCTGCTCCCGTACGCTGGGTAGAATCCCGATCATGACTAAATCCGCGTCCAGTTCGCCGGCCACCCGACAACAGTCGTTCCAGTTGCGACTAAGCTCATCATGAAGCACTCTCAGCGCATCACCTCGCAAGCACTGCGGCTGACCATTCAACTCGACATTGAAACGCGCTAACTCGGGTGTCACCCAATTGCTGCTGACGCGCTCAAGAAACGCTTCGTTAATCGGCGCGGGCGAGTAGTCACCGTCCACCAGCCACGCCTCCAGTTCGAAACCGGCGACGCTGCCACCGGCGGCGAAACGCTGTTGCGAGAACCATTGCCGCAACAGTTCCGTCTCGGCACACAGACTGCGCTGAAAACGCGCAAAATCCCGGCCGGTGAAGTGCGCTGAACGTATTTCTTGACCCATGCGGGATCCTTTTTGACACCGGCCATATCGTTACATCTCGGCGACCTGTTGCCGGTAAGGATAGCCGTTGCTGCGGCGTCCGGTGTCAGCTCGGATCGCGCTGGCGCAGCTGCCGGTCCAATGCCTGCAGGCGTTGCGGCGTGCCGACATCGACCCATTGCCCCCCATAACGTTCGCCGCTTACGCGCCCGGCGGCCATCGCCTGCCGCAGCAACGGCGCCAAGGGGAAATGGCCGTCGCGACAATCATCGAACAACGCGGGATGATAGACACCGATACCGCTAAAAGTCAGTCGCGGGCCATCGCCCTCGGCGAGCACGCGCTGACCGGACAACACAAAGTCGCCGTCCGGATGGTGAGTCGGATTGTCGACCAGCACCAGATGCGCCAAGCCGAAAGCCCGGAACGGTAGTTGCCGGTAAGGGAAACTGGTCCAAATATCGCCATTCACGACCAGGAAAGGTGCATTACCGAGTATCGGCAATGCACGAAAAATACCGCCACCGGTCTCCAGCGCCGGTGTACCTTCGTCGGAGTATTGAATCGAGGCACCGTAGCGCGCGCCGTCGCCCAGCGCGGCGCGTATGTTTGCGCCCAAATACGAGACGTTGATGACCAATTCCTCGATACCCGCTCGCACCAGGGCCTCGATGTGATATTCGATCAGAAATTTTCCGCCCACTTGCAGCAGCGGCTTAGGCGTATCGTCGGTCAGCGGCCGCATGCGCTCGCCGCGCCCGGCGGCCAGAATCAGTGCTTTCATACCGATTACGATACCCGCAGATAACGCCTGTCCACAACCAGCGCCGCCAAAGCGTCAGGCGATGACATCCAATTCGGACAACAGCGCGTAAAGCGGGCCCAGTTCGTCATAACGACTGGCGACGTCGGCGACGTACGCGAGCGTGCGCGGAATGTCCTGCAAATAGCCGGGTTTGCCGTCGCGATGATTCAGGCGGGCAAAAATGCCGCTGGCCTTGAAGTGGCGCTGTACGCCCATTAGATCGAACCAGCGCAGAAATTGCTGTTCGTTTTCCTCGCGCAGGATACCCGAGTGCAACGCCAGATCGTGATAACCCCGCACCCACGCCTCCACTTGCGCGCGCGGCCAGGCGATATAGCAGTCGCGCAGCAAGGACACTAGATCGTAGGTGATCGGCCCCATGACGGCGTCCTGAAAATCCAAGATACCGGGGTTGTGCTGCGCGGTGACCAGCAGGTTGCGTGAATGGTAATCGCGATGCACCGCCACCTGCGGCTGCTCGAGGGCGGCAGCGGCCAAAAACGTGAAAGCCTGGTCCAATGTCTCGTGCTGGCGCGGGTTCAGCGTGAAGCGGCGGTGGCGCCCCAGATACCACTCCCGAAACAGCTCCATTTCGGTTAGCAGACGTTCACGGCCATAGGGCGGTAAGGGATACGTACCCGGCCCACAGGCTTGCAATGTAATCAGTGCGCCCAGCGCGTCGCCATATAAACGTTCAACCGAATCGGCATTGAGTTCGTGCAAGTACAAGCGCGTGCCAAAATCCGACAACAGCAAAAATCCCTGTTTCAGGTCGGCATGGTAGACCTGTGGCACGTTGACCCCAAGGGCGCGGAAAGACTGCGCCACGGCGATGAACGGCCGGCAATCTTCCTGTGCCGGCGGCGCATCCATCGCAATGCGTGTGTGACCAGCATAGAAAACGCGGAAATAGCGCCGGAAGCTGGCGTCGTGGGAGGCCGGCTCCATGTCGAACGACGGTAATCCAACCTCATCTCGCAACCAGCGCTGCAATTGTTCTATACGTTCTGGCAACACCTGTCTCCGGCCGCCCTCAGGCGGCATTCCGCACCGCGCCCTGGTCGCAGTGGACACGAGTGAAGCCGCGCTCGCGCGCAGTCTACACCAATGACTTCGTCGCCTACCAGCCGACACCGACTGCGGCCCTGGGCACAGCCAGCGTGCCGTGCTCTGTATGATGCACGGATGAATCCGTGCCTACAAAACCCCGTCACAACCAAGCGCGTAACGTACGATATTGTAGGCACGGCTTCAGCCGTGCACGGGCCTGCTTTGGTCCATCCACGCATGGCTGAAACGCATAAGCCTGGGTTTTCTTTGCGTGCCCGGCGGCTTGGCGGGAGCTTACGGTTTGGCCAGATCGCGCGATGCACTCGCAAACGCGCAAAGCGCGCCAAAACCGATGCTTTGAACGCCTTTTCGGGTTTCATACTCATTTGTGATAAAAACCGTTTCATATCCAACAGCGGCTAGTTTCCGTACGCCCAATGTCGCCCGCGGCGGCTGCCGAGCAACCTAAATTTGATGCCAAACGCAAACTGTGCGATTTTAGCCAGCTTACGGTACGCGCACGGCACGCCGACCTCGGACGTTACGGCAAATCCGCGCCGGCGCCACCGGCGCAGCGCCAACAACGAGAAAAAATTTTGGGCAAGACCAGTAAGCACTTGTATTCACTCGCCACCGGCCTTGCCCTTGTAGGACTCGCTCCCTATCCCGCGACCGCCGGCACAGATAGCGCCTGGGTCTGCCATGCGGACGCAACCGGTGCATGGGACTGCCAGCGCAAAGGTGGCGGTTCGGCCCCGGCGGCCGGCACCCCAGCCGCGGCAACTACGCCGGGCACGTCACCGGCGGTGACGCCGAAGCCACCAGCGGCAGCGCTACCGAGCACTCCGAGCACTGCGGCTGCGCCCCGTGCCTCAGCGCCGGCGACGGCTATGCCGAGCGCAGCCCCGGCGGCTACCGGCGCCGGCGCGGAGCCGACAGCGCGGCGGCCGACTGCCTGCGGACCGGCGCCAACGACGCCGTTTGTGCCCGGCCCGGCCGACGGCCTTACCCGTATCAATGCTGATCAGAGCAGCGGCACACAACAACATTTTGTGCTCTCCGGCAACGTCGAAGTGGCACGCGACAACCAACGCCTGCGCGCCGACCATGTTATCTACGACCAAGCCAGCGACCGGGCTACCGCCGAGGGGCACGTGCGATTGCGCCAGCCGGGGCTCCAGATCACCGGTCCATCCGGCCACGTACAGGTGCATGGCGACAGCGGCGCCTTTGATCAGGCCCATTACGAGCTGCCACGCTACAATGCGCGCGGCGACGCGGCGCGCATCGAGAAGCTCGACAGCGATCGCACGCGCTTGCAGCAAGCCATCTACACCACCTGTCCGGCGCAGAACCCGGCCTGGATACTGAGCGCGAGCAAAGTAGACCTATATCAGCGCGAAGGCATCGGTACCGCGCGCAACGTCACGGTGCGTTTCCAGCATGTTCCGCTGTTCTACACACCCTACCTAAGTTTCCCGATCGACAATCGCCGAAAATCGGGCTTTCTGGCCCCTAGCGCGGGCAGTTCGGGCAATTCCGGCGCTGAATTGAGCATTCCGTACTACTGGAATATCGCCCCCAACCAGGATGCCACCATCACGCCGCGCATACTCGCCAAACGCGGGCTGCAGCTAAATGGTGAGTACCGCTATCTGACCAGCAATACTCGCGGCATTCTGGGTGCCGAGTATCTGCCCAACGATCGCGTTTACGGCAAGGACCGCTGGCTGGTGGGCTATCAGCAGCAGGGTTCGTACGGTCCGCACTGGTCGACCAATGTCTCGCTTAACAGCGCCTCGGATGCCAATTATTTCCGGGACTTGGGGCAAACACTAAGCCTGGCCAGCACCACCAGCCTGGAACGGCGCGCCGATCTGAGTTACAACAATGGCCCGTGGTCGGTGCTCGGCCGAGTACAAAATTTCCAAGCGTTAGGCACTACATCAGGCACTTACGCGCGCCTACCGCAGCTGGTCGTAAACGCCGATTTGCCCGATCCCAATCGGCCGCTGACCTATCACATCTACGGCGAAGCGGTACGTTTCGGTCAAAACGGCAGCGCCGTGACCGGTGACCGATTGGACTTGTATCCCGGCGTCAGCATGAATCTGCATGGCCCGGCTTGGTACGTAACGCCCAAGGCGAGCGTGCGTTTTACGCAATATGCGCTGGATAATCCGGCTCCCGGTCAGGCCGCCAGTCCGGACCGCACGACGCCGATATTGAGCCTGGACAGCGGACTGTACTTCGAACGCGACACCGCCTTCGGTGGCCACCCATTGGTGCAGACGCTGGAGCCGCGCCTGTATTATTTATATGTGCCGTACACCAACCAATCGGCATTCCCGGTGTTCGATACCACCGCGCTGGATTTCAGATTTGCGCAACTATTCCGCGAAAACCGCTTCACTGGTGCCGATCGGCAAGGCGACGCCAATCAGGTCGCCGCGGCGGTCACGACCCGATTCCTGGATAGCCGTAGCGGACAGGAGCGCTTGCGCGCAAGCCTGGGCGAGATTTTCTATTTTCGAGACCGGCGCGTAATTTTACCCGGCGAGAGCGTCGATCGCAGCAGCCGCTCGGCGCTGGTGAGCGAGGTGGCCGCCGCCGTCAGCCAACGTTCCTCGGTTTCCACTGCCTGGCAATGGGATCCGAGCAGCCGCCAGACCGACAAAGCAGTGCTGCGCTATCACTACCAGGTCGACCAGCGCCGTATCCTCAACTTGGAGTACCGTTATTTACGCGGCTACGTCAAACAGGTCGACGCTTCCGCGCTGTGGCCACTATCGCGCAGTTGGAACGCCTTGGCGCGCTGGAACTATTCGGTGAGCGACAATAAGACGCTGGAAGCCTTCGCCGGTGTCGAGTACAACAACTGTTGCTGGGCCGTGCGGGTGGTGGGGCGGCGCTACGTGAATGGTTTCGGCGGCGCCGAAAATACCGCGATTTACCTACAGTTAGTGCTCAAAGGTCTGACCAGCGTCGGTACGCACGTCGAACAGCTGCTCGAGCGTGGTATCCTAGGCTACGGCAACGACCTGTACGTGCAATAACGTCAACCGCCCGATCCGGCGTATCGCCACCGGGCCGGTTGGACATCCATATTTAGGACCGTGAAAGCAATGCCATCCATGATCACTCGTCTCGCTTCGACACTGCTGCTCCTATTCGCCGCCCTGTTAGCCAACGCGCAGACTACGCCCGGCACCGGAACGGACACACCTGTGCCACTCGACCGCATCGTCGCCGTCGTTAATAACGACGTTATCCTGAAAAGCGAATTGGATGATTTCCTGCGCAGCGTCAAGGCCCGACTGCGCAGTCAACATACCACGCTGCCGCCGGAGTCGGTTCTGGAGAAACAAGCGCTCGATCGCCTGGTCATGGATCGCCTGCAATTGCAAATGGCCGAGCAGACCGGCATTCGCGTCGATGACGAAACATTAAACCGCGCCATTCAAGACATCGCCCAACGCAATCAACTTAGCATGGAGCAATTCCGCGAGACGCTGGCGAGCGAAGGCTATAGCTTCGCCAAGTTTCGCGAAAATATTCGTGATCAGATCACGATTACGCGTTTGCAGCAACGCAATGTCGATAACCACGTGCAGGTCAGCGAACAGGAAGTCGACAACTTCCTGTCCAATCCGCAAAATCGCGCCGACGATCGCCTTTATGAAATCCAGCATATCCTCGTGTCAGTACCGGATGCTGCCTCGCCCGAACAAATTCAAGCGGCGCGACTCAAAGCGGACAGCATACTGACCAAGCTGCGCGGCGGCGCTGATTTCGGTGAAACCGCGGTATCGATGTCCGACGGCCAGCGCGCGCTGCAAGGCGGTATGCTCGGCTGGTTTCCGGCCGGACAAGTGCCGACCCTGTTTCTGCCCTCGATCCAGAAGATGAAACCGGGCGACATCAGCGATATTATCCGCAGCCCGAGCGGATTTCATATCCTCAAACTGGTGGCGGTCAAGGGCGCACAAAAGCACGTCATCGAGCAGACGCACGCGCGCCATATCCTGATACGCACCAATGAAGTGGTTTCCGACAATGATGCGCGGTCGCGCCTGGAGCAATTGCGTCAGCGTATCCTCGGCGGCGACAGCTTCGCCGAACTGGCGCGCTCGCACTCCGACGACACCGCTTCGGCGCGCAAGGGCGGCGACCTCGGCTGGGTCAACCCAGGCGAGACGGTGCCGGAATTCCAACGTGAGATGGACAAGCTCGCCCCCGGACAAATCAGCGAGCCGTTCAAAACGCCGTTCGGATGGCATATCGTGCAAGTAATCGCGCGGCGCCAATACGATGATACCCAACAGTACAAACGCACCAAGGCGCGTGAGGCTATCCGTGCCCGCAAGCAGCGTGAAGCATTGGAGCTGTGGTTACGGCGGCTGCGCGACGAAGCCTATATCGAATATCGACTGAAATCCTGAGCGCACGGGCCTGGGCCCGTACCGCATGCCGGCATGTGCACGCAATGTCCCCTGAGATCGCCCGTATCGCATTAACTCCCGGTGAGCCGGCCGGCATCGGCCCGGACCTGTGCGCCGAGTTGGCGTGGCAAGAGCACGACGCTCAGTTGATTGCGTTCGCCGATCCGGAGCTGTTGCAACAACGCGCGAAACAACTCGGCCGGGCGCTGTATCTGCTGCCGTTCGACGCCAATGCGGCACCCAGCCGATGCCCGCCAGGGACGCTCTATCATGTTCCCATCGCGCTGCGCGCGCCGGCCGCTTGCGGGCATCTGGACACGGCCAATGCCGCGTACGTGCTCGACACCCTCGAACAAGCCTGTCGCGCCTGCCAACTGCGTCAATGCGATGCGCTGGTCACCGGGCCGGTACACAAGGGCGTGATCAATGACGCCGGCATCGCCTTTAGCGGCCACACCGAATTTCTGGCACAACAATGTGGTGTCGACGACGTTGTCATGATGCTGGCCGCACCGGGCCTGCGCGTGGCATTGGTGACCACGCATATACCGTTACGCGAGGTCAGCGCCGCAATCACGCCGGCGCGTCTGCGGCATGTCATGCAGGTGCTTGCCGACGAGCTGCGCAACTCGTTCGGAATCGAACGCCCGAGGCTGTTGGTCTGCGGCCTCAACCCGCACGCCGGCGAAGGTGGTCATCTCGGCCGCGAGGAACTGGACATCATCGAACCAACGCTGGAATCGCTGCGCGCGGACGGTCTGCAGATCGTCGGTCCGCTACCCGCCGACACCTTGTTCATTGCTAAATATCTCGATCAGTGCGACGCCGTGGTGGCGATGTATCATGATCAGGGACTGCCGGTGCTCAAACACATGGGTTTCGGGCGAGCGGTCAATATCACCCTTGGTCTACCGATCATCCGCACATCAGTGGATCACGGCACTGCCCTGGAGCTGGCCGGCGTCGGCGGTGTCGACAGCGGCAGTATGAACACGGCGTTGGCAACGGCGCTGGCCATGGTCCGCGCACGTGCGGCGGCCGGTAAACTCGTATGACCAGGCGCGCCACCGACGCTGCGCGCGGCTCCCGCGGTCGCGCCGAAAACTCGCAGCATCGCGCGCGTAAGCGCTTTGGGCAGCACTTTCTACATGACGACGGCGTGATTCGCCGAATCCTCCATGCGCTCGCACCTGAGGCCGGGCAAGCACTGGTAGAGATCGGCCCGGGACTCGGTGCGCTGACCTTACCGCTATTGCAACGTGTCGGCACCCTGCAGGCGGTGGAACTGGATCGCGACGTTATCCCGCTATTACGTGAACAGTGCGCAGCGCTCGGCGATCTGCGCCTGCATAGCGCCGACGCGCTGAGCTTCGATTTTCGCACGCTCGCCGCAGCCGACCAGCGGCTGCGCATCGTCGGTAACCTGCCCTACAACATCTCCACGCCGCTGCTGTTTCATCTGATCGACCAGCTCAATTGTATTCAGGACATGCACTTCATGTTGCAAAAGGAGGTGGTCGAACGCATGGCCGCCTGCCCCGGCAACGGCGATTACGGTCGCTTGTCGGTAATGGTGCAGCTACATTGCGAGGTGATCCCATTGTTCGATATTGGACGCGGCGCGTTCCGGCCACCGCCTAAGGTCGAATCACGCCTCGTACGCCTGCTGCCGCACACCCAACCGCCGGTCGATGTACGCGATCAGAGGCTGTTGGCCAAACTGGTAACGCAAGTGTTCAGCCAACGGCGAAAGACGCTGCGCAATGGTCTCAAAGGCCTGCTCGACGTGGATCAAATCAAGGCGGCGGGGGTCGATCCCGGCGAACGCCCGGAACAATTGAGCTTGGTCGACTTCGCCGCGCTCAGTAATCAGTACAGCGTCGCACAGGCCCGTGCGACGGGCGCCGGCGCTACCAGCGACGACCCACCGACATCATAAACAGCGCACTGCTATTCCCCGAGCGGAAATTCTGGTTGGTCAGCCCGAACGATTGATTGTCGTCATGCGGCACATAAACCGGTTTGCTGTCGTCTTCGCTGTAGCCGATGCTAAGAATGAGGTTGAAGCGATTGGCCCACAACTTACCCAGACCGCCCGGACGCGCGGCCCGATCGGAGGTACTGAACTGCATTTTATAGACGCCGTTGTCCACCGACATTCGGACCTTGGACGGAAACAGCCAGTTGGTGGTAGGTGCGTCGGAGCTCGATACACCCGATTCGAGCATGGCCGCCTCAGCGCCGCTGAGGTACGGCGTGGGCACGCCCCCAGCCTGCGCGACAGTCGTAATCAGTACGCCGATACAGACTATAAACGCCAGATAAACCAGAGAATTAGATGCTATGTAAGTACGTTGCCGGGTTCTCATCGTGCACCTCCACGGGCCGCTCGCAGGGGTGTCTGCGGCCACGGGGATACTATCGCTGCAGTAAGGAAAATTTTCCGTGAATCGAGTCACAAGCAAGCCGTAACCACGTCGGGTTTCCGACACCAGGTAGAATCTGCTGCGCGGCTGCGGGAACTGACCGGAATCAACGCGGCCGGACATACGGAAGACCCCATCCACGCAAGGCACCTCCATTGCCTGATTGGCATATCGTGGGAACTGGTAGGCGCCCGGCAGAAAACCCATCGTCCATTATGATGTTAGTCGGTGTGCGCCGGAGCGCAATCATAAACAGAGCGGCGGCGTAGCCGTCCCGGCGCAAGACGAACGCCGCCACGGCGACAGCCAGCCGCCGACCAAGCCACTACATTCCAGACATTTCCAGATCGGCCGTGACCGCCTCGACCCCGGCAGCGGCACACTTTTCATCGGTCGCGCCGGACGGCGCGCCACTGACTCCGACGCCGCCGATTACTTGGCCGCCGGCGTGTACCGGCACGCCACCTGCGGACATGATCAGACCGTCCAGCTTGCCGACCGAGAACGGTGACTTGAAACGGCCCTCAAGAGCAGAAGTAGAGGTATTAAACGCCAGCGCCGTGTGCGCCTTCTGCCGACTGATCGGCACGGTAATATCGGGTGCAAGGACATCGCGCAATACCACTTGTGGGTGGCCGCCGCGGTCGACCACGGTCACGGCTGCCTGCACGCCCTCCTTGCGGCACTGTTCGATGGCCGCCTGCGCGATTTTTAGAGCCGTTTCCATCGACATGCGCTTGAGGTTGACCAGCACCGGCTGGTCGCTCTGCGCCATACCCGCCAGCGGCGCGCCCAGCATCACACACGCGACCAGGACGGCCGCCAAACCGCGACGAATGGACATAGTGTTCCCCTTTCTGTGTCGTAATCAAATGATGGGTAAGTACGTGCTATTCTTATAGCATAGAAAGCATACACCCAGCGTGGCCGATGGCGTCGCGCTCGGTCAAGCTCGTTGCGCAATCCGGGACCTAAAACTATGTCGAAACGCGCACTGCACGTGCACGCCAACGCGGACACGCTCAATCAAGCGGTAGCAGACCAAATCGCCACCCTATCCGCTCAGGCGATCAGCCGCCACGGAAGCTTCTTCGTGGCGTTGTCAGGCGGCTCTACGCCACGACGTTTATACCAGCTGCTGAGTAGCCCAGCGTACACCGATCACATCGATTGGCCGCAGGTGCATATCTTCTTCGGCGACGAGCGCTGTGTCCCGCACGATCACCCGGACAGCAATTTCCGCATGGCCGACGAAGCACTGCTAGCGCACGTACCGATTCCCGTGAGGCAAATCCATGCCATTCCGACCGACGCTAGCGCCGCTGGCGACAACGCCGCATCGTATGAACGCGTACTGCGTGATTGCCTACCGCACGACAACAGTGGTGGATGGCCACAATTCGACTTGGTGTTGCTTGGACTGGGGCCGGACGGCCATACTGCCTCATTGTTCCCCGACACGGCGATCCTGCGCGAACGCCAGCGCGCCGCCGCGGCGGTGTATGTCGACAAGCTGGACGCTTGGCGCATTAGCCTAACCCTGCCTACCCTCGAACAGGCACGCCAGTTATTGTTTATGGTCACCGGCAGCGACAAGGCCGAAATCGTGCGCCACGCGCTTCAGCCGCTGCCCGACGACGCGATATTGCCGGTACAGCGGCTTCAGCCGGGCGGCAGCGTCGGCTGGCATATCGACCGCGCCGCTGCCGCCGCGCTAGCCGATCAGGCAACATCATGAACGTACTTGCCTGCGATCTCGGCGGTACGCACACGCGCGTCGCGTTAGCACAGTGCGAACAGGACCGTTGCACGGTGCTGCGGGAACAATTCTACGACAGCAGCGCCTATGCGCACGCGCTGCCGATTTTCCGCGACTTCCTCGCGCACGACACGGAGCACACAGTCACCGCCGCCTGTATTGCCGTTGCCGGCGCCATAGAAGTCACCGCAGGCGGCCAACTGGCGCGCGTGACCAATCTCCCCTGGCAGATCGATAGCCTGCGCTTGTGTCGCGAACTCGGCCTCGAGCGAGTCTCCTTGATCAACGATTTCGAAGCCATCGCCTATGGCATCGGCACGCTTGGCGAAGGCGAGCTGGTCAGCTTGCAGGACGGCAGACCGGTAGCCGATGCACCGCGCGCCATACTTGGCGCCGGCACCGGTCTCGGCCAAGCGATCGTGCTGACCGACGACTGCGGCCAGTCGCGCACCGTTGCCACCGAAGGCGGCCACGCCGACTTCGCGCCGGTCGATGAACTGCAGGACGCGTTGCTGCGTTACGTACGCAAAGAAAGTAGCCGTGTGTCCTACGAACATCTGTTATCGGGCCATGGCTTGGTACGCATTTTGAATTTTCTAGTCGAATATCGACAGCACGCGCCTGGCGCCGCGCTGACACAAGCGATGACGCAAGAAGATGCGGCGGCGGCGATCAGTCGCCACGCGCTCGCCGGAGACGACGCACTCGCCAGCGAAGCATTGGATGTCTTTGTCGCGGTGTATGGCGCCCAGGCGGGCAACTTGGCTTTGGCGACGCTGGCGCGCGGCGGCGTCTATCTGGCAGGCGGTATCGCCCCCAAAATTCTGCCACGCTTGCAACAAGGACTGTTTATGCAACGATTCCGCGCTAAAGGCAAAATGGCGGCGATCATGGATCGCTTCCCGATCCACGTCATCACCAATACCCACGTCGGCCTAATGGGTGCGGCCTACTACGCAGCTCACCACTAACGGCGCGTCAGCGAGTACCGCCGGCGACACCCACGGCGCGGCCGTTAACGGTCAACTGACCGCGCGCAATACTGGCCTTGAAACGATACATGCCGCCTTGTCGCTCAAGCATGCGTCCTAACGGCGTGCTTTGCAGGCGTTGCTGCAGCTGCCGGCGCGCAAGCGCCGTCAGCTGTTCGTCGCTGTAAGATTCACCTTTGGCGGCCAATTCTTTTTTCACACGACGCGCCATAATCGCCTCAACAAATTTCTCCGGTATCTGGACGTCCACCTCGGCAACCAGCGCCTGGCGCAGCATGAGCGGATTGGAAAGTGCGGCGCGATCACTGACGTCCACGGTCAGGCGGCCGCTGCCGTTGAGTTTGCCATACTCGGTTTCCAGACTAAGCTCCGGAATCTCCAGTATCGGTCCCTTTTCCAGCAGTTGCGGCATGACACCGAGTAGCGTAGCACCCATCATCATGCTCATCTGCTGCCGTGGTATGTCCTGCTTTTTTAGCTGCGTCAGCGTGCTATCGATTTTGGCAAGCGACTTGGCGTCAAGGTTGCGAAGCACGATACGATAAACGCCCGGACCGACCTTGACACCGCCGGCAGTAACCGATTTCACGCGCAAATCGGCTTGCGTGTCGATGACGTCGCCGCGCGCCACGCTATTACCGGTGGCCACTATGCCGGCGAGTGCGAACGGGCTGCCGTCCTTCGGCGTCATCTCAAAGCTATCGAGCGACAAGGCAACATTACCCAAAGAGATTTGCTCGATGCCTTTATGCGTATCGCTATCCAGGGCCAGCCCGGACAGGCGCACGCGCCCACCCGCCGTTGCCAGCGTCAACAGTGGCGCCCGCAACCGTGTGCGCAGACTTTTGAAGCCGGCGCCGAAATCGAAATCGGCGTCTAAACCCGACCAGGTTACCGTGCCGCTACCATTGTCGGTAAGTCCCTGAAACTTTGGTACGCGCATGTTGGTATGACCGCCGCCCAGCAACGCCAGCCGGGTATGGATGGTCAACGGCACGGGCTTCGCCAACGGCTTACTGGAGCCGAATGCGACCACCTCACTATCGACGGTAGCAACGCTCGGTATCAGATCGGTCAGGCCGCCATCGACACCGAACCATGGAAACGGGCCATGATGGATGGTGTTGCGCAGCGTGAGCTTGAGCGGCTGGACGTCGTTGACCTTGGCCTTGATTTGATAAGCTCGGTAAGCACGACCAATATCGCCACCGACCTCCAAAACCACCTCGGAGGTGGTCGTAAACCAACCGCGTTGCGTATTGACCACGGTGTAGTCCACCACGCCGTTTTCGGTTATCGCCTCCAGTAAAGCCTGCAGGCGGTGTTCGGCCCAAAACCCGAAACCCATCGGGGCAATGACCAGCAACACTAACGCCAACGCAAGCAGCGACAATACGATACGTTTCACTCGAGGATCTCCTGCGGCATGGTCTTGGTTTCCTTGACCGGGTGCTATGATCTGATAGGAGCCTAGGGACACCAATGTAGATCAAGCGTACAATCTGTGCGGAATCATACACTCGACCGACAATTGACGCCAGAACCAATGTACAATGACAGGTTGCACGCACTCGAGGAGGCTGGCCGTCGCATACGCTCGGTCGCCGACATATCTTCGATCGTAAATAACGAAACCAAAGAACCTTGGGAGCTCGTCGCCCATGATCGACAGATCGGACTACAACATCCAGGTCGAAGTGGACACTGCTTATATTGAGGATCAATCCGATCCCGATAACGAGCGTTATGTATTCGCCTACACCATCACTATACGCAACGAAGGCGCAGTCGCAGCGAAGTTGTTGACGCGGCACTGGATCATCACCGACGCCAACGGCAAAACGCAAGAGGTACGCGGTGAAGGCGTGGTCGGCGAACAACCGCACCTCAAACCGCAAGAGGGGTTTCAGTATACCAGTGGTACGGTACTCGAGACGCCGGTCGGCAGCATGCGCGGCAGCTACCAAATGATCGGCGACGATGGCGCGAACTTCGACGCGGAAATACCGGCGTTTACGCTCTCCGTACCACGCATTTTGCACTAGCGGAGCCGCGCAATATTTTCGGCACAATATCAGTATCGGCGGCAGTCAGTACGGCGCGCATACTTGGTCGTTTGCGCGCATTTTCGGCGTGCGCAGTCGGCCTCGATTGACGACCGATCGCGGCCGCATGAGCGGCTAGTGTGAGCAAACTGATACGCGCCGCCGGAGCGCGCATCTGAAAAGTCCTGCGTCGCCGACGCAACGCTGCGGAGTGGATATGCCCGTCTACGCCATCGGCGACTTACAAGGTTGCTTTGATCAGCTAGAGAAATTGTTAAATGAAGTGGCGTTCGACGCCGATCGTGACCGCCTCTGGTTCGTCGGTGACTTGGTCAATCGCGGACCCAAGTCACTGCAGACGCTGCGCTTCATTAAATCGCTTGGCGAACACGCCGTGAGCGTGCTGGGCAATCATGATCTGAGTCTACTGGCCATCGCCGCCGGCCACGTACGCAAGCGCCGACGAGATACCGTCGACGATGTACTGCAAGCGCACGACCGCGAAGAATTGCTCGACTGGTTGCGTAACCGCCCGTTGCTGCACCATGACACCGATTTGGGATACACCATGATCCATGCGGGCTTGCCGCCACAGTGGGATCTGGCAACGGCGCGCGCCTGCGCGGAGGAAGTAGAAACGGCGCTACGCGGGGACGATTATGGAAATTTCCTCGCGCATATGTACGGTGACGAGCCGCGCCGATGGTCTGATGAACTGCGTGGCTGGGAGCGATTGAGATTCATCACCAATTGCCTCACGCGTTTGCGTTATTGCGATACCGAGGGGCGACTGCATTTGCACAGCGCCGGTGCGCCGGGGTCCCAACCTGCCCCATTTGTGCCGTGGTTCGATGTACCCGGACGCGCCAGCTCCGCATCGCGCATCGTCTTTGGTCACTGGTCGTCGTTGGGCGCCTACACCGCGCCGGGAATCTTCTGCGTGGATTCGGGTTGCCTATGGGGCGGACAGCTCAGCGCGCTACGGCTTGATGGCACGCCGACATGGACAAGCATCCAATGTCCGCAGCATCTGCCGATCGACAAATAGCGCGCGCTCCGCGCAAGGCATCTCTGTATATCGGTGTGCCGCAGCGGTGCGCCATCGCGCCGCTCCCTCATCAGCCGTCAGTCGGAACCCTTGGGCGAGTTGGTACGCACGCCGAGAAGCGTGTAGGCCGGACACCAGTTCACTAATGCGGTAACCAGCGGCAGCAGTCCGATCAAGCCCCAGTACTTGGCGTTACCCGGCACCCAAAATAACATCGATAAAAGGACGATGCCGATAATGATTCGGATCACCTTGTCCGCACTGCCAACGTTCTGCCACATCGCTCCACCTCCATTTTCAGCTAACCATACCCGCGTAGCACAACGCATCGTCACTGCCCGCGCTCGTAGCGCAGAAAACTATATGCATATGGACTATCGGCGTCAGCGCCGTGATCGTCGCGACGCGATTCGCGCCACATGCTCATATCGATCTCCGGCAGCCACGTGTCACCGTCGAAGCTGTGATGGATTTCGGTAAGGTACAGACGGTCTGCATGAGACAACGTCTGCGCATACAAGTTCGCCCCACCGATGACCATGATTTCGTCCGCTTCGGACTCCCCGGCCAAAGCCTCGGCGATCGAGTGCGCAACCACACAGCCCGGCGCACGAAACGACCGATCGCCGGTCAATACGATGTTGGTACGCCCCGGCAGCGGCCGCCCGATCGACTCGTGGGTACGGCGTCCCATTATGATCGGTTTACCCATGGTGACCTGCTTGAAGTATCGCAGATCGGCGGACAATTTCCATGGTAATTGTCCGCGGAGGCCAATGACGCGATTCGCGCCCATAGCCACGATCAGTGACAGAATCTGCCGGCGAACAGGAGCAAAAGACATATCGACGACCCCGTCGATGCGGATTACACCGCCACCGGCGCCTTGATGTGCGCGTGGGCCTGATATCCGACCAGCTCAAAATCCTCAAAGCGAAAATCGAATATGGATTTTACCTCGGGATTGAGCTGCATCCGCGGCAACGCCAACGGCTCACGCTGCAACTGCTGGTTGGCCTGCTCCAGATGATTATTGTAGAGATGCGCATCACCCAAGGTATGCACGAACTCGCCAGGCTGCAGCCCGGTGACCTGCGCCATCATCAAGGTCAACAGCGCATAGGACGCGATATTGAACGGCACACCCAAAAAGATATCGGCGCTACGCTGATACAATTGGCACGACAGCCGTCCCTCGGCTACATAGAACTGGAAAAAGGCATGACAGGGCGGTAACGCCATGTTCTCCAACTCCGCCACGTTCCAGGCGCTGACGATCATGCGGCGCGAATCCGGATTGGTTCTGATTTGTTCCACCACCTGACTGATCTGATCGATGTGACGGCCATCGGGCGTCGGCCAGGAGCGCCATTGGTAGCCGTACACCGGCCCGAGTTCACCATTTTCATCCGCCCACTCATTCCAAATACTAACGCCGTTGTCGCGCAGATAACGGATGTTGGTCTCGCCCTGCAAAAACCACAACAGTTCATGAATAATGGAACGCAAATGCAGTTTCTTGGTGGTCACGATCGGAAACCCGCGCGCGAGATCGAAGCGCATTTGATAGCCGAACACACTGCGCGTGCCGGTACCGGTACGGTCTTGCTTGCCAATGCCGTGATCACGTACATGGCGCATAAGGTCGAGATATTGCTGCATTATGTTTTCCTGTCAGCGGTCGCGCTACCTCTGCGATACGCCCACCAAATCAACAAAGCACCGGCCACGATCATGGGCGCCGACAATTCTTGTCCACGCGTAAGCCAGCCGAACGCAAGGTAGCCTAATTGCGGATCGGGTAAACGTACGAACTCCACCGCAAAGCGGAATACCCCGTAGAACAGCAGAAACATGCCCGACACCGCCATGGTCGGTCTCGGCTTGCGGGAATATAGCCACAAAATCACGAATAACAGCAAGCCTTCGAGCGCAAATTCGTACAGCATAGACGGATGATGCGGCGCACTGAATCCGATCTGACGTCCGCCGCAATACAATTCGCCGAGCGGCGGCCGGTCGCAGGGTAGGCGCATGCCCCAAGGCAAATCGGTCACTTTGCCCCACAGTTCGCCATTGATAAAATTGCCCATGCGCCCGGCGGCCAAACCGAGCGGCACCAGCGGGGCGGCAAAATCGCCGACCTCGAAAAAACCCTTGCGGTAGCGCCGACCAAGCAGCCAGAAGGCCAGCAATACACCGATCAGACCGCCGTGAAAGGACATGCCGCCATCCCACACCTTGAATAGCGACAACCAGTTCTCACGCAACTGGTCCATACCATAAAACAGCATATAGCCGATGCGACCGCCGACCACCGCGCCGACGGCGCCATAAAACACCAGATCGGCGACTTGCTCGCTATTCCAGCCGGAGTTCGGACGCATCGCGCGCCGCCGGCCCAACCACCACGCACTGCCGAAGCCGATCATGTACATCAGCCCGTACCAATGGACTTTGAGCGGGCCGAGGCCGAATGCGATCGGATCAATATTGGGATAGGTCAACATGCGCGGCTATTTTAGCATGCTACAGGCGGCCGAGGCACGAGCTGCAGTGATCCAGCAAGCGGTGCGTTGCCGCGACTCAGGCCGGCAGCAGCCGGGTAAAGAACGTCTTGAGATAATCCGTTTCCGGAATCGCCGGATGTACCGGATGGTCCGGACCCAAGCCGCCTTGCTCAAGAACGACGACATGCCGATCCAGATGACGTGCCGCCTGTAGCAACAATTTTTGCAGTTCGGTACGCGGCAAGTGGAACGAACATGATGCCGAGACCAATATGCCATCACGGCTCAATAACCGTATAGCCAGTTGATTCAGTCGATGGTACGCCTCCAGACCGGCTTTGGCGTCTTTGCGCCGTTTGATAAATGCCGGCGGATCGAGCACGATGACATCGAAACGCTGCCGTTCATCATGCAGCCGCCGTAGCACGTCGAAAGCGTCGCCGTGTTCCGTGTGCAGCCGATCATCGATGCCATTGCGCGCGGCATTGGCGGCCGCCTGATCCAACGCCGCTTGCGAACTGTCCACGCAAACCACCCCGGCGGCGCCGGCGGCGCCCGCCTGCACGCCCCAGGCTCCGACATAACTGAACACATCCAACACGCGTGCACCGCGTACGTACTGGCGCAGGCGATCGCGGCTTTGGCGATGATCATAATACCAACCCGTCTTCTGACCACCTGCAAGCGGCGCCTCAAACCGTATGCCGTTCTCTTCCACCTCAAGTTGCTCAGGTAACGTGCCCAGCGCGGCCGCCACGTAGCATTCCAAACCCTCCATAGTACGGATGCTGTTGTCGTTACGCAGCACGATCGCTTGCGGTCGAATCACTTTTTCCAGGGCGGCGATGATGTCGTCGCGCACACGTTCCATACCCGCGGTCGTAATCTGCACCACCAAAACCTCCCCGAAACGGTCCACCACCAGGCCGGGCAAGCCGTCACTCTCGCCATAGACCAAGCGATAATAGGGACGTTGATATACGCGTTCGCGCATCGACAGGGCGACATTGACTCGGTGCACCAACAACGACGAGTTCAACAGCATCGTGCTGTCACGGCTCACCAGGCGCGCGCAGATCAAGGAATGCGGGTTAACGTAGCCACTGCCGAGCGGCTTGCCGTTAGAGGCCGCAATGATCACCGGCTGGCCAGGTTCAAAAGCGGTCAACGGTGTACGCTGGGTATCGACTTCGTTACTGAACACCCACAGGTGACCGGCGCGCAGACGACGTTCCTCATTTTTTTTAAGATATAGGGGCGCGAGCGCGAAATCCTTGGAAACACTGGACATAAATACTCATTCTCTGCGAAGCCGCAGAAGTAAAGTGGGCAGACAACCGCGTAAAGTCTACCGGATTGTACGATGCAGTTCAGCGGCCACGACACTGGCGTGCGCGCTGCGTTACAATAGTCGACCATTTTGCCTAGACATTATCGCGCTATGACTGACGCCAACGCCAATGAATTGATCAATGAAACCAGTCCCTATTTGCTGCAGCATGCACACAACCCTGTGCAGTGGTTTCCCTGGGGCACGCAGGCCATTGAAAAGGCACGTCGCGAAGACAAGCCGATTTTGCTCTCGGTAGGTTATTCCGCCTGTCACTGGTGTCACGTCATGGCGCACGAATCTTTCGAAGACCCGGCCACCGCCGCGGTCATGAACGAATTCTTCGTCAACATCAAAGTGGACCGTGAGGAGCGACCCGATCTAGACAAGATTTATCAGCGCGCCCACCAACTACTAACACAACGTCCCGGCGGCTGGCCGCTGACCATGTTTTTAATGCCGGACGACCACATGCCATTCTTCGGCGGCACCTACTTCCCGAACCAGTCGCGACACAATCTTCCCGCATTCGCCGATCTGCTGCGTCGCGTCGCCGAGGTATATCAAACACAGCGCGACGAGCTACGCCAGCAAAACCACGCGTTGCTACAGGCATTGCAGTCGCTACGCGTAAGCGATACCCAGGCGACAACCATGATCAACCCGGCGCCGTTGGACATCGCGCGCCAACAGCTGGAAAACAGTCTGGACGCAAAACACGGCGGTTTCGGTCAAGCGCCGAAATTCCCGCACACGACCAGTTTAGAGCGGTTACTGCGCCACTGGGCCGGATCGAATGGCGTCGATGTGCGCAGCCTGCAGATGGCCTGCTTCACACTTCAGCGCATGGCCCTTGGTGGGGTACAGGACCAGATAGGGGGCGGCTTCTGCCGCTACTCGGTCGACGACTACTGGATGATCCCTCATTTCGAGAAGATGCTCTACGACAATGGGCCGCTGTTGGCGCTCTACGGTCAAGCATACGCCGCCACCGGCGAGCGCCTGTTTGGCGACACCGCCGAACATATCGCTACATGGACCTTGCGGGAGATGCAATCCGCCGAAGGTGGCTATTATTCCAGCCTGGATGCCGACTCCGAGGGCGTGGAAGGCAAGTTTTATGTCTGGAGTCGCGAACAGGTCCGCGAGCTGCTCGACGAACACCAATTCGAACTGTTTGCGCGCCGCTATGGGCTCGACCGGCAAGCCAACTTTGAGGGCCAATGGTATCCGCACGTATTTCACGATTGGGATGACTTGACCGAGCACTTCTCGCTCTCGGAAGAGGACGCGCGAGCCACCATCGACCGCGCGCATGCGCGCCTATTCCAGGCGCGTGAACAGCGCCCGCGGCCCGGCCGCGACGACAAGGTACTAACCGCCTGGAACGCGCTCATGATCAAGGGCATGGCCGTGGCCGGCCGCCACATGGGCCGCCCCGAGTGGATTCACTCGGCGCAACGTTCACTGGATTTTTTACGCGCCACGCTTTGGCAAGACGGCCGCCTACTGGCTACGTACAAGGATGGTCACGCACATTTAAACGCCTATCTGGACGACTACGTCTTTCTGATCGACGCAATACTTGAGCTACTACAGGCACAGTGGCGCGACGGCGATCTCGCTTTTGCTATCGAACTGGCGGACGTGGTATTGGCGCAGTTTGAAGACCGCAAGGACGGCGGATTTTATTTTACCGCCGATGACCATGAGACACTGATCGACCGCCCCAAACCGATGGGTGATGAATCGACGCCATCGGGTAACGGTATCGCCGCGTACGTATTCGGACGCCTCGGTCATGTGCTGGGAGAAACGCGTTTTCTAGATGCAGCCGAACGCACGCTGCGCGCGGCATGGACCTCCATTGAACAGCTTCCCTACGCACATACCACCTTGTTGCTGGGGCTCGAGGAGTATCTGTACCCACCGCAGACGGTAATTCTGCGCGGCGCACACCATGATCTGGCAGTCTGGCATAAACGCAGTGTACGACCCTATGCGCCCCGGCGCCTGACACTGGCCATCACCGACGATGCGCAACAACTACCGAGCCTATTGACCGAGCGCCGTGCACCCGGCGGCGGCGAAGTCATAGCCTATGTTTGCGCCGGCAGTTCGTGCCTCGCGCCCACTGCCGACTGGGACACATTTGAACGCCAGCTAACAGACCATGAATTCCATGCAGAGATCCAATGGTCCTGAGCACATACATCACGCGGCTGCGTACTTGAACCAATGCCAGGCGTGTTCAGCGGCGTAAAATATTTTATCCGCGGCTTCAGCCTACTCAATCGGCCTGGCGTGCGTCGTTACGTGTATATTCCTCTGCTCATCAATAGCTTATTGTTCGCCGCCTTGATCGGCTTCGGCGGCGCCGAATTCTCTCACTTACTAAACTGGCTATTATCGTTCCTGCCGTCATGGCTGGACTGGCTGCGCTGGCTGTTGTGGCCGTTATTTGCACTGTTGGCGCTGATCGTGGTGTTTTTCACCTTTTCGATCGTCGCCAATCTGATCGGCGCACCGTTTAACAGTCTGTTGTCAGCGGCGGTGGAACGACATCTGCACGGACACCGCGCCGCCGCCGACCTATCATGGATCCAATCGCTACGCGAGATACTGCCGGCGCTCGTCGATGAATTGCGCAAACTGGCCTATCTCGCCGTTTGGGGCTTCCCGTTGCTAATCTTGACCGTGATGCCCGTGCTCAATTTTGCCGCGCCGGTACTTTGGGGCGGCTTCGGCGCCTGGATGTTGGTGGTGCAATATGGTGACTATCCTATGGGCAATCACGGCATAAACTTTCGCGCCCAACGACGCCTTTTACGCGCTTGCCCGGGAACATCGATGGGCTTTGGCGGTGCTGCGCTAATCGCCACCATGACCCCGTTTTTGAATTTTCTGGTCATGCCGGCGGCCGTAGCCGGCGCCACTGTAATGTGGGTAGAACGCCTGCAACAAGTAGCCGATCGCGATTGACGACATCGCACCACGCAGCCGGCCCGCACGGCTGAAGCCGTGCCTACAAAAATCATATGGTACGCGGTTGTTTGTGGTAGAAACTTCGTCGGCACGGATTCATCCGTGCATAATTCAGAGGTCACGAAACGAGCTAAGCCATTCACCTTGGCGCGCGTTGCGCCTTGGCGAGAGCATCATCATTTGCGGCGCCCGGACCTGAATCTCTCGCAAAGCCGCTAAGCTCGCAAAGAAAACACAGGCTTTATGCGGTTCCGTCCGCGCGCGGACAGATCCACCCAGATCGATGCACGGCAAAAGCCGTGCCCACAAAAATCATACGGTACGCGGTTGTTTGTGGCAGAAATTTCGTCGGCACGGATTCATCCGTGCATAATTCAGAGGTCACGAAGCGAGGTAACTCATTCACCTTGGCGCGCTTTGCGCCTTGGCGAGAACCACTTGGGTTAGCTTGAGCTTATCGAGCACAACAATCGCCCGGCACACCGACATAATCCGCGCAAAAACCCGAACTATAAGCGGTAGTCAAACGCTTCCTGGAAGCGCTGCTCGAACTCGTCGCGCTCGAAGCGGTGATTCTGCGTGCCGTGCTGCTCGATCTTCATGGCGCCCATGAGCGCGGCTACGCGACCCGTGGTATCCCAATCCATATCGTGCATTAGCCCATATAACAACCCGGCGCGATATGCATCACCACAGCCGGTCGGGTCGTTGATCTCGCGAGGCGTGGCCGCCGGTATCTCCAGGCGATGTTGCGAGGTATAGATCAACGAGCCCTGAGCCCCGCGCGTGATGATCAATGCGCGCACATGCTCGGCCAACTCGTGCGGTGATTTGCCGGTGCGATCCTGCATCAATTGCGCTTCATAGTCGTTCAGGGTGACCCAGGAGGCTTGCTCGACGAAACGCATCAACTCGTCGCCGTCGAACATGGGCATGCCTTGGCCGGGATCGAAGATGAACGGAATATCGGCATCGCTGAACTGCGTGGCATGATCCAACATACCATCACGACCATCGGGCGAAACGATACCGATACTGATACCCTGCGCCTCTCCGACACGCACCTGGTGTGACATGCTCATGGCGCCGGGATGAAATGCGGTGATCTGGTTATCGTCCATATCGGTGGTGATAAAAGCCTGCGCGGTATAGGTGCTATCGATCTGTTTGACGTGGCGCGCATCAATACCACAGCGCGTCATCCACTCCGCATACTGGCCGAAGTCGTTACCGACCGTTCCCATAGGCAGACCATCGCCGCCCAACAGTTTCAGACTGTAGGCGATGTTGCCGGCGCAGCCGCCGAACTCGCGGCGCATCTCCGGCACCAAGAACGACACGTTCAACATGTGCACCTTGTCCGGCAGAATGTGATTCTTGAATCGATCAGGAAACACCATAATGGTGTCGTAGGCAAATGATCCACAGATGAGGGCCGTCATGGCTACTCCCTATTACGTCGTTATGTTTGTTTTACCGGTCGAATACAGGCCGAGCGCCCGCGGTTTAAGATAATCAGATGAAGCGCTCCCAGAGCACCAATAACCATACAGTAGCAACATTGACCAGCGCGATGAATACCGCGGCCGAGCCCATATCCTTGGCGCGGCCACAAAGCGTCGTCCATTCGTCACCGAAGCGGTCGGCCACCGCTTCGACCGCCGAGTTTAACAGTTCGACGATCAGAACCAATAGCAAACTGCCGATTAGCAGCGCGCGTTCCATGCCGGTGCGCCCCAACCAAACGGCCACTGGCGTCAGAACCACGACTAGCAACAACTCCTGACGAAACGCCGCTTCCTTGAAGAACGCCGACTTCAGCCCCAACCAGGAATAGCGGGTCGCGTAGACGATTCGCGCAATGCCTTTTCGATCTGGTTTCGGCATAGCTCGTTTGGCTTTCAGTTACGGTTGTGTCGGCTTCCAGGTCAGGTCCAATTCACGCGCCGCACGCACATCGTCCAGACGCCTGACTGGCATGGTGTGCGGCGCACTGGTCACTTGCTCCGGGTTGCTGCGTGCTTCTTCCTGGATACTGCACAACGCATCGATGAGGCCATCCAGTGTGTCTTTGTCTTCAGACTCGGTCGGCTCGATAAGCAGGCATTCCGGCACCAACAGAGGGAAATAGGTCGTCGGCGCATGATAACCATAATCCAACAGTCGCTTGGCGAATGCCATGGTGTTAACGCCTAACTCCTTGGCTTGGCGTTTCAGGGTAATGATAAACTCGTGTGTGGCGCGTCGATCGGGATAGGCCAAATCGAAGCCTTTGCCGCGCAGCCGCGCCATCATGTAGTTGGCGTTCAGCGTCGAATATTCAGCTACACGCACCATGCCTTCACGCCCCAGCAAGCGCGCATAGATATAGGCACGCAGCAATACGCCGGCGTTGCCCATAAAAGCGGACATGCGCCCGATCGTTTGCGGGCAGTCCGCACGCGTCAGCCAGCGGTATTGATCGCCATCGAAAGCCACCATCGGCACCGGCAGAAACGGCACCAGGCGTGCGCTGACGCCAACCGGTCCGGCGCCAGGTCCGCCACCGCCATGAGGTGTCGAAAACGTCTTGTGCAAGTTCATGTGAATGACGTCGAAACCCATATCGCCGGGACGGACCTTACCGAGGATGGCATTTAGGTTGGCGCCATCGTAGTAGAGCAGACCACCCGCGTCATGCACGACTTTGGCGATGTCTTTGATACGACGCTCGAATACACCCAGCGTCGACGGATTAGTCAACATCAGGCCGGCCGTATGCGGACCAACAACCTGTTTGAGCGCGGCAAGGTCTACGTCACCGTGCCTATCCGTAGGGATTTCGCGCACCTTGTAGCCACACATGACCGCCGACGCAGGGTTGGTACCGTGCGCGGCATCAGGCACCAGCACTTCGGTGCGGGCATGATCATCGCGCGAATCGTGATAGGCCCGAATCATCGCCATGCCGGCAAATTCGCCCTGCGCACCGGCGGCCGGCGTCAATGACACCTGTTTCATGCCGGTCACTTCCTTGAGCATCTCCTGCAACTCGTACATGCAAGCCAGGAAACCCTGGCCGAAGGACTCCGGCCCGAGCGGATGACGCGCCAAGAACCCCGGCAGCATCGCCAATTTGTTGCAGCCGCGCGGATTGTATTTCATGGTGCACGATCCGAGCGGATAGAAATGCGTATCAATGGAGAAGTTCTTCTGCGACAAGCGCGTATAGTGGCGCACCACCTGCAACTCGGATACTTCAGGCAACAGCGGCCGCGACTGACGCCGCAGATGGGCGGGAATCGCGGCTATATCAGCGCGCTGTCGTGGCATCTGCGCCGCATTGATGCGGCCCGGTTTAGAACGTTCAAAAATCAGCATAGCTCGATTCGTCCCGATGTCGTCGTTTCAATACCTACAGGCGGAGACGTGCGCGCACTGGCTCCGCCGCACTGATAGGAACCCGGCGCGGTCACGGCGTCGGTGACGATTGCAGGTCAAAGCCGCAATCGTCACCGAAAGTCGTTAGACCGCACCGGCTCCGGCCCATCGCCGTCATGTTTACTAATGATCACCGTTGCAGTGCATGCGCCCGTCAGCCGAGGGCCGCGAGCGCCTTTTCATAGTCCGGCTCCTGGGCGATCTCCGGCACCAGCTCCGCATAGACCACCTTGTTGTCACCATCGAGCACCACCACAGCGCGGGCGGTAACGCCGGCCAGCGGCCCGTCTGTAATAAGCACGCCATAATCTTTGGCGAAATTGCGCGAACGCATCATCGCCAAAGGAATAACGTTGCTTAATTTTTCGCCGGTGCAAAAACGGCTCATAGCAAAGGGAAGATCCGCTGAAATGATCAGCATTACGACATCGTCCCGAGCCTTGGCAGCCTCATTGAATTTCTTAGTGGACAGCGCGCACACCGGCGTATCGAGGCTGGGCACGATATTTAGCAGCTTCATCTTACCTTTGTAATCGGCCAGTGTTCGGTCGTTAAGTTCAGCATCCACCAGGTGTATATCCGGCGCCGATTGTCCAACCGCCGGAAGTTCTCCATTGGTATGAATTTCGGCACCTCTTAATGTAATCGTCGCCATAACAATTCTCCCGTGATTCGTGATATTCAATGTTCTCGACCGGCCGAGAACGGCCACTGCCGTGACTACCCAAATTATCTACAGCGTCCCTGCGCGAACAGTACACCGATGATATAGGCGCCATCGCCGTCGTGCCCGGTGACAGCGTGGGCGTTGGCACGGACGATCGCGCCCAAGACATAGCGGCGGCTCCGGCGCCCGCGCGCCACACGCCCTGTTCGCGACGCCTTACATCTTCGACGCTATAGGACAATTAAACACTTAATGCTTCGACAAAATGCGCTCCAAATGTCCGGCATAGGTCTCGATATCGTCGGCCGATTTGGTTTCCGTCGCGCACACCAGCATACAATTATCCAGCTCTGCGTAATCGGCGCCCAGCGCATAGCCGCCAAGTATATTTTGTGCCTGCAGCGCGCGGGTAATGTCTTTGAGCGGGGCGTCAAAACGCACTACCGCCTCATGGAATGAAGCACTGTCGAATACGCGTGTGACGCCGGCGATGGACGTTAGCCGCTCGACCAGCGCCTGCGTATTGGCATGACTGGCCGCAGCCACGCGCTCCAGCCCTTCGGCGCCCAATAACGCCATATAAATGGTTGAGGCGGTCACCATGAGGCCTTGATTGGTGCAGATATTGGAAGTCGCCTTGGAACGCCGAATGTGCTGTTCACGGGCTTGCAAGGTCAGTGCAAAGCCAGGCTTACCCTCCATGTCTACGGTGCGGCCGATGATGCGCCCCGGCATTTGACGCACGTGCTCCTGTCGGCAACAGAGAAAGCCATAGTTTGGGCCGCCGGAGGACAATGGGATACCGAGTGACTGACCTTCTCCGCAGGCGATATCGGCGCCAGCGGTGCCCCACTGGCCCGGCGGCTTCAGTAATGCCAGTGCGGTCGGATTGACGACGCCGATCACTAACGCGCCCTGCGCGTGCGCCCAATCCGTCAACACATCAACTTCTTCCATCACACCGAAAAAATTCGGCTGTGGAATGACCAGCGCCGCAACATCATTATGTTCGCCGGGCAAACCGGCTGCATCCAAACGGCCCTGCTTATGATCGTAGTCCAATTCCTCGATCACCAGTCCTTGATTGCCGACCAGCGCGCGCACCGTCTCGCGATACTGAGGCTGCACGCTGCGTGGCATCAGAATGCGCTTGCTGTTGGATTTTCGATTGGCACGCACTGCCATCAGTACCGCCTCGGCCAGCGCCGACGCGCCGTCATAGAGCGAGGCGTTAGAGACATCCATGCCGTTTAGACTCGCCATCATAGTCTGGTATTCATACAACAACTGCAGCGTGCCCTGGCTGGCTTCGGCCTGGTATGGGGTATATGCGGTGTAAAACTCGCCGCGTGTGGCCAGCTCCCAAACCGCCGCCGGAATGTGATGCTCGTAAGCGCCCGCGCCGATGAAGCACATAGGCAGACCATCCTGCTGTGCGCGCGCACTCATGAGGCGCGCAATTTCACCCTCGCTCATGCCCTCAGGAATAGCGTCGAGCGGTCGCGAGCGCAGCTCGGCCGGGATCTCTTCGAATAAGTCCTCGATACTGGACACACCGATGGCGTCCAGCATCTCACGTACTTCAATTTCGGTGTGCGGTATAAAGGGCATTGCTCGACTCCAACGGGCCGTACGCGGCTCGAATCATCGCGCCGCGTACGGCGCGGTCGCACTGTCAGTGTTGCTCGGATTCCACGTACGCGCTGTAGGCCTTTGCATCAAGCAGATGTTCGGTGGCATCAGCGTCGGCGGGGCGTAGCTTCATCAGCCAGCCCGCACCATAGGGGTCGGTGTTGACCGTTTCGGGACTGTCGGCCAGTGCATCATTACTTTCGATCACCTCGCCGGCCGCCGGACTGTAAACATCCGAAGCCGCCTTGACCGACTCTACCACCGCGCACGCCTCTTCCGCTGCGAGCGTACGGCCGACTTCCGGCACTTCGACATAAACCATGTCGCCAAGCAGATCCTGTGCGTGCTCGGTAATACCAATCAATAAGGAACCGTCGCCCTGTACTTTCACCCACTCGTGACTCTTGGTGTATTTCAGATCAGATGGGATGTTACTCATCGCTGTTTCCCCTGTCGCATGTATGATGATTCAGTCCGCCGCTTACATTCCATTGTGCAGGCACAATTTTTCGTTATGCACGAATGGCGCTTTTACAACGCGTGCAGGCACCATGCCGCCGCGAATCTCCACTTCCACTTCGGCGCCGGTCGCCATCGGCACGCGCGCAAAGGCGATCGAACGGGCAAGCGTTGGCGAAAAACTGCCGCTGAGAACTTCGCCATCACCGGCATCGCCGACCACCTTCTGGTGGTTGCGCAACACGCCGCGCCCTTGCAACACCAAACCCACCATTTTTTTCGCTACGCCGTCGGCGCGCTGGCGCTCCAGCGCAGCGCGGCCAATAAAGGCCCGATCGGCCGGCTCCCAGGCGACCGTCCAGGAGAGCGCCGCCTCCAACGGCGAGACGCGCTCGTCCATATCAGCACCATACAGGTTCATACCTGCTTCAAGACGCAGCGTATCGCGCGCGCCCAGACCGATCGGCGCAACACCGTGATCATGCAGGCGCTGCCATAACGTTACCGCACCCGGCGCCGAAAGCATGATCTCGAAGCCATCTTCGCCGGTATAACCGGTGCGTGCGATGAACAACTCGCCTGCCTGCATGGCCGTGAAGGCGGCCATGCTGCGCAAGCGATCGGCAGATATATCGGTAAGCGTGTCGCAGAGTCGAGCGCAGGCGTTCGGCCCCTGGACGGCGACCATCGCCAAATCGTCACGCGCGTTAATCTCGACGTCGAAACCGTTCGCTTGTTTGCGAATCCAGGCCAGATCCTTGTCACGGGTTGCGGCGTTAACCACCATTCGGAACCAGTCATCATGCATAAAATAGACGATCAGGTCATCGACGATGCCGCCATCGTCATTGAGCATGCAGCTATACAACGCCTGGCCGGCATGCTGGAGTGAATCGACGCTGTTGGCCAGAAGGCGTCGCAAAAACGGCCGCGCAGCACCGCCTTCAAGGTCGATTATGGTCATATGCGAGACATCAAACATACCGACGTCGGCGCGCACCTGGCGGTGTTCCTCGAGCTGCGAGCCGTAATTGAGCGGCATTTCCCAGCCAGCGAAATCGACCATTTTGCCGCCCATGGCGACATGTTGACTGTATAACGGCGTTCGATTGGACATAATCTGTCAGTCGCGTCTGCGGTTAGGTGTCGCGCATAAAAAAACGGCGGCAGGCCACGAGCCAACCGCCGCTCCTCTGTCCAGTGACCTGAGAGATTGAAGCGCCGCACCGCATACCGACCCAGTCTGCATGGCAAGTGGCGCTCCTTCCCCTTCGGTGGACCATTCCGCACGCGGACCGGTCGCTCTCCAGAGTCAACACCACCTCACGGTCCTTTTGCCTGAGCGTTTCCGAGCGGAGTTGCGCCTTCGGCTCCCGGCACCGCGCGGCACAGGGCATCTCCCATGAGGGGGAAAAGTCGAACCGCAACTATAACCGCAGGCCAGGGCAATTCCAAGGCCGCTTCGGCCTATCCGCTATAAAAGCGAGGTCTCTGCTATGCGCGCCTAATATAAAGGTACATGGCCCGGTTCAGTGGTTTCGTTGCTGCGAAGCGCCGATCAACCGACCCACGGTCAGCCCTTGCACCAAAATCGAAAACACCACCACCACGTAGGTCACGGTGACGATGATGGCGCGTTCCGGGCCGGCCGGTAGTGACAGCGCCAAAGCCACGGAAATGCCGCCGCGCAGGCCTCCCCAGGTCAGGATACGCACGGCGCGCGGGCTGAACTCGCGAAACGGGCGCATGACGCTCACCGGCAGCCCTACCGCCACAAAACGCGCCAGCAGGACGATCGGAATGGCCAATATCCCCGCCAACAGATACGTCCCGCTCAGGGTCAGCACCACCACTTCCAGCCCGATCATGACAAACAGCACCGCGTTCAAAATTTCGTCGATGAGTTCCCAGAACATATCCAAGTGTGCGCGCGTGACCTCGGACATGGCGAACCAACGCCCGTGATTGCCGACCAGCAACCCGGCCACGACGATGGCGATGGGGCCAGACAGATGCAACGCCTGAGCAAGCGCATAGCCACCAGTCACCAACGCCAGGGTAATAAGAATTTCCACTTGGTAATTATCCACCGACTTGAGCATCCAAAAGGCCAACGCGCCAATGGCTGCACCGAACGCAGCACCGCCAACGGCTTCGCGCAGGAACAATAAAACAACATCGGTGGCATGCAGATCAGCGCCACCGACGGTAATCTGTAGCAATACCAGAAACACCACCACGCCGACGCCATCATTGAAAAGAGACTCCCCGGCGATCTTGGTTTCGAGGCGCTTGGACACACGAATTTGTTTCAGGATGCTCAGCACGGCAATCGGGTCGGTCGGCGAAATCAGGGCGCCAAACAACAGGCAATACATCAACGGCAGATTTATCCCCAGCCAACCGAGCAACAGCCAAAACAACGGGCCGATGATAAAAGTGGAGACCAACACGCCGGCGCTCGCCATCAGGCCGATGGTCCATTTTTGCTGTGACAAATCGCCGAAATTGACGTGTAAGGCGCCCGCGAACAGCAAGAAACTGAGCATGCCGTGCATCAAAGTCTCATTGAAATCGATATCCCGCAGCATGGCGCTGACATCACCGCGCAGACCCGGCACCAAAGGCTCGAGTGCGATAATACCCAGCGACATCAGCAATGCGATCAGCATCAAACCGATGGTGGTCGGCAGACGCAGGTAGCGGTAATTCAAATAGCTGAATAACGCCGACAATGTGACCAGCACTGCCAGCAGATCGAAGAAGTGCATACTGCCCATGCTACGTTCCTTGTTTTGGCCGCGACCGGCGCTGCCGACGCAACCTGCGATCGGACTCAGAATACGGTAGAAGGCGACCGCGCCAGAGCCGGCAGATCGCCTGACAGACCCATGGCGCGACGCATGATCAATTGCTTCACCGGCACCGCACGATCGACCAGCGACAGACCCAGGTTGCGCGCCAAGGACAACACCGACAGCTCAGAGCCGAACAGACGCTTAAAGCCGTCCATTACCGCCATGACGGCGACATTGTCGCCTTTGCGCCAGCGCTCATAGCGACGCAGTACGGCGAAATCGCCCGGGTCACGTTGGCGCGCGAGCGCATCAGCGATCACCTCATAGAGCACCGCTGCATCGAGCAACCCCAGGTTGACGCCCTGGCCCGCCAGTGGATGAATGGTATGGGCGGCATCACCGATCAGCGCCATGCGTGAACCGACGTAGCGTTGCGCATGCTGTAGGCGCAGCGGAAAAGCGGCGCGCCGACCACAAACCTGTACTCCGCCCAGCGTGCTCTGAAAAGCCTGTTCCAATTCCTGCGAGAATTCGCGCTCGTTCAGTTTCAGCAAGCGTTGCGCGTGGTCCGGTCCGGTCGACCAAACAATCGAGCAATAGCCATCCGGTAAAGGCAGAAACGCGAGTGGTCCGGTGCGTAGGAAACGCTGGCGGGCGACGTCGAGGTGATCGCGCTCCGGCTTCACCGTAGCAACCAGCGCGGTCTGATCATAGGCCCAACCACGCACTGCTACGCCGGCCTGCGTACGCACTGCGGAACGCGCCCCGTCCGCGCCGACCAGCAGGCGCGCGCACAGCTCGGTTCCGTCGCGTAGCCGCACGCGCGCCGCCGCACGATCGGCCTGCGCTATTTCGACCTCGGCACGAATGACATCGACATGGTCAAACTGGCCCAAACTACGCAACAGCGCCGATTGAATCACCCGGTTCTCAACGATGTGTCCGAGCGTATCGAGGCCGATCTCGGCGCTGTCGAAATTGATCGAGCCGTGACCACCCTCATCCCACACCTGCATTTCACGAAAGGGAGCCACCCGCACCGCCACCATGTCCGCCCACACCGACAGCGACTCGAAAATCCGTTGCGACGCACGGGTGAGCGCCGACACGCGTAGATCGAATACATCGTCGTCAGCGACTTCGGTCAGCCCTGACTCAAGCACGGCTATACGCTGGCCGGTGTCCGCCAACGCACGCGCCAGCGTTGCACCGACCATGCCGCCACCGACGATCACGATGTCATAGGAATCGGGCATCAATTTGGTTCGCTATACATCATCGGCATGCCGCGTCAGCGGCGTCCCCCACACGTCAGTGCAACGGCAAACCCCGTCCCAGGCGTGACAGACGTCCTGCCATACCCATGGTGCGCCGCGCCAGAAATTGCCGCAGCGGCGGCAACAGATCCACCGCCAGTAAGCCCAGATCGCGCGCAACGGCGACCGGCATGAGAGGATTGCTGAACAAGCGCGCGAGACCGTCGGTAAATGCGATCATGACGCTATGATCGTGCCGGCGCCATTGCGCATAGCGCTGCAGCAGGGCGGCGGCACCGACATCGCTACCCTGGCGCGCCGCGTCAGCGAGCAACTCGGCCAGCACCGCGACATCACGAATACCTAAATTGAAGCCCTGTCCGGCGACCGGATGCAAAGTATGGGCGGCGTTGCCGATCAACGCCACCCGCGCGTGTACGTGCGTGCGTGCGCGCACCAGTGCGAGCGGATATGCGTGCCGTTCACCCGCTCTGATCATACGCCCCAGACGATAGCCGAAACGGTCCTGCAGAGCGCGCAGGAAGCCGGCCTCATCCAACGCCATCAGGGCGTCGACCTGCGCATCACGCGCCGTCCATACCAACGAACAGCGACCGGATGTGGCCGGCTCACCATCGGCGGAGTGCAGCGGCAACAGCGCCAAAGGCCCAGTATCAGTGAAACGTTCGTAGGCGACGTGGTCGTGCGATTTTTCGGTGCTGATGTTCGCGATAATGGCGGTTTGACCATAATCCCAGCGTCGCACGGCAATACCCAGTTGCTGACGCACGGATGAGCCGGCGCCATCGGCGCCCACCACCAGCGCGGCGCGCACGCATCGTTCACCGTGTTCGGTATGGATTCGCGCCGTTGCCGCAGTTTGCCCCACTTCGAGCGCAGTGAGTTGCGCCGGGCAGAGAAACTCGACATTGGTTGCGGCGCCGATGCGCTCCTGCAACACGCGGCCCAACACGCGCGTCTCCAATACGTAACCCAATGCGTCGACGCGCTGCTCGGCGGCATCCAGGCGCGCCACGCCGAAGCGGCCACGATCGGAGATGTGAATTCGGCGAATCGGCGCGGCCCGAAGCACCATTGATTCCCACAGACCCATGGCCGAAAAGATACTTGACGAACCATATGCCAGGGCGATGCTCCGATCATCGTAGCTGGGCTGTGCCGGTGAACGTAACGGCGTGCCGTCGATGACCATGACACGCAATGGCAGGCGCGCCAACGCACAGGCGAGGCTCGCCCCCACCATACCGCCACCGACGATCAGAACATCGCACTCGGTCATCGTAGACTGATGCGCGCCCACGTCGCTCGCCATCAGTGACTACCGGCGCCCATTAGCGCTTCGATTTCGTCGACTTGCTTGGGCGCACCGCTGGTCAGCACGTCGGCGCCGGCACGCGTCACCAGTACGTCGTCTTCGATACGGATACCAATCCCCCACCATTTTTTGGCGACACCCTTACTGTCGACGGGTATATACAATCCAGGCTCCACGGTCAGCACCATGCCGGGCTCAAGAACCCGCCACTGATCACCTACTTTATAGTCGCCGACGTCGTGAACATCCATGCCCAGCCAGTGCCCGGTGCGATGCATATAAAAGCGCCGATAGCTTTCATTTTTGATCAACGGGCGCAGCTTGCCCTTGAGCAAGCCCAGTTCCACCAACCCTGCAGTAAGCGTCTCCACTGCCGCCATATGCGGGATATTCCAATGAGTTCCGGCACGAGTCTTCGAAATGGCCGCCTCCTGCGCCGCCAGCACCACCTCGTAGAGTGCGCGTTGCGCCGGGCTGAAACGTCCGTTGACAGGAAACGTGCGGGTGATGTCGGCGGCGTAATAGTCAAATTCAGCGCCGGCATCGACAAGTAACAGATCACCGTCGATCAGTTCATCGGCGTTTTCGGTGTAATGCAGCACACAGGCGTTGTTGCCGCCGCCGACGATCGGCGGATAGGCCGGTTCCGATCGATTTTTGCGGAAATGGTATAGGTACTCAGCCTCGATCTGATACTCGGTCAAACCCGGTCGACAAATCTGCATGGCCCGGCGGTGGGCCTCGACCGAGATGCGTGCCGCCTCGCGCATATTCTTGATCTCAGCCTTGCTCTTGAATAAGCGCATGTCGTGCAATAAATGTTCCAGGGAAACGTACTCGTCCGGCGGCCGCACGCCGCGTCGCGCGCCCTCACGGATACGATTGATCCAACCGAACACGCGCTGATCGAACTCGGGATGTTCGCCGACGGTGTAGTAAACTCGTGCGCGCCCTTCGAGCAGGCCCGGCAGGATATCGTCGATGTCGGTTATGGGAAACGAATCATCGGCGCCATAGATCTCGCAGGCGCCTTCCTGGCCCGCCCGATAGCCGTTCCAGGTTTCCATGACCGGGTCGCGCTCGCGGCAAAACAGTATGTACTCGGCCTGTTTGCGTCCCGGAATAAGCACCGCCACCGCTTCGGGTTCTGGGAATCCGGTCAGGTAGGCGAAGTCGCTGTCCTGGCGATAGGAAAATTCCACGTCGCGGTTGCGAATGCGCACCGGCGCGGCGGCGATGATGGCAACCGCGTCGGGGCCCATCATCCGCATGAGCTGCTTGCGGCGTTTGGCGAACTCGTTACTGTTCATATCGACATACGTCCGATCGGTTGTACTGAAGTATGGTGAACGGCTATTGCAGCCCCGGACCGCCCTGCACCGGGTGCAGCTCTTCATATATGAGCAGGACACCCATACGCACATACTCGACGATCTCGACGTAAGAGCCTTCCTCGTCGTTGGCGTCGGCGTCCGGATCGGCCTCGACGCGCGTAATTTCGGTAAAGTCGCGCAGCAGCTCACCCACGTCCGCCGGCAAGCGTGAGCTGTCGCTGATGCCGCCGGCGCTGAATCCCAATACGAAGCCCTGACACCACTCGCTGAGCGCATCGGCGCGCGTCTGAACCGGCTGAACGTCCTCGGGAAGCAATAATTCGAAACCAAACTCGTCGTCGTGGAGGCGCTGCTGGGTCTCCGCATACAATTGTGCGAGCAGCGCACGCGCCTCTGAAGCCAGTAAGTTGGTGCCCGGCGGCGAGCCGCCCAAAACTTCATCGATCCAGCGATCGCGGCCGCTGCGACCGCCTGCGCATAGCATTCCGCACAGCATTCCGTGACCCTCGGCTGCGCCGGCGGCGCTCTCAGCGCGCTCCAGAGCGGCTTGAACATGTGCATATTCGGTCGGGTACGACATGTCTTTCCTGTTTAGAGCGCAGCCGTCAAGAGGCATCCGGGATTTCGTACCGTTGCCGAGTAGCCACCGAAAAATCAAGTAAAAGCGGTGCACTGCCGCTATGGTACCATTGCGCGCAGCCGAGCAAAAATGACGCCGGCGGGCCATTGACCGTACCATACAGCCGCTCTATATTGATTGCATGGCAAACGACAAATCAACGCAGGTCACCGAGTTGGATCTCAACAAGCTTGAGTACCGCATCGCGGAGCTGATCCGTGTGTGCGAACGCCTCAAGGAGGAGAATCTCACACTCAGGGGTCAGCACAAGGCGCTCGCCACCGAGCGTGCCGCCCTGCTCGAGAAAAATGACTCCGTGCGTGTGCGCGTAGAAGCCATGATCAATCGCTTACGGTCTATGGAGCGGAGTCCGTGAGTAGCGCGCCGCAGCCGGTATCAGTGCATATCCTGGATAAGGATTACTTGGTCGCTTGCCGCGAAGATGAGCGCGAAGCGCTGCAGGACACGGCCCGTTATCTGGACCATAAGATGCGCGAAATCCGTGATACCGGCAAGGTGGTCGGCGTTGAACGTATCGCCGTAATGGCTGCGCTGAACATTGCACACGACTTGTTGCAGAACAAGTCATTGCGCGATGACCAGGCGCACTCCATGAGCGCCCGCATCCGGGCGTTACAGGATAAGATTGAGCTTGCCCTGAATCAGGGCAAGCAGATGGAGCTGTAGCGCGGGTCGTAGCCGCGTGGCTAGGGACGGCACTTTCCGGTTTTGGCATCCTCTGCGGTGTTCGTCAGTTGGCTGGGTTTTTTCTTGAGCCTAGATACTGACCCCGGGAGCGTAAGATCAGCGTTGTTGCGCATGTCCGCCTAGAGCGGAAAGCCTGATACGCTCCGGACGCTCCCACCTGAACCACTGGTTCAAGGGCGAAAGCCGCAGCGGCACAGGCGGAGGATGCCACCTAATTCTTTCCTCAGCATCGCGTCGTATAGGGCGCAGACCCTATCGCATCGCGACCGATTTTCAATCTCCGAGCCCTTTGCATCCCGCCCCCGTTACATCTCAGTCAGCGAGCGCAAGTGGCGCCGTTGGTGAGCAGTAGCGCCGAACTACGGCAAGCGTCGATACTGACGCCGATCTCCGCATAGGTACGTCGACTCCGCTGACGGAACCTGTCACGCGTCGGCGCAATACCAAGCGTGACGCAAAATCTGCCAAACCCGTACACCAAACACAGCAGCGCACAGGCGTCATCACGATTCTATTCGCGGCGCGCTTGTTGCCCCGGCGCTTTGACGCAACAATAGCGGCGGCGACGACACGACGCAATGCAGAACCACTGCATTGCATCTTGCAACATTTCACGTGATCAAGCGGATGGACAAACAATGAACTACTGGCTTATGAAATCCGAACCCAACGAATTCAGTATCGATGATTTGCGTCAGCGCCCCGGCCAAACCGAACACTGGGACGGCGTGCGTAATTACCAGGCGCGCAACATGATGCGTGACCAGATGAAAAAGGGTGACCACGTCTTTTTCTATCATTCCAATTGTGAACTACCCGGTATCGTCGGCATCGCTAAGGTGGTTCGCGAGGGCTACCCCGACTTCACTGCCTTTGATGCCAACGACCCGCACTACGATCCGAAGAGCGATCCAGACCTGCCGCGTTGGTTTATGGTGGACATAAAGTTCGTCCGCAAACTCAAGCGCACCATCTCGCTGCAAAAACTCAAAGACTGCGCCGAACTCAGCGAAATGCCGCTCGTGCGGCGCGGCAATCGCCTATCGGTCATGCCCGTGACTAAGCAAGAATGGGACTTTATCAGCGCGCTGGCATGAACATCGTGCGCCTGACATGACAAGGCCGGGCGACGGCAACACTATTGCGCATAGTGCGCGTAATACCGGCTTTTCCGCCGCGCCAACGGCCCTCGGCAACAGCGCGTGTGCCCGCTCGAAACGTTCACGCTTACGCAGCTCCGCATACACGCACGTCGTCATCCATGTGCACGAGTGTCAAAATCTTTAACACTCATCGCCATGCGAATTACGGCAAAGACGAAACGCATAGCACTGTAGAACGTGTTGTGAGTAACGCAAATGTACGGCGCCACGACGCGCGAATGCACGCAAGATAAGCGTGCGCGATGACGTTACCGCATGACGAATGCACGCGCGAAATAAACTCCGCACATGTGCAACCGTAACAACGATTACGGCTGCACTACTAAAATCTTTAACAGCGTTGCGGACTAATTTTATAAATTTACTGGAAAATTGAAATAACTCGGTTATACTCAAGCGCGGGAAAACGGTACTTACCTATCGGAGGTAAACCATGGCTACAAAGAAGAAAGCATCAACTAAGAAGAAGGCGGCCGCGAAGAAGAAGGTCGCGACCAAGAAGAAAGCAACCGC
Source organism: Gammaproteobacteria bacterium (assembly GCA_030147845.1). Classification (GTDB taxonomy): domain Bacteria; phylum Pseudomonadota; class Gammaproteobacteria; order JASBUN01; family JASBUN01; genus JASBUN01. The sequence continues at coordinate 57,538 of JASBUN010000005.1, forward strand.
ACGCAAGAAGACGGCTGCAAAGAAGAAGGCACCGGCTAAGAAGAAAAAAGCCGCTGCTAAGAAAAAGAAGAAGGCACCGGCTAAGAAGAAAAAAGCTGCTGCTAAGAAAAAGAAGAAGGTTGGAGCCAAGAAGAAAAAGGCCACAACCAAGAAGAAGAGGACTACTAAGAAAAAGCGGTAAAACCGCAGTCGGGATCGGTCTGAGCAACCTTTAAGGGGCACACGACCGAACCGGCAACAAACGAAAAGGCCCGCGAAAGCGGGCCTTTTTTTATGTCCTCAAACCGGTATCTACGTAGCGCGACGGCGACGATCAGCCGGCGCCGAGAAACAGCTGATAAACGGGGTTATCGACCTCTTCCCAATAGGCGTAACTCAGCTCATCCAGAAAATGCTGGAACTCAGATCGATCCTTTTGCGCCATTTGCAGACCCACCAGTACGCGGCCATAGGCCGCCCCGTGGTTTCGATAGTGGAACAAGCTGATGTTCCAGCGCGTGCCCATGCTGGACAAAAATTGGAGCAGCGCACCAGGGCGTTCGGGGAATTGGAAGCGATACAAGATTTCCTGATCAGCCGCCGGCGAACGCCCGCCGACCATGTATCTGACATGCGACTTGGCCATCTCATTGCCGGTCATATCGACCACCGGGTAGTCATGCGATCGCAGCATGGCGATGATGGCGTCTTTCTCCTTGTGTCCCTCGCGCAACTGCACTCCCGCGAACACGTGCGCCTTCTCGGCGTGCGCATAGCGGTAGTTGAACTCGGTGATACTGCGCTCGCCGAGCAGTTGGCAAAAACGCAGAAAGCTGCCCGGTTGCTCGTCGATGGTTACCGCCAGCAGCGCCTCACGTTGCTCACCCAGTTCGGAACGTTCGGCGACGTTGCGCAGACGCCCGAAGTTGATATTGGCGCCGCTATTGATCGCCACCAAGTCCTGCTCGCGGACCGCGCCACGCTCGACGTACTTCTTGATGCCGGCCACCGCCAAGGCACCGGCCGGCTCGACGATCGAGCGGGTTTCATCGAAAATATCCTTGATGGCCGCACATATCTCGTCAACGTCAACCAACAACACCTCATCGACACATTCGCGCGCAATTCGGAACGGTTCCTGACCGACTTGGCGCACAGCCACACCGTCGGCGAATATCCCGACCTTCTCCAGCACCACCCGTTCGCCCTGACGCAGAGCTTCATACATGCAAGCGGCGTCCTCCGGCTCTACGCCGATGATGCGGACTTGCGGATACAGGTGCTTGACGTAGGCCGCGATGCCGGCAATCAGGCCACCGCCGCCCACGGGCACGAAAATCGCGTGTGGCGGGGCGCCATGCTGGCGCAAAAGCTCCATCGCGATGGTGCCCTGGCCGGCAATGACATCCGGATCATCATACGGATGAATGAAGGTGTAGCCTTGCGTTTGCGCCAGATGCCGGGCCCGTTCATAGGCATCATCATAGGTATCGCCATGCAGTATCGCGTCGGCGCCCAAGCTGCGCACCGAGGCCACTTTGATATCAGGCGTGGTGGTCGGCATGACGATAACCGCCGAAATACCGAGCCGCCCGGCCGCCAAAGCCACCCCTTGCGCGTGATTGCCGGCCGACGCGGCAATGACTCCGCGCGCGCCTTCTTCCGGGGTAAGCGCTATCATTTTGTTATAGGCGCCGCGCAGCTTGAATGAAAACACCGGCTGCAGATCCTCGCGTTTGAGAAATATGCGATTACCCAGTCGCTGCGACAAGCGCGGAGCGAACTCCAACGGCGTTTCGTGGGCGACGTCATAGACGCGCGCTTTTAGGATCTTTTCGATGTATCGTTCGGGCATCCGACTAACTTAGCAATTCGCCGCCCGGTTGCATAGTCCGACGCAACCGTCGTTATGGTGGGGAAACGGCACTACCCGCTTCATGACTTATGTATCCCCCCAGCGTATGATTTGGCCAAATTCTGATACTGGAGATCAGCATGACACAGGACGAACTCAAGCAACTGGTCGCCCGCGCGGCCATCGACTACGTGGAAACCGATACCGTCATCGGCGTGGGTACCGGCTCTACCGCCAATTACTTCATCGACGCCCTCGCGGACATTAAGCACCGCATCAACGGCACCGTAGCCAGCTCAGAGGCCAGCGCACAAAGGCTCAAAAAACACGGCATCCCGGTGCTGGACCTGAATTCCGCCGGTGACATTTCCGTCTACATCGATGGTGCCGACGAAGCCGATCGACATCTACGTCTGACCAAGGGTGGAGGCGGCGCATTGACCCGCGAGAAAATCGTCGCCGCCGCCAGCGCCAAGTTCGTGTGTATCGCCGACAGCTCCAAACTGGTTGACGTGCTCGGCAAGTTCCCGCTGCCGATCGAGGTCATCCCCATAGCCCGCAGTTATGTCGCACGGCAGGTGGTCAAACTGGGGGGTAATCCGGTCTGGCGCGAGAATTTCGTCACCGACAACGGCAATGTCATTTTGGACGTGCATAATTTGACGATCACCGATCCGCGCGAGCTGGAAGCCAACCTGAACAATATCGCCGGCGTCGTCACCAACGGGCTGTTCGCATTACGTCCGGCGGATATATTGCTGCTCGGCAGCGAAGACGGCGTCAAGACGCTAAACCGTTAGCGCGAAGCGCCTGCGCGAGGCGGTCGGACCCGCGCCAGCGGCACTTGGCCAACTAATCGAAACACTCATCGGTGCGGACTCAAGCGCGCGCGGCAACTGCCGGGACCATAGTCCGATGGACCGGTTCTTCCGGAGCCCGAAGGCGGAGTGGACCCTCCGGGTCGACTATGCGTCGTTCGAGGAAGCGAAATATCTTGACCACTGCATATCGCGTACCACTGATGTTGTAGGCACGGCTTTAGCCGTGCGGGTTCGGTACCTTCAGCAGCCTACCTTGCACGGATGAATCCGTGTCTACTAAAACCCTTACCACAACGAAACGCGTACCGTATGGCGTTGTCGGCGCGGCGTCACCCGTTGCGGATGACGCACCAAATCCGCGCGAGCCACTAACGGCGGAACAGCCACAGGATCAAACTGATCACGATACTGACAATGACGGATGTGGTAATCGGAAAATAGAAGCGGCTGTTGCCGCGCTCGATGAGAATATCGCCCGGCAATCGCCCCAAACCGAGCTTAGCCAACCATGGCCAGAGCACGCCGACCAAGACCACAATGAGACCAATCATGATCAATAATTTAGGCATGATTTCCCTCAGTGCTACGGCACGGACAAGCAAGAACGCCCCTCCAGCGCTTGGCACACGCGCCGAAGAACCAAAATCGCACGGCTAAAACCATGCCCACACGAGCAATACAATGAACCGAAACCTGCAGCTACGCTTACCTGTCACGCTCACCCCGCAGACACGGGTTCATCCGTCCCTGCTGCGCCAGCGCGGCGCCGTTACGCCACCTGCATGGCTAACACTCCTCCTGATAAGCAGCGGGGCCGCCTGGCGCTACAACAGCACCCGCTCGATACCACCCTGCCGCGCACGCTCGACAAACGTGGTCTGCCATTCGTCACCCATCATGTGCCGGGCCATTTCAACCACGATGTAGTCGGTCTCAACACCGGTGTCGTCACTGTAACGCATCAAACCCTGTTGACAGGCCGGACACGAAGTCAGCATCTTTACATTGCCGCCTCGCGCCACACGTTCTCCGGTGAGCGCCTCGACACCCTTGTGCATCTCCTCTTGCTTACGGAAACGCAGCTGAGAAGCGATGTCAGGGCGCGACACGGCCAATGTGCCGGCTTCGCCGCAACAACGATCCGATAACACAACATTCTGACCCATTAACGTGGATGCGACAGCGGTCGGGTTGTAGGTCTTCATCGGTGTATGACAGGGATCGTGATACAAATATTGCACGCCTTGGACGCCATCCAACTTCACACCTTTCTCCATTAAGTACTCGTGTATATCCAATAAACGGCAGCCCGGGAAGATTTTCTCGAACTCGTATTTGAGCAACTGATCCATACATGTGCCGCAGGACACGATGACGGTCTTGATGTCGAGATAGTTGAGTGTATTGGCGACGCGATGGAACAGTACGCGGTTATCGGTGGAAATCTTACGCCCACGCGCCTCATCGCCGCCGGATGTCTGCGGATAACCGCAGCACAAGTAGCCGGGCGGCAGCACGGTTTGCGTGCCCACCTGGTACAACATCGCCAGAGTCGCCAGTCCCACTTGGCTAAATAGCCGTTCGGAGCCACAACCGGGGAAATAAAACACCGCGTCCGAGTGTTCATCGATCTTAGCGGCATCGCGCAATATAGGGATCATCTTGGCGTCTTCGATACCCAACAACGCACGCGCCGTCTGCATTGGCAGGCTGCCCGGCATCGGTTTCCTGACAAAATGGACCACCTGCTCGATCATCGGCGTCTTGCCAGTGGTCGAGGTCGGGCGTTTTCCGCGCCTGGCGAGTTTGAGACGACGCGCCAACTGGTAGCCGATGCGTTGCCCGGCGTAACCCCATTGGATCATAACTTTGCGCATAATCTTGATGGTGGTCGGATCGGTGACGTTGAGAAAGGCCATCGACATGCGTGTGCCAATGTTGGCGCGCTTCTGGCCACGTTCCCGCAAAATCTTGCGCATACGGATCGAGACATCACCAAAGTCGATGTCCACCGGGCACGGGTTGAGGCATTTGTGGCACACGGTACAGTGATCGGCAACGTCGTTCATGGCATCGAAATGCTGTATGGAAATACCGCGGCGGGTTTGCTCTTCGTATAAAAACGCCTCGATGATAAGGCCCGTTGCCAGAATCTTGTTACGCGGTGAATACAGCAGATTGGCGCGCGGAATATGCGTACTGCACACCGGCTTGCACTTGCCGCAACGCAAGCAGTTGCGGATATCGTCATTGAGCGCGCCAAGTTCGCTCTCTTCCAATATCAGCGCTTCCTGCTGCAATAATCGTAATGACGGCGTATAGGCATTGGCCAAACCCGAACCGCTGGCGAGCTTACCGCGGTTGAATCGATCGTCGGGATCAACCTGGCGCTTGTAATCGGCGAACGCCTGCACCGCCTCCGGCTCCAGGAAGCGAAGCTTGGTCAAACCGATGCCGTGTTCACCGGAAATGACGCCGCCGAGCCGGGTCGCCAGCGCCATGACGCGTTCGACGATGCGTTCGGCGTCACGCATCATCTGATAATCATTGGAGTTGAGCGGAATATTGGTATGCACGTTACCGTCACCGGCATGCATGTGTGTGGCAACGAACAGTCGACTGGAGCGTATCGACCCATGAATATTATCAAAGCGCTTGCGCAACGGCTCCAAATCACCGCCACCAAAGATTTCCTTGAGCGGCCGCTCGACTTCCCGGCGGAAGGAAATACGCAGATCGCGGCGCAGCAGCAGAGCAACGACGCTATCCTCCGCCGTCATAACGCCGCGCGCATTATCATCCAGCAGATCGACATAGTCCGCGGCATCGTCATCAAGGTGTTCGAGGATTTGCTGCCAGCGCGAGCGCACCTCCTGCAGGTGCTCTTGGGCGGCTTGGCGTTTGCTATCGAGAATGACGGTGTTCTCGTCGCTCGCCTCGTAGTCCGGTAGCTGACGCGACTCGGGCATGTCGCCGGCCAAATACTCGGACAGCGCGTCGACCATGCGTAGCTTATTGGCGATCGAATGCTCGATATTGATACGCTCGATGCCTTCGTTGTAGTCCGCCAAGCGCGCTAACGGGATCACCACGTCTTCGTTTATCTTAAAGGCATTGGTGTGCGCGGCGATGGCGGCCGTACGCGAACGGTCCTGCCAAAAGCGACGACGCGCCTCCGGGCTGACGGCGACAAAGCCCTCGGCATCCCGAGCATTGGCGAGCCGCACGACCTCGGCCGAAGCGCGCGCCACGGCATCCTCGTCATCACCAGCGATATCGGCCAGCAATACCATCTTCGGTAGTTCACGACGCGGCGCCTTGGTACTGTAGTGAACCGCCCGCACGTAGCGTTCGTCCAGATGCTCCAGCCCGGCCAGCATGACTTGATCATGGCTATCGACATAGTTTTTTATTTCAACGATGGCGGGTACGGCGCGCGCCATATCGCTGCCGAAGAACTCCAGACAGACGGTGCGAGTGAATTGCGGCATACGATGCAGAATAAATACACCCGAGGTGATCAAACCGTCGCAACCCTCTTTCTGCACACCCGGCAGGCCGCCTAAAAACTTGTCGGTGACGTCCTTGCCCAAGCCCTGCTTGCGCAGCGATTTGCCGGGCACGCGCAATACTTGCGGCTCGCCGATGCTGGTACGGCCGTCGGCCTTGAAACGGCTGACGCGGAATTCGACCCACTCCTGATCATGAATTTTTCCCAGATTGTGATTGAGGCGCTCGACCTCCAACCATTCGGCCTGGGCCGTCACCATGCGCCAGGAGACGAGATTATCCAATGCCGTGCCCCACAATACCGCCTTCTTGCCGCCCGCGTTCATGGCAATGTTGCCACCGATAGTGGATGCGTCCTGTGAGGTCGGATCGACCGCAAACACGTAGCCGGCCGCCTCCGCGACCTCCGCTACACGGCGGGTAACCACGCCGGCTTCAGCGCGTACCGTCGGCACGGCATGATCCAAACCTTGCAGATGCCGCATTTCGACTGCACCGAGACCTTCGAGCTTCTCGGTGTTGATAACGACGGTATCTTCGTATAACGGCACTGCACCACCGGTATATCCCGTGCCGCCGCCGCGCGGAATGATGGTCACACCGAGATCGATACAAGCCGAAACCACACCGGCCATTTCCTGCTCGGAATCGGGCGCCACCACGACGATGGGATATTGCACGCGCCAGTCCGATGCATCGGTAACATGAGACACGCGCGCCAAGCCGCCAAAATCGATATTGTCTTTGCGCGTAACGCGGCTCAAACGCCGTAAAATGAGCCGCCGCAGATCACGTTGGGCCGGAAACCAGTGCTCGAACTCTTGTACTGACTTGCGCGCCGCGTCAACCAAGCGCAGCGCCCATTCGTTACCGTGCGCGCGCGCAACGATGGCATCGAGGCGATGATGCAGCGCGTGCACTAAAGAGCCGAGGCGCTTGCGATTGGCCAGCAGGTCGTCTTGGATATACGGATTGCGGGTCACCACCCACATGTCGCCCAAAACTTCGAATAGCATGCGCGCCGACTGACCGGTGACGCGCTCGGATCGCAAACGATTCAGTACTTGCCACATTTCCTCGCCGAGAAAGCGGATGATGATTTCGCGGTCGGAGAAAGAAGTGTAGTTGTACGGAATCTCGCGGATACGAGCCGTTGGTGCGCTAGACATGGGAAGGTCCGAGGCAGTGATTGCAGTGCGAGTATTCTAGCATAGACACTTTCGCCGATTGCGCGTCCAACCTGGGAGTACCTGTGGTTTATTCACAAGCCCGTGCGGTCCGCAGCGCCCTCTCGCTGCCTGCCGCCAATATGGGCACCGCTTCAGCCATCGAATAGGCGGTTCGTCTATGCACGGATGAATCCGTGCCTACAAAACCCCCGCCACAATCACCCGCGGACCCTATCGCGTATCACTGATGTTGTAGGCACGGCTTCAGCCGTGCAATGGGTCTGGTCTGGTTTGGTCCGTCCACGCATCGCTGAAAGCGCATAACGCCTAGGTATTCTTCGCGCGCCCGGCGTCTTTGCGAGAGATTGACGCCAACTCAAGCTGATCCCATTTATTCTCGCCAAGGCGCAAAGCACGCCAAGGTCAATCAGGTTCATGTCACGACGTTAAGTGGTGCACGGATGAATCCGTGCCTACAAAAACCCCCGCCACAATCGCCCGCGGACCCTATCGCGTATCACTGATGTTGTAGGCACGGCTTTAGCCGTGCATTGGCCCGGCGTGGCTTCGCTCTGCACGGATGAATCCGTGCCTACAAAACCTCCGCCACAATCACCCGCGGACCCTATCGCGTATCACTGATGTTGTAGGCACGGCTTTAGCCGTGCAATGGGCCGCAAACGGGCATCTGAGTTCGATCATGCATTGGCGCCGTCAATTATTTATCCGTTGCTACACGCATATTCCAGATCTGCACCGTGGCGTCGTCACTGGTGGTAGCCAAGTAGCGGCCATCAGCGGAATAGGCGATCGCGGCGCCACACAAGCTATGCGCGCGTAAACGTTCGCGCAACGCGCCAGTGGATGGATCTAAAAGATACACCGAGCTATCCGTCTGCCGGCTGATAGTGGCCAACGTCTTACCGTCGGGGCTGAATTGAATCGATTTCACAATACCGTGGTGCGCGTTAGGCAGCAGGCGCATACTGCCACTGACCAGGTCCCAGCGTGCCAATTCGAACCAGCCGCCGCCCATCAAGACGCGGCCATCAGGCGAAAACGCCAGCGACCAGATCGCCCGTGGCGGCGCGGTTAGCGCATGCGCCGGCTGCCGACGCCGCAGCAGCATAACTTTGCCGTCGCTACCGCTAGCGGCGGCCCACGGACGCCTGTCGTTGACGGCCACCGCTCTCACTTGGCCGGAGAACAACGGCCGTGCCGCGTCCGGGCGCAGGTCGTGCAACGACCACCAACGGATAGTGCCATCGGCGTGGCCGGTCAATACTCGGTCGCGCACGACGTCCACGGCCATGGCGGTAATCGGTGCAACCACGGCCGACGCTTGCAGCCGGTGGCCGCGCGCATCCCAGCGCACCAAACGACCGTCATAACCGCCTGACAGCAGCTCGCCTCCGGGCAACCATGCCAAACCATTGACCGAATCACTGTGCGCGGTCCAAACCGCGACTTCGCTGCCGTCCGACATGCGCATCACTTCCACCCGGCCATCGGCGGTACCGACCGCAGCCCACTGTCGCGCCGACTTCAACGCCAACACGCGCCCGCTGGAACCGAGCGCCGGCACTACGGCGTCCGGCGCCAGCGCACGCAAACTCAGCGTGCATCCGCTGACCAGAACGGTGCACGCGAGCGAAACAACAAATGCAAGCACGCGGGGCATAGACATCATACTAACGATTCCGAAGCCGGCTTTGGAACACTGCGGCGATTACGCATCGTAGCCGTTAAGCACGGCGCTGCCCTTTCGGCGTGCGCAGCTCAAACAAAGGTCAAACGGCGGCAAAACGTGCGCGCCATTGCTCGCACCGAGCGTTGCTCTGAAAACCGGCGGCATACGTCGCGAGTTTCGAGCGTCGGACAGCATTTGCGCCGGCGTGCGCAATAAAAAACGGGGCCCGAAGGCCCCGTCCAATACTATACGACTAACTTTTTATTGTTAGAAGTCGATGCGCAGACCCGTAGCCCAAACCTTCTGATCCTTGTTGGGCGTATCGACCAAGCTGGCGCGATAGCCGCCAAATACAGACGTCTTCTTCGAGAAATGGTACCAAGCGCCGCCCACCCAGTACTTAGTATCGAGCGCATTGTTGTCCGAGTCGTATTTGCCGTACGCTGCGATTAGATCCCAGTTACCCAGCTTGTAACCACCGTTCAGATACCAAACTTTTGCCTTGGTTCCGGCGGTATTGCTGATGCCGTTGAAATTCACGGTGGCGCCTGTCTCGACACGTTCGTACTGCGCAGTAACCATAAACGGGCCGGTATGGAAACGGCCGCCAACCTTCCAATTGTTGTTCGCGGAATTAGGACCACTCTGCTGCCTGTCGTGCGCATAAGCCGCAATGGCTTCAAACGGACCCATCTTGTACTTCACCGCGCCTAGCCAATCACCATTGGTGGTGCCGCTATTCGGGGTGCCCGGATTGCTCTGATCAAAGCTGTACTGATACTGTACCTTGAAACCAGCTAGATTGGGCGTCTCGTATTGCACGATCTGGCGCACGAAGTTGTTCGACGCCATACGGCCCGAGGCCATGCCACCGTTACCACGAGCTTGCAGTGCGGTCGTCACAAACGGATCATATTTGACACCGCCCGCCGTTTTATATGCGCCGTGGAAAGAGCCACCGGCGATGGAACCGAAACCACCCTTGATACCGACGAAGGCGTCACGCATACAGGTTTGTTCGCCGACGATACCGGTACCGCCACTTGTCTTCGTAACCGATTTACAACCAGCGGAGTAGCTGTCGTTGATGTCGACCTGGAACTCCATTTTACCGAACGAGGTTAAACCATTGCCCAGTTTCTCGTTGAACAAAAAGCCGAGACGACCGCGACCGCCGTTGTCATTCTGCAGAGTAACCGTGTTTGGACCATTATCCGCACGATAGACCTGCGCCTGCGCCTGGCCATACACCTTGACATCAGCCTGCGCGCCGACCATTGGTGCCGCACCCATCACAGCGCCGACCGCCAACGTGATGATTTTCTTATTCATAATCGGTATTCCTCCAAGGAATCAGTTTGATTTCGCTTGGTTAATATAGCAACTTTATGCGGTTCTGCAACAATTATCTTCAAAAAAACTACACACGCGCCTTATCGTTGCAAATTTACAACATAAAAATGTCTCTAAATTAGTCTACAGCGAATCACCCGGGCATGCATGAGTAGCTTCGACACTAAAAACACGGAGCCATAAGGCCCCGTGTCGACACACTATGAGTTGGTATTTTTGCGCAGACCTAGAAGTCGACGCGTAGGCCAGTACCCCATACGCCCTGATCCTGCCCTACATCAATCGAGCTTTTGCGATACCCAGCGTAGACCGACGTCCTCTTGGAAAAATGGTACCAGGTGCCTAAGCGCCAGAATTTGGTGTCGTAAGCATTGTTATCGCGGGCCCGATAATCCGCATAAGAAGCGTAAAAGTCCCAATTGCCCATACGATAGCCCCCGTTCAGATACCAGATCCGCGCCTTGCCGTTATAGCTGTTGCCGTTGAAAAGAAGGGTTCCACCGGTTTCAGTATTCTCATATTGTGTCTGTACGATAAATGGACCTCCCTTCCATTGCCCGCCGATTTTCCAATTATCCTGACTGCTTCCTCCCGAAACGGCGTTGTGCGCGTAGGCGCCGATGAGCTGGAATGAGCCGATATCGTACTTCAGACCGGTCAGCCAATCGCCATTGGTTGTACCGCTATTAGGCGTACTCGGCGTACTCTGATCAAAACTATACTGGAACTGTCCTTTAAGGCCGGCCAAGTTGGGGGTCTGGTACTGCACGATCTGGCGCACAAAATTGTTTTGCGCCATACGCCCGCGCGCCATACCGCCGACTCCGCGCGCGTCCAGCACCGTTGTAACGTAAGGATCGTACAGTACGCCACCAGTGGTTTTATACGCACCATGAAACGAACCACCAGCGATCGCGCCGAATCCGCCTTTGATGCCTACGAAGGCATCACGCATACAGGTTTGTTCGCCAACAATACTGGTGCCTCCTTTAGTTTTGGTGACCGAGTTACAACCGGCTGCATAACTGTCGTTGATGTCGAGCTGAAACTCCATTTTACCGAATGATATTAGGCCATTACCCAAGTTCTCATGAAAAATGAAGCCCAATCGGCCGCGGCCGGTATTATCGTTCTGGAGTGTTTGATCACCATTGGTTCCGTTGTCATAACGGCCAATCTGCGTCAGCACGTTACCATACACCTTCACAGCTGCTTGGGCGTTCATCGCCGCAACCGTACCCAGTACGACGGCACTCACAGCTAAAGTAATTATTTTTCGACTCATTTATTATCTCCCCAATATTTTATATGGATATAATTTGGGCGCGAATTTAAATCCCGTTCCTGAGGAGGAGCCAGCAATTCGGCCAAGCAACCGACGACCTTTTCCGGTCCAACCGCGTGAATCGGCGGCTGCTCGGCGTCAGAGAAAGGCAATTTCCGTACCATTATTAACGCGGAAGTGATGCCATGGTTTGCGCGCCACATCAACAGACTGGAGTGTTTCAATTGTTTGTTGTGGCGTGTCTTAAATTAATGACATAGTTCCGACACTCTGTACCTCGCACATTACAACAGGCGCGGCGAGACGCAGTTCAGGTGATACGATCTGAGGCAGCGATTTTCGAGTCGCAGGCCCGTCGTCTGGTGGGGATTTATCGCAACCTTGCGCGATGAGACACAGCAAACGGCACAGACGCAGGCGCTGAGTGCGCGCAGTCGAACTGGCGCAGGCAAGAGTGACGAGCCCCTCAGTACGTGCAACGGGACATACATGGTCGCCCCTGTTTGCCGAGCCCTCATTTCCTGACGACAGGAAGGTAACGATTGCAGCCATACATCCGGACTTTAGGTGAGGCCGTCGCCTCGGTCCCTGATGGAATGTGCTGAATGGCCCCTAATCATCCCAGCGCACTTGCAGTGCCATGTCCCAAAGAGGTTAGCCATTCGCGGTCTTACCTGTCCTGCCATCACGTCGTGATGGCCTGTGCAATCGGTAGTGTTACCTCGGCAAACGCTCCCGGCGTTGCCCTAGCTCCTGCATCCATGCAGTCGTCGTCCTATCCAACCCGTTGGTTTAGCCGGCCATGCCGCTCACGCGCGGCCGCCCGGCACATAATCCGCCTGATAATCCCGACCATCGGCCAGCAGCGCCCAGACGATGCGCGCGTTCTTGTTCGCCAGCGCCACCGCCGCCACGACGTTCTTGTGGCACCGCGCCGCCGCCCATCATGCCGCCGCCGCTGGAGCCCTTGCCGCCGCCGCCCATCATGCCGGACATCATGTTGGCCTCGAATGCTTGGCTTACCAGCCGCAGTTCATCACCGACCGCGTGTTGACCAAAGTCGACCCACAGGTCGGCGCGTTCCGCCGGCGCCAGGGTTAAATACGGTCGATTCAGCGGTCGCGTCAGCAGCCCGCCCTGCACACCCAAGATCGTCACCGGCCCACCATCGCTCCAGGCCAGCTTGTAGATACGCGAGTTGGAACCGTTCAATAGACGCAGACGATACGGTCGTGTGGCGACCTCGACACGATAGTCCGGGCGACCGTTGACGAGGATGCGATCGCCGAGAAAACCCATCATGCGTTCGTGCATCGCCGACATGCCTTGACCGAGATAGACCACCTGATTGTGGTCGTCGAAACGCCGGTCCTGAATCACCACCGGCAGATCGTACGCGCCGGCCGGTAATCCCAGCGCCTCTTCTGCGGGCGACTCGATGATCAGCAGGCCGGCCAAGCCGTGATATACCTGATAGCCGGTGCGCCCGCCGTTGGCGCCGTGCGGGTGGGGGTGATACCAATATATGCCGGGGCGATCGCGAATGGGGAACTCGGCGGTGAACGTGGCGCCGGGTTCGATGGGCAACCGCGGTTGGCCGTCCATGTCCGAGGGCAGATGCAGGCCGTGCCAGTGGACCGTGGTCGCTTCCGGTAGATGGTTGCTGATGCGGGCGCGGAAACGGTCGCCGGGGTGCAGTCGCAAGATCGGGCCGAGATAACTCGCATCACCCAATGACGACAGCGTACCGGCGCGGCCGTTACGCAGTTCGGCTTGGTAACGCCATACCTTGGTCGCTGCACCGGGCAGGATGGGCGCACTCGATTCGCCCGCGCTCAGCGCAATCTCGACGCTGGCGCCGGTGGGTGCAGGTCGAGTGCGCGCGCGCGTGGCCGCCCAAACCGCCGGCGGCGCCAACAAGGCCGGTGCCGTGCCGGCACAAAAAGCCAGAAAATGACGACGTGACAGTTTGGTCGGATGCATGGTTTACCTCCGAAACAGGTATTTGACCAACGCGGCGATCGCCAGCACGATCAGCACAACCACCAGAATCCACACGATCATCATGATACCCATACCTCCCATGCCGCCCATACCGTTGCCCATCGCGCCGCTATTCATGACGCCGCCATTGCTCCCGTTCTGTGCCTGCGCCGTAGTGGCAAGTACAAACAGGACCACGGACATCGTCGTCGCTAGCGCCGCGCGATGAGCGCGCTGTGGGCCGTACCCTCGTTTCATTTTCGCGATCGAATTCATCATGTTCCTACTCCTTATGCCGGTTGCGGTGGAGGCGCGATAGGCCGCCACCCTTCAATTAATCTTAGCAGCTACCTACGTCGTCTGCGGTCGGTGCGGCCACTGTG
>JASBUN010000023.1 GCA_030147845.1 Gammaproteobacteria bacterium
GCGCGCAAAGTTTTTGTAGGCACGGATTTATCCGTGCCGGTTAGTGGGAGGCTGATAGATTGCACGGCTGAAGCCGTGCCTACAAGGTTGGGTGCGTACATTAAGGGTGCGGGGTTGATTTTGTAGGCACGGATTTATCCGTGCCGGTTGGTAGGTCGTGACATGTAAGCGCGCGGGTACCGCGCTGCGGGTCGGTGAATCACCACAACAGCGATTCGCGGGTGGATCTGGCTGCGGAATCGGCGGAGCACGGACAATAAAAAAACCCCGGCGTTGCGCCGGGGTTCATTACTACAAGTCGTACTGTACTGCTTATGCCTTGCGGCGGCGCATGCCTAAGCCCATGCCGACGAAGCCGAGGCCCAGCAGAGCCAGTGTAGCCGGCTCCGGCACACCGAAGACCACATCCATCGAGCCGACGATCGTTTGGGTACCGGTGGGTGCAAAACTGGTCAGCTGACCGGACTGGAACGACACGTCATAAAACGGCACCGGCGAGGTGAAGTATGACTTGCCAGCAGTCGTCAACTTGAAGCTGGTCTTGGTGCCAAAGCTACCGCAGTTGATACCACCGACACATGTAGCCGAATCCTGAACTGTTCCACCGCCAGGCGCTTCCGGAATGCCCGTCGCGATCAGGTAGTCGTCGCCAATATTGCCAGTCATCCACGCACTGGCGCCAGTTCCCGGCGCGGTGAAGGTGGTGTCCGAGCTAGGATCAATGAACACGCTCAGGCTGCCGACACCCGGCGTAGTGGTGAAGGTGGTGACGCCGCCCGATGAGCTGAACGTGCCGGAGCCCTGGTACACGGCATACAAGCCGTAATTCTGAGGATTAAGGGCGCCACCGAGTTGATTACCCAGCGAGCTAGTAGGGCGAAAATCCGAAGCATTCCACTTCAGCGAAACGTCGAAGGTGCCGCCAGGGTTGAAAGTGATGACCTCTTCATAATTTCCGAGGACCCTATTGGCGGTAAAGGTGTTAGCGGCTGCCCCAGGCACCGAACCCTCGTTGACCGTAAAGTCATTAAACGCTACTGCCATGGCGTTGCTGCTGGCAAACCCCAAGGCGGCTGCAACAGCTACCCCCACTAAGGCCTTGCTGGCTTGTTTTGTGCGGAACATACTGATTCTCCTTAATGTGTGAACATCTAACTGCATTTGTAGAAGGTTCCCGGACTCGGTATGGCCAAGCCTTCCCTTGCTGCTGTACAAAGCAGATTCCATGCCACAAATTAAAAACGCTTAAAAAACAATTACATAATTAAATTCCTCACGCCACCGAGGTGCGCGACTGTAAAAAAAACAGACGGCGATATCGGGCATTTCGTAGATACACATTTTCGAGCTGTGGGATAGCTCGCACGGATACCGTGGTAGTTGTGCTAGATTACACAGCCATACATCGCTTGCGCCGCTTCCGGAGGTCCCCATGGCTAATGGCAAAAGCCGCGACGAAATCGCCGCCGCCTACGATTCGCCGCCCTGGTGGTATGACGTACGCGGCTTTTTTATCTTGACGTTTGCATACAACAGTACGTTGGGGCAGCAATTGCGTTTCTTCGGCCCGCATTTTGGTCACCGTCACATCGAAATTGCCTGTGGTTCCGGTACCTTATTGCAGTTTCTGCTGCGCTGGCGCAAGCGGCGCAAGATGCCCGACAGCGAGATCGTCGGTATCGATTATGCCGAAGCGATGTTGGCCGGCGCCATTCATCGATTCCGTGACCGGCCGGAGATCGATCTTCAGCTCGCCGACGCCGCCAACTTGCCTTTTCCTGATGCCAGTTTCGATACCGCCAATATCGCCAATTCGGTGCATTGCTTCCCCGATGTCGACGGCGCTTTTCGCGATGTTTTGCGGGTTTTGCGGCCCGGCGGCACCCTGGCGGCTAATGTGCTGTTATATCCGCGCGGTCGCTGGCCGCTGAAGGGCATTGCCGAGCGCATCAACCGTTGGGGCATGCGCAAGGGTATTCTGTACACGCCGTACCACCAGGACGATATTCGGGCGCGCTTGCTGGCAGCCGGCTTCGGTATCGAGTCAGAGACAACTTCTGGTAATTGTTACAACGTATTAGCGCGCAAGCCCGCGGCCTGAAACGGGCTCGCCGGGCTTGGGGCAAATGTCCCAGACCCCTGCACGGCTGAAGCCGTGCCTACAGTGTTTCGGCGGCGTCAGTTGTGTTAGCCGAACCCTTGACTCTCTCGCCAAGCCGCTAGGTTTTTGTAGGCACGGATTTATCCGTGCGGTTGGTGGGAGGCTGATGTGTGCACCGCTGAAACCGTGCCTACGAGGCGGGTTTTTTCGGCGCCTAACGTATTCACAGACCCAGCTGGCGTCTGGCCAGCGCGATCGCCAGGCGATTCAGCGGGTGTCGATTGCCGCCCGGACGCCAGGTATGCGTCATTTTGTTGCGAAAGGCATCGAATTGGATGCCGTGCGGCGCCGGCCAAACTTTACCGCGTTGCACCAGGATCTTAAATGCCTCAGCAGCGGCGACGCCGGCACACAACTGGCAGGCGATGATGGTGGACGGTCCTTTGCGCTCGACCAAATTCACCTGCGTGGGGTCGGCTAGATAGTGTCGGTGTAGTAGGCCGGGCGCCAACCCGACCAGGAAACGGACCGCTTTTTCCAATTCGGCTTTTCCTGTCCAGCCGAAGTAGTCTTCAAAGCTCATCTGACCGGGGATGAAATTGAGTAGTGCCGCGCTCATACCCAAGGGCGCGACCGTGACCGCGGGAATGTTGTGTCGGGCGCAGTAGTCGAATACCAACTCGCGGGCGTCGAAAGCGAAGAAGTCCAAACCGTCGACGTACAAGTCCACGTCCGTAAAAAAATCTGACAAGGTTGACTCGGTGACGCCGATCGGAAACACCCGTACGTCCGATTCCGGATTGATGTCGCGGGCTTGGTCGGCGAGCGTCTGTACTTTGGTTTGACCGAGTGTGCTCATGGTGGCGCCGGCCTGGCGGTTGAAGTTGGCCAGCTCGAAGTGATCGAAGTCGGCGATGTTGAATTTGCCGAGACCTAAGCGTGCCAAGGCCAGCAGGTGAAACCCGCCGACGCCGCCCATGCCGGCGATGGCGATTCGCTTCGACCGTAGGTGCTGCTGTTCGGTGGTGGTCAGCCAACCGATATTTCGCGCGAAGGCGGATTCGTAGTGAAAGCTGTCGGTCATGTAGGGGCGATCGAGCGTGGATGCCCGTGCGTCGATGCGATCATTGCACGACCCGCAGACGCGCGCGTTTGACCGGGACATCGAGATCGGCGGTGATGGCGTCCAGCAGTTCACGAACTTCGGGCCGGAGATTATCCATCAAGCCGGCGCGATTGATGTAGAAGGGTGCTCGCGGTCCGTGGTACTCGACCACGTTGCCGACTTGCACGAACTTAATGCCATAGTGGCTTAAGTGGCGCGCCAATCGCAACTCCATCATGGCGAACACGCCGTCGAGGCCGCTGAGCAAGCCGATCGATGCCGCGGCCAGATGTAACCCGAGCGAGATATACGGAAAGTGACGTCGTTCATTGTTGCTGATAACGTAATCATCGGTCGCCCCGGACGGTGAACGGTCTTCGTTCGGGCGGCGCCGGAACCCCGCTAATACCGCTAAACGCGAGATTTCGCCCATACGCGTGCGCGAGAGCTGCGCAGTATCGATCGAGTTCGGGTCTAAGCTGGCGGAACAAAAGCGCTCGAACGGCAGCGGTGCAGCCAAGTCGCGCGGGTCGGCGAGCACCAAGCGTACACAACCGGCGGTGCGCCCGGTGGCCTGGTGCATGAGCAGGCAGTGGATGGACTGATCGTCGTAGTCATCACGTTCCTGCTGATTCGGACAATGCTCCTCCGATTCAAACCCGAACTCCCGACAGTACACTTCGTAGCGAAGTTTATAGGCCCGTGCCCGCAAGTCACTGGAGTCGGCCAGCACGAGCCGGAAATAATCGTGAAATGAACCAGCGATGCTCGCGTGTTCCATATCGAATCCCCCATCCACCCGCATTCAGGCTAACCCGCTGTTTTGTCTGAATCAAGTCTAACATGCGCGCACGTGCGGTAAGTCCGCTGTCAACGCCCCGGAGCGTGATCGGCGCCTCAAATTCATTTAATTTAACAGCCGTTGCTGATACGCTCGCCGTCACAATCAAGAATCAAAATGACAATGTATAGATCGGCCGGGGCATGGGATCCCGAATGATCCAAATTCTTAAGCGTGCACAAACTGTGAACTGGTACATGGAACTTCCGCTTGTGCTTACGCTAACCTGCAACTCAAATTTGGACAGCGTATTTCTAGAGCGCATCTAGAAGCAGCAAACCGCAGCCGGGCCACACCACTACATACGTTGGTCCGATGTATCAGCAGCCTCGAAGCTTGGGGCGAACGCGGACAATTTGATGGCATTTGATGATACTTACGAAGTGGTTCTCGCCGACACCGAACAATCGCTTCGCGAACACTTCCGGCTCCGTTACCGAGTTTATTGTCTCAACACCGGTTATGAAGATCCCCGCCAATACCCGAACGGCCAAGAACAAGACGCGTACGACCCTGACTCGGTGCATTTTCTGGTGCGCCGCAAACGTGACCGACAATGGGTGGCGGCGCTGCGGCTGGTGTTACCGGATGCGCGGGCGCTGCCGATCCAGGACCATGGTGTGTTGGATCGGGAAACCGAGCGCCTGATCACACAAGGTACGATTGCCGAGGTATCGCGCGTCTGTCACTATCGCGGCACATCAAGCAAGCACTCAGTACCCAACATTGGCATTCAGTCCGGCAGTCCCTCCAACGATCCAAGCGTGATGTTCGGACTGTTGCGCGCGGCCTTCTTCTACTGCCTGGATCGAGATATCGAGCATCTCTTGTTTTTGATTCGCCCGGCCATGGCACGGCTGATCGGGCGTATGTGCATCCCCCTGCGTCGTGCCGGGCAAGGTTGTGACCATCGCGGCACACGTTATCCGTACGCGGTTGATTTGCGTGCCGCGCTCACGACGGTGGTTCAAAACGCGCCTGGCCTGGCCGCACAAATGTGTCCGCAATTAGCCTATCGATCGCATTCGGACGTAAGCCGACATCAGGAAGTGCCGATGCGTATGGCTTCGTAGCTCCTGCAGTGGGCGGCGCGCGATGCTGTTCCACCTCATGCGGAATGCTGCTAGAGTATGACGAGGCTTGGGGGCGCAGGTGTTGGTATGGATTCATGTCGCGCGCGTACGAGTACGCCATGGAAGTTGATTTTCCTCTCGTTGTTACTACTGGTGGTGCCCGGGCTGCACGCCTTCGCGGCAGCCAATCCCGATCAAGCCGGAACTAAGCTCGCGCAGGCCGTGTATGATCGCCCGCATGGGCGCGATGCCAGCAGCCGCGGGGTTATGCTGTTGGTCGACCCTGGCCATGCACCGCGCATACGCCAAATGTATGTCTACGGCCGGGATCGGGGTGGTGGCGAAAACGCCTCGCTGATTCGCTTTGTGGCGCCGGCGGACATTTCCGGCACCGGTATGTTGACCATCGATCACGCCGGCGATAATACCGATCAATGGGTGTATTTACCGGCTCTGGATCGCGCCCGGCGTATTGCGTCGTCACGCAAGGGCGGCCGATTTGTCGGTTCTGACCTTTTTTACGAGGATCTGCGTGACCGTGAGGTGTCCATGGATCGGCATCGACTGCTGCGCAAGGAGAAGTTCCAGGGTGTGATGTGCGACGTCTTGGAAAGTATTCCGCGTGACCCCGATAATTCCGTCTACAGTAAGCGCATCAGCTGGATCTATCCGGCGGCGTTGATCGCGTTGCGCGTCGATTTCTATGAGCGCGGCAAACCGCAGCCGGTAAAGCGATCTGTGGTACATAAGATAGAAAAGATCCAGGGGTATTGGACTGTAATGGACAGCACTGTGACCGACTTGGTTAGTGGACATCAGACCCGCATGCAAATCCAGAAAATTGTCTATGATCGCGGCCTACCGGATAATTTTTTTAGCCGTGAAGTCCTATCAGACCCGACCCGCGAGGCGGCCTTTCGGCCGGCTCTACAGTGAATTGGACGAAGTTCCGGCGGACCCGAGGGTGTAGCTCGGCCGGCGCCGCTTTAGTCGCGCGCACGTGTGTGGCGTGGGCCTTGCTGGCGGTCGCTGCGGTGCCATTGGCGCACGCCCGCGAGTCATTTCGGTCGGCGAATGATTTCGATACGCGAGCCGCGGCGGAAGCGCGTGCGCGCCAACTGCGCGGCCCATCACGAAGCGTCGAAGTCGTCAAGGGTACGCAGCAGGTATCCGTTCGCCGCTTGGAGCTTGGTTATTATGGCGAGTTCGAGTTGGCGCGCATTGTCCAACACGCGCTGCAGACGCAAGGCATTACGCCGGCGGTGATCCGGCGCACCACGTCCGGTTATGCCGTCAGCGTTGGCCGATTCGATCGCGACGGCGCGCTAAAGCGGCAGTCCGATCGGTTGCATGCGCTTGGCTACCGCAACCTGCATACCATTACCACGGTCGAGACTCGAGATGTCTATCGTGTGGTGGTCACCGCGTTACCGGGCGCCGCACCGCGCGCTAGTGAGACAAGCCGAACGAGCGCGCAAGGTGCGCAAAAGAGCGAACGTTTTGTCTATATCAGCCGAGCACAGGCCGAGCGCAAGGTGGCGCAGTTACAGCAGCAAGGTTACGTCGCCACAATGCGTAAGGAGAGCAGCGTTCTGCACGTGAAAACGTTGATGTTGCGCGTGTATCCGCAGTGGTCGGACGCCAAACGCACGGCCGCTCGATTACAAAAAAATGGCATCCCCACACGCGTCGTGAACGACCCAATAGAACGCGGTTACGCCGTCAATGCAGGCGCGTTCCGCGATCAGCGCAACTTGCACGCCCGCTATCAAAAGATCCGCAAGATCGGTTACAAATCGATCAGTATCATTCCGGTCGAAGTGTCTGTAACGCGCTATGTGATTGACGCCACCGCGCTTCCGACACAACAAGCCGCAACTCCACCCGCCACCGTTGCCGAGACGCCAGCGCCGGCGACGGCTAATACGGAGAGCGGCGATGAATCGCAGGTCATGGTTTTTGGCGGTACCGCCGAAGCCTTGCCCAGCTATCAGAGCGCTCTCGATTCGAGCGCGCCCGACCAGGCGATGGGGTTTCGCGCCAAGGTCGATCAGTTGTGGGTCGAAGCGGGCCAGTTGACGGATAGGTCTCAGGGCGTCGACGGGAGTTATTATGTCAACGGCGCGGCGAGCGCGCGTTGGCGGCCTAGCCAACACTGGGAATACCGGATTGCCGCCCGCGTCGACGGCTATCTTCAAACCGGTACGCCTGACTACAGCGACGGTAAGCTTGATTACGGCGATACCTATGTACGTTATCGCGGCACCAACATGCGGCTGACGGCAGGTGCGCAGACCGTGATTTGGGGGCGCGTGGATGGAATACCGCCGACGGATCGGCTGAGCGTGCAAGACATCTCGCGGTTCTCGCTCGATGACCTGCAAGATCGGCGGCGCGCGGTGCCGGCGCTGCGATTGGAGAGTTTCCGACAGGGTTATAAGTTCGATGCGCTGTGGGTGCCCGATTTTCGGCCGGCCGAATTGGCTAACCGCGACAGCATTTGGTATCCGGTCGATCGTCAACGTGGCCAGTTCGTCGGACTACCCTATTCGCCGCTCGTTGCGCCGATGATCAAGGGTGGTACGATTGGTGAAGACGATGGTGGCCAGGGTGGCTATGGCGTGCGCATGAGTCGCACGGGTAGCGGCCTGGACTATGCGTTGACCGTGCAACGTGCACGACAATCGTTGCCATACTACGAGATGAACGACGCGGCGCGTAGAACCTTGCTCGCCACCGGGAGTGCTACTGCAGCTTTGGCGGCCGCCACCGGCGATACCTTCGTTGCACGCCATCCATGGACCACCGTGGTCGGCGGCGATCTCGGCTTTGAATCCGGCGGTGCGACCTGGCGGATGGAACTTGCCTATCTCAGCGCTGCGCCGGCTACGACAACAGACTTGCGCTTGATCAGTGTCAAGGGTCTGGACTGGGTCGCCGGTGTCGAGTTTTACCCGGGCGATGCCAATGCGCGTGTCAATTTGCAATTGGCGGGCCATCATTTGCTCAACACGCCGAATATTATCGACCGAAAAAATATTTACTCATTCAACGGCTCGTTGGAAAACGTGTTTGCTTACAATCGCTGGCGAGCAAAACTGCGTTTTTCGGTCGGTCTGGATAAACGTGATATTTATCTCAATCCGGAGATTGCCTACCTCGGCTGGGAGCCGCATGAAGTTTATCTAGGGATGCACTATTTCGACGGTGCCGACGGTACTATTGGCGGCTTCCACAAGGATCACAGCATGATCGTTGTGGGATGGCGCGCACACTTCTGACCGGCTCTGCGCCGCGCGCGTGGCTAACCGTTGCGCTGTTGTTAGCGCTATTGATCGGGTCGTTTGTTTTTGTTTCGCGGCTGACGATCAATAACGCACCTGAGGTGTATTTCCCGCCCGGCGCGCCGGCGGTCGTATTCGACCGGCAACTGCGCAAGCATTTTCCGGAAGACCAGGTTCTCATCGTCCTATTCGAGGGCGCCCACATCATGAGTCCGAAGTTCTTTCGGGCTCTGGACCAAGTTGTGCATCGCTTGCGCGCCAATCCCATCGTCGAGCGCGTATTTTCACCCACCTCTCTTGACCATATTGCCAGTTCCGAGGACGGCTTCGTGGTCGAGCCGTTGATTAACGTCAAGAAGCTGCAAGCCGGCTCGAGCAAAGCGATTATCGACCGGCTTGAGTCGGATCGCTTCGCTCCCGGCATGGTCGTGTCTAAGGACGCTTCGGTGGTGGCGCTCGTGGTTCGGCCGCGGCGCTTGACCGACAGTTGGCAAAGCGTCGCACTGCAAAAAAATGTATTGTCGGCTATCCATGCGGCCGGCTTGTCGGGCAATGTTGCCGGCGTGGCGGGGCAGGTGGCTTTGGATGTGGCGGAGCTGCAGTCGTTGCTTCACGATACTGCCGTGTTCGTGCCACTCACCAGCTTGGTCGGGTTGTTTCTCATTTGGTGGTTGTTCCGCCGCGCCATCACGATCGTCATGGCAGTGGTGGTCATGGCCACCGTGGTCGGCGGGACGCTGGCCGTCATTGCCATCTGGGGTCGGCCCTATACTCTTATCGCGGGAGTCATCCCGCCGTTCATGACGGCGTTGACCATCGCATTGTTGATCCATCTATACAATGCCGTTGCGCATGCGGCACACGCCGGCGCGACTGGCGTAGAGCGCATCGAGCGGGCGTTGCAGGACGTGCGCCGGCCTACGCGCTATACCGTTTTGACGACCATAGCAGGTTTGTTGTCGTTGGGCCTGAGCCCGATTCAGCCTATACAAACCTTCGGTGTTGCGGCCGCCGTCGGTATGGTCCTGATGTATTTCGTTGTCATCGTGCTGTTGCCGCATTTATTCGCTTATTGGGACCGTAAAGCGTGGCCGATGGCGCGCGGTTCGCTGGGCATGATCGATTGGCTGGTACGGCACGTAGCGCGAGTCTCCATTCGCCGCGCCGGTTGGATTGTCGGTGTCACCATCGTGTTGTTTGCGGCCGGATCGCCGTGGCTGTTTCAAGTGCGGGCGGAGACCGATCTGTATCGATTTTTTCACCCCCAGCATCCTTTGATTCAGTCGACTAAATTGGTTGAGCAGAAACTGACCGGCGTGTCGACTTTGGAGTTGATTCTCGATGCGCCCGCTCGTGATGGCTTGAAGGAACCGCGACGGTTACAAGCCATCAGGAATTTTCAACACTGGCTGGGTTCGTTACCTGAAGTCGACCGCAGCATGTCGATGGCTGAGGTCATCGAGGAAATGAATTGGGCATTTCACGGCGAGAATCCTGATTATCGCCGCGTGCCGGCCGATCGACGCTTGGTGAGCCAATATCTGTTCGTTTACGACGGGCGCGACCTGTACGATTTGGTTGATCGTGAATTCCGGCGCGCGCGCATCCCGGTAAACCTGCGGGTCGACGGCGCCAACGAGATCAAAGCAGTAATGGACACCATCCGCACGCACTTGAAAGCGCATCCGATTGCCGACCTTCAAGTGCACATTGCGGGACTGGGACGGCTGTTCGCCGATCAACAAGAATTATTGATCACAGGCCAGGTGCGTAGCCTGTGGAGCGCGATGGGACTGATATTTTTAATTTTAGCTGCGTTGTGGCGCTCGCCAAAAGCGGCCGCGCTGTGCATGGTTCCGAACATCGCTCCGGTGGTGCTGATTTTTATACTCATGGGTATGGTCGGTATCTGGCTGGACGTCGCGACGGCCATGATCGCCGGTATCGCAGTAGGTATCGCGGTCGACGATACTATTCATATTTATCACAGCTTTAGTAAACATCGTTCGCAAGGAGCGGGGACCGTGCTTGCCCTGATGCGGACCTACCGGCACGCCGGCCGGGCCGTGGTCGCGACCACGTTTATCCTGTGTGCACAGTTCCTTCTTTTGATGAGTTCCGCCTTTGTTCCTACCGATGAGTTCGGGCTACTGACCTCGGTCGGCCTGTTCTCGGCCCTGATTTTTGACGTCATGTTACTTCCTGCCATGCTGGTGCTGTTGCGCCCGAAGGATGCGGTCGAACCGGCTGCCAGGGCCAATTGATCAGGTCGGCTTCGCTATTTTGTAACCTCGTTTTGTTAATGTCGTGCGCGGTGGAAATCTGCCGCTATAACTTATGACATACAGACAAAAACCTATTGAAATTGCTATATCATTGTCTGCGAAACCGCGGCGACAGACGCGGCTGTGTTTGGGCCATCACCAGATTGCGCCAATAAGCCTAGATTATATGGGTATAAATTATCGGGTGATCAAGTTGTGCTGGTGTTGACCGCTATGGTGTGCAGGGCGCAGCGACCGATCGTTTTTTTTCAAAGTATCGCTTTTTTCGATAAGAAAAGGCGAAAAGCTGCTTGAATCCGGCCGTGGGAGGCGCGAACGCGCTGGACGGAGCGAAGCTATCGACATTAAGAAAAGCGCGAAAATTTGCTGAACAACAGCCAATCAATAAACGAGCAATGACTAAGTCGAGTGTCCGAGGCGCTGCCCGGAGCTAGGGAGGTTTTTCATGGAAACACGTAAATTCAAGATCGGGTCGTATGTGCTGACCTGTTTCGCGCTGCTGGTCTTTCTCGGCGGTTGTGCTACGACGAGTAGCCTGCCGTCGCTGAGCTCGGCCGCTTATCAGGAAAAGACGCCGCCCTATCTCATTGGTCCGCTGGATACCGTCAACGTCTTCGTGTGGGGCAATCCGGATCTGTCGGCCACGGTGCCGGTACGACCCGATGGCAAAATCACTACGCCGCTGATTGAAGATGTGCCTGCCAGCGGTAAGACGCCGACTCAGCTGGCGCGGGTGATGGAAAAACGCCTGTCCAAATACATTAAAAACCCGGTCGTGACTGTGATCGTGACCAGTTTTGTTGGACGTTACAGCGAACAGATTCGCGTCGTCGGTGAGGCTTCCAAACCGCAGGCATTGCCCTATCGAGAAAACATGAGTCTGCTCGATGTCATGATCGCCGTGGGTGGGTTGACAGAATACGCTGCCGGCAATAGCGCTAGCATCGTGCGTGTCGTCGATGGCAAACAGAAGCAATACAAAGTGCGTCTCGATGACTTAATCAACAAGGGCGATATAACGGCCAATGTCGATATGCTTCCCGGCGACGTGCTCATAATTCCAGAAGCTTGGTTCTAGGGATCATGGGTCTAAGGCACGGAGCGGGAGAATGCTATGCACGAAGTAGTTGAACAGGGCCTCAATTACCTCCGAGGGATATGGCGGCATCGGTGGTACGCGATGGCTTTGGCGTGGACCATTGTGTTGGTCGGCTGGGTGATCGTATTTCGTATGCCGGACCAATTCGAAGCCAGTGCGCGCGTGTACGTGGACACCGATTCGATATTACGGCCGTTGCTGCGTGGATTGGCGGTTAATACCAACGTCGATCAGCGACTCAAGATCATGACACGGACGTTGTTGAGCCGGCCGAATTTGGAGAAAGTCGCGCGCATGGCGGACTTGGACATCAACGCCAAAACGCCCGAGGATATGGAAGCGTTGTTGGACGGACTGGCTAAAAACATCAAGATTCAGACCACGCGCAGGGAAAATCTCTACACCATCAGTTATGACAATCGCCAGCCGCAGACGGCCAAGCGCGTCGTACAGTCGTTGTTGACGATTTTTGTCGAATCGACATTGGGGGAGTCGCGCCAAGATTCTGATACGGCGCAAAAATTCCTCGATCAACAAATAAACGACTATGAACAGAAACTGGTAGCTGCCGAAAATCGACTCATGGACTTCAAGCGTGCCAACGTCGGCATGTTGCCGGGCGAATCCGGAGATTTTTTCGATCGGTTGCAAAAGGCTAAGTCACAACTGGAGCAAACCAAGCTTGAGCTTCGTGAAGCGCAGCAGCGACGCGACGAACTCATGCGGCAACTCAGTCGCCAGGATCAGGAAGATTCTTTGGCCTTGTACCCGCAGGCAACCAGTCGGTTGACGACATCGGTTGACGCGCGCATACAGGCCTTGGAAAGTAAACTTGACGACATGAGGTTGAAATATACCAATCAACATCCTGCGGTCATCGAGCTGAAGCGCACGATCGCGCTGTTGGAAAAACAAAAGCGCGAGGAATTGAAGACGTTGTCCGCATCGACACCGGACGCACAGGCCGCCGTCGATCCGCTATTTCAGCAACGTACGTTGGCTCTTGACCAAGTCGATGCCGGCCTTGCAGCTCTGCGTGTACGGGTGCAGGAATATCAGTCGCGCGTAAATGATCTGCGCAAGATGGTTAATACGCTGCCTAAGGTTGAGACCGAACTCAAGCAACTCAACCGCAACTACGCTATCAACAAGAAGAACTACGACGAATTGGTGTCACGCCGCGAGTCGGCCCGACTATCCCAGGACGTCAAGGCAACCGGCGACAGCGTCAAATTCAGGGTGGTTGATCCGCCGCGCGTGCCGCTGACTCCGTCCGGCCCGAATCGGCTTCTGTTTAGCAGTATTGTGCTGCTAATGGGAATAGGCTCGGGTCTAGCGCTGGCGTTCCTGATTGCACAGTTGCGACCGGTCGTTTACGACCGTCGGAATCTGCGCCAACTGAGCGGCTTCCCGGTGTTCGGCGCCGTATCTCGGGTATTAACGCCCGAGGTGTTGTTTAAACGGCGACTGGATTCGGGCGCCTTCGTGGCGGTCGGAGTACTGCTTTCGTTGGTCTACGCGGGTGTGATCTGGCTGCACAGCGGCGGGCAGAGCCCGGGCGTTCTACTGCATTCTCTGAGGGGGTTGCTATGAGCAGCATTGAGAAGGCGATCGAGCGTCTCGATCGAACGGCCGGACATAAGGACGCGGATGCTTTCGCTGAGTTGAACCGTGACGATGCGCCGGAGGCGCGTCGGGAACCTGAACGAGAAGTGGACCCGTCGGCGGTTTATCGCCTTGATCTAAAGGGACTCGAACGTCGTGGATTCTTGACGCCGGACGGGCTGCGCAGCAAGACCGCGGAAGAGTACCGAATGATCAAACGCCCGTTACTCATGAACGCGCTCGGCAAGGGCGCGGCGCCGGTCGACCGCGGCAATATGATCATGGTCACCAGTGCGCTGCCGAATGAGGGCAAGACGTTCAACGCGCTCAATCTGGCCATGAGCATGGCCATGGAGCGTGATTCGACCGTGCTGTTGATCGACGCCGATGTCGTCAAGCCGTCGTTGTCACAGCTCCTCGGTATGGAAAACCGGCCTGGGTTGACCGATGTGTTGGTGGACCCTCAGCTTGATATCGGCGATGTAATCATTGGTACCGAAATTCCGAAGCTGAAGGTGATCCCGGCGGGGCGAATACATAGCCACTCGACTGAACTGTTGGCCAGCGAAGATATGCAGCGCATCGCCAATGAGCTTTCCGAGCGTTATGCGGACCGAATCGTACTTCTGGACACGCCGCCGTTGCTGGTCACCAGCCAGGCGAGTGTATTGGCCCACCTGGTGGGACAGATCCTGGTGGTTGTGGAATCCGGTAAAACCCCTCAGAGCGCCGTAACGGAGGCCGTTTCCTTGCTCGATAAGAGCAAGGTGATCGGAATGGCCCTGAACAAGAGCCGCCGATCGTTCAGTAGCGATTACTATGGGGGATATTATGGGTATTACGGACAATAACCGGCACAGCCATGGCGACAAATGTGCAGCGTCCCTCAATGTGAATCTCCTCAAGTTGGTCGTCAGCACCGTGTTGCTCGGTGCGCTGCCGATCAGTGGCGCCTCGGCGGGCGATTGGAAGCTCATACCGAACCTGAAGCTCGGCGAGACGTATACTGATAACGTAACGTTGGCGCCGCGGGGATCGGAGAAAGGCGACCTGATCACCGAAATCTCGCCCGGCTTCGTCGTTACGGGTGACAGTCGCCGGCTAAAAATGCGGGCGGATTACCGCCTCCAAAATTTGATCTTTCTTCAAGACCCCTCGCGTGACCACAGTTACAACCAACTCAATGCGGTCGCCAAGGCCGAGTTGGTGAATGATTCGGTGTTTATGGACGCCAACATGACTGCGGGTCAGGCTTTGATCAATTCGTCGCGGTCGATTGCGTTGAACAACTTCAGCGGCAACAATCGGGCCAACTTTTATACGTATCGTCTCAGTCCATACTATCGTCACGCATTCGGTGGCTATGGTACGGCGTTACTGCGCTATTCCAACTACGGTACGTATTATTCCAGTGGTGGGGCATCCGATGCCAACGGTAATCGAGTCGACGCCGATCTACGCAGCGGCCCACACTTTGGCCGCCTATCCTGGGGGCTTAATTATTATAATGACCGTCTAAAGCGTCAGAACTATGGTGATTACAACAACGAGGCAGGCGTCATGAACGCTCGCTATGGCGTGACGTCGAGCTGGAGCCTGTTGGCCCAGGCCGGTTACGAACAGCATAATTTCCCGACATCTACTCCGCGCGCATTTCGCAATGGCAATTACTTGGCCGCAGGCGTTGGATGGCGCGCCAATGACACAATTGCTGTCGATACGTTGTATGGCAGTAAGTACAAATCCGCGAACGTGTCAATTCAGCCGACCAGCCGCACTAAACTGAACGTCGGCTATGTCGATAGCTCGGTCGGGCTCAATACCGGCGGCAGGTGGCATGGCAGTTTTTCTTTGCGCACGCGGCACAGCAATTGGACGGCTGGTTATGTGGAAGACACGGTCGTTGTACAGCAAGTGGCCGGACTGCCGATCACTTATTCCGACCCAGTAACGGGAGCTTCGATCGTTAATCCGCAGCCGGGCGATCTCGTGCGCGTGGAGCCTTATGGAATTAGCACGCGGGTCCCCGCCGGTGGTGTGAACCAATTGCAGTCGGCGCTGGCCACCGTAGCTGGAGTTCCGGTAAATCTGACCAACGAGCCTTACCAGCGTAAACGGGGCCAGATTGGCTATGCGTTCAATACCGGCCGTACAAGTGCCATTGTTTTGGTTTACGACGAAAGGCGCGAGTTTTTGGTTAGTCTCGTCAAGCAACAAGTGTCTGGTGTCAGTGCCAATCTAAATTGGCGATTTGCGTCGCGGACCAGCTATTTGATCGACGGCTCGCTAAATCGTATTCGTTATCTGGCGACCGATCGGCAAGACACGTTTTGGTACGTCGGTACGGGCTTCCAACGCCGCCTGAGTCGTAACGCGAGCGCCACACTAATGTATCGCCATACGCAGCGCAATTCTAACCAAAGTGGCGCCGATTATACGGAAAATCGACTGACGCTCAGCGTTTACATGCATTTTTGAGATGTACGAAGCCTTCTACAATTTGAAGGGCAAGCCCTTCCATCTTAGTCCCGATCCCCGGTTCTTTTTTGGCAGTAGCGGACACAAGCGTGTGCTCGCCTATTTGCGTTACGGTATAAACCAGGGCGAAGGTTTCATTGTGGTTACCGGTGAAGTCGGTACCGGGAAGACCACTTTATTGCGCACCTTGCTCTCCGAGCTACCGCAAAACAAGAATCTTGTTGCAGCTCAACTGGTCACGACTCAACTCGATGCCGACGATTTGTTAAAGATGGTCGCAGCGTCTTTTGGCTTAGCCCATGAGGGCCGTAGCAAATCGACCATCTTAAAGGATCTCGAAAATTTCCTGATGCGCAATGCGCGCGAAGGTAAGCGAGTACTTCTCATCGTTGATGAAGCGCAGAATCTGCCTGTGCATTCGCTGGAAGAATTGCGCATGCTATCCAATTATCAAGTGGGTGCGCGCTCGTTGTTCCAGAGTTTCCTGGTAGGACAAGCGGAGTTTCGTGAGGTATTACGTTCTCCACGGCTCGAACAGTTGCGCCAGCGTGTCATTGCTTCGTATCACCTCGGCCCAATGGATTTAGTTGAGACACAGGCCTACGTTGAACACCGTTTGGGACTGGTGGGCTGGAAGCAAGACCCCGCATTCACGCGTGGCGCTTACGAAGTCATATTTGACTATACCGGCGGTGTGCCGCGCCGCATCAACACGTTGTGCGATCGGGTGATGCTGATCGGATATCTCGAAGAGTTGCACGAAATCGACGAGAGTACGCTGGCCAAAGTGATTCAGGAATTGCATGAAGAAGGTTCGGGCGCAACCGTCGCATCGACGACCAACGGCGCGCAGTCGCCGTCAGCAACGTCGGCGGCCGGCGACGTAGATCTCGCCCAGCGCGTGGCGATGCTGGAGCAGCGCATCGATTCGATGGAAGGCGTGCTGGGGAAGGCGCGAGATTTAGTCAAAGCGCTATTGCCCGAGGTGAAATAATGAAAATTCGGCAAGGCTATCGGCGATGAAACCATGAGTAGATTAACGCCATTGTCATTATCCGGCGACGCGGGGCAGCGCGCGGCCGGCTTGCCGCGTAACGCGTTGCTGTGCGTCGTTGGAGCGCGGCCTAATTTCATGAAGATCGCACCCATTATGGCCGCACTTCGTGCGCCGGACTGCCCCATACCTGCATGCCTCGTCCATACCGGTCAGCACTATGACGAAGACATGAAGGATGCCTTTTTTAACCAGCTCGGCATTCCCGAGCCGGACGTCGATTTAGAGGTCGGTTCCGCTAGCCACGCCGTACAGACGGCGGAGATTATGCGGCGTTTCGAGCCGGTTATTGATGCCGTGGATCCATCGGGAATATTGGTAGTCGGCGATGTTAATTCCACCATCGCCTGTGCATTGGTTGCGGTCAAGAAAGGGGTTCCGGTCATCCATGTGGAAGCGGGCCTGCGCAGTTTCGATCGCGCCATGCCGGAGGAAATTAATCGCATCCTTACCGATCAAATTTCAGAGTTATTGTTCACCACCGAGCGCACTGCCCACGCCAATCTGGTGCGGGAAGGTATCGACGAACAGCGTATTCATTTTGTCGGTAACGTGATGATCGATACGCTATTCGGTCACCGGGCGAAGGCCATACCGACGGCCAAGACATTAGCGCGCTATGCAGACGCCAAAGCCGTTGCGACCTGTGGCGACTCGTATGCCGTATTGACGCTACATAGACCATCGAATGTCGACGATCCGTTTGTGCTGGAGCGCCTGATCGACACAGTGGTATGTCTGAGCCATGACGTGCCTGTCGTTTTCCCGGTGCATCCGCGCACGCGCGCAGTTTTGCAAAAGGCCGGCTTGCTGAAGAAATTGAGCGCAGCGCCCCGCCTCTGGATGTTGCCGCCGGTGGGCTATTTGGAAATGCTCGGCCTAATGGCCGGCGCGCAAATGGTGTTGACCGACTCCGGCGGCATGCAGGAGGAGACGACGGCGCTGGGGGTGCCGTGTATTACGTTGCGGTCCAACACCGAGCGGCCGATTACGATCGATCAAGGTACGAATACGATTGCCGGCAGCGATGCGGACACGATTTTGTCGGTTGCGCGCGATGTGCTTGCCTCAGGGGGCAAGGCCGGCCGCATTCCCGAAAAATGGGACGGGCGGGCTGCCGAACGTATTCGCGATGTGCTGGTCGTTTGGCAAGAGGACCGGCGGCAGTCCGGGGCCGGCCGGGTCTGATCCGGTGTCCGTGGCCCCGACCACAACCACGGGCGGGGCGTGCCGGGCGAGCCGAGCAGTTTTTTTGCGGTCTCTTTACGGGGAAGGGCGGTAGCGTGCCTGAATTTCGGATGGAAACTGAATTACCAATATGACGTCTTCTATTACCAATGCACTGAGCGTAGACGTGGAAGACTATTTTCAGGTCTCAGCGTTCGAGCGGCATATCGCCCGTGACACGTGGGAGACGTTACCCTGTCGCGTCGAGCGCAACACCGACCGCGTGCTCGAACTATTCGCCGAACACGGCGCTAAGGCGACGTTTTTTACGCTCGGCTGGGTTGCGGAGCGTTACCCGTCCCTGGTTCGGCGTATCGTCGAAGCCGGTCATGAAGTGGCGAGTCATGGCTATTCCCACGTTCGTGTGACGCAACAGACTCCGGCTGAATTTAGCGACGATGTACGGCGAACGAAACATCTGCTCGAAGACGTTTCCGGTATCGAAGTGCGCGGCTATCGCGCTGCAAGTTATTCCATTAATCGGGATACCCTTTGGGCACTCGATACATTGAATGACGCCGGATATCACTATAGCTCCAGTATTTATCCGGTGCGGCACGATTTGTACGGTATGCCCGATGCGCCGCGCTTCCCCTTCCGGCACAAGGAAACCGGCATCCTCGAGATTCCCATCAGTACGGTCAAGCTTATGCGGCGTAATTGGCCTGGTGGTGGAGGCGGTTTCTTCCGCTTGTTGCCATATGCGGCGTCCCGTTGGGCCATTCGTCGCGTGAACCGCGACGACGGCCGGCCGAGCGTTTTTTATTTTCATCCGTGGGAGATCGATCCCGATCAACCCAGGCAAACCGGCTTGTCATTGCGCACACGTACTCGGCACTACATGAATTTGAGCCGCATGGAACGGCGTCTGGAGCGTCTGTTGAGTGATTTTCATTGGGATCGAATGGATCGCATATTCCTTGACGCTAACGGCGGAGCATCGGCGTGACGGCTGCGGTAAGTTGTGTGCCGACGCAGACGGCGACGGATCACGTACGCGTCCGCGAAGCACAGGCGGGCGATGCGGCGGCGTGGGATGCGTTTGTGCAGAACTGCCCGGATGCGACATTTCTACATCGATATGCGTGGAAGGGTATATTTGAACGCAGCTTTGGCCATCGTATGTACTATTTGTGCGCAGAGGATGAACGTGGCGCAATGATCGGTGTGTTACCGCTTGGACATGTGCGCAGTCGGATGTTTGGCAATGCGTTGATCTCGGTCCCTTTCCTCGTCTATGGTGGCGCGGCGGCGAACACGGATCGCGCGCGTCAGGCGCTCGAGGCGGCGGCGGAAGAACTGGCGGTGCAAATGCGGGTCGATTACCTGGAGCTACGGAATCTACGCAGCACGCAGCCGGAATGGTTGAAAAAAGATCTGTATGTAACCTTTCGTAAGGAAATGGATCCGGATCCAGAGGTGAATCTGACGCGCATTCCGCGTAAACAGCGTGCGATGGTGCGTAAGGGTATTCAGGCGGGGTTGACCAGCGAAATTGACCAGACCATCGATCGATTCTATTTCGCCTATTCGCGCAGCGTGCGCAATCTCGGCACGCCGGTGTTCTCGCGCCGCTATTTTGAGCGGATTAAGCAGGCTTTCGGCGATGACTGCCAGATACTGACAATTACAAAAGATGGGCGGGCCGTCAGTAGCGTAATGAGCTTTGTGTTCCGTGACGAAATACTGCCGTACTTCGGCGGCGGTACCGGCGAGGCGCGCGCACTCAAGGCCAACGATTTTATGTATTGGGAAGTTATGCGCCGCTCATGTGAAGCGGGTATACGCGTGTTTGACTATGGCCGAAGCAAACAAGGCACGGGCTCGTATAGTTTCAAGAAAAATTGGGGATTCGAGCCGCAGCCGCTGCCTTACCAATATCGGTTGGTGAAGGCGGGCGAACTGCCCGACATCAATCCGCTGAATCCGAAATATCGCTTGTTCGTCCAGATGTGGCAGCGATTGCCATTGTGGCTGGCCAACCGTCTTGGCCCAATGATTTCGCGGAACCTGGGCTAGCGGACTCTGCGTGAATCTCGCGCCAAGGCGTCAAGAGAAAAGCAGTTGCGTAGGTCGGGTTAGCCCGTGGGCGTAACCCGACATTGCCCGGGCGGGGAACGACACGTCGGGTTACGCTACGCTAACGCGACCTACATCTTTGCGAGATTCTCATGCGAGCCGGCCGAACCTTAATCTCTCGCCAAGACGCCGAGCACGCAAAGAAGACATAGGCTTTATGTGTTTTCAGCCGTGTATGGATGGACCAAACCAGGCCAATGCACGGTTAAAACCGTGCCTACAT
>JASBUN010000024.1 GCA_030147845.1 Gammaproteobacteria bacterium
GCCGTCCGCAAGCCGCAACGCGCAGTCGAGTTTGGTTTTGGCCGCATCCATTCCCAAATGAAACGTAGGCATAAAAAATCCTCTCATGATCTACCTTGTCAATGCGGGCTGCCGGCAAGCCGGGCCAAAGATACTGTCCGATCTGTACTGAAAGGTGAGCGGCTGCTGCAAAAATCTACATCACTGGCTCAAGACCAAAGGGCGGGTACGGCATCCAGTCGCTCGCTCTTGAGGTGCCCCTCAAGAGTAACTACACATTCTCGATGGACTGTGCCATTGGCACAATACCGTCGAATTCAATGCGAGGGGATAATACAGGGTCGGGTTAGCGTAGCGTAACCCGACGTATCGTTCCTCGCCTGGGCGATGTCGCGTTACGCCCACGGGCTAACCCGACCTATGCGTTTGGTATCCACCGCACGGCTGAAGCCGTGCCTACGAAAATCATGCGGTACGCGGTGATGGTGGCAGGGTTTTGTAGGCACGGATTCATCCGTGCAAGGAACGCCGCTCGAGGTGCCGAGCCTGTACGGCTAAAGCCGTGCCGGCAAAGGATGGAGCGATACACGATCATTTTGCCTAAAGCTGTTTTCCCTCTCGGTTATAACTCCTTGCTCGCACAATTGTTATGCCATGAGGAACAGCCTTTTTCTATACTGCCGGTGAGAACGGCGGCCTAAGGTCTCGCACGCGGACAAGCAAAATGCGGTGCGGCTGCGCATTTAGCCCTATCTTGGTTTGCTGGCGGATCTGTCTGCATCGTCATTGTCGCGTGTATGCTGTCGCGCCAGCACGCGGTCGATCTCGGCAATGACTTCGTCGGCCGCCGTTCCTTCCAGGCAAGCGCTGCGCTTGCTGCCATCGCAGCCGTCGCGGTTGCAAGGTACGCACGACCATGTTTTTTGAATTACGCTGTGTTGACCCGCGCGTTGTAGTCCGCCGCGCTTGGGATAAGGCGTGCCGTCACCTGCCCAGTCATTCGGCCAGGGTCCCCAGTTGGACGCGGTGGATGGTCCGAATACCGCGATCACCGGCACATCCAGAGCCGCGGCCATATGCATGGGCGCGGTGTCGACGCCGAAAAAGAGATTCGACAGGCTGGATACGGCCGCGGTTTGTTTTAGTGTGAGTCGAGCGCTTAAGTCGATCGGAGGAAGTTCGCATTGCGAGAGAATATGCGCGACTTTTACGCGTTCGCGCTTGTCGGGTCCGCACGTAACTACGACCTGCATCTGATGCGTTCGGTGCAGATAGTCAATTGTCCTCGCGACGTCGGAATCGTTCCAGCACTTGAATAGCCAGCGCGACGTCGGGTGTACGTGCACCGTCGGCCGGTGCGGATGCCACCCGCGCTCGGTAAGCAGCGCTATTACCGTATCCCGATCGCGTTGTTCAAAAGGCATATGGACGCGGCGGTATGATGTCCGCGTTGCCAACGGATTCATATCCAGATTTCGTATGACCGTATGGCGGGGCGCTGGCCCTAAGGCGCGCATCTCCGTGAATAAATGACGATTCCAGCTTTTTTTTGTTGGCTGCAGCAGCCCGACACGGCGGTGAGCGCCGCAGAGAAATGCCAAAATAGCGCCACGATCACCTTCCGTAGCGTTGATGATCACATCAAATCGCTGGCGGCGAAGGTGCAGAATCCAACCTAATTCGCGCCGCAGATAATGCCAGCGACTTTCCGATTTTCCACGCACCGGCGGCATGAACACCTCATCGACATGCGGATGTCCCTGCAACATGGCCTCGGTTCCGGCTTTCACCGCCACTGACACGCGCACGTTGTCGTTGGATTGCTTAATGGTCGACAACAGCGGCCCGACCAGCAGCACATCACCGATGTTACGAAACTTGATGATCAGTACATTCATTGATGTTTAGGTGAGTGGCAACAGTCCGCTGGCCTACACTAGCGACACGTGACGATGCCCTCGATGAGGTCAGTCTTTTTCGGCCAAATGATAGCATTGTAGTGTATTGTCCGCGCGTTTCGCGCCCAGTTTAGAGCGCGGCACGGAAGCAGACTGGATGCCGTGTTAACGCATCGACAACACGCGCCGCGCCGCTTGAGCGGCCGCCGGATTTAGGTTCCATGTCGCCGTCGCCGATCGATGCAGTTCAGCCGGTCGATACGCGGGCAAAGATGGCTTCCATGCTATCGAGCATGGCGGCGCGACTGAAGCCGGCGACAGCGACCTCTCTTGCCCGTTTGCCAAGACGTTCGCTCAATGCCACGTCGTCGAGCAGGCGCCGCAGTGCAGCAGCTAATTGTTCACTGTCGCGAGCGGGCACGATCAATGCGGATTGATCGGCGGTGACAGCGTCGAGGATACTGCCGACATCGGTGGTGACGATGGCCTTGGCGCATAACATCGCCTGCACCAATGCTTGCGGTACGCCTTCGTTGGCATAAGAGGGAAGTGCAAATACGTCCATGGCTTGCAACCAAGGAAGGACGTCGTGTTGATTGCCGGTCAGTATGACGCGATCGGTCAGGCCGGCGGCCCTGATTTGTTCTTCGATGGGTGTGCGGCGAGGACCGTCGCCGACGATGACCAAGCGTGTATTCGGAGCATCAAGTTTGTCGAAGGCCTCGATCAAATATTGATGACCTTTCCAGCTACGCAGCGTGGCCACGATTCCGATCAGGCGCACTTCAGCGGGTAACGCCAATGCGGTGCGCGCTTTCAACTTGTCGCCGGGTGTGAATTGCATCGGCTCCATGCCGGTAGGCACCGAGGTTACGTGCGCCGCAGGGAATCGATTCGTCTCGATGAGTTCGCGACGCAGTCGCTCGCCGGTAGTGACGACATGATCGGTAGCACGCAGATACATCCAGCGCGTAAAAGCGTTATTACTGATGGGCGCCGAAATATGCCGCGTGCGTACTACAGGGACCCGCCGACGGCCCAGTTGCGCCAACGCCACTAACCAACTGTCGGTAGAGCTGTGGCTATTGATGAGATCGACCGGATTGGCCGCCAGCCAGCGGCGCATGGCGATAACGCCTCTTATTTTTTTGCGTTCGAACGGAAGCGAGACCACCGCGATGCCGCGTTCCTGCGCGGCGGTGTAAATACGCGCGCCGCGCGGAGTCAGTAATGTCACCCGATGGCCGCGCTCCATCATGCCGAGGCTCTCGCTCAGGATCCGCAGTTCCTGGCCGCCCCAGCCTTGGGAAGCCTCGGTATGCACGATGTGCAGGGGGCGACGTGTACGTGCTGTATGCATTACGATGAGAGTTCAGCTCAGTCGGGTTAGTGAATCGGTTCGGCTGGTACAGCTTCCATCGCGTGGGCAAACTGCATGCGGTGCAGACGTGCGTAAGCGCCGCCTTGCGCGAGCAATTCGGTGTGGTTGCCGGTTTCGATAATCTTGCCGTGCTGCAATACCACGATACGATTGGCATTCTCGATGGTGGAGAGCCGGTGAGCGATGACAATCGTGCTGCGTCCTTTCATTAGCGTCTCGAGCGCCGCCTGCACGTGTTTTTCCGATTCGCTGTCCAGTGCCGACGTGGCTTCATCGAGAATGAGTATCGGCGCGTCCTTGACGATGGCGCGCGCAATTGCCAAACGCTGACGCTGACCGCCCGAAAGACGTACGCCATTTTCGCCGATCATCGTGTTCAATCCGTCCGGCATGGCTTCAATGAACTCCATTGCATGCGCGCCCTCGGCCGCTGCCACGATTTCCTGTTCGCTGGTTTGATCCATGCGTCCATAGGCGATATTGGCCGCCACCGTGTCATTGAATAAGACCACGTCTTGACTGACCAGGGAAATATTCTTGCGCAGATCGATTAAGCGCAGCTCTTCAATGTCGATGCCATCCAACAAAATCTGACCGGAAGTCGGGTGATAGAAGCGCGGCACCAAATTGGCCAGCGTCGTTTTACCGCTGCCGGAGGGGCCGACCAACGCCACGGTTTCACCAGGATTGAGTTCGAACGAGACATCTTGCAGGGCGACATCGCCGTGTTCCTGATAGGCGAAGTTGACCGATTTGAATTCCAATCGTCCTTCGGCACGTTCGATAGAAATGCTGCCGTTGTCCGGTTCGGACGACTCGTCGATCAGGCTGAAGACGCTTTCGGCAGCGGCAAGGCCGTTCTGCAATTGCTCATTGATACCGGTCAGACGCTTAAGCGGCGAAAAAAGCATTGCCATCGCGCCGAAGAATGATACGAAGCTGCCGACGGTGAAGTGGCCGGCGGCCGACTGCAGTGAGGCGACATAGATAATGACCGCCAGCGCGACTACGGCCATGAATTCCACTACCGGGACGTTGGCCGCGGAAGCGGTGACCCGCTTCATATTGTAGCGCCGCACCCAGTTGGCGATATGATGAAAGCGGCCCTTTTCGTAACCCTGGCCACCAAAAATCTTTACTACACGGCTGCCGCCAATAGTTTCATCGAGTACGTGGGTCATCTCGCCCATGGCCTGCTGCTGCGCGCGCGACATTCGACGCAACCGACTACTGATAATGCGGATGGAAAACGCCATCACCGGCGTCACCACCATGGCGATCAAGGCCAGTTTCCAACTTAGATAGAACATCCAAGCTAACAGTCCGATGATCGACAGCGAGTCCTTGATCAACACCGTAAGCACTTTGGTGGCGGCCTCGGTGACTTGCGCTACATCGTAAGTGACCTTGGACAACACCACGCCGGACGATTGTGCATCGTAGTATTGGGTCGGCAGCGTCAGCAGCTTGTCGAACATCGACTCGCGCAGATCAAGAACGAGCTTGCCCGAGACCCAGTTCATGGATACGGTGCCCGAAAACGAAAGCAGTCCACGGATCAGGAACAGCCCGATGATCAGTATCGGCATCAGCATCATGTAGGTGGGATCATTATCGACGAAGCTGCCATCCAGCAGCGGTTTGAGTAGGGCGGGCAACAAGGGTTCGGTGGAAGCCAGCAATGCCGTCAACAGTACAGATGCCGCAAATGCGCGCCAATACGGACGCACATGCTTCAAGAGGCGGAAGTAGAGATCTTTGCCTTTCACGTCATCTGTCTTCCGGGTGCATTTTCACAACGGATTGACCCGCCACACGACGCGTCAATGTGCTCATTATTGCTATCCATGGCGGTCGCGCCGGTATTTAGGGCGTCTGGTAAGAATGGGCAAATTATACACAAATCGTGGCGTCCGCTGGCCCAATTTCGGCCGATTTGCCGCCTATACGCAGACAAACTCGATGTTGAGTGCAAAAGCCGATGCATTGAGCAACAGTATTCCGCGGCATATCGGTGCGCGCCATCACTTTGTTGTCGGAATTGATGAGGAGTCAGCGTACATGCGCATCATCGAGTCGGTTCGGTATGTGTCAGTAGCGCTTCATAAAAACGCCGATAATGGTTGCCCATCGCATCGAGTGTGAAGGGACTGGCGCTGGCGTGAGCCGCCGCGCCCATGCGGCGGCACCGGTCGTTGTCCATCAACGCGCGCAGCGAATCACTGAGCGCGGCGATATCCAATGCATCGCAGATGTATCCGTTGTGCGCGTGAGTGACAATGTCCACCGCACCACATTTGCTGCTGATGACGGCCGGCAGGCCGCATGCCATAGCCTCCAGTGCGACATTGGGGAACGGATCGTACAAAGTGGGAAGCAGCAGCGCATCAGCGGCGCCATAGCAGGGACGAACGTCCTGCTGTGCGCCGACGAAGCGTGTGCGCCCTTCGATGCCGAGCGTCATGGCCAAGCGTTGAAAACGCGCGGCGTGACGATCCTTGCCGACGACCAATAGATAGGCCGAAGCCGGTAACCGAGCCAGCGCTCGCAGTGCCGCGGACAAGCCTTTGCGTTCATAACCCGAGCCGACGAACACGAACACGGTGGCGTGTTGCGGCAGTTGCCATTGCCGGCGCGCGCCGGTACGGTGCTCCGCAGCCACACCGGGATGGAACGTGGCCGGGTCAATGCCGCTGTGAATCACGTGCAGTTTGCGTTCATCGAGCGAAAAGTGTTGGCGTATCTCGTCTTTGATCATATGTGAGTTGCAGATCACGGCGCGCAATTGTGTGCTGTTGAACATGCGCCGCTCGGCGCGCTTGGTGTAGCCGTGATAGGGCGACAGGCTCAACATCCAACGGCGCCATGGTCCGAGTACGCGAGCGCGTTGCCGCAACCATTCACGGTGCACGCCGTCGCCGGCACGGTAGACGTCACAACAGGCGATGCGTTCGTGCGATTGAATCAATTGATGGTGCGTATGCGACAAGGCGCGGCAGGCGGCGCGCGCAAAGCTCCAGTCGCGCCAAGTGCGTCCCAGATAGCGGGGATTACACTCTAGTACCTCGTAATCATCGGCCGCATTCCACCGCCGCGTGACCAGCGTAATGTGCACGCCATGCGCGGATAGGTTTTCGGCGGTGCGTTCTAGAAAGCGTTCAGCGCCCCCAAACGGCGTGTAGCGTTGGCGGATCAGCGCGATCGTTAAGGGCGTAGGCGCATCGTTCACGGCGCGTAGACGAAATAGTGGGAGGCCGGATTCGCTAGGACATTCTCGGTTGGTATCGAGCGCATGTTTATGCCGACACTGCTTTGCGGATTCAGCGGCGACTATAACCAGCGCTTCCTGATGCCGCAAGGGGTGCGATGCTCGGCGCGACGACGCGCGTGCGTAGTCCCACGCCGCTGCTCTTTATTCCTCCCACCCAGGCACGGATGAATCCGTGCCTACAAAACCCCTGCCACCATCACCGCGTACGGTGTGATTTTTGTAGGCACGGTTTTAACCGTGCAGTGGCTACCCATCGCGTAGGTCGGGTTAGCCCGCGGGCGTAACCCGACATCGCTTTATTCGTCCGGCCCAGGCACGGATGAATCCGTGCCTACAATGGTGAAGATTCGGCGCAGTCTGCCTCACGTTCGCCTGCTTGGACCGGTGTAAACGCCATTCTCATTAAGGTGACGCGGTGTAAAGGTCGGCGCTGCCGGGCGGGCGGTCTTTAAAGCGTCGATGAACCCACAGATATTGTTCCGGCGCCAGGCGTACCTGATCTTCAATCAAACGATTGATGCGCGCGGTATCGGCGGCCGCGTCATCGCTCGGGAAATCGCTGAGTGCCGGCAGTAGGGTCAATTCGTAACCACTACCGTCGTGCCGTCGACGTGGGAAAAACGGCACCACAGCCGCGCCGCTCAATCGAGCCAGGCGCGTGGTGGCCGTGCTGGTGGCCGCCGGAATGTTAAAGAAGGGCGCGAACACACTGTGCTTATGGCCGTAGTTCTGGTCGGATGCGTACCATACGGCGTGTCCGGATTTGAGGCTGCGCAACATGCCGCGTGCGTCGTCACGCGGTATGGCGCGTTCGAAGCGCAGCTCGCGGTTGCGACGCTGTACGCGTTCGACCAGGACGTTCTGATGCGGGCGGTACATGACATGAAATGGCGCGTACAACGCCAGCAACCGGCCGCCCAGCTCCAGGCAGGTGAGGTGGGCGGAAAGCAGGATTACGCCCCTGCCATCCGCGCCCGCCCGGTGTAGATGTTCCAGGCCGGTGATATGTGCCAGTGGGCGCAAGCGCCGGTCGCTTGCCCACCAGCCCAATGCAACCTCCAACGCGCTGATGCCGAGTGAACCAAAGTGCTCGCGCAACAGGTGTTGCCGTGCGTGTCCGTCAAGTTCAGGAAAACAGAGACGCAAATTGGTAGCGGCGATGTGACGGCGGCGCTTCGACAGGCGCATCGACCAGATACCCAGGCGACGACCGAGCGCCAATTGCCAGCGGTAGGGTAATTGCACCAATAGCCATAGCAGTCCCAAACCGAAGCGGACCGGCCAATGCCGGGGCGACAGCGGATGCGGCGTCGAGCGTGTGCGCTCCGAATTCATGCAACCTGCGTATAAGACAAATTGCGTCAGTATACCGTGGCCGCCGCGGGCGACCAAACCGGCGGCGTTTTTTACTATCACCGCCATGCCGTACGGCAACGACGACAGGTGTCGCCGGTCCGAGGTCGAAGGCGGCCGCCGCGACCGCCTATGTTATGATTGGTGGGAATTAAACCTAAGCTCGGCAAGGCCATGAAACTGGAAATCCCCGCTTACGATACCGCGCGCGTGCTAGTGGTCGGCGACGTCATGCTCGACCGCTACTGGCATGGCGATACCTCGCGCATCTCACCGGAGGCGCCGGTGCCGGTGGTGCGCGTCGGCGCCGTAGAGGAACGGCCGGGCGGCGCCGGCAACGTTGGATTGAACATTGCCGCGCTCGGCGCGCACGTGACGGTATTGGGCGTGACTGGCGACGATGACACCGCGGTGGTGCTGCAACAGCGGCTCGAGGCCGCCGGCGTGCATTGTGGTTTCCAGCGCCTGTCGGGCCGACCGACGGTGACCAAGCTGCGCGTGCTCAGCCGCCATCAGCAACTTATCCGCCTGGATTTCGAGGATGGCTTTGACGGTTATGATGCCGCGGCGTTGAGGCAGCAGTTCCAGAGCGCTTTGGCTGATACCGATGTTGTGCTGTTGTCCGATTACGGCAAGGGCACGCTGCGCCCGGTCGTCGCCGATATGATTCGGCAGGCGCGCGATGCCGGCAAGGTGGTATTGGTGGATCCCAAAGGCGCGGATTTTTCGGCCTATCGCGGCGCCACCGCCATCACGCCGAATCTGACCGAGTTCGAGACGGTGGTCGGTGCCTGCGCCAACGAAGAACAACTCGTCGACAAAGGCGCGGCCCTGATCCGGCAGCTCGATTTGCGAGCACTGTTGATTACCCGCAGCGAGCATGGCGTGACTTTGTTGCAGGCCGACGGCCCGGCGTTGCACCTGCCGACGCGCGCGCGTGAGGTGTTCGATGTCACCGGCGCCGGCGACACGGTCATTTCGGTACTGGCGGCGTCGGTGGCCGCGGGCATGGAAATGGCTGGCGCTACCGCATTGGCCAATCTGGCCGCCGGCATCGTGGTCGGCAAGTTGGGCACCGCCAGCGCCACCGTGCCGGAAATTTATCGCGCTTTGCAGGTCGAGCAGCAGGCCGGTAGCGGTGTGCTCGGCGAAGAGTCATTGATGGAGAGCGTGGAGGTCGCGCGCGCCCATGGTGAGCGCATCGTCATGACCAACGGTTGTTTCGATATACTGCACGCCGGGCATGTAACCTATCTGGAACAAGCGCGCCGGCTCGGCGACCGGCTGATCGTGGCGGTCAACACGGATGATTCTGTGCGCAAGCTCAAGGGCGAGGGCCGACCGGTCAACACGGTCGAGCGGCGCATGACCGTATTGGCCGCTTTGGGCTGTGTGGACTGGGTAGTGCCGTTCGCCGAGGATACCCCGGAGCGGCTTATTTGTGCTATTCGTCCTGATATATTGGTCAAAGGCGGCGACAACGACCCGGACAAAATACCCGGCGCGGCGTGTGTGCGCCAAGCGGGCGGCGACGTGCGAGTCATGGATTACGTACAGAATATCTCCACCACCGGCTTGATCAGCGCCATTCGCAGCGCCGAGCAGTCGGGAAAGAAGTAGCTACACCGTGCTTGTCGACAGCGCCAACATATCCGTAGAGGTAGTCATCGTCGGCGGCGGCGTAGCCGGCCTGTGGCTGCTGGGACGCCTGCGTGCTCAGGGCCGGCGTGTGCTGCTGGTGGAAACCGAGGCGCTCGGGGCCGGACAAACGCGCTTCGCGCAGGGCATCATCCACGGTGGCACGAAATACACCCTCAGCGGCGCACTGGGCAAATCGGCGCAGGCGGTTGCCGCCATGCCGGCGCGTTGGCGCGCCTGCATGGAAGGCCAGGGCGAGATCAATCTGGCCGCCGTGCGCGTGTTGTCGCCGCACCAATATCTGTGGTCAACGGCCAAGGTCGGCT
Source organism: Gammaproteobacteria bacterium (assembly GCA_030147845.1). Taxonomy (GTDB): domain Bacteria; phylum Pseudomonadota; class Gammaproteobacteria; order JASBUN01; family JASBUN01; genus JASBUN01. The sequence goes on from JASBUN010000024.1 coordinate 9,847, forward strand.
CGCGCTTGGCCGGTTTCTTCGCCAGCCATGCGATGCGCAGCCGTGTGCAACCGGTCGAAGGCGATGCCCGGCCGAGTGCGATGCGCGACCCCGCTTTTCGTGGCCGTATCTATCGACTCGATGAGCCGGTGCTGGATACCGCTTCGCTGATAGCGGCCTTGGCCGCACCGCACCACGCTGTCATCTTTAAATCCGAGGCGGATCGATTGCGGTTACGCGCGGGCGGCGAACCGGAGGTGGTGCTGGGTGTAGCGGACGAGACCCTGCACATCACCACCAAACACATCGTATTGGCGGCCGGCGCCGGCAACGCGCAACTGCTTGCGGCGCTCGGCGAGACCGGACCCGCCATGCAGCGCCGAGCGTTACACATGGTGCTGGTGCGGGGCGATTTGCCCGGCGAACTGTTTGCCCACTGTCTGGGCGCGAGCACCAATCCGCGCCTGACCGTAACCAGTCACCGCGACGCCGACGGCGGCGTGGTCTGGTACCTTGGCGGCGAGTTGGCCGAGCATGGTGTGTCCCGTAGCCGCGACGAGCAAATTGCAGCGGCGCAGACCGAGCTGCGCGAATTGTTGCCGTGGCTGCGTTTTGACGCCTGTCAGTGGGCGACCCTGCGCGTCGACCGGGCCGAGCCGGCGCAGCCCGGCGGCGGTAGGCCGGACGGCGCGTTCGTGCAGACGCGCGATAGTGTCATCACCGCGTGGCCGACCAAAATGGCGTTGGCTCCCGTGCTGGCTGATGCCGTGCTGGCGCGCCTGGGGACGCGTACGCCATCGACTGACAGCGAACGCACTTTGCCGCTGTGGCCGAAGCCGGAGTACGCGCCACTGCCTTGGCAGAGGGACGCGGTATGGAGTTGAGAGCGCTGGGCGCGACCGGCATTATGATTAGTGCGCTGGGTCTGGGCACGGTCAAGTTGGGCCGTGATCAGCAAGTCAAATACCCGCGTGGTTTTACCATCCCCGATGACCACGCCGTGCGTGAGCTGCTGGCGTTGGCCTGGGATCTCGGTATCAATCTGATCGACACCGCGCCCGCCTATGGCAACAGTGAAGAACGCCTCGGCCAGTTGTTGCCGCGTACGCAGGACTGGAAGTTGATCACCAAAGTCGGTGAAGCCTTTGCCGACGGACGCTCCGCGTTTGATTTCAGCGCCGCAGCCACGCGCACCAGTGTCGAACGTAGTCTGCAACGCTTACGTCGGGACAGCATCGACGTGGTGCTGGTGCACTCGGATGGCAACGACATGGCCATCATCCAGGAGCAGGAAACACTCGGCGCGCTGGATGAACTCAAACAACGTGGCCTGGTGCGGGCCTACGGCATGTCAACCAAGACGCGAGCCGGCGGCATTTGGGTTGCGCAGCATTGCGATGTGGTTATGGCGACGCGCAATTTGGACGACGATAGTGATGTGCCGGTCATCGCTGCAGCACGTCAAGCCAACGCCGGCGTGTTGGTCAAGAAAGGCTTGCAAAGCGGTCACGCCGACCGGGCACACGGCGGCGCCGGTGTCGAGGCCGCCATACGCTGTGTGTTTTCCACGCCGGGTGTTACCAGCATGACAGTCGGCACCATCGATCGTGCGCATCTGCGCGAGAATGTCGAAATTACTGAACGTGTATTGGCGCAACTGGACCGGACGCCGATTGGCGAACGCCAATGAGGTGGTTGTATACGCTCGTGCTCTATCTGTTAGCGCCGTTGGTGATGTTGCGTTTGTTGTGGCGCAGTCTGCGCGCGCCCGACTATCGTCGCCGCTGGGGTGAGCGGTTCGGTTTTTACCGCCAGGAAACATTAGACGAATCGGTATGGGTACACGCTGTGTCGGTTGGCGAAGTGCAGGCAGCGGTGCCTCTTATCGAAGCGCTGCTTGCCCGGCAGCCGCCGCTGCGCTTGGTCGTGACTACCACCACGCCGACCGGATCGCAGCGCGTGCGCGAAATGTTTGGCAGCGATGTTGAGCATGTGTACGTGCCCTACGATCTACCGCGAGCGGTGCGCAACTTTCTGCGCCGTTACCGGCCGCGCATCGCCGTCATCATGGAAACCGAGTTGTGGCCCAATTTGTTCGACGGCTGTCGGCGTCTGCGTATCCCCGTGGTGGTAGCCAACGCGCGTCTATCGGAGCGTTCGGCGCGGCGCTACAGCCGCGTGCTTTCGCTGTTTCGCGAAACCATCCGCAACGTCACCGTCATTGCCGCTCAGGGCAAGGCCGACGCCGCGCGTTTCCGCACACTCGGCGTCGACCCCGCTACGCTGCGTATTACCGGTAGTATCAAGTTCGACATGAAACTACCGGCCAGTTTGCGTGAGCAGGCCGAGGTGCTGCGCCGACAGTTGGGTACCGACCGCCCGGTGTGGATAGCGGCCAGCACGCACGAGGGCGAGGACGAACAAGTCCTCGATGCTTTCGCGCGTATACGTGCGTCCCTGCCCGATTGCCTGCTAATGCTGGTGCCGCGCCATCCTGAGCGGTTCTCTCGCGTCGCGTCGTTATGCCGTCGGCGCGGCTTCACTACCGTGCTGCGCAGTAGCAACGAACTTTGCGAGCAGGATACCGACATCTATCTCGGTAACACGTTGGGTGAGCTATCACTGCTCTATGCCGCCGCCGATGTCGCCTTTGTCGGCGGCAGCCTGGTGCCGGTGGGCGGACACAATTTGCTGGAGCCGGCTGCCTTGGGTATACCGGCGGTGACCGGCCCGCACACCTTCAATTTTCAAGAAATTACGCAAATGTTGCTTGACGTCAAGGGTGTGCGCCAAGTGCGCGACGCCGAGGAATTGGCCAGCTGTGTCGAAGCGTTGTTGTGTGATGCCAATCTGCGTCACGCCATGGGCCAGCGAGGATTGAAGCTGGTCGAGCGCAATCGCGGTGCGTTGGAAAAACTGCTCAATATTATCGACGCGTGGATGGCGTAGCGAAATTTACGGCGTCCCCGATGTGACACGTGAACGCTGTGCTGCGGGATGTTCCGATTCATGAGTGCAGGGTGTGCCGAGCGTTCACCCTATGTAGGCACGGATTCACCGTGCATGGGTGGGCGAATAAAGAGCAGCAGTGTGGCGATAGCGCATGCACGGCTAAAGCCGTGCCTACAGGGTGGGGCGACATTGCCGTGGCACGGAGTATGCGGAACCTCCATCCCGTGTAGGCACGGATTCATCCGTGCATGGGTGGGGTGAACATGGAGCAGCAGCGTGGCGATCGCGCATGCACGGCTAAAGCCGTGCCTACAGGGTGGTACGTCGTCGCTTCCGCACGAGATACATGGCATTTCCGCCGTTGTAGGCACGGATTCATCCGTGCATGGGTGGGTTTAATCTTCGGCCGCGCGGTGGCGGCGTTCCTGCATGGCTTCGCCGATCGCTTGCAGTTGCTCGGTGCTGAGCATGTGCTGTGCGACATCGAGAAGGTCTCGTTCCTCGGTGGCGATATGGCGGCGATAGGCGTCGCCGAATTGCTGCGCCAACGCCATGAACTGCTCGGTGTCGCCAATATGTTGCGGCTGGCGCAACATCGGCTCCAGATCTTTCCACGCCGCCGTTAGTTTTACGTGATCTTGCTTCAATCCGTGGATCACGGTTGCAATCTTGATTGACGAGCGCACCACCTTCGGGAACAGGTCCTGCTCTTCGTCCTCATGGTGGTGTACCGCCGCGGTGGAGAAGTAGCGCACCACTTTTTTCGCTGCGCTGCGCGCGTCGTCATCGACGCCGTTCTTGTCCAGATGGTTGGCGAGCTTATCCAGCAACTCACAATGGGAAAGCATGCGCTTGTGGCAGGCGCGCAGCATGCCGATCGGGTCGCTGAAATCCGGAGCAGGCTCGGGGAATGGCTGACTCATGTTGAACTCTCCAGCGAAGGTGATGCGCGCCGCGATAGAAACCGTATCAGTCGGTTGAACAGGTCAGCCATGCGCGCGCCCACTCGGCCAATGGGCACGGAGAAGTCCGTACCTGCAGGATTCAATAGTAAGCGGCGCTCGACACTGTGCGACACTTTCGCCGCCATTTCACGGAGGCGGGATAGAGCGCCATGATGGCGCGTCGAACGTCCAAACGCGCACGCAATCTCAATCGGCGGCGCGTTTCTACTGCAGCCAGCCGTTGATCAAACGAATATCATCAACCGACAACGTGCCGGCGGCCTGCTTGAGCTGTAGCGTATTGAGAATGTAGCTATAACGTGCTTGCGCGTAATCGCGTTTGGCGCGAAACAGATTGCTCTGTGCCAGCAGCACGTCGACGATGGTGCGCGTCCCGACCTCGAATCCGGCCTCGGTGGCCTCCAAGGCACTCTCGTTGGACACCACGGCTTGTTGGAGCGCTTCCACGCGGCTGATGCCGGTGAGTACGCCGCGGTAGGCGTCGCGGGTCTGACGTAGTACCGAACGCCGTGTTTGTTCGATGACATCCTTGGATTGTTCATAGGAGTAGGCCGCTTGACGCACGCGCGAGGATACGCCGCCGCCCTGATAGATGGGCACGTTCAATTGAATGCCGACCGAGTTGTCGGTTTCGGCACGGACGAATAAGCCACCGGTATCGTTAAATGTGTGTGACGCCACTAGATTCAGCGACGGATAGTGGCCGCTGCGGTTGCGTTCGATTTGTTCTTTCGACACCCGCGAGGCTTGCTCGGCTGAGATAAGCTGAAGATTCTGATCAAGCGCGGTCCTGGTCCAATCCGCCATTTTGTCCGGGTGCGGCGTTACCAGTGGCATATGGTCGCCTAGTTTCGCCAACTGTGAGTCCTGCTTGCCGGTCACTTCGCGCAGCGCTTCTTGTGCATTGGCGAGATCATTCTGTGCCGCAATCTCGCTGGCGCGTGACGAGTCGTAAGCGGCCTTGGCTTCGTGCACGTCGGTGATCGCAATCATGCCGACCTCAAAGCGCTTGCGCGCCTGCTCCAGTTGGCGGTTGATGGCTTCTTTTTCGGCATGCGCGAATTCGACGCTGTCGGCAGCGCCGAGTACGGCGAAATAGGTCTGTGCCACGCGCGTGATGAGATCCTGCTTGGCGGCGGAAAACTGTGCGGCGGCTTGAGCTACTTGAGCATCGGCTTGTTTTAGCTGAACGAAATAGTCGCGGTTGTAGAGCACCTGACTCAGATTCAGCGAGTAGGATTTATTGTTAAAGGTGACAGCGCGCGGAGCGCCAAAACTGGTCTTGGTGATGTCGGCGCGCACGCGACTATAGCTGGCGCTGGCGCCAACCGAAGGCAGGATCAGCGCCCGCGCCTGCGGCTTGGCTTCCGAAGCCGCCTTGAAGGCGTTATCCGCCGCCGCCAATTGCGGATCGCTCTGCGCCGCCTGGTCGTAGACCTGCAACAGATCGGTAGCCCCGAACGCGCTACCGGCCGCTAGCAGGCCCAGCACCAGGGTTGAGGCGATCACCGCCAATCGGGCATGGTTCATGTTATTCCTTTTTCGCGGAAATACCGTATCAAATTAATAGGTTTGCATGTGGGGATCGACCTCGCGCGCCCACGCGTCGACGCCGCCACTGAGATTGATCATATTAGCAAATCCCATGCTCTCTAGACAATACGCCACTTGCCGGCTGCGTATGCCGTGGTGGCAAATGACGACGATTTCACGTTCCCGGTCGAGCGATGCGGCTGCGGCAGGAATCTGGCCCATGGGAATGAGGCGCACATCGTCCAGCGCGCAGACCTGGAACTCCCACGGCTCGCGCACGTCCAGCAATAGCGGATCGCCGCCTTGATCAAGATATTGTTTCAACTGCCGGGGTGTAAAATGACGCATTCGGTGACTTTGTGGATCAGTAAACCGTTAAAAAATGAACGCCGACGGACGAGCGGCGTTTCTCAGCGCCGGCAATTCGGTTTCGAACAGGCTCTGTGTGGTCCAGCTCTGCTCACCGACGCGGCTGATCAGCAGCGCTTCCATGACCGGTTTTTGCCCAACGATCACAAACATGCGGCCGCCGATACTGAGCTGGTGCTTGTAACTTTCCGGTAGTAGCGGCAGCGAACCGGTGATCGCGATGGCCTCAAACTGGCCGTCGTTGGTCCAGCCGCCGGATGCGTCGCCGATCTGGTAGACGACATTCTCGATTTCCTGACCGGCCAAGCGTTGACGCGCCTGGCGGCTCAATTCGGGTTCGATTTCCACGCTCACCACGGACTCGCTGAGCTTGCCCAGGCAGGCGGTGATGTAACCACTGCCGGTGCCGATTTCCAGCGATCGATCGCCGGGCCGGACGTCGAGTGCCTGCAGCATGCGGCCTTCGACCTTAGGCGTCATCATCACTTGGCCGTAGCCGATGGGGACCTCGACATCGGCGAAGGCCAGGTTGCGGTAGGCTTCCGGCACGAAACGTTCGCGCGGCGTGCTCGACAGGAGATCAAGCACGCGCTGATCGAGCACGTCCCAGGTACGCACCTGCTGCTCAACCATGTTGAAACGCGCCTGGTCGATGTTCAGATCGGTCATCGGATTACCAATGGAATGACTGCATACGGAGTGCTAAGGTTAAGGCGTTTACCGGACGCAGGCAAGGGTGGTGCATGCGGCACGCCGCGCCCCGGAAGCGCCGACGCGCGGCCCGTCCGCCGTTCGGGCAGCCGATATCCGAATTAACCCGATGCGCTGCGCCAAGGCGGCCGGAAGTGCCGAGAACGTACCACTCGCCGACGCACTCACCTTGCAAACGGCGGCGTATTCAGATAGCTTTTCAGCATCGACAGCTGGGGGTGCCCCGGAACGTGGGGCTGAGAGCATACCCTTTGAACCTGATCCGGCTAACACCGGCGTAGGGAACGCGTTTTTCTTAGGGTTCTTTCTTTCCACCATCCGCTTTATACCCGGGTTCCCCGCGGCCACATTGGCCGCTGCTGTCATTCCGATTGACCGCCATGGCCGCAGGCCAGAGGACCCGAACATGAGTGCCATCCCCGAGGAATTTCTCAGCAAAACCGCCCGGCTTTCCGAGGAGGTCACGCGGCCGTTCGCCAATTCGCGCAAAATTTACATCAGCGGCTCGCGACCGGATGTGCGCGTGCCCATGCGCGAAATCGAACAGGCGCCGACGCCGGCCGATATGGGCGAAGAACAAAACCCGCCGATCACCGTCTACGACACGTCCGGCCCGTATACCGATCCCGACGCCAACATCGACCTGCTGCGCGGTTTGGCGGCGTTGCGCCAGGACTGGATTCTGGAGCGCGGCGATACCGAGCAGCTCGATGGCCCGAGTTCCGAATTCGGGCGCGCGCGTCACCACGACCCCAAGCTCGCGCACCTGCGCTTCGAGCATCTGCGTAAGCCGCGCCGGGCACTGAGCGGCCGTAACGTCAGTCAGATGCACTACGCGCGCAAGGGTATCATCACGCCGGAAATGGAATTTGTCGCCATTCGCGAAGATCTGCGTCTGCAGGCGCTACGCGCCGACCCGCGCTATGCCCGACTGCTGCGCCAGCATCAGGGCATGCCGTGGGGCGCGAACATTCCCGAGCAGATCACGCCCGAGTTCGTGCGCCAGGAAGTGGCGCTCGGCCGCGCCATCATTCCGGCCAACATCAATCATCCGGAGCTGGAGCCGATGATTATCGGCCGCAACTTCCTGGTCAAAATCAACACCAACATCGGCAATTCGGCGGTTACTTCTTCCATCGAAGAGGAAGTCGAGAAAATGGTGTGGTCGGCGCGTTGGGGCGGCGACACGCTCATGGATCTGTCGACCGGCAAGAACATTCACGAGACACGCGAATGGATTCTGCGCAATGCGCCCATGCCGATCGGCACGGTGCCTATCTACCAGGCGTTGGAAAAGGTCAATGGCAAAGCCGAAGAGCTGACCTGGGAGATGTTCCGCGATACTTTGATCGAACAGGCCGAGCAGGGCGTGGACTACTTCACCATTCACGCCGGCGTACGTCTGGCGTATGTGCCAATGACCGCTGATCGCGTCACCGGTATCGTCTCGCGCGGTGGCTCGATCATGGCCAAGTGGTGCCTGGCGCATCATCAGGAGAATTTCCTCTATACCCATTTCGAGGACATCTGCGAGATCATGAAGGCCTATGACGTCTCGTTCAGCCTCGGCGACGGCCTGCGCCCCGGATCACTTGCGGACGCCAACGACCGCGCCCAGTTCGCCGAACTCGAAACCCTGGGCGAACTGACCAAGATCGCATGGCAACACGACGTGCAGGTCATGATCGAAGGCCCCGGCCATGTGCCGCTGCATATGGTCAAAGAAAACGTCGACAAGGAACTGGCGGATTGTTTCGAAGCGCCGTTCTACACCCTGGGGCCGCTGGTGACCGATATCGCGCCCGGTTATGACCACATCACCAGTGGTATCGGCGCCGCCAACATCGGTTGGTACGGCACCGCCATGTTGTGCTACGTCACGCCCAAGGAACATCTCGGCCTGCCCAACAAGCAGGATGTGCGCGATGGCATCATCACGTACAAAATTGCCGCGCACGCCGCCGATCTGGCCAAGGGCCACCCTGGCGCGCAGATCCGTGACAATGCCCTATCCAAGGCGCGTTTTGAATTCCGCTGGGAGGACCAGTTCAACCTGGGCCTCGATCCGGAGAAGGCGCGCGAATTCCACGATGAGACCATGCCCAAGGACGCGCACAAAGTCGCGCACTTCTGCTCCATGTGCGGCCCGAACTTCTGTTCCATGAAGATCACCCAGGACGTACGTGAATACGCCGCCAAGCAAGGCATGGAAGTCGAGGTCGCGCTGGAAAAGGGCATGCAGGAAAAGGCCGAGGAGTTCAGAAAGCAGGGCGC
>JASBUN010000026.1 GCA_030147845.1 Gammaproteobacteria bacterium
CGGAGGTTCAAATCCTCTCACCCCGACCAGTCGTTTCAAGCACTTATCTAACAGGTTGTTGAAAAAGTCTCCGGTGGATGCCAGACCGGGCGGAACACGGCGAGAAAGCGCAGTTTACACGTCAGTAAATGAGCATTTTGAGCCGTTTTTCAACACCGCATGGCGCCGCCCGAGGGGTCTTCAACAACCTGCTAATCCGACCTGTGCTCCTCCGCATGACCGGATGGGGATGCGGCGCCGAGTAGGCTTACCGCAAGCCGGGCACTCTCGGCGGCCGGCGGCGGCAGTATTATTGCTTACTTGCCGTGCGGCCCCTTGGATTCCTGCGCCATTTCCCGGATTTTGCACACAGTTCTCCAATTGCGATCGGTCATCGAGACCCCGAGCAGTCGCTCGGCATTCGCGGCCAGCTTGGACCTGCCCACCCCGTCAGGGGCGAACAGATAAAACACGCGAGCCGCCAAATGAAACCGCTCGCTCGTCCCTTTGAGGCTTTCGAGCGCTTGCCGGTTCGGGCGCTCGGGCGCCGCGGCAAGAAAACCCACGTGCAAAGCCGCCGGGCTCGCTTCGGCCTCGGGAAAGGGATTGTGCTCGATCGCCCATTCGATGTCTTCCCGTTTGAGCAACAACACGGTGGGTTCGAATCCGCGCCGCACCTTTATTGCCGCGCTGATCTTTTTCGCCAGCCGTGAGGCGTTTTTTTCTTCGCTCGCAAACACTGCATTGCCGCTTTGGAGATAGGTTCTCACCCCGCAGGCGCCAAGCTCTTCAAGAATGGCAACCAGTTCTTTCATCGTCAGGGCATTTTTACCACCAACGTTAATGCCACGAAAAAGCGCAACACGGGTCTCCATCGGACCGCGACCTCGCGTGTGAGATAAGTTTCAGCATGCACTGTCCTAAGCCTGTCGGTTATCGTGCTGTAAATATTGGTTGCAGATAATACTCTCAGCATGGGTTGGTCCTCACTATTCCACGACATCATTTTGGCTACTATCATGGCATCGTTTTGCCGACAAGGAGATGACGGATGGACGCAACCGAACTCATGCTGGGACAATTGAACCTTGTGGTCAAAAACATGACCGCTTCTGTTGCTTTTTACCGCAAACTAGGACTGCATGTCGAGCCGGCGGCGAACGCCGAGTGGGCACCGCATCACGCGACCGCAATGCTACCGAATCAACAGCGCCTGGAGTTGGACAGCCAAGAATTCGCGCAGTGTTGGAATCCAGCATTCAAAGCGCAAACGAAAGGCGCAATGGCGGCGGTGTTGTTTTTCTATGTGCCTTCGCGCGCCGCGGTGGATAGCATCATCCAAAAGATGTCGCGGGCGGGTTACCCGGTACAGAAGACCCCCGAAGACGCTTTCTGGGGCGCACGTTACGCCATTATCGAAGATCCTGATGGCAACTCCGTCGGCATCATGAGTCCGATCGATCCAGTGAAACGGCATCCTCCCCCATATCCGCCGTGGCAGACATCTGACGCGACGATTCCGCGCTAGACGGCAACGTCTTTCGCCAGCGGAAGCGTGATGGTGAACTCACTACCAGCACCCTCGCCGGGGCTTACGACTTCAATTCGGCCGCCGTGCAGTTCGACCAAAGACTTGACCAAGCTGAGGCCGACACCAAGCCCGCGCGCGCGGGCATCAGGCGGTTCGCCGACCTGATGGAACATTTCGAAAATGTACTCGCGCTCGTCGGCCGGAATACCGACGCCGTTGTCGCGCACATGCACCCGTAGTTCGGCATCATCGGACTGCGCCGCCACCTCGATGCGACCGCCGTTCGGGGTATATTTGGCCGCGTTATCGAGCAAGTTCGCAAACACCTGATTCAAACGAACCGCGTCGCCGAAAACCATTGGGCCAGGCTCTGGCAGGACCATCACCAGCTCGTGCCCACGCGCGCGAAACAGGCTGCTTACTCCCTCAACGGCGTTGCGCAACAATTCCATCATATCCAGCCGGGCGCATGTGAGTCGCAAGTTGCCATGCAGAACGCGAGGAATATCCAGCAAGTCCTCTACCAAGCGCACCAAAGCGGCCGCCTGACGCTCTAAAATATCGAAACAGCGGCGCGATAGCACGGGGTCGGAACGGCTTTGCGCTACTTCCAGTGCATTGGTCAGCGCCGCCAGCGGATTGCGTAATTCGTGACCGAGGACAGCGAGAAACTCGTCCTTGCGGCGGTCCGCCGCACGCAGTCGCTCTTCGGTGCGGCGACGCATTTGCGCCAGACGCAAATGCGTCTCGACACGGGCGAGCAATTCACGTGCGCCAAAGGGCTTGACCAGATAATCATCGGCACCGGCTTCGATACCGCCTACGCGCGGCTCGTCGCCCGCGCGAGCCGACAAAAGAATAACCGGGATACCGCACGTTCGCTGGTCGGCACGTAACGCCCGCAGCAAGCCGATGCCATCGAGCCGCGGCATCATGATGTCGGACAGCACCAAGTCAGGCGGCGATTGTTGCGCCATGTGTAGGGCGCTTTCGCCATGCTCGGCCGTCTCGACGTCGAAGTTGGTGCTCAGCAAACGCACGACATAGGCGCGCATGTCGGCGTTATCGTCGGCCAGCAGGATGCGCGCTCGAGCGCGGGTAGCGGCTGTATGTTTGTGTTGCGGCGGCGATTGGCGCTCAACATCGGCAGGCGCGGCCGGTCGAGACCCATGCTGTTCGTGCCGCAGCCAGCTCAACGCCTCTTCGACATAGGGCCCCGCGCCTGCGGCCGTTGAGCGGAACGTAGGCGCCCCATCGATATGTCCGCTCGGCAGATGCGCGCTACCAAACGGTATCGCCAGGGTAAACGTAGTGCCTTGCTCGATTTCGCTTTGCACGTCGATGGCGCCGCCGTGTAGGCCGACCAACTCCTGCACCAGCGCCAGGCCGATACCGGTGCCCTCGATGGTACGACCACGCGTGCCTTCGACGCGATGGAAACGCTCGAACAGACGCGGCAAATCTTGCGCCGGCACACCGACGCCGGTATCCGCGACTTGCAACAGCGCCATACCCTCTCGCGCACGCATACTGACCTCGATGCGCCCTTGCAGAGTGAATTTGAAGGCGTTCGAAATTAAGTTCAGGACAATCTTTTCCCACATGTCCCGATCGACATAAACCGGCACCGGCAACGGTGGGCAGTGCACTTCCAATTCGAGCCCGGCCTGCTCACACACCGAACGAAAATTGCTGGCCAGATCGGCGGTCAATGCAGCCAAGTCCGTGGCCCGATAGGAGGCCTGTGCACGCCCGGCCTCGATGCGGGAAAAATCGAGCAGCGAATTGACCAGTTTGAGCAAGCGCTGTGCATTCCGATGCGCCATATCCAGTTGCATGCGTAGCCCCGGCGGCAATTCCGAGCGCCCGGACAACGCTTCTTCAATGGGACCGAGCATGAGCGTGAGCGGGGTCCGAAATTCGTGACTGACATTACCGAAAAAAGCAGTTTTGGCCTGATCGAGCTCGGTCAATGCAAGCAGCCGTTTACGCTCATCTTCATACGCTCGGGCAGCGACCAGGACGTTCGTCACCGCTGCCTGCAACATAGCGAAAAAAGTCCGGTAGGCAGCATCGAGCGGCCGCCGCGGGCTGACACCGGCGACCAGAATCGCGAGCGGATGAGACACGCCGGCAACCTTGATAGGCAGCATCACGGCGCGGCGTGGAGATTCGGGATACGGGCCGCTGGCGATGACGCCAAACCGAGCTTCGAGTTCGTTCACATCGACCATCGACTCGGTTCGCATAACCTCATCCAGCGGCCAGTGCACCTGATCTGCATGGCCGGGTAAAAACGGGATTTGGTCCAGGCACGGCGCCTTTCCGGCCGTCATATTGGCCGCACCGGCGAGGCGCGCCTCAGTGCCTTCATGGTCGACAAAATACAAGACCGCGAACGGCACATCGAGTTGATGGCGCGCGAGCGTCTTTAACGTCAGCGTGGCCGCCTCGCCGATGCTGTGTGCAACACCGGCATCGTCGGCGATATCGCGCAACACGCCGAGCCGGCGCTCCGCCAGCGACTGCGCGGTCATTTCGGTCAGCGGATGAAACAGCCCCGCCACTTTGCCGGCATCGTCGCGAATCGGACTGAACGAGAAAGTAAAGAAGGTTTCTTCCAGGTAGCCGTTGCGATCGAGAAACACACGCTGATTTTCCAGAAACGCGGTCTCTCCCGATGCCGCGCTCTCGAACGCCGTTCCGATCACCGGCCAGGCGGAGCGCCAGCATTGCTTGAAATCCTGCCCCATGGCCGACGGATGCTTGGCACCGCAGATCGGCCAGAAGCCGTCATTGTAAATCTGCACCCGCCGCGGGCCCCACACTATGATAATGGGGAAGCTCGACGCCAAAGCGAGATTGACCGTCGTGCGCAAACTCTGCGGCCACGATTCGATCGGGCCCAGTGGCGTCTCGGACCAGTCCATAGCCGACACCAACTTGCCCATTTCGCCGCCACCGATTAACCACGGCGAAGCGGATGTGGGTGGCGAATACCGTTCAATGTCTTTCATAGCTGATGCCTTGGTCCGCTGCGACTACGTCTCCCACTACGGCGGAAGCCCAATGTACGAGACCGCCCGGCGCGCTAGAAATGCAGCCGATAGCCCTCTAACTCTATCTCAACCTTAGGTGATTACGCCGTTCCAACAAATAGCGACTATTACCCGCCTATTAACCGAATACCTCGGGCCGCGATTTGGCTGTCCGAGATTACAAAATACCGGACGAATTACACAGTAAGCAGCCATGCCCGGACCATATAGGTAAACCCCTATAACGCAGTAACAACTGCAACACTCCAGCACGGCGCCATGGGTTCTGGCAGCGCCGGATCTCATTCCAGGCCTTGTACAGAGGCCGTTCGCAACCCCGGCGGTGATGGATGAGCCGCCCGCCCGAAAATAAACCCGCCAGCGGGACCGGCTGATTTCATCATAATGATCAACTCAGCGCCCCGGCTGCCGCTATCCCTATCAATCGAAGATCCGCCGCACAAGGACTCTCATAATGACATGGATGTTCTGGCCGTTGGCCCTATTGATGGGTCCCATGTTTCTCGCAATCGGGTTAGTTTATTTCTTGGCCGTGCGTCACCGGCGCGCGCCGAAACGCTCGCCGCTAACGCGCGACTTGTTACGCAGCCCCGGCGAACATTTGCGCGCACAGATCGAGAAGTTGGATCTCGATCTTGGCGGCTATCTGGCCACCATCATCGCGTTGCCGCCACTACTGTATTCGCTTTATCTCGCCAATCCGGACACGGCGCGATCGCCGACCACCAATCTCATCATCGCCATAATCAGCGGTTTCGTTAGCGTCGCATATGTGCTGTTCAAGATGACGCGGACGTTTTTTCTTCGGCGCCGCTTGCGCCTCGGCTACGAGGCCGAAGTCGCCGTCGGCCAAGAGCTGAACCAGTTGCTGCGCGACCAATATTGGGTTTTCCACGACGTGCCATTTGAACGCTTCAATATCGACCACGTCGTCGTCGGCCGCAGCGGCGTGTTCGCCGTCGAGACCAAAGGCCGCGCCAAACCGTTGTCAAAGGATGGCAAAGTAAGCTGGGAGGTCAACTATGACGGCAAGCGCTTACAGTTCCCAGGATGGTCGGAAGCCGCGCCCATCCAACAAGCCCAACGCCAAGCCGATGCACTGCGCAACTGGCTCACCGCCGCAGTCGGCGAAGCACTGCCAGTGCAACCGGTGCTGGTCTTGCCGGGCTGGTACATAAAACGCACCGCAGCCGGTGGCGTGCCGTTGTTCAACGGCACGCATCCGAGTAGATTCTTTCGCGATATCGGCAAAGCGCAACTGCCAAACACGCTGATCCAACGTATCGCCCACCAACTCGAGCAGAAATGCCGCAACATAGCGCCCAAAGCCTATGGTCAGCAGCGCGCGAAAAAATTGACCTAACGGCGCCGCGCACGATAACGCCAGCCTGGATGTAATTTGGCTCAGGGACGAGTCGCTGTCAGAATCCGAACCTGCCGCCCCCGGAGATCATCGCGCCGGAAATCGCGCAAGATCTGGAGGCCGCGCTGAAGCCGTTTCGGGAAAACGCGGCAGAGCCGAGCACTGATGAGGTGGATATGCCGTTAATTGGCGCGAGCAACGACGCCAACGTAACGCTATGATGACCCATACCGTCGTGTGCTTGCCGCAGCGTGGGCTTCAACGTCGCGACTGCCGATGCCGCGCGCCACTCGCAAACCGAGACCTGTATGCTTCCCTGGATTCTGTTGGACACGACCGAGATACCCGGCAATGGCGGTGAGCTGCGTCTATATCAGCGTGGCAATGATTTTTCCATCCGCTTGATGGGACACGGCGAGCTGATGAGCAGTCGCATGCACGGCTCCGAGGATGCGTTGGCGGCGCAGGCCTGCGCGCGACTGGCTGGCGGCGCGACACCGCGCATGCTGATCGGCGGCTTGGGCATGGGTTTTACTTTGGCCGCGGCGCTACGCTACCTCCCCGCTGGGGCGCAGGTGGTGGTGGCCGAATTGGTGCCGGCGGTGGTGGAGTGGAATCGAACCAGGCTTGGCGCGCTCGCCGCGGGTGCGCTCGATGATGCGCGTGTGACCGTGCACCTGGGCGACGTGGCGGACGTGCTACGCGCCGGGCAGCGCGCCTATGACACAATCCTGCTGGATGTCGACAACGGGCCGGAAGGTTTGACGCGTAGGCAGAACGATTGGCTCTATAACGCCGGCGGACTCAACGCCGCCTACGCGGCATTACGCCCGGGCGGTGTATTGGCGGTGTGGTCGGCCGGCCCCGATCAGCGCTTTCCGCAACGGCTGCGCGCGGCTCGGTTTGCGGTCGAGGAGTTGCGCGTGCACGCCCATGGTAAGAAGGGCACGCGACACGTCATCTGGTTTGCTACACGCGCGCTGACATGACGCGCTGCAACTTGCGGCTATTGCGCGGCGCGCAGCGCAGTTACGCCTTGGCCGCGCAGATAGTCTTCATAACTGCCGCTGAAGTCGACAATACCCTCCGGCGTAAGCTCGATGATGCGCGTCGCCAGCGATGAAACAAACTCGCGGTCGTGACTGACGAACAGCAGCGTGCCGGGGTAGTTGTCCAGCGCCAGATTCAGTGACTCGATGGATTCCATATCAAGATGGTTGGTGGGCTCGTCCAGACACATAATGTTGGGCCGCTGCAGGATGAGCTTGCCGAACAGCATGCGGCCTTGTTCGCCACCCGATAGCACTTTGACCGATTTGTTCAGATCGTCCTTCGAAAACAGCAAGCGCCCGAGCACACCACGCAGTGCTTGCTCGTCATCACTCTTCTGACGCCACTGCGCCATCCATTCAAACACGGTCGTGCCATCGTTAAAGTCGTCGGCATGATCTTGGGCGTAATACGCGATGTTGGCGTTCTCGGACCATTTCACCTTGCCGTGATCAGCAGCCACCTCGCCGATCAGCGTACGCAACAGGGTGCTCTTACCGATGCCGTTGGGACCGATGATGGCAACGCGCTCGCCGACTTCGACGGTCAGGTTGAGGTTCTGGAACAATGGCGTATCGGTGTAGGCTTTGCGCAGCTCCGTGACTTCCAGCGCATTGCGATACAGTTTTTGTTGTTGCTCGAAGCGGATGAACGGGCTCACGCGACTGGATGGTTTGATCTCTTCCAGTTCGATTTTTTCGATCTGGCGCGCGCGCGAGGTCGCCTGCCGGGCCTTGGAGGCATTGGCCGAGAAGCGGCTGACGAAGGCTTGCAGATCGGCGATCTGCGCCTTTTTCTTGGCGTTGTCGGCATACTGGCGTTCGCGCGCCTGCGTCGAGGCGGTCATATAGTCGTCGTAATTGCCGGTGTACAAACGCAGTTCGCCATAATCCAGATCCGCCATGTGCGTGCAGACGCTGTTAAGGAAATGGCGGTCATGCGAAATGATGATCATGGTGCTGTTGCGCGCGTTGAGCACACCTTCGAGCCACCGAATGGTGTTGATGTCGAGGTTATTGGTCGGCTCGTCGAGCAGCAGGATATCGGGATCGGCGAACAGCGCCTGCGCCAGCAGCACACGCAGTTTCCAGCCGGGTGCAACCGCACTCATGGGCCCGTTGTGTTGCTCGATGGGAATCTCCAGGCCGAGCAGCAGATCGCCGGCGCGCGCTTCGGCGGTATAGCCGTCGAGCTCGGCAAAGCGGGCTTCGAGATCGGCCACCTTCATGCCGTCTTCTTCACTCATCTCGGCCAAACCGTAGATGCGATCGCGCTCTTGCTTGACCTGCCACAGTTCCTCGTGACCAAAGATGACGGTATCGAGGACGGTGCTGTCCTCAAACGCGAACTGATCCTGACGCAGCTTGCCGACGCGCTTGCCGTCCTCGAACGAGACCGAACCCGAGCTGGCCTCCTGATCGCCACCGAGAATCTTCATGAAGGTGGATTTGCCGCAGCCATTAGCGCCGATCAGGCCATAGCGCATACCTTCACGGAATTTGACCGAGACGTTCTCAAACAGGGGCTTAGCCCCGAACTGAATGGTGAGGTTGGCCGTCGTAATCACAAGCGGGTACCGAAAAGTGCGATGAAAAGCGGTCGAGCAAGGGGTGGGCCGTGCAAGAGGCGCTATTGAAACATAATGGGCTAAGAAAGTAAAAAACCTACCGCTAGCGATGCACGACGTTTTACAGCGCGCGGTGACCGTTGGTCGCACGCCAACGGCGCCAATGCCCACACCGCGAGCCCCGTATCTAGCGCGTGAGGCTCAAACGCGAGCGCCCGCACGAGCGGCAAACTCCAACAGCGCGCGGGCGCGCTTGACCACCGGCACGTCGATGACCTTGCCGTCCAGCGAGGTTGAGCCGCGCCCGGCGCGCTCGGCTTGCTCGAATGCTTCAACCACGCGTTGCGCCTGTGCGATTTCGTCCGCTGACGGTGAAAAGGCCTGATTGATGGGTTCGACCTGCGCCGGGTGAATGGCAAACTTGCCTTTGAAGCCCACCCGCTTCGCGGCCTGTGCGTTAGTACGCAGGCCTGGCTCGTTTTTGAATTGAAAATAAGGCGTATCCAACGCGGCGACGCCGGCGGCGCGCGCCGCGATGCAGACCGCACTGCGCGCGTAGCCCAAGTCGGCGTCGTCATCCGATCGCTCGATGGCCATGTCATTGGTAAAGTCTTCGGCGCCAAAGGCGACGCCAATGATGCGCTTGGAGGCGCGGCAGATATCGAAACAGTGCACGATCGCCCGCGCCGTCTCGATCCAGGGGATCAAGTGGATCGCGCCGACCGGCACACCGGCCAGGCGTTCCAACGCCGACATGATGGTGGTAATGGCGTCGATATCGGCCGGCGTGTCGATCTTGCCTACCGAGACGGCATAGGTATGCGGACCAATGACGGCGGCCAAATCGGCTTCGATCAAACCGCTGGGCAGCGCATTGACACGCGGAATGACTACCGGCCCGTGACCGTCCAACTTTGGCAGATAGGAGGTCACCAGTCGCCGCGCGCTGTCCTTGTCGCCGTCGGCGACCGAGTCTTCGAGATCGGGCACGAAGGCGTCCGGCGCGAAGCCCATAGCCTTGTCGAGCATGTTCGCGCGGTTGCCCGGCACGAACAGCAGACTTCTTAGCAGTTTCGTTGCCATCGGTTCCCTGCGCTCGAATATTGCTACCGAACCGCAGCTCGCTAAGCGCTGCTTAATGCACCATGGCCGTCAACACGGTGGAATGTTCCAGCAAGTGCTCGGTGACGCCGCCAAAAAACATCTGTCGTGCGCCGCCCTGGCTGAAGCCGCCAACCACCAGCAGCTCGGCGCCGACATCGCTACAGACGTTAAGCATCGACTCGCCAACAGAATCGCCGCGGCCGTCGAGTAATTCGACCTCGGCCTTGACGCCATGCCAGCCCAGGTACTCAACCAGCCGGGCGACCCGCGGCTGGCGCTTTTCGGACACCATGACAGTGACCGCACCCATGGCCGACAACCAGGGTAAGGTCATGGCTAAAGCGCGGCTGGCTTCGGCACTCTCGTTCCAGCCAAAGGCGACTTTGCCGCACTGCTTCGCCACCGCGCCGGGCGGCACCAACATCACCGGACGCGCGGACGCCAACATGATCGCTTCGATCGATTCACCGAGTCGCGCACGACGCACGGTGCTCTTCTTCAACGCCGGACGGCGCACCAGGATCGCATCGGAAATACGTCCATAGGCCACCACGACATCGTTAACGCGGCCCCACTCCTGGTGCCATGACGCGGTCGCGCCAAGTTGCGGCTCGGCCGAACGCTCACCGAGGCCGACGCCTTGCTGTCGGCATAATTCCTCGAAGCGCGCGCGCAACTCTTGCGCCGTATCCAGCGCACTGCTCTCTACGGTATGTTCGATGTTCTTACGCATCTCCGCCGACAAGTTGTACATGCCGACCGGTGAGCCATCGGCAATACGCTGCATGACATGCAACGCCTTGATATGCGCACCGAACCGATCAGCGACGACGAACGCCTGCTCGAGCGCGGCGAAACTCGCCGCACCGCCGTCGATAGGAACCAGAACGCTCTTTATAGTCATGCCTATCCCCCCGCTTGCCGTTAGGATTTCCCTGCCGAAGCAGCCGTCAACGCCGGCAGCAAACCCGCTGCCCGGGCCCAGCGGTACTTCGCACCCAGCACATTGACCGGTAGCTCCGTCGTGTACGGATAGGCGACGATGCCACGCTCGTACAAATACTGCGACGCCTCTTCGACCTCGACATCGCCTACCAGCGAGGCGACTACCGGCTTGTCGATGCCCTTCTTGCGCGCTTGCTCGACCATGCGTGCAGTCAGCTCGGCAAAGACCATGGGCGGCGTCACGATAGTATGCCAATAACCCAAGATTAGTGCATGGATACGATCATCCTCCAGTCCGAGCTGGATGGTTTTTTCGTAGGTCGTCGGCGGTTCGCCGCCGGTGATATCGACAGGATTGCCGGAGGCGCCAAACGGCGGGATGAACTTCTTGAACGCCTCGTCCAGGTCCTTCGGGAAACTCATCAACGATAAGCCATTGTCAACGCAGGCGTCGGAGAGCAATACCCCGGAGCCGCCGGCGCCGGTGATGATGACCACGTTCTCGCCCTTGGGCGTCGGCAACACCGGCAGACCGTGCGCGAATTCGAGCATTTCGTTGAGCGTCTTGGCGCGAATCACACCGCTCTGGCGCAACACATCGTCGTAGATTTTGTCATTACCGGCCAACGCGCCGGTATGCGAGGCGGCCGCGCGCGCGCCCATTTGCGTGCGTCCGGCTTTAAGCATGATGATCGGCTTGCGCTTCGACACACGTTTGGCCACTTCGGCGAAACTGCGGCCGTCTTTCAAATCTTCGGCGTGCATGGCAACTGCTTCGGTATTTTCATCCTGTTCGAAGTAGGCCAATAGATCATCTTCATCCAGATCGGCCTTGTTGCCCAAGCCGACGATGGCCGAAACGCCCATCTTGGTCGAGCGGCTGAAGCCGATGATGGACATCCCCACGCCGCCGCTTTGCGAAGACAGCGCCACCTTACCCTTGACGTCATAAGGGGTGCAAAACGTCGCGCACAGATTGGACGGTGTGTAGTAGAAGCCGTAGATGTTCGGCCCCATGATGCGCACGTTGTATTTGCGCGCCGTCGCCAACAGCTCGTCTTGAAGCGCCTTCTCGCCAATCTCGCCGAAGCCGGAAGGAATCATGACCGCACCGGGAATGCCCTTCTCTCCGACTTCCTTCAGCGCCGCGATACAAAATTTTGCCGGTACCGCGAACACCGCAACATCCACTTCGCCGGGGATGTCCTTGGTGCTTTTGTAGGCCTTTTTGCCCAGGATTTCATCGGCCTTCGGGTTGATGGGATAGATCTCACCCTTGTAACCGCCGTTGATGAGATTTTTCATGACCGAGTTACCGATCTTGCCTTCGGCGTCCGAGGCGCCGATGACCGCAATCGAACGTGGCTTCATGATACGATTCATCGAGGCGACGATTTCCTCGGTAGACGGACGATACAGTTCCTTGGCCGGGTCGAAGCTTACCGAGATCAAAGCGTCGACCGCTGTCACACCGTCGGCGCCGGCCAGTATCGGATTCAAATCGACTTCCTGTATCTCGGGAAAATCATTTACCAGGTTCGAGACTTGCACGATCACGGACGCCAGCGCTTTACGATCCACCGGCTTGGCGCCGCGCACGCCGCGCAGAATTTCGGCCGCCTGGATGCCGTCGAGCATCGACAGCGCATCATCCTGACTGGCAGGCGCCAGACGGAAGGTAATGTCCTTGAGCACTTCCACCAGAATGCCGCCCAAACCGAACGCCACCAGCTTGCCGAAACTAGGATCGGTTACGGCGCCAACGATGACTTCTTGCGCACCTTTTGCCGACACCATCTGCTGTATCTGCACGCCGGATATCGCGGCATTGGATTTGTACGACTTGGCATTACTAATGATGGAATCATATGCCGCGCGCGCTTCATCGGCATTGGCGACACCAACCACGACACCGCCCGCTTCGGTCTTGTGCAGGATGTCGGGCGAGACGATTTTCATCACCACCGGAAATCCGATTTTTTGCGCAAGCTTGACTGCTTCGTCCGCGGACGCCGCCAGCCCTTCCTGCGGCAACGGTATGTCGTAGGCGTCACATACCTGCTTGCATTCCGGCGCGCTCAACGATGTGCGTCCCTGCGCCTTGACCTGATCCAGTATTGCCTTGACCTGCTCGCGGCGATTGCCCATTTTTATTTTCCTCCGTCATCCGGTGCTGCATCGAAATACGCACAAGCTACGCGCGCACAACAGCCAACCGCTGGCTGCGATCGATGTTGTTGCTGCGCGGTCGCGTACTCGACGGCCTGCTTTCGGCCTGGCGTGCAGCCTGATCGTAGTCGAGATGGCCTAAGTCTTGGGCGCGCTCTTGCTGAACGCGCCGCCTTCCCGAAGCTCCTTGACGCGGTTCGCGTCATACCCCAGAACCGAACTCATAATCTCGTCGGTGTGCTCGCCCAAAAGCGGCGACGGTGTTATCTCCACCGGCGAGTCGGACAGTTTGAGCGGGCAACCCACGTTGGTGAACTTGCCACGCTTCGGATGATCGACGTCGACTGCCATTTCACGCAGGCGTACATGCTCGTCGTCGATAAGATCGCCGGTATCCAACACCGGCCCGCAGGGGACGTCGATTTCATTGAACACGGCCATCAAATCCCATTTGCGATAGTCGGCTGCAAACTCTTCCAGCAGTCGCCACATCTCGGCCTGATTCTTACGTCGTGCGTTGATATCGATGAAGCGCGGATCGCTGGCCAGCTTGTCACCACCGATACGCTTCGCCAGTGCCGGCCAGACCTGCTCTTGAACGACAACGTACAAATAATCGTTGGCGCCGCCCGGTTTGCAGGCGATGGCATTGCCGAGTTGGCCGCCGCCGGAATCGTTGCCGGCGCGCGGCGCGAAGTCTTCAAATTCCTGTATGGAATATTCGGCCAGCGGCCCGTGTTTGAGTCGCTGATGGTCGCGAAATTTCACGCGACACAGATTCATCACACAATCCATCATGGCGCACTCGACAAACTGACCACGGCCGGTGCGCTCGCGCTGCAGCAGTGCCGCCATGATGGCGCCGAACAAGTGAATACCGCTGCCGGAGTCGCCGATTTGCGCGCCAGTGACCAACGGCGGTCCGTCGTGCAGTCCTGTGGTACTCATGGCGCCGCCCATGGCTTGCGCGACGTTTTCATAAGCTTTGAATTGCGCGTAGGGCCCTTCGCCACCGAAACCTTTGACCGAAGCCATGACGATTTTCGGGTTGATCTCCTTGACTTGCTCCCAGTCGAAACCGAATCGTTTGAGTACGCCGGGACCGAAATTTTCCATCAAGACGTCGCACTTCTTGATGAGATCGGCAAACACTTCTTTGCCTTTTGGATTTTTGAGATTGACTGTGATCGAGCGCTTGTTGCAATTCAGCATGGTGAAATACAAGCTGTCGACATCCGGCAGGTCTCGCAACTGCGAGCGAGTGATGTCTCCCGTAGGCGGCTCCAACTTGATCACGTCGGCTCCCAAGAAACCCATCAGCTGGCTGCAACTCGGGCCGGCCTGTACGTGGGTCATGTCCAAGACGCGGATTCCACTTAGCGCTTTGTCAGTCATCACATTCCTCTTACTGGTTGGCAGGGCGTGGGCCCGCGAAGCGCGCCAAGAGCAACAACAATCGCTGTCTCTTGGCGCGGGCGGAGCACGCTATTTATACATCGTTTGATTCTTTGTTCCCGGCGCATATTCGGCCGGATCAACCCAAATATTGACCAATGCGCATTTTCCAGAGCTGCTTACGGCTTCGCGCGCGCGCTGCAATGCAGCCGCGATCTGGCTCGGCTCACGCACTTCTTCGCCGTGGCCGCCCAACATCTCGGCAAACTTGGAAAACGGAATGTCGCCCAAGAGATTGCCGACATCGCCGCGCTCACCGCCGTATTTGGCAATCTGGCCGTAACGAATCTGATTCATGGCCGAATTGTTGCCGATCACGGCGATATACGGGGCGCCGAAGCGGTTGGCGCTTTCCATGTCGAAGGCGGTCATGCCGAAGGCGCCATCACCGTAGTAGCACACCACTTCTTTCTGGGGGTTGACCAATTTGGCGGCCAGCGAAAATCCCGTGCCCACCCCCAATGATCCGAGCGCACCCGGATCCATCCAGTTACCCGGCGCGCGCGGCTGTACTGCTTGCGCACTGATGGTTACGACATCGCCGCCATCACCGACATAAATCGTATCCTCGGTCAGGAACTCGTTCAATTCCCAAGCGACACGATAGGGATGGATGGGTTGTCGATCAGAAAGGAACAACGGCATCAATTTCTCGGTCTTTTCCTTTTCCAACGCGCGCAGTTCCTTCATCCAACCTTCACGTTGCTTGGCGCCATTGTCGGCCCGGCCGGTGGTGGCATCGTGCGCCGCCTTGAGAATAACGCCGGGATCGCCAACCAGGCCAAGCGTGATGTCGCGGTTCTTACCCACCGTACGGTAGTCCATGTCGATCTGGACGATATCGGCATCCAAACCTAGACGCTTGCCGTAACCCATGCGGAAGTCGAACGGTGTACCGACGATGATGATGAGATCGGCCTTGTTGAAACCGTCGCGGCGGGTACGATGAAAATGGTGCGGATCACCCGGTGGCAGAATGCCACGTCCGGAACCGTTGAAATAGGCCGGCACGTTCAATGCCCGAACCAGCGCCACCGCCTCATTGTGCCCACGGCAAGACCAGACTTGTGTACCTAGCAAAATCACCGGGCGTTTGGCTTTGACCAGCAGATCGGCGAGTTTTTCGATATCGGCGGGATCGCCGATGGATTTTGTCGACGCGCGGTATCGGCCCGCCTTAGGCAGTACCGCTTTGTCCAGCGGGATTTCCCGATCCAATACATCGCGTGGAATTTCCAGGTAGGACGGCCCCGGTGCGCCGGCAAAACATTCGCGCGCGGCCATGGCAATCATATCAGCGATGCGTTCGGTCGAGCGCACACCGGCCGAGAATTTCGTAATCGGCGCGGCGATATCGACGTGCGGAAGATCCTGCAACGAGCCCATCTTGTGCTGAGTCAAGGCCCCTTGTCCGCCGATATGCAGCACCGGGCTCTCGGAGCGGAAGGCGGTCGCCAATCCCGTCAATGCGTTGGTGAAGCCGGGACCAGCGGTGGTCACCACACAGCCGAGCCGGCCGGTCTGACGCGCATAGCCGTCCGCGGCATGTGCCGCCACTTGCTCGTGGCGTACATCGATAATGCGGATGCCCTCGTCAATGCAGCCATCATAGATATCGATAATATGGCCGCCACATAGTGTAAATACCGTATCGACGCCCTCGGCTTTGAGCGCCTTGGCGACGAGATGGCCGCCCGACACGATGCCCTTGTCTCTACTCTTTTCCGCCAGCGTATCGTCTGCGGTATTTGATACTCTGACCTGTTCTGATACTGGACTTGCCATCACGACTCCCTCCACGTAGTTGTAGCTGAAGATGTTTGAGCTGAATCACCGATCGAACATAGATATTCATGCCAGCCAGTGAACATGCGCATTCACATGTTCCCAGAGTTGATTGGTGTGTTCCCGTACCAAGCGTTCCGCCAGTTCGGCGTCACGCTGTTCCAGCGCTTCGATGATATGCATGTGATCAATGATCGATCTTGATACTCGATCATCTTCCTTGATGGTTCGGGCACGAATGGAGCGCATATGCATGAACAACCCTTCGGCGATCTCGCGCAGTAAATTACATTTACTGAGCCCGATGATTGCCTGATGAAAGCGGATGTTTTTGCCCGAATATTCGTCGATGTGCGCGCTCGCACGATCCGCATCGAACGAAGCGAATAGGGTTCTCAGCTCACCGATTTCCGCATCGGTGGCGTGAAAGGTGGCCAGGCGCGCCGCCATACTTTCCAGCGCTGCCCAAACACAGATGATCTCTAAAACTTCTTTGCGGGTTTTGCGTACCACGAAGGCGCCGCGTCGCGGGATGGTCTGTACCAGACCTTCCTGTTCGAGCCGCGACAACGCTTCGCGAATGGGCGTTCGACTTACGCCCAATTCCTCACCGAGACGGCGTTCGTCGAGTTTCGGCGGCTCATCGTCGGCATAGGCGTCGATGGCAAGGATGGCCTTTTTCAAAGCCTGATACACTTCACCCTTGAGCACGGTATTGACGTTCAGACGACTCAACTTAAAATTCGGGTCGGGCATATCACGTCCTCACTGGCAGCAGATCGAGTAGTGTATTAGCACTGTTCGTATACAGTATACAATATACCAAAACAATACGGAACTCTCCCGACTGCCGTCTCGGCAACACCCGCCATTCATGTCGGGGCGCTACGCGACTGCCTTCCACGTTCGCGATCTGTGCTTCGATGCAGACCCGAGCGCGTCAATTCCTGATCATTCGATCGATTATCGCCTCGCTCGGACGGCCAAGACGGCAGTCAACCTGAGCTTTTGCGGGCCCTAATGGCCCTTGAGGCGACGCTACTCCCAGCCCAGCGGCCCGCTATACATACAGACCATTCTGGTATACTGGATACCAGATGACTATAGCACGTAAATTGGGCTTGTGAAGGCGCATGCCGTAATGAACCCGTCGCCGACCGACCCGGGCTTCGAAAATTGATTATTTAACGATATAAATCAATAAATTATTATTATGTAGGGTTTGATCTAAAAACACTGCCGACCCTGCGTATGGCCGGCTGCGGCTATCGACATCGCCGTCATCAACGCTGGTGTATGCTTGCTTGATCGCCACCACGCACGCCCGGAAGCCTGCACACGGACCGATTTGAATCATGTTAAGGCTGAATATCATAGGCGCCGGCCGCGTCGGCAGTACGCTTGGCCGACTGTGGCACGACCGCGGTGTTTTCGAGATCGGCGCGGTCGCCAATCGCACCCTCGGCAGCGCCCGCCGTGCCAGCGAGTTCATCGGCGCCGGATCGGCGAAAGCGGCCATCGAAGAACTCGGCAAGGCCGACGTCTATATGCTATCGGTCGCCGATGACGCCATCGAAGCATGCGCATCGAGGCTGGCGGCGTCGGCGGCGATCGGCGCCAAAACCATCGTCTTTCACTGCAGCGGCGCGCAGTCATCACATGCCCTCGATGCACTGCGCGCGCGTGGCGCGCAAGCCGCCTCTATACACCCAATACGGAGCTTCGCCGATGCCGAGGCGTCGGTGCGCGACTTTAGCGCCACTGCGTGCGCGATAGAAGGTGATGCGCAGGCATGCGCGGTACTGAGCGCGGCGCTCGAACGATGCGGCGCGGTGTGTTTTGCGGTCGACACGCAGCAGAAGCTGATTTACCACGCCGGCACCGTACTGGTGTCCAACTATTTCGTTGCGTTGCTCGAAGCGGGTTTGACGTGTTTCGAGCAGGCCGGCATCAAGCAGCCGCAGGCCATGGCGATGATCACGCCACTGTTGCAGAGCACAATTGAAAACGTTAGCCGCTTTGGCACCATCGACGCGCTGACCGGGCCCATTGCCCGCGGTGATGACGCTCTCGTAGCTGAACAACTCGCGGCGCTGCGCGCCTGGAACCGTGACATCGGTACGCTCTACGCGCAACTGGGCCAACGCGCATTGGCGCTGGCAAAGCAACGTCATAACGCGCCGCAAGCGGCGTTGGCGCGCCTTCAGCAGTTGCTCGACACCGATGCCGCCAAAACCAGCGAGTGAACCCGGCATTGATGACGTAGCGTCGATCGAGTCACTCGATCGAGAGCATGTTGCGCGTGCGAAGCGGCGCAGGCATGTGGCTTACCTACCGCAGGCCGGCATTCTGAGCCGAATTCCGAGCGCAGCTTGGGCGGGTCAACGGCGTATCGCTAAACCTCCGCATCCGCCACGGTCACTGCGCAGCGCTGAGTACCCGCGCCATGGTCGCGCCGATGGTGGCGGGCGACTCGGCGATATGTACACCGGCCGTTTTCAAGACGTCGATCTTGGCGTCAGCGCGGCCCGCACCGTGTTCGATAATGGCCCCTGCATGCCCCATACGGCGTCCGGCAGGCGCGAACCGGCCGGCAACGTAAGCGACGATCGGCTTGGTATGGCGCTCGCGGCGCAGGAAATCCGCCGCCTCCTCTTCCGCGCTACCGCCAATTTCTCCTAACAGCACGATACCGTCAGTGGCCGGATCGGCCAGAAACAGTTGCAGGCAATCGCAAAAATTCATGCCCTGAATCGGGTCGGCGCCGATACCGATACAAGTCGACTGACCGAGCCGATTGGCACTGGTCTGCGCGATCGCTTCGTAGGTCAGGGTACCGGCGCGGGAAACGATACCAATGCGGCCGGGTCGAAAAATGCCTCTCGGCATGATGCCGATATTGCACTGGCCGGGTGTAACCACGCCGGGGCAGTTGGGTCCGATCAGCCGCGACGCCGAGTTCTCCAGCAAGCGTTTGACCCGGATCATGTCCAATACCGGGATGCGCTCGGTAATACAAACGATCAGCGCAATACCGGCCTCGATCGCCTCGCCTATTGCGTCGGCAGCGTTGGTTGGCGGCACGAAGATCATACTGGCCTGAGCACCGGTAGCGGTTACCGCTTGTTGCACGTTGTCGAAAACCGGCAGACCCAGATGCTTGCTTCCGCCCTTACCGGGCCGAACGCCGCCGACTAGTTTAGTGCCTTGCTCGAGCGCCTCGCCGGCGTAAAACGTGCCCTGACGGCCGGTCATGCCTTGGCAAATGACTTTCGTATTTTTGTCGACCAACACCGTCATAACTGTGTTTCCTATTGCCCATCGCGCGACGCGTACCGGCTGCGCCGCCTTGGCGGCGTTAGCGCGTCAGCTGCGCGCCGGGTTCAGCTTGCCTACGAATCTTTGCGCTCACCTTCGTCGCCGTCCCGATCAACCCGGCCGGTTACGCGCGCCCACCAGTTGCGCCGCACAGCCGGGCTGACTTCGCGCGCCGCCTCCACGACCCGCTGCGCCGCATCGGCCAGATTCTCGGCAAAAGTAACCGGCAGCCCGGCGCCCTTGACGCGATCCGTGGCAAACTGCGCGTTGACGCCGGCGAACCTGACGATCACGGGAGCGGTGATCGGCGCTTGCTGATGCGCCAGTATCATGGCGTCGGCGACGGTATCGCAGCGCATGATGCCGCCGCCGAAAATATTCACCAGCACCGCCTTCATATGGGGATCGGATAGAAGCAGTTCGAAGGCGTACTTGATGCGCTCGACTTCCACAGAGGGCGGCACATCGAGAAAATTTGCCGGTTCTCCGCCGGAGACTTTGATCACATCGACCGTCGCCATGGCTAAGCCCGCACCATTGGCCATGCAACCGATGTTGCCATTGAGCTTGACGTAGTTCAGACCGTGCAAGGTGGCGTCCAACTCGCCCCACTGCAGTTCACCCTGATCGCGCAACGACCGAATGTCAGCGTGGCGGTAGAGGGCGTTATCATCGAACGTCACGGTCGCGTCCAGCGCCAGCAACTCGCCTTGCGGCGTTATCGCGAGCGGATTAATCTCGATCAGCGACGCGTCCAACTCAATGAACATGTCATACATCGAAGCGCCGATGCGCACGATGTCATCCAAGATCTTACCGTTGAAGCCCAACGCCGACACTAACTTCTGCATCGCTTCGGACTGCCAACCGAGCAACGGATCGATGACGATCTTGCTCACGGATTCCGGTGACCGCGACGCAATCGACTCGATGTGTTCGCCGCCCTGAGCGGACGCCATCAAGGTAACCCGGCTCAGCTTGCGGTCGACCAGCACGGCCAAATAGAGGTTGTGCTCAACCTCGCAGGCCTGTTCGACATAAACTTGGCCGACCTCTTCCCCGCTCGGCCCGGTTTGCTCGGTCACCAGCACTTGGCCGAGCATCTCCGCGGCGCGGCGATCGACCTCGTCGACACTGGCCGCGAAACGCACGCCGCCACCGTTATGCGCTTGTTCGGAAAAATGTCCGGCGTGCCGGCCACCGGCATGAATCTGCGCCTTGACCACCCACTTGTCGCCGCCTAAACCTTTGGCGATCTCGACCGCTTGCGCAGCAGTCGAGGCCACCCCGCCCGCCGGCACGGGGATCGAGTACCGCTCGAACAACTGCTTGGCTCGGAACTCGTGAATCTTCATAACGCCCGCTCACGCCTGGCACTGGCCGCGACGAGGCGGCTCATATGCGCAAGAATAGAAGACATCAACAACCGCGTCCATGCGCCCGTAAGCCGTCGCTGGCCGGCCAGCCGATTAGCGCCATCGTCGCGCGAGGTTTAGCCGTGCAGGTACTGCGCCTTCGCGACCGCCACCGCGGTCATATTAAGCAAGCCGCGCACGCTAACCGCAGTGTCGACGATATGCGCGGACTTCGATGCACCGACCAGAATCGGCCCAACGCTGACGCCATTGCCGAGTACCTTCAACATGTTGTAGGCAATGTTGGCGGCATCCAGATTCGGCATTATCAGCAAATTGGCCTTGCCGCTAAAACCGGCGTCGGCAGACAAGCGCGCACGGATAGTTTCCGATAGCGCCGCGTCGGCGTGCATCTCGCCGTGCACCTCGAAATCAAGTTGCCGCTCGCGCAGCAGCCTCATCGCCTCACGCATTTTTCCCGGTGATGCCCGTCCGCTACTGCCGAAATTGGAATACGACAGCAGTGCCGCCTTCGGCGCTATTCCAAACCGCCGCACCTCCTCCGCACATAGCACCGTCAATTCCGCGATCTCCTCGGCACTCGGGTCGGGGATAACGTGCGTATCGGCGATAAATATCGTACCGGCAGGCAGAATCAGCGCAGTGAGTGCGGAACACCGCCGCACTTCGGCGGCGCAGCCGACCAACCCCAGGACCGAACGCAAATGCCGGTCGTACCGCCCGACGGCTCCGCACAACATGGCGTCCGCGTGACCGAGACGAACGTGCAAGGCCGCGGCCACGGTGTTATCGTCTTGGATGTGCGCACGCGCGTCGTCCATGGTACCCGCACCGGTACCGCCCAATAGCTGCCGATAGCTCGACTGATAGTGCTCGTCACAAGCTACATCCTCGGCCGAAAGCACCTGAAAATCGGCCCCTGAACGCATACGCAATCCCAAGCGTTCGATATTTTCCTCAATGGCCGCGGCGCGACCGACCAGAATGGGTTGCGCCAATCCGTCATCGATGACTTGCTGCGCCGCTTCCAGTACGCGATCGTCTTCACCTTCTGCATAAACCACGCGCTTCGGGTTTTGGCGGGCATGCTCAAACACCGGCCGCATCATGGCGCCGGAGCGAAACACAAAGCGTCGCAGGCGTTCTTGGTAAGCGCTGAGATCTGCAATGGGGCGCGTCGCCACGCCGGTGTCCATGGCGGCCTTGGCAACCGCCGGCGCGATGCGCATGACCAAACGCATATCGAACGGCTTCGGGATTAAATAGTCGGGACCAAAGCGCAACGCCTCGCCGGCATAGACCGCGCGTACGGTATCCGAAACTTCGGTCATAGCCAGCTCGGCAATAGCGCGCACGCACGCCGTTTTCATTTCCGTGTTGATCTCGGTCGCGCCGACGTCCAGCGCGCCGCGAAAAATATACGGAAAGCACAGCGCGTTGTTGACCTGGTTGGGGTAGTCGGAACGGCCGGTGGCAATAATCGCATCGGCGCGCGCGGCGCGAGCCTCCTCCGGATAAATCTCCGGCACTGGATTGGCGAGCGCGAAAATCAAGGGCGCACGCGCCATGCGCTTGACCATGTCAGGCTTCAGCACGCCACCGGCGGAAAGACCAAGGAATACATCGGCGCCTTCGATCACCTCGGCGAGCGTACGCGCATCGGTCTCGCGGGCATAACGCGCCTTCCAGGGGTCCATCAATTCGGTGCGGCCTTGGTACACTACGCCGACGATGTCACTAACAGTAATGTTGTCCGGTTTCAGGCCTAATGCCACCAGGATATCCAGGCAGGCGATGGCGGCGGCGCCGGCGCCGGATACCACCATCTTCACGTCCGCAATATCCTTGCCGACCAAACGCAGTCCATTGGTCATGGCCGCCGCGACAATGATCGCAGTGCCGTGCTGGTCGTCGTGAAACACCGGAATGTTCATACGATCGCGCAAACTGCGCTCGATCTCGAAACACTCCGGTGCTTTGATATCCTCCAGATTGATACCGCCGAACGTCGCTTCCAGCCCGGCAACGATATTGATGAATTTTTCCGGATCGCGCTGCTCGATTTCGATGTCATAGGCATCGATACCCGAGAATTTCTTGAACAACGCGACTTTGCCTTCCATGACCGGCTTGGCCGCCAGCGCCCCAATTGCGCCCAGCCCCAACACGGCCGTGCCGTTGGTGACCACGGCGACCAAGTTGCCGCGCGCGGTGAGCGTAGATACCTGGGTCGGGTCGCGCACGATCTCTTCGCAGGCACCCGCGACACCGGGCGAATAGGCCAGCGAAAGGTCGCGCCCGGTCGCCATCGGCTTGGTCACGGCGATACTAATCTTACCGGGCGGATCCGCCCGATGATAATCCAGTGCCAACTTATATAAATCGTCCGCCATACGTATTCGCCCTTTGTTTTGACTACTGTATACGTGAGTTAACCGGCATCCTGGCGTGTTTCCTTCCTTGCACAAAAATTTCTGTGCCGACCTCTCGACCTATGCACGGCTACAACCGTGTCTACGGCATCATATGATACGCGGTCGATTGGGGCCGGATTTTGTAGGCGCGGATTCATCCGTGCATGACGCCGAAATCCCGCCATGAATCGACCCATTCTCCTTTGTGCGCTTTGCGTCTCCGCGAGAGCTTCGTACGGGCTGACCGAACCTTAATCTCGCCAAGACGCCGAGGACACAAAGAAAACGCGCAGGCTTAATGCGCTGCCTACGGCGCCACCGCCAGCACAATTTTACCGAAGTGGGCGCTTTCCTCCATCGCCTGATGCGCGTCCGCCACCGCTGCCAGGGGATAGACTTGGTGAATGAGCGGGACAACGCTGCGATCGGCCAGTAACGGCAGCACTTGTTCTGCGAAGCGCGCAATGATCGCTGCCTTCTCTGCAACCGACCGCGAGCGCAACACCGAGCCGATGATTTGCTGACGCTTGACCATCATCAGCGCCAGGTTCAATTCGGCTTTGGCGCCGCCGAGCACGCCGATAATGACCAACCGGCCGCCGACCGCCAACGCTTTCATATTGGCCGACAAATAGTCCGCACCGATGTGGTCCAGTATGACGTCGGCGCCCTTGTTGTCGGTGCGTTGTTTGATTTCCTCGGCAAAATTTTGTGCGCGATAGTCGATGACGAACTCCGCGCCAAGCTGTTTGACGCGCTCCACCTTGCCGGCCGACGCCGTAACGGCGATGCGAACGTCCGGCGTCAATGCTCGAACCAACTGTATCGCAGCCGTATTGACGCCCCCGCCACCACCATGCAGAAGCACGGTCTGCTTTTCACGCAGACCGCCGAGCATGAATAGATTGAGATAAGCGGTAATGTAAGTCTCGCAAATACACGCCGCCTCCTCGAAGCTCAGCGCTTCCGGAATCGGCATGACGTGACCGGCATGCGCAACCGCAAACTGGGCGTAGCCGCCGCCGCCGACCAACGCCATAACCCGGTCGCCGATTTTCCAGTCGCCCGCCTGCGCGCCGACATGATCGACCGTGCCCGCGACTTCGAGACCCAATATTTCGGAATCGCCCTTGGGCGCAGGGTAATTACCCTGCCGCTGAATGATATCCGGCCGGTTGACCGACGTAGCGATGACTTTGATACGCACCTGGCCGACGCCCGCGGCGGGTTCGGGAACCTCGCCGAGACCAAGCACCTCGCGGCCGCCAAAACCGTTTAACAACACTGCTTTCATGTTTTGCCTCGCGCATTCGCTCACACGCCGCAAGCAGACGCCGACGTCACGTGTTTGTGCTTAGAAAAACCCCGACTGATCCGCTGAAGCGGCGTCGGCGGTACTGGATGGCGGTTCAGAAGACGCATTTACCGCGTATGAATAGTGCATCTTCGCCACTTCCGCCCCCATGGATCGTTGTCGGTACCTCGATTCGTTACCGCCACGCATCACACGCGGCCGCCGCTGGCGCCTCCTGTGCCATACGACGCCGACACAGCGTGAAGCCCATGCCCGGCGACGTCAAGCCGTTTCCAGAGCCTCGATGCGCGCGGCGCAGAACTTGAACTCCGGAATTTTCCCGACCGGATCGAGCGCCTGATTGGTGAGCAAATTGGCTGCCGCTTCGGCGTAACAAAACGGTATGAAAACCATGCCGCAAGGTATTGCACTATCGGCGCGCGCCAGTAACTCTACCGCGCCGCGCCGTGTGGCCACCCGAATGGTAGCGCCCGGCTCGATTTGCAAGCGCTCGAGATCCTGCGGCGACAAACTGGCGACCGCCGCGGGCTCAAGATCGTCCAGCACGCTGGCCCGGCGCGTCATGGCGCCGGTGTGCCAATGTTCGAGTTGCCGTCCAGTGGTAAGAACCATGGGAAATTCTTCATCCGGCATCTCATCGGGCGGCAACACGGATGCCGGCACCAGCTTGCCTCTGCCACTGGAGGTCGGAAACCCACTGTCGAAAACGATATCCTGGCCGGGCTGGTCGGGCGCCGCGCACGGATAGGTCACCGAACCCTCCTCCTGCAGGCGCTGCCAAGTAATGTTGTTCAGCGACGGCATGGCGCGGCCCATTTCGTCGAAGACTTGTTCCGGACCGGAATAACGCCACGCCAAACCGACGCGCTGTGCGATTTGTTGAATGATCCACCAATCTTCGCGCGCCTCGCCGGGCAACGGCAACGCCTTGCGGCCCATTTGCACTTGGCGGTTGGTATTGGTCACGGTACCGTTCTTTTCCGGCCACGCCGAAGCCGGCAGCACGACGTCGGCATAGAACGCCGTTTCGGTCAGGAATAGATCCTGGACCACTAAATGTTCGAGTTCGGCCAGCGCCGCGCGCGCATGCGCGACGTTGGGATCGGACATGGCCGGATTCTCACCCATGATGTACATACCCTTGATTTGGCCGTCATGGATAGCACCCATTATCTCGACCACGGTCAAACCCTTGTTCGGATCCAGCGTCGTACCCCACAGGTCTTCGAAATGCCGGCGTACATCCGCCGTATCAACCGCCTGATAATCGGGATACATCATCGGAATCAGTCCCGCGTCCGATGCGCCCTGCACATTGTTTTGTCCGCGCAGCGGGTGCAGGCCGGTCCCGGGACGGCCGACTTGACCGGTAATCAGCGACAGCGCAATCAAACAACGCGCGTTATCGGTGCCATGCACATGCTGTGAAATACCCATGCCCCAAAAGATAATAGCGGCCTTGGCCTTGGCGTAGCCACGCGCCACGGCGCGCAGGGTCTGTGCGTCGATACCACAAATGGGCGCCATGGCCTCGGGCGTAAAGTCGGCGACATGGCGCTTAAAATTCTCGAAGCCTTCGGTATGGGCATCGACGTAGGCTTGATCGTAAAGCTGTTCGCTGACAATCACGTTCAACATCGCGTTCAGCATGGCGACATCGGTGCCCGGCGTGAATTGCAACATATGCGTTGCGTGGCGCTTCAATGCCATGCCGCGCGGGTCCATGACCACCAGCGTGCCGCGCTTGGCAAACTGCTTGAAGAAGGTCGCCGCGACCGGATGATTTTCGGTCGGATTGGCGCCGATCACGATAACGTAGTCGGAGTCCGCAACGGCGTTGAACGGCGCTGAGACTGCGCCCGAGCCAACACACTCGAGCAAGGCGGCGACCGATGATGCATGACACAGACGCGTGCAGTGGTCGACGTTGTTAGTTCCGAATCCGGTGCGCATCAACTTTTGAAACAGATAGGCTTCCTCGTTCGAACACTTGGCCGAACCAAATCCCGCCAGTGCTTGATGGCCGTCGCGATCACGAATGCGTTGCAGTCCGGCGGCAGCGACGTCGAGCGCCTCCTCCCAACTGGCCTCACGAAAATGCGTCAAGGGATTGGACGGGTCGATCTCGACGTCCGCTCGCTTGGGCGCATCGTTGCGCCGAATCAATGGCCGTGTCAGCCGTTGCGGATGAGTCACATAGTCGAAGCCAAAGCGCCCCTTTACGCACAGACGATTGGCGTTTGCGTAGCCGTTGCGGCCTTGTACCGCCGCAATTTGGTCGTTGTTGATTTGGTAGGTGATTTGGCAGCCGACGCCGCAATACGGGCAGACGCTGTCGACCTCATCGAACGGCCCGGACGTACCGACACCGTTGCTGTCTACCAGACTCGCCTCCATGAGCGCGCCGGTGGGGCACGCCTGCACGCATTCGCCGCAAGCAACACAGGTGCTTTGCCCCATTGGATCGTCGATATCGAATACGATTTTCGCGCCATGCCCGCGCAAAGACATACCAATGACGTCGTTGACCTGCACCTCGCGACAAGCGCGCACGCATAAATTGCAATGAATACACGCATCCAAAGCCACGTGCATGGCCGGATGACTCGTATCCGGGGCGGGCGCCGAACGCGCCGGAAAGCGGCTGTCGGTGACGCCCAAGCGATCGGCCCATTGCCACAATGACGAATTGCGGTCGTGCGCTATTTCACGCTCAGGTTGATCCGCCAACAACAACTCCATCACCATGCGCTGTGCGGTGCTGGCGCGGCTATTACTTGCATGCACTTTCATGCCAGCGCTCGGCTTGCGCAGGCAAGATGGCGCCAACACACGCTCACCTTCGATCTCGACCATGCAGGCGCGGCAATTTCCGTCGGCGCGATAACCCGGCTGCGGCAAGTAACACAAGTGCGGAATATCGATGCCGTAGCGTTTCGCGACTTGCCAGATGGATTCACCTGGTTGTGCCTCGACTTCCCGGCCATCGAGTACGAATGAAATTTTTTCGTTCATGGCAGATCCTCACGAAAATATTTCAGCACCGAATTGATCGGGTTACCGGCGGCCTGACCGAGACCGCAGATCGAGGCGTCGGCCATGGCTTTACTCAACTCGCCGAGCAGACCGTCATCCCAGACCGGGCGACTCATGAGCTTGACGGCCTTCTCGGTGCCGACACGACAGGGCGTGCATTGGCCGCAACTTTCATCTTCGAAAAAGCGCATCAAATTCCGCGCGACGTCGCACATGTTGTCGTGATCGCTGAACACCACCACGGCAGCCGAGCCGATAAAACAGCCGTACTCTTCGAGGGTGCCGAAATCCAAAGGAAGATTGGCCATCGAGGCCGGCAAAATGCCGCCCGAAGCACCGCCTGGGAGATAAGCCTTGAAGGAATGACCGTCCAACATGCCGCCGCAGAATTCGTCGATCAGTTCCTGCGCACTGATGCCGGCTGGAGCAAACTTCACCCCGGGCTGTTTGACGCGTCCCGATACCGAGTAGCTCCGCCAGCCCTTACGCCCATGGCGTCCGGCGCCGGCGAACCATTCAGGTCCACGTTCGAGAATATCGCGCAGCCAGTACAGCGTTTCGACGTTATTCTCCAGCGTCGGGCGACCGAACAAACCCACTTCGGCGATGTAGGGCGGGCGATTGCGCGGTAATCCACGCTTACCTTCGATCGATTCGATCATGGCGGATTCTTCACCGCAGATATAGGCGCCTGCACCGCGCCGCACTTCAACGACGATGCCATCGAGCAGACCCGCGGCTTTGATGAGCGCCAATTCCCTCGCCAAAATCTGGCGAATTGCGGGATACTCGTCGCGTACATAAATGTAGCAGGTCCGCGCTTCGACCGCCCAGGCGCCGA
The DNA here is from genome assembly GCA_030147845.1 of Gammaproteobacteria bacterium. Lineage (GTDB taxonomy): Bacteria > Pseudomonadota > Gammaproteobacteria > JASBUN01 > JASBUN01 > JASBUN01. Next base: position 28,308 of record JASBUN010000026.1, read on the forward strand.
TCAGCATACCTTCAAGAAAACGATGTGGATCGCGTTCCAGATAATACCGATCCTTGAACGTGCCCGGCTCACCTTCGTCGGCGTTTACCGCCATCAGCCGTGGTCCCGGATAGCCGCGCACAATGCGCCACTTACGCCCGGTCGGAAAACCGGCGCCGCCCAGACCGCGCAAACCGCCGTGTTCCAAATCGGAGATTACACTTTCGACATCCCGCACCGCTGCACGACAATCGCGTAATAGACGGTAGCCGCCGGCGGCCACATACGCGTCATAATCAATGTATTCAGGGATGGTAGCGCCGACGCGCTCATGCGCGATCGCATCGAGTACAGAAGCGGCATCGGCGCGGCCTAGATAGTTGGAACCGACACAGGCGACCGGCGCCATTTCGCAACGGCCCATACACGGCCCGGGCAGCACGCGCACGTGGTCGCCGGCCTGGGTTCGCACCTGTGCCAGTACGTTTTGCGCGCCGGCTAATTCGCAAGCGATGCTGTCGCACACGCGAACGGTTAACCTGGCCGGCGGCGCGGCGTTTTCTTTAACGACATCGAAGTGCGCATAGAAACTGGCGACCTCATAGACCTCGGTCTGTGCCAGCCGCATTTCATCGGCCAAAGCCGCCAAGTGCGGCGCCGAAAGTTGACCGAAGTGATCCTGGATCCAGTGCAGGTATTCGATCAGCAGGTCACGGCGTAGCGGCTGCCCGCCCAACAATGCGCGCACCTCGTTCAGTGCGTCTGGCTGTACCTGGCGACCTTTCGGCGTCTTGCCGCCCTTGCGTCTGCCTGCGCGCACGCGGCCTGGAGTTGCCGATCCCTGATTCACGTTTGTCATGACCTACCCCCTATTACAGTTGCGCGTGGGGGACACCGGCAAGTAAGCAGGTATCGGGCGGCGCCGTTAGCCTTACGCCCCTAAGACCTGCCTCAATGTCGTGCCAAGACTTGCCGGCGAGTCCGCTACGTGTATGCCCGCACTTTTCAGTGCTTCGATCTTGTCCTGCGCACCGCCTTTGCCGCCGGCGATGATAGCGCCGGCATGACCCATGCGACGCCCCGGTGGTGCCGTTACGCCGGCGATAAAACTGACCACCGGCTTTTTCACCTTCGACTGCTTGATGAAATCCGCCGCTTCTTCCTCGGCCGAACCGCCGATCTCACCGATCATGATGATCGATTCGGTCTTCGGATCACCCAAGAACAACTCCAGACAGTCGATAAAATTGGTGCCGTTTACCGGGTCGCCGCCGATGCCGATACAGGTCGACTGACCGAGCCCTTCGGCCGTGGTTTGCGCCACCGCCTCATAGGTCAGCGTGCCGGAACGCGAGACGATACCGACGCTGCCGGGTTTATGAATATGTCCCGGCATGATGCCGATCTTGCAGGCGCCGGGGGTGATCACGCCCGGGCAGTTCGGCCCCACCAGGCGCGTCTTCGAACCCGCCAACACGCGCTTCACCCGCACCATGTCGATCACCGGGATGCCTTCGGTGATACACACGACTAACGGTAACTGCGCGTCGATGGCTTCGAGTATGGCATCGGCCGCAAACGGCGGTGGCACATATATAACCGAGGCATTCGCGCCGGTGCGTTCAACGGCTTCCGCGACGGTATTGAACACCGGCAGATCGAGGTGCGTCATGCCGCCCTTACCGGGTGTTACGCCGCCGACCATTTTGGTTCCGTACGCGATCGCCTGCTGCGAATGGAAGGTCGCTTGGGAGCCGGTGAACCCCTGACAAATAACGCGCGTATCCTGACCGATCAACACAGCCATTATTTGCCCCCCTTCACGGCATTGACGATTTTTTCGGCCGCGTCGGCGAGATTGTCGGCCGACACGATATCCAGACCGGACTCGCGCAAGATAGACTTGCCCAGATCGACGTTGGTGCCTTCGAGGCGCACCACTAACGGCACGTTTAAATCGATCTGCTTGGCCGCTTCGACGATGCCGGTGGCAATGACGTCACAGCGCATGATACCGCCGAAAATATTGACCAAAATTCCGCGCACATTGGCATCGGAGAGAATAATTTTAAACGCCGCGGTGACGCGTTCGGCCGTGGCGCCGCCGCCGACATCGAGAAAATTGGCCGGCTCCTCGCCGTACAGTTTAATGATGTCCATGGTCGCCATAGCCAAACCGGCGCCATTGACCATACAGCCGATCGACCCATCCAGCTTGACGTAATTGAGCTCGTGCCGCGCCGCTTCCAATTCGGCCGGATCCTCTTCGTCCTCGTCGCGCAACTCTTCGATATCTTTGTGGCGATACAGCGCGTTGTCGTCGAAATTCATCTTGGCATCGAGCGCCAACAGTTCGCCATCGCCGGTTACGACCAACGGATTGATTTCGATCAGACTGGCATCCAAGTCGGTGTAGGCCTTATAAATGCCCTGCAGAAATTTCACCGCCGACCGGATCTGTACACCCTCGAGGCCAAGCGCAAACGCCAACTTACGGGCGTGAAACGGTTGTAAACCCGTGACCGGGTCGATCGCCACCTTGATGATCTTCTCCGGTGTTTTAGCGGCGACTTCCTCGATGTCCATACCGCCCTCGGTCGATGCCATCATAGTGACAAAGCCGGTACTCCGGTCGAGCAGCGCACCCAAATACAGTTCGCGGGCGATGTCGCAACCCTGCTCGATATAAACGCGCTTGACTTCCTTGCCGTCCGGCCCGGTCTGATGAGTAACCAGTGTAGTGCCGAGCAATTTCTGCGCCACCGCCTTGACTTCGTCACGCGATACCACCACCTTGACGCCGCCGGCTTTGCCGCGACCACCGGCATGGATCTGCGCCTTAACAACCCATACCGGTCCGTCCAATTCCTTGGCGGCGGCCTCCGCCTCGGCGGCATTGAAAGCGGCGTAGCCTTGCGGTACAGCGACGCCGAATTTCGACAGCAGTGACTTTGCTTGATACTCATGAATATTCATCAGCGCCAGTCCTATTGAATTTTAAGTTTGGGGAGCTCTGATTAATCCGCTGAAGCGGGGTTGACTGCATCGAAAAGCGGCTCAAAAAACTCGTTTACCGCGTGTAAATTGCACCGCTTCTTCGCTTTCCGTCCGGTCTCCGTGCGCTTGATCAGATTAATCAGAACCGCCTGTTTATCGCCGCACAGACTCAGGTATATTGTATACCAGTTTAACGGCCATTCAAGCGATCGTAAAGCGCCGCCAGGCGCGCGCATGACCCGTGCGCGGCGATGATGGAATTCATACAGCGCCGACACCGACTTGGCGTTGCGGATAGCATTCGCCGAGGCGGTTATTACCGGGCTGACCGAGCTTGTCCAAGCCCGGAGTCTGGTATTCGCGCACCTCGACAATGCCATTATTGCCGTCCACCAATACCGCCCTACTCTTGCGACCGGCAAGCTCGCTCACATCCACCTGTTCGTAGCCCATCACGATGGCCAGATCGCCGGCTTTGAATTGGTGCGCCGCAGCGCCATTCAAGCACACCGCGCCCGAACCTTTGGGGCCTTCGATTACATAGGTCTGGATACGTTCGCCGGACGTGATATTGACGACATCAACGCGCGTGTGCGGGTAAATGCCACCGGCTTCGAGCAGCAACGGATCGATGGTAATCGAGCCAACATAGTCGAGATTGGCTTCGGTCACGGTGACACGATGCAGCTTGCCATACATAAAATGTCGCGTCGCGACCATGACTCCTCCGATAGGCGATGGCGGATTTCGTCGCCACCGCTGCGCTGCCAACGTAGGCCGCTATAGCATCCGCGGCCATAATCTGGTATACAGAATACCAGCGGCGATCTGTGTTGTCCAACCACCGTCATTACTACCATAGCGCTGCCCGTTTGCCGCCAATAACGTTCGTTTTCCAGTAAGCGGCGCTTCAGCCGATTCCACCGCGCCGCGCGCGAGACCAGCGATGCCCTACATCAACGTACCGAATCTGCGTCTTTACTACGAACGCCAGGGCAACGGCTGCCCGGTGTTGTTTCTGCCCGGCATCGGCGGCGATCTGCGCAGCCACCCAAGTATATTCGACACGGACTTCGCGCAAGCGTTCGACCTACTGAGTTTCGATCAGCGTGGCAGCGGGCGCAGCGAAAAACCGGAACACGGCTACACCATGGCGCAATACGCCAGCGACGCCGTCGCCCTGATGGACGCGATCGGCTGGCATAGCGCACACGTCGTTGGCGTTTCCTTCGGCGGCATGGTGGCGCAGGAGCTGGCGCTAGAATATGGACAGCGGGTATGCAGTCTGAGCCTATGCTGCACCACCGCCGGCGGCGCCGGTGGCTCGTCCTATCCGCTGCACGAACTCGCGGATCTGTCACCGCGCGACCGCTCGCGCAAAATGCTGTCGATCGTCGACGTACGCCGCGATGCAAAATGGCAGGCGGAACATCCGCAGGAAACCGAACGTTTGCTCGATCAGGCGGCAGCCGATGCATCACCGTTTCTACGCGAGCCGGGCGGAATCGCCGGTCTGACACGCCAGATCGCGGCACGCAGTCATCATGACACCTATGCACGCTTGCCGAGCCTGCGCGTGCCGACGCTGGTCTGCGGCGGTCGTTACGATGGCCAAGCGACACCCGAAGCGGTGACCAATCTGCAACGCGTCATCGCCGGTTCAGAATTGGCCTTCTTCGAAGGCGGACACCGTTTTTTGAGTGAAGACCCAACCGCGTACGCACGTATCGCCGAGTTTATCGTTGAGCAATGCCATAATCAGTCGGCCCTGCAGTAAGGGTCGGCGTGTGGGTAAAAATTCTACTCATTGCGCGTTCCGATCGCCGGCCCTAAGTACTGTTTTTTTCCAACACCGCCAGACGCGCCTTTAACAGGTTGTTGAAAAACCCTCGGGCGGCGCCATGCGGCGTTGGAAAACGGCTCAAAATGCTCATTTACTGATGTGTAAACTGCGCTTTCTCGCCGTTTTCCGCCTTGTCTGGCATCCACCGGAGACTTTTTCAACAACCTGTTAATTCCTTCGTTTCCTGCCAACGTGCGCTAACGTCGCGCATGATCGCGGCGATGCCGCTCAGCGCGCCCGTATCGTCATAGACTGGTGCTACGGTAAACTCCACCGATATGCGTATGCCGTCTTTGCGCAGCGCCGGCACGGCCAGCAGATCGCCCGCAGCGTAACGGCTTTCGCCACCCTGCATGACGCGCTGATAACCATGCCAATGCCGCGCCCGCAGCGACTCCGGAATTATGATGTCCAGAGACCGTCCCACCGCCTCGTCCGAGCGAAAACCGAACAGTCGCTCGGCGCCGGCATTCCAATAGCCAATCACCCCTTGGCGATCGGAATAGACCACCGCATCGGCGCCGCTTTCAAGGATCGACCGACCCAGTCGCTCGACGTTCACCACGGTCATTAATCCACCCTCCTAATCAAACTGGTCGGCACCGGCGCCGATGCGCTCACCCATGCCGACGCGACTAGGACGCGTGTGCCGATAGCCGCTCGGCTATCGGCACCGCGGGTCGCTAACGTCAAGCCGGATGCGTACCGGGCTGGTCGGAATCATCGCCGCCGCTGATTGCGCGCTTGATCACCGGCAATACCAGTAAGAGCACCGTGCAAGCCATGAGCACGATCGAGATCGTGCTGGAGAAAAATACCGAGGGATCACCCTGCGAACCGATCAAAGCCTGGCGAAAATTACGCTCGGTCAGCGGGCCCAATACGATCGCCAACGCCGCCGGCGCCATCGGATAGTCGAGCTTACGCAGCATGAAACCGCCCAAGCCAAACCCGACCATCAGCCAGACGTCGTGCATGGTGTTGGTCGGCGCGTAACCGCCGGTAATACACAAAATGTAAATAACCGGCGCCAAAATTGAAAACGGTAAACGCAAAATGGCCAGGAACAGCGGAATACTCAGCACCATCAGCACTGCCGCCATGAGGTTGGAAACATACAGACTGGAAATCAGGCCCCAAACGAAATCCGGCTGCTGTGAAAACAGCATCGGTCCCGGCGTCAGTCCCCAGATGAACATGCCGCCCAGCAACACTGCCGTGGTCGGTGAACCGGGTATGCCGAGCGTCAGCATGGGCAACATGGAGCCGGTACTGGCGGCGTTGTTCGCCGACTCCGGCGCCGCCACACCATTGGACTCGCCACGGCCATAGCGATCGGGATGGCGCGACATGGTCTTGGCAATGCCGTAGGCCATCAACGATCCGGGCGTGGCACCGGCAGCGGGTAATATTCCGACCACGAAACCCAAGAACGAGCCCATGTTCATGGTCAGGAAACCGCGCTTGATACACTTCATGCCATCCTTGAACGACGCCTTATCAAACGTCGGCTTGGTCATGGTGACTTCGCCGCGCGCCAATTGAATCGTCCACAGGATCTCGCCGATACCATACAAGCCGATGGCCAACACCAGAAAGCTGATGCCGTGATAGAACCCCGGCAGATCGAAGAAAATCAGCCGCGGTTGTCCGCTGATAGTATCGAGGCCGACAGTTGAGGCCAGCAGTCCGAAAGCGATCGAAAAAATGGTTTTCCAAACATCGTCACCGCTCAAGCCGACGAAGGTTGCGAACGCCACCAACATGAGCGCAAAATTTTCTGCAGGCCCGAATCGCAACGCGAACGAAGCCAGCGGCGGCGCCAAAAGGGTAAATAGCAGTACACCGATGGTGCCGCCGACAAACGACGCCGCTGCCGACGTCATCAACGCCTGCACCGCTCGCCCTTTTACGGCCATAGGTCGGCCATCGAAAGTGGTCGCCACAGCGGTCGATGCGCCCGGTATCCCCAGCAAAATGGAACTGATCGAGCCACCGAACATCGCGCCATAATAAATCGCGGCGAGAAAGATAATCGCGCCGGTAGGGGTCATGAGAAACGTGACCGGTAACAGGATAGCGACACCGTTGACGGAGCCTAACCCCGGCATTGCACCAACGAACAGTCCGACGGCGCAACCAATCGTCAGGATCAGAAAGTTGTGATCCTGAAACGTAACAACGAAGCCATGCATTAATGACGGGAAAATCGTTTCCATACCGCCCTCTGCTTGTAGTTTTTGATGGTGTCTGGGTTACCGTATATTTCCGCCCGCGCGCAGATCGCGAAGGCGGAATCAATGCGCGTTGAAAAGACCGAATATCGGATCGAATAGCGGTTCAGTTAAACCCTTGGGCATGACTTGTTGCATCAAAATCTCAAAAAACAGGAACACCACCACCGGGATCACGATCGCCAGCGTAATAGTCATAAACCACGAATGACGACCACGACCCATGACACGCATATGGAACACCAACAGGCCCATGATCGCGCCGTAGGTACCAATTATATAAATCGAGCCGACCGCCACGATCAGCGATCCGGTATGCAACAGCACGCTCTTTAGCTCGATGCGATCGAAGTAAGGTTGGCCGACCCAAGCGGCCGGAATTTTGCCGCGCACCGCTCGAAACATGATCATGATGGCGCAAAACAACATAATAAGAGACAGATAAAACGGGAAGGTACCACCGCCAGGGCCACGACCCTTGACCCACGAAATGGGTAGTTCCAAACTTTTCCAGGCTGTGTAGATGGAGAAAAGGGCAATGGTAAGCCCGGCCCATATCTCTGCGCGCTTCATAATTTCTAAACCTCGCTCAGTATGGCTATTTCGCTCAGATCATGCCGATGCCGGCGTTGTTTATGTCGTCAGCTATATCGATCATGTTCGGACTGCAGCATCGTCACGGCTCCTGCGTGCGCACATCTGTGATCATCCGAAACTGGGAACGCCTTATATTTTTTTTGCCGTTGTCCGGTCGCATATTTTGCTACCCGGCATTTGCTTACCGCCGATAACCAGAACCAAATCAACCGAGGCCGCACGGCTGCCGCGACGTGCACGCCTGCGCCGCAGGCATGCATACGTACCGCTTAAAAAAGCTGCCCAGCTGTGAATTGCGTTTCCGATGTCGCACCGCTACCCGCCGATTGCCAACACTTGGCGGGTAGCGATGATCCATCCGGGTACACACGGCAGGTGAACACCTGCACTCCACCCGTTATTCGACTTTTTTCCGAGGTCCAAATTATTTATTGAACTTCAACCACAGCGGCACGAGCTTTTCGTGCAACTTGTAGCGTTGGACGAGGTACTTGTGCATCGATGCGCCCTGAATGTCGGATGCTATCAGCGAGTTCTTTTTCACGTAGCTTTTCCATTCGGGGGTTTCGCTGATCTTCTGGAACAGCTTCTGGTAGTACTCCTGCGCATCTTTGGGCATCTTCGGCGGCCCAAGCACCATGCGATCCATGTAGTAAATCAGATCGGGCTTACCCAGTTCTTTGAAAGTCGGCGCGTTCGGGAAGGCCGGCAGACGTTCGTCGGTGAACGCCGCGATCGGATGGGATTTGCCCGCGTTATAGAAGCCAAGCTGCTCGGAAGGATTATTTACGGTCGAGTCGATATGGCCACCGACCAACTGAGCCGCAACCGTACCGCCGCCCTTATAGGGGACGTAGATCATGTGCAGACCATAAGCATCGGCCAACATGGCGGTCACCAGGGAGTCTTCCTGGCCACTGCCTGTGCCACCCATTTTCCACTTGCCGTTCGATGCTTTTACTGCTTTGACGTAATCATCAACCGTCTTGATCTTAGGGTCAGTGACCCAGAGCAGGAAGGTATCCTGCGCCATCAAGCGAATGGGCGTAAACGAGGTCGGATCAATGTTCAGCCCTTTGATGATGATCGGTGTAGTGTAAAGACTATCCAGCGTCACCACGATGTCGTAGCGGCTGCCCTTCTTGTCTTTCATGTAGCGCAACGCCTCAGCGCCGGAACCACCGCCCTTGTTGATGGGGATGAGCGGCTGCGGACTGAGTTTGTGTTTGGCGACGATACTCTGCCAGAGGCGTCCGAGTTTGTCGGCGCCCCCGCCTTTGCCCGCCATGATGATTACATTGACTGGATGCCGTGGTTCCCATGCTCTCGCCGTAGTCGGCGTAATGGCGCTGGCAGCTAGGCTGACGAACAGCAAAGCAGCCAAGCTAGGTAACGATAGGTATTTGTAATTCTTCATTTATTGCTCCTCCGTTTAGCGGTGTATCCTGCTCCCTCTCCAAGCCCCAATTAGAACCCGATAGAGCGTCTTGCGACTTAGACACCAGGGGAACTGAGATATTGTATACCGTATACCACAAGATCGAATGTAGACCGCATCTGGCCGAATGTCCAGGGCAGAACTACGCGATTGCCGTCAATGGGAAACAAATTCGCCGACCGGCGGCACATGCCACTTGTGGGCCACGCTGCCGACCAGGCGGCAGCGTGTCACAGGGGGCTTGCACCGTTCCCAACCGGTGGTGATCCGTGGCCAACCACTGCGCGCAGCGCTTAGCCAAAGATTCCGGAGCCATGCAGCCCTACTTACTCGCATGGCCGCGCTGGCCGCCCGCACTTTCAAGCGGCGCGGCGCGCACATATACATTCTCCGTAGCCATGGTCTTGTCCAATAGCTTGACGCAGGAATAAACCGCTTCGATATGCGGTATCGAGGTATCGGTCAGCCGCGCCAGTTCCAACACCGCGCCCATCACGGAATCCAATTCCAACTCTCGCCCAGCCTCAACGTCCTGCAACATCGAAGTCTTGTGCTTGCCGACCGCCTCGGCTCCAGCGATACGTTTTTCCAATGGCACGCGGAATGTGATGCCGAGTTTCCCGGCCACTTCCGCCGCCTCGGTCATCATCTTGGCAGCCAAATCGCGCGTGAACGGATACTGGCAAATGTCGACCAAGGTCGAATGCGTCAGGGCGCTGATCGGATTGAACGATAAGTTACCCCACAGTTTCAACCAAATCTCGGCGCGGATGTTGTCGAGTACAAACGACTTGAAACCGGCCTTGGTAAACGTCTCGGCAATCAGTTTGACGCGATCAGTCTCCTGGCCATCCAGTTCACCGACCGGAAAGCGATTACCTTCTACGTGCTGAATCACGCCGGGAGCTTTTTTCAGCGAGGCCGGAAAAACGACGCTGCCGATGATGCGCTCGGGTTCGATGTTCTTGCCGATCTCACCGGTCGGGTCAAGCGTTTCGAGTCGATGGCCCTCATGCGGGCCGCCATGGCGGCTGAAATACCACCACGGTACGCCGTTTTGCAACGTCACCACCATGGTGTCCGGTCCGAACAGCGCACGCATATCCTTGGCCACGGTCGCCACTTGGTGCGCCTTGAGCGCGAGCATGACGACGTCCTGCTTACCCGCCTCGGCAAAACTGGCCGTTGCGCGCACGTCTTTCGCGACCTGCTCGGTGCCATCGCCCATGACCAGCTTTAATCCGCGTTCGCGTATAGCGGACAAATGCTCACCTCGGGCGATGAGCGTAATGTCTTCTCCGGCCAACGCCATCTTTACGCCAATGAGGCCACCTACGGCCCCGGCTCCGACGACACAAATTTTCATGGACGTATCCTCTGTAGTTAGTAGTAATCGGTAGTACGTTCGCGGCGCGGGGTGCTCACTCGTAGCGGTTGCTGAGCGTGCCGATGCCGTCGATCGAGATTTCGATGGTGCTACCCGGTTTCATTGAGCCGACACCGACGTTGGTGCCGCAAGCAATGACATCGCCGGGCATAAGGCGCATATCATGCGAAAGCATGCTGACCAAACGCATTGGTCGAAAGTGCATGTCGGAAACCGGGTAGTTCTGCCGCTCCGAGTCATTCAGCACGCTGCGAATCACAAGTTCATCGGGTTCGAGCCCGGTGGCGACGACGGGACCGAAAACACCGAAGGTGTCAAAACTCTTGGCGCGGGTCCATTGCACGAACGACTTGTCCTTGTTTAGCAGTTCCACCGCGGTCACATCATTGACGCAGGTGTAACCGAATACGTAGTCGCTCGCTTCCGCTTCCGACACCTCGGCACACTCGCGACCAATGACAATGCCGAGTTCGCCTTCGAATATCACCTTGCCGTCGTACGAAGCGGGTTTACGAATAGTCTGCCCGCCGGCCAGATAGGCGCTCGGTGATTTAATGAAATAAAGCGGTTCTTCGGGCGTGCTGAGCTCCAGCTTACTGGCCAGCATGGCGAAATTATTCCATAGGCAGATCATTTTGCTCGGTTCGGTCGGCGTCAGCAGATCAACCGCGTCGAGTTTGAGCCGCTCATCGGTCGGCGCACAATCGCCGAACATGTCACCGTGATAAACGGTTAAAGCGTCGCCATCCAGGATACCGAATTTCACTTTTCCCTGGTCTCGAACTCGAATCCATTGTGCCATTGTAAACTGCTCCTCGCGTTGTAGTGGACCTTGGCTCCGAGCAAATTCGCTGTCGGGCGAAGACCCGCGCAGTTACTTGTCGGAACACAAACCGGTCTCTTGTTTGTCGAATGTTCACCATCTCAATAAATCAATAACGACAGGACGCATTGGCGTAGCTACCGAAGTAAGGTCGAATAGTTTGACGTTACGCCGGCGGTCTCGCATCGGTCACTGGGTATCGACGCAGCTTCCCTCTATTCTGTCGCTCGCACGCAACGCGGAAAGCTGCGCAAACTGCGATATTCGATTACTACCGCACTAATCACTACATTACTAGCCTAACGGCTAAATATTTAATATTGATATTTTCTACCACAATGTGAAATGAAACCGCGGCGCGTAGTGTCGAGCCACGGCGGTGAGTGTGTCAGCGTTGCGCAGCGGGATCAATCCTTGGTTCGCGGTTCGAGTACTTGGCGTGCCGCCGCCTGCGTCGCGCTGCGCAGTTGGGACACAGCGCTACCGGGCGGCGCAGGCGCTTGATCGGTCACCCGTCCGCGCAGGTTTGCCGGCAACCGTAAGCACGGACGGGCCGACAATAAAACAGTAGGGAGGTTACGTCGGACACAAAAATGGGCCGCCCGCTGGGCGGCCCATCACAGTCTCGGCGGACACAAGCGCGATAGAACGATGCAATCAGCTAAGCGTTCGACAAGCTAGCACGCCATACCGAATCGCTAGTGGCCAACATCAAAAATGGTGAACGAAGCCAAGGTTAATGGTTTGATAGTCGAAATCGCTCTTCTTCAAGAGCTGAATCCATTCCAGGTTGACTGCCGTGGAGGCGTTGCCGTAAAGCTCGACGCCGACACCGTACGAGACGCCCGTCTTGCGACCGTTGAGCGCGATACCCGACCCGGACGCGGATCCCTTCGCGTGGGTTAGTCCCAGCAATCCGTACAACTGCACGCGATCATTGTCGAATAACAAGTTGCCTCGAGCAAACACGCTCAGCGCATAATTCACATCCAGTGACACCGGGCTGCCGCTAAAATCGTTGGTATCGCTGCTCGGGAATAATAGATGTACTTCACCGGCAAAGTGTCGGGTAAAGTCGCGGCCGTATTTCAGTCCTCCACCCCACATACCGTATTTTGGCACCGACACACCGCCCACCGCGTCCTGGCGAAAACCCGAATAGCTGCCATAAATGCCGAAATAGTTTGCGCCTTGAGCGGCAAAGGCGGTTGAATTCATGCCCAACAAACTCATGCTTAGCGCAATCGCGCTGATTGTCCTTATCATCATTATCCGATCTCCCATTAACCATCCGTTGAGTTGAAGCGCTCACAATAAAAAATACAACAACAATCGGCAAGCGGCACTTTCGAACCGGCCACTATCTCGATTGCAGCCAAGCCAAAATTCGTCCTAGCGGCGACCAGACCAACGCCCAGCCGAGCGAAACGCCCGCCGCGTCGGCGACCATATCCAAGTACTCGAAATCACGCCAACCGCTCCACCCCTGGATGTATTCAATCAAAATACCGAGGCCGATAAAACCGAATGCCAAACGCCAGCGTGCGCGTGTAGAAGTATAGAGCTGCGCAAACCAAAACATCATGGCCAAATAGGCGCACACGTGCTCAACTTTATCGGCTTCGGGAAATTTCATCACCGTTGGCGGCGACGGCATAAGCGACCCGTAAATCACAACAAACACCAACAACCAACCGAGCAGCAGCCAAATCCTACGGATCGTCATTTTTATCCAATCAATTTTTTGTGCTTAATTCCGAAGACGAGCGCAGTGCGGTTTCACCCGCCGATCGCCGGATGATACGTTGGAAAAACAAATTATTGGGAACCACCAAGGTGCTGCCGTCGGCCTCCTGAATGGTCGTGAACATGAGGCTGCGATCGACCGCGCGGCCCTTGATACCGTCAGGGATGATTTCGATGTGCTGGCCGATATTGTAGGGTCGCCAGATCCAGATGAAAAAGGTCGCGGTGATGTTGCTCACCATGGTCCAAACCGCCAGCAGGCCCACGCCCACCACCGCTAAAACGCTGGCGATAGTAGTCCAGATGCCGTCGACATTGATGCCCCAGAACCGCAGCAGAATCAACACCAATACGACCCATAGCACAGCGCTACTCACCTTGCGCACGAGAACGGCAGTGGTCTCCGAAACGTGAACGTGGCGGAAGGGGCGATGCAACAGCCGATCCAAGCCGCGCCGCAGTAACGAGATCAGCAACACCCCGATCGCCAGCACCAGGAGACTCGGCAGCAACTCGGCGATTGGATGCGGAAGATTGGCCAACCAAGCAACGATAGAGTTCATAATCCTATTAAGATAGCATCGAGCGGCGGTCGCCACCAAACCGTGCCGGCGGGATGGATTTTGGTCAGGTGCAGTGTGAACCCATACCCGGTTCGGTCAGCTTCCCGCTGTGGTTGGCGATACCCAACACCGCACAACGCCGCTACGCCGCAGGAGATGCGTCGGCCCGATTGTGCAAATACCATTCATAGGTTGTACGTAGACCATCGGCAAGCGTAATTCCGGCGCTCCAACCCAACGCGCGCAATTTGGACACATCGAGCAGCTTCCTCGGCGTTCCATCCGGCTTTGCTGCGTCGAATTCGAGTCGGCCATCAAAACCGACCGCGGCGCAAATCGCCTCAGCGAGTTCGCGGATGGTCAGATCCTTGCCGCTACCGACGTTGACCATACCCGCGTCAAAACCATGCTCCATGAGAAACACGCAAGCGTCCGCCAGATCATCGACATGCAGGAATTCACGACGCGGCGTGCCCGTGCCCCACACTACCGCATACTCAGCGCCCGCCATTTTGGCCTCATGGAATTTGCGCATCAGTGCCGGGATCACATGGCTACTCGCCAAATCGAAGTTGTCGTTTGGACCGTAAAGATTAGTCGGCATCACCGATACGTACCGCGTACCGTACTGATGATTAAACGCCTCGCACAATTTGATGCCGGCAATTTTTGCCACGGCGTACGGCTCATTGGTCCGCTCCAGCGGTCCGCTAAGCAAATACTCCTCCTTGATCGGCTGACGACACTCCCGTGGATAGATGCAGCTGGAACCTAAAAACAACAGGCCGCCGACTCCAGCGTCGTGCGCGGCTTGGATGATATTGGCCTCGATGACCAAATTCTCGTAGATAAAATCGGCTCGAAAAGAATCGTTGGCTTGGATGCCGCCGACCTTGGCCGCCGCAAGAAACAAGTAGTCCGGCTTCACGTCGCGCATAAATCGACGCACCGCGTCCTGGTCCAAGAGATCCAATTCCGCGCGGCTGCGCGTAATCACGTTTCGATAGCCGCCGGCCCGCAACCGTCGGCTCAACGCCGAGCCAACCATGCCGGCATGACCGGCGACGTAAATCTTGGATGTATTACTGATGGGCTGGCGCACGCGCTGGCTGTTTTGCTGAGACACGCCGGCTACTCACTGTTCGTAGTGGCTGAAAGTTGTAAAGCCTTCGGAACGACACAACTGGTCGCGGCGCGCCAGCTGTAAATCTTCCCGCACCATGGACTGTACCAGTTCGTCGAAGGTCGTTTTCGGTACCCACCCCAATTTCTCCTTCGCTTTGCTTGCGTCGCCGAGAAGCGTCTGCACTTCTGTCGGCCGGAAGTAGCGCGGATCTACACGCACGATCTCATCGCCCGGCTTGGTACTCCGATGCCCGTCGGCGACAATGCCATCAACGGACTCCACCACCCCAACCTCGTCGACACCCTCACCTTTCCAGGTCAAATGGATGCCGAGCTCGCGCGCGGCACAATCAACGAATTCTCTGACGGAATGCTGTACACCACTGGCGACGACGTAGTCCTCGGCCTCGGGTTGTTGCAGGATCAGCCACTGCGCCTCGACGAAATCGCGTGCGTGCCCCCAGTCACGTTTGGCATCGAGATTGCCAAGATACAGACATGCGTCCAACCCCAGTACGACACGAGTGAGGCCGCGCGTAATCTTACGCGTAACAAACGTCTCACCGCGAATGGGCGACTCATGATTGAATAGTATGCCATTGCAGGCATACATTCCGTAGGCCTCTCGATAGTTCACCGTTATCCAGTACGCATAGAGCTTGGCGACGGCGTACGGACTGCGCGGATAAAATGGCGTGGTTTCACGCTGAGGGACTTCACGCACCATACCGTATAATTCGGAGGTTGACGCTTGATAAAAACGCGTCTGGCCAGCGAGTCCGAGAATACGCATCGCCTCGAGCAGCCGCAGCGTACCCAAGGCATCAGAGTTGGCCGTGTATTCCGGTTCCTCGAATGACACCGCGACATGACTTTGCGCAGCGAGGTTGTAAATTTCATCCGGCTGGATTTTCTGCACGACCTGCACCAGGCTGCTGGAATCGGTCATATCACCATAATGCAGAATGAGGCGGCGATCGGGCTCGTGCGGATCCTGGTAAAGATGGTCGATTCGGTCGGTATTGAACGACGAACTCCTACGCTTGACGCCATGTACCTCGTAATCTTTTTTTAGCAAGAACTCCGCCAAATACGCGCCGTCCTGGCCGGTGATCCCCGTGATCAACGCTTTTTTCTTCATTTTGATTTTGTCCTCGCCTTGGTGTTTCGAACAGCCCGAGTTACCCCGCCCCGCAATCCCTTCCCCGTATTACTCCCGGCGTCGACCAATCAGGGCCAATGCCGCCGTCGCGGTCCCTTACCGATAGCGTCCGGAACGTGCGCACCCTCCGCCACCAAGCGAATATTGATTAAAGTTGTTCGGTCAGTCAGCCTCAGACACCTTAGCACCAGCGCCAGCACGGACAAAACGATGTTAAGGGTAGACCTGGGCGTGCGCATCGAACGGCGTCGGGACCGGGCAAATCTTAGCCGCCAACGGCCGATCGGGCCTATTGCCGGAAAATTCCACGCCGCCACGCGCAAACGGACAGGTACGCCAAACCAACACGATCCGCGACCCTTTGGCGCCACTCCTGCCGCATCGCGTACCGAATTACCAGCGGCGTCAGCCGGAACTTCAGCACATAAGGGCAAAAACCGGCGGCCCAGTTCAAGTAACATATCGAAATTGCCGTTACCGACAATAATACCTACAATCCCAATAGGGAGAAATTCGCCGCGCGCAGATTTACCTATGGGGTCGCGCCGTACCGCCATGAAAATACTCATCGCCGATGATCACGCGCTATTTCGCGAGGGTCTGCGTTATATGTTGCAGGAACTCGAAAGTAACGTCGAAGTGCTCGAAGTGCGCAGCGCCAACGAGGCCATGGACACGGTGGCCCGTACAGATGATCTGGACCTGATTCTGCTCGATCTGTCCATGCCCGGTCTGGATGGCTTCTCTGGTCTGAAAATGCTGCGCGAACGTTTCCCGGAAATACCGGTGGTTGTGGTCTCCGCCTCCGAGGACGTTCAGGACGTGCGCCGCTCATTGGACGGCGACGCCTCCGGCTACATCCCCAAATCCACCACCGGCCGCGATATGCTCGGTGCGCTGCGCAAGGTTTTGGACGGCGATATTTATACGCCGGACATTCACGGTGCCGGACATAACGCCGCTGATCGCGGCGCGCAGGCATCATCTGACCATGCCGAAATGCAGTTAACGCCGCGCCAACGCGAAGTGCTAGGACTGATGTGTGGCGGCCATTCGAACAAAGCCATAGCGCGCATTTTGGGCATGGCCGAAGGCACAGTGAAAATTCACGTCACCGCCATCCTGCGCACCATGAACGTATCCAACCGCACGCAGGCGGTAATTCTGGCCGGACAGCTGGGCCTCACACCGCAATAGCGGCCGCTGGACGAGCGGAGAAATAGCCGTCGCGCGACATCGACGCGCTACTGCACGCCCTGGCGCGATTGTTGTTTCTGCTTTTGTGCATGTTTGAGGAAGGCCCGCAAGTGCGCCGGCTTGACCGGTTTGTGCATGACGCGATAGTCGCTGGCATGTACGTCGCGCAGGCCGTCCGCCGCCATGTCACCGGTAATCAAAATCGCCGGAATCGGCGCGCCGGCCAGAGCTTCGATTGCATGGATAGCCTGTACGCCCGTACCGCCTTTGCCTAGGCGGTAATCCGCCAGGATGCCATCGGGCAGCGGCAATCCGGCACCCACACTGGCGCACGCCTCCTCCAGCGAGCCCGCCACGGCCACAGTACAGCCCCAACCTTCCAACAGAACCTGCACCGCTTCCTGGATGGCTAAATCGTCGTCGATGACCAATACATGCATGCCGCGGAGTTCCTGGCCAACCGCCGGCATCGGAACTTCGGTGTGCTCCTTGACCCCGGCCGCCTGACCGCGAGGGACGGTGACCGCGAATATTGAACCCTTGCCGACCACCGAGTCGACGCGGATAGGATGCGCCAGTAAACGTCCGATACGGCTGACGATGGCCAAGCCGAGACCCAATCCTTTGCGCCGATTGCGTTCCGGATTGTCGAGCTGCACATATTCATTGAAGATGTCGTCGAGCGACTCCTGGGGCACACCGACACCGGTATCGCGCACCTCGATGACGCATTCTGACCCGGCCGTACTCGAGCGTACCGATACGCCGCCTTGATCCGTATACCGTATTGCGTTGGATACCAAATTGCGCAGCAAGCCCTCCAACAATGTTTTATCACTGCGCACGATGGCATCGCCACAAGACTCAATGTGTAACAGCAAACCTTTTTCTTCGGCCTGTGGGCGATAGTCGTTCTCTATGCGATCGAACAGCGTCTTGAGCCGGAAATCTTCCATATCAGGCTGCAACACGCCGGAATCGAGCCGCGAGATATCCAACATGGCGTTGAACAGACTCTCCAGCGCCTGCACCGACGCACCAATATTGTCGACGATCTTGCGCACTTCCGGATAACGGATACGATCTCCGAGGGCGGTGGCAAACAGGCTCAGTGCGTGTAACGGTTGACGTAGATCGTGACTGGCGGCGGCCAGAAATTTCGACTTGGCGATGTTGGCGCGCTCAGCCGCCTCCTTTTCGCGTGTCAAACTTTCCACCAACTCGATATTTTGATAACGCAGTTTGAGTGACTCGAGCAGCGTCTTATTGATGTTGCGCGCAAATATCGAGTAGATGACGTAAAAAACCAAGCCCATGGTGGCCATGGCTTCGCGCACCAAACCGCCGGAAAGAAACAAGTGAATGATGAGGGGAAACAGCAACAGCGTGAAGTAACTGTAAAATGCGGGTGGGGAGGCGGAAAGCGATGCAATTGCACCGGCGCCCATGCCCAGCAACACCACGGCAAGAAACGCCTGCATTTCGATGTTAGCCGGGACAAAAAGCCAGACACCGGCCGAACCCCACACAGCCCCTGAAACGATCGTTCCAAGCAGGAAACGCCGTTCCCATAAATCGAGCCGTTCACGCAGTCGGGGTTCTTTCCAATACAGCCAAGTATCGTAGATCCGTGCACTGGTAATAATATAGATCAGCGCACACCAGGTGATCGCGATCCACTCCGGCACTTTGCCCCAGACCACAAACAAAGTGAACGCGGAGACCATGATGTTGGCCGCCAGCACCACCGGCAGATGGCGGTAAACGGTCTGGATTTGGGCGGCGCGGATACGCGGATCGCGATAGTCGACGGCGGCGGACATGCGTGCAGATGGCTCCCTGGCCACCTTGTTCGGGCGGCTCCGGAAGCTACGATAGCGCCAGCGGCGGTATAAAGACAAACGCGGCAGCGTGTCGCCGGCCGCCGATCGCAGGTAAACGCCCAGCTAACCGGCGGCGCTCAGCCATGACCGATTAGTCGTCGTATTGTGGTGTCGCGCTCACTTTGTGGATACTCAGATCGGCGCCCTGATACTCCTGCTCCTGGGTCAGGCGCATGCCAACCACTGACTTGATCGATCCATACACCAGCAAACCGCCCAGCAGCGCAACGACAATGCCGGTGGCCGTGCCGATCAACTGCGACCAAAGGCTGACACCGCCCACACCACCGAGGATCTTGGCACCGAAAATACCGGCAGCGATGCCGCCCCAGGCACCACACAAGCCATGTAATGGCCAAACGCCAAGGACGTCATCGATCTTCCAACGGTTCTGCGTCAAGGTAAACGTCCAGACGAACAATACGCCGGCGATCGCGCCGGTCGCCAAGGCGCCGAGTGGATGCATCACGTCGGAACCGGCGCACACCGCCACCAAGCCCGCCAGTGGCCCGTTGTGCAAAAAACCGGGGTCATTGCGTCCAACCACCAGGGCCGCCAGGACGCCGCCGGCCATGGCCATGAGTGAATTGACCGCCACCAGGCCGCTGATATTGCCGATTTGCTGCGCCGACATGACATTGAAACCGAACCAGCCGACGGTCAAAATCCAGGCACCGAGCGCTAGGAACGGAATGTTGGATGGCGGGTGCGCAAATACCTCGCCGTTGCGTCCATAACGGCCATGGCGCGGGCCCAGTAAAAGCACCGCCGTCAGCGCCAGCCAGCCACCCATCGCATGCACCACCACCGAGCCGGCGAAATCATGGAACGGATGTCCGAACAGACTCGTCAACCAATGCTGGAAACCGCCAAAGCGCCCCCAAGTCATACCTTCGAATAAGGGATAAACGAACGCGACCAGCAGCGCCGTCGCTACCAGCTGCGGGTAGAAGCGGGCGCGCTCGGCAATACCGCCGGAGATAATCGCCGGGATGGCGGCAGCGAACGTCAGCAGAAAGAAAAACTTTACCAGCTCATAGCCGTGGCCTTGCGCCAGCACGTCGGCGCCAACGAAGAATTCCTTACCGTAAGCGAAGTAGTAACCGATGAAAAAGTAGGCCATCGTGGAGATGGCAAAATCGGTCAGGATCTTGACCAGCGCGTTGACCTGATTTTTCTTGCGCACCGTGCCCAGTTCCAAAAAAGCGAAGCCCGCGTGCATTGCGAGCACCAGAATGGCGCCGACCAATACGAATAAAACGTCATTACCTGCGTGAACCGTGTCCATCGATACTCCCGTCGCGCGAAAATGGGTCTCGGCGCGGTCAAATGCACAAAATATGCCCATAGGCCGAACGAATTGAAAACAACAGCTTAGCCGCATAGATCACGATTACGGTGCAGCGTAGCGCACTGTTTTGGTGCGTATTGGCTTGGAATGCACCGAGAACGGGCGATTTTTCCCTAAATACGGCGATACGGGTACATTTGGTGCGCTAAGCCGGACGATTGGCCCGCTCGCTGACCTCGCGGTAGTATGGGCGGCCCGAGGGCCGGACTTCGCCGGCCCTGCTCAACACCGCGAAAGACCGTTATGGAACCGACTGAGGAATCATCCAGACAAGAAAAATTGCAGTACTGGATCGAGGCACTCACCGAACGGGAAATGCCGGTTTTCGCGCAAACCGCCCGCCTGATCGCGACCGAGGCCGGCGACAATCAGCGCAGTGCGGCGGAACTCGCCGAATTGGTGCTGCAGGACGTCTCCATGACCGCGCGCCTGCTGCGCGTAGCCAACAGCATCATTGCCAACCCCAATCGCACCACCATCAGCACCGTTAGCCGCGCCATCGTACTGCTCGGTTTTGAAACGGTGCGTAATATTTGCTTCTCGATTGCCATTATCGATGCCATGAGCCACGGCGCGCACCACGCCAATGTCGTACGTGAAATGGCGCGCGCATTCCATGCCGCAACGCAAGCACGCACCATGGCGGTGAAACGGCGCGACCACTCCCCCGAAGAGGTTTTCATCGCCACTTTGCTTTTCCAGCTTGGGCATATGGCATTCTGGTGTTTCGCGGGTACGGTCGATGCCGAATCGGCTGAACGACTGCAGCAAGCCTTGGCGCAAGCTGATGTCGACCCGGTTGAAGCCGAACGGCGGGTGTTGGGCTTTAGCCTGAAAGAATTGACCGGCGCGCTCAACCGTCACTGGCACTTGTCTTCGCTATTAGAGGACGCGCTGCAGCCCAATCCGACCAATACGCCCCGCGCCACCAACGTCACTCTGGCACACCAAGTCGCTCGCGCCGCCGAGGAAGGCTGGGATACGCCGCGCATGAAGCAGTTGCTCGACCGCGTCGCCGAAGCGTTGTATTTGCCGCGCGACAAAGTCAATCAACTGGTGCGCGACAATGCCCGTGCCGCCGTTTCCAGCATGGCGAAGTTGGGCGCCGCCGATGCCGGACGGCTGGTGCCGCTGCCGAAAGAAGCGCGACCACCCGCAGTCGAGACCAACACGGAGACACCATCCGACTCGGGCAAACCATCGCGCTTCCCGAGCGCCGACGCCGAACTGCAAATGCAGATTCTGCGCGAACTGTCCGACCTCATGACCGACGACCATCCGAATATCAATCTGGTGTTCGAAATGGCGCTCGAGGGCATTCATCGCGGCGTCGGCATGGATCGTACGCTGTTCGCTCTGCTGTCACCCGATCGCGCCACGCTGCGCTCGAAATACGCCATCGGCTGGGACCGTCAACAGCTTGCACAGCAGTTTCGATTCAAACTCAATACGCCGGCTGTACATATAATGGATCACGTCATTCACACGCAGCAGCCGCTGTGGGTGCGGTTCCCCGCCGCGGCCGAGTTCGCCCGGATGGTGACCGCCGACGTTCAAGCGGTCACTGGGGACAGTGACTTTGTTTTAATGCCCATCGCGGTTAGAGGCAAAACCATCGGTCTATTTTATGCCGACCGCCGACCGAGCCGGCGCGCCCTGGACGACGAAGCGTTCACCAGCTTTAAGTTGTTCGGACAACAGGCGCGACTGGGTTTGAATTTCGTCAAAGGCGGCTAGTACAACCCCGCCGTAGCCGTAACGCTTAGCTCAACGCTGTGTGCTGACGGGCCCGGCACGCCGCTTGATACTACTGCACGGCTGAAGCCGTGCCTACAAGATCGGCGGGTATATTCGGAAGCGGCAGATGCGTTTGGCTACCGCAGCCCACCTTGTAGGCACGGATTCATCCGTGCAAGTTACGCCGCTGAACGTACTGAGCCTGCACGGTTAAAACCGCGCCTACAACTCGGCGTGCTTTGCGCCTTTGCGAGAATCATTCGGATTGGGTTTTGAATCTCTCGCCAAGCCGCCGGGCACGCAAAGAAAACCCAGGCTTTATGCGTTTTCAGCCATGCATGGATGGACCAAAGCAGACCCATGCACGGCTAAAGCCGCGCCTACAAAATCGGCGGGTATATTCGGAAGCGGCAGATGCGTTTGGCTACCGCAGCCCACCTTGTAGGCACGGATTCATCCGTGCAAGTTACGCCGCTGAACGTACTGAGCCTGCACGGTTAAAACCGCGCCTACAACTTGGCGTGCTTTGCGCCTTTGCGAGAATCATTCGGATTGGGTTTTGAATCTCTCGCCAAGCCGTCGGGCACGCAAAGAAAACCCAGGCTTTATGCGTTTTCAGCCATGCATGGATGGAGCAAAGCAGACCCATGCACGGCTAAAGCCGTGCCTACAAAATCAGCGGGTATATTCGGAAGCGGCAGATGCGTTTGGCTACCGCAGCCCACCTTGTAGGCACGGCTTCATCCGTGCACAGACCGACCCTCCTCATGCGCGGCCGGAGCCGCGTCTATGAGGGAAATTTGCCTGGATGAATATCTACGACCGAGTGCGACGGCGTTGCGGTTTCTCGGCGACGGCCGCTTCCGCGACTCGAGCGCGGTCGAGCTGCACTTCAACTGTTCGACGATCTATCCCGGCGCCACGACCGATGCCTTCGCAACGCCGCGCTTCGTTTTGCCAAGCACCCCGGGTTTGAATCAATTCCGGCCAAAAAGGATAGGTACGACATTGCATCGGCCTAACCGAATACACACGGCAGCGGCCGTCAGCGCCGAGAAAGGAGCAGCGGCCATCGGCTAACAGGCGGATACCTCGACCGACACCTTCGACCTGCAGCAGATAACGGCGTCGAAACCACGCACGCGAGATGCCTAAATAGCGGCGCAGACGCTCCGCCTCAGCCGTGCTTACGCCGATATAATCATCGGCGCCGCCATAGCAACATCTGCCACAACCGGTGCATTCAAACTTGAGTTTCGTCAATCGATAATACACGATCGAGCCCCGCATGCGCGCACGCGTTGGTGCAGTTTCACTTTCGCTCCTCGCCCTTGACCTGCTCCCACAGAATATTCATCTGTTCGGCGCTCGCCTGTTCCGCAGTCAAGGCCTGCGCATTCAACAGGGCCTCCACTCGTCGAAAGCGGAGTTCGAATTTGGCGTTTGCGTCGCGTAGCGCCGACTCTGCGTCGAAGCCGGCGTGGCGGGCAAGATTCACACAGGCGAACAGCAGATCGCCGACTTCTTCGCGCAGCGCGCTCGTCACATTGCCGCCATCAAGTTCGGCGCGGCATTCCCGCAACTCCTCGTCGACCTTGTCGACCACTGCTTGGATATCGCTCCAGTCGAATCCGACACGAGCCGCACGTCGCTGCAATTTTTGCGCACGCACCAACGCCGGTAGTGCACCCGCGACGCCGTCCAGCGCGCCCGCCGCGCCCGCTTTCGCGTGGCGTTCACGCGCCTTGTGTTGTTCCCATGCGACGGTCTGCAGCTCGGCGTTGGCGACCTGCTGATCGCCGAACACATGCGGATGCCGACGCACCAGCTTATCGGTAATGGCGGTGGCGACATCGTCAAATTGAAAACGGTGTTCCTCGCTGGCGATTTGCGCATAGAACACAACTTGGAAAAGCAGGTCACCGAGCTCGTCGCGCAACTCGTCGTAATCACCTTTGGCAACGGATTCGGCGACTTCGTAGGCCTCTTCCAGGGTGTGGGGCACCAGCGTCGCATAGGTCTGCTGCCGATCCCATGGGCAACCGCTACCGGGATCGCGCAGCCGCGCCATGATGTCGAGAAGTTTGGATATGGATTGCATAGCAAAGTTCGTGTGTGGCCGGCGGACGTCACGCGCACACAGATTAGCGCCGGCGCCACCACCATGCCAGTCCGGCGTCAGTGGTGCGGGAAACGCAACGTGATACGCGCGCCGCCCAACTTGCCGTCGCTGTCCAGCGTCAAGTTGCCATCGTAAGCGCTGAGGATATCGCGCACCACCGCCAGACCGATACCGTGCCCAAACACCGTTTGATCGGCGCGCACACCGCGGCTGAGCACCGCATGACGCTGATCAGCAGGAATACCCGGACCGTCGTCATCGACGCAAATCACGAGCTCGGCGCTACCCTCGGACGTCGTCTCGCTGAAAGCGCGCACCTCGACCCTGCTGCGCGCCCACTTGTAGGCGTTGTCGAGTACATTGCCCACCACCTCCATGAGATCACCTTGATCGCCCCGGAACGTCAGGTCGCTATCCACTTTGATGGCGCAGCTCAGGCCCCGACTGGCGTAGACTTTATCGAGACTGGCGCCGATGCGCTGTACCGTGCTATTAACCGATACCGGCGTCGCGAAGGTAGACTTGCCGGAGGTCGCCGCGCGCTGTAATTGGTAGTCGACGATCTGACGCATGCGCTCGACTTGATCCTGCAACGTTTCGTCCGCCGCGTGCGGTGACGGGCGCTGGCCGAGCACACCATGCATGACTGCCAACGGCGTTTTCAGGCTGTGCGCAAGATCAGCCAAGGTATTGCGATAGCGGTCTCGCTGTGCGCGTTCAGAGGCGATGAATGTATTAATACTTTGAGTCAACCCCTGAAGTTCGCGCGGATAATCCTGATCAAGATGAACGCGTTCGCCCGCGCGGACATCTTCCAGGTCGGCGGCTACCCGCCGCAACGGCGCAAGCCCCCATCTCAATATACTACCCTGTACGGCCAATAACAGTACCGCAACGCCGACCAGCCAGCCCCACAAATTGCGTCGGAATGCGTTGACCTGATCGAGAAAGCTAGTCAAACTTTCGGTTACTTGAAACGAGTAGCGTGTCAGTTTCCCGCCGCCGCTATCCCAAACTACGGTGAAACTTTCGCCATAATAGGGTTCGCCATTGGCAGCCGTTAAACGTTCATAGTTGGCCGCGCCCGGCATACCGAGCGTCGCAAAGGGCACGGACAAACCAAGCATCGATGGCGACGACCAGACAACTTCGCCGTGCGCCCCGACGATGCGCGCGTACAAACCGGAATTGGGAGTCGTGAAACGCGCCTCGGGCAGCGAACGCGGTAAACCGAGCGTGCCGTTTTGCAGGTCAGCGGCTGCTAATAATGCATACACATGCCCTTGCAAACGATCACGCTCGGCGCTTTCCGCGCTATGGCGAAACGCCTGGTCGAGCACGTAGCCGGTTAGTCCGAGAAAGATCACCAAAACGACACTGGCGGCCAATAGCAGCCGGCGCGTCAACGAGGTCATGCGGACGCATCGCGGCCGATCGAAAAGCGATAGCCGCGCCCACGCAGCGTCTCGATCGGCTGAAAGTGATTGTCTGGATCCAGCTTGCGGCGTAGGCGACCGACAAATACTTCGATCACGTTGCTGTCGCGATCAAAATCTTGGTCGTAAATATGCTCAGTGAGTACCACTTTGGAAACCACCTCACCGGCGTGTAACATTAAATACTCAAGCACCTTGTATTCATAGGCCGTCAAATCGATCACCCGGTCCTCGACGCGTACTTCTTGTGCGCTCATATCCACGGTAATCGGGCCGCATTCAAGCATTGACTGCGCCCAACCACCACTGCGGCGCAATAGCGCGCGCAAACGCGCGAGCAATTCCTCAAGTTGGAACGGTTTGACCATGTAGTCATCCGCACCCGCTTCGAGACCTTCGACTTTTTCTTGCCAGCGCCCGCGTGCGGTAAGAATCAGCACGGGAAATTTGCGCCCGGCTGTGCGCCATTGACGGATCACTTCGATACCTGATATGCCGGGCAAGCCCAGATCGACCACCGCCAAGTCATACGAATATTCCTTGCCTTGATACAAACCCTCGTCACCATCGGCCACCGCATCGACGGCGAAACCCGCTCCCTGAAGGTGGGCGGCCAATTGCTCGCGCAAAGTTTGTTCATCCTCGATCACCAAGACGCGCATATCGAGTTCCCGGCAGGCCGCCTACATTAACCGACCGCTACGGGGATCAACGTAGATGATGCGGACGACGCCACCACGCGTCAGAATTTTGATGCGATAGACCATACGCCCGTCCGCTTGTACACGGCCGGCGGCCAATACACGACCACCCACCCGGCGGTGCACCAGTGACACTGCTTCATCAAGCGAAAGGCCACCGCCGCGCTCGGCCGCCGCTCCCCGCGTGCGCTCGAACTCGGCCGCCGCCGGCGCCGTAAGCACCGGGAAGGCCGCCATTGCCATGCTTGACGCAAACAATGAACTCAATAGCGCGAGAGAAATTACTTGGGTTCGCATGTTCATCAGTAGCCGTGTCATTTTGGAGCCGCGGCGTAGGCGGCGTCAGCTCAATTTGCTGGGATTCAGCCAACTGTACCACATCGGCACAAAGACTCAGCGCTCCTCCGGCGACACCGATACCCGCACGTCGATGAAGGCGCCCGGTCTGTGGTCGGTGCGCGTCACATAGTCGTGACCGCGATAGCGGTAGGTTACGTCATAACCATCGGCACGGCGCTCGTCACTGTAGTCGACAGTACGCCGACAGACCCGCTCAGTGGTTACATAACTATCGTCGCGAGATTGGCTATGGCGAATATCGCTACCGATGGACGCACCCAGGATCGCGCCCGCCACCGTGGCGACGGTTCGCCCACGTCCGCCACCCATGGTATTGCCAACCGCTCCGCCGATGATGCTGCCGAGTACCAAGGGCGTACTGGAACGGTAACCGGCGCGCTCGTGGCGCACGTCCTGGTCCCAACATTCGCGGCGCGGGTGAGCGACGCGTACTACGCGGTACACGGGGCTTACATTGACCACTCGGGCGCGATCATAGTAGCTGCCGCCGGCACCGTAATCATCCGCGTGGACGGTCATCGAGCCCGCGAAAGCAAGAGCGCTCATCGCTGTAGCGACAATCAGTTTGCTGGTAGTCATGGCGAATCTCCTGTCTGTATCGAGGTAACCATACGAACGCTCATTTGAGCTTGGGTACAGGTTATCCCCGACTGGCTGAACCGTACCTGAATGAAGGCCAAACCGCAGCTGAACCGGTCGCCAAGCCACGGCGGTTGACTCGAACGCCGATCCTGAGCGTTAATAGACGAGGGCCAATCCGGGTAGATTTATCATAAAGAACGGCCACGGGAGAAACGGATGCACGACTCTGAAACAGCGGAGCAGGAACGACGCACGGGATCCCAGCATTTGATCCGCGACCTGGTTCACCTGCGTACAACGATGTTGGCGTTGTATGCCAAACTAGCGGCGCGTAAACCATTCGTCAGCGATGATGACATATCGGAGTTGTTGCGGGAGTTCTGCGAAATTTTGATCGACTATACCGCCAACGCGCATTTCCGGCTGTACCGCTTCCTCGACGAGAAATCCGAAAAACGCCGCGCCGTGCTCGATTTAGCCCACCGGATCTACCCACGTATCGTCGAGAGTACACAATACATTGTCGACTTCAATGATCGCTATGACGCGCCCGCAGATGGAGCGCCATCGGTCCGCCTGGAAAAGGATTTGTCCTCGCTCGGTGAGGAACTCGCCGAACGTATCGAACTCGAAGACCGGCTTATCGAGGTTTTATGCAAGCCGCGCGGCAATAGGCTCGATAGCCAACGCGCGCCTACCTGAACGGTCCTGCAGTCATACGCGGCTGACCAGCCGCCACGCCGCCAAAGCCTTCGCCTGTCCGTTCCGCCTCGTTCCGTATCAGACGTTGGAGGCGTTGTCCGGCTCAATTACCGCTCGCAGCGAATCCAGCTTCCGGCCACACCCTACCCGTCCGCGCCCAACGCGAGTGGGCGCGAACCGTTCCGCAGCAAAGCTGAACCCGTCAGCCAACGGCGTGTTCGGGTTTCGAGTCGTCTTCCGGTTCGCCCTGCCAGAGCATTTCGTAGCCTAGCTCATAGGTCTCGGTGCAAAACTTCGCCAACGCGTCGAACTTCTCCTTAAAGACGTGATCGGCGTGCGAGCGCTCGTGCTGCTCAAACGACTGCCAGTAGGTAACGATGGCAATGTGATCGTCTGTGGCCTTGTCGGGATCAGCCGCCACGGAGCCCTCGGCTGAGATGAAGCCGGCATATTTGAAGACCTGACCACCGATGAAACCGCCGCGATCGTCGCCATAGGTATTTTTGACCACGTTACACATTTCGCCCAAAGCGAGTTCGACGTCTTCGGTGCTGACACCCTCCTTGAGCTTGACCACGTTGAATAACATTGTCGACCCAAAGGGAATTTTCAACGGCTCGAACATGAGTACACCTCCTCATTAAGCGATACATGTACTGAAGGGACGCACGCCCTGGAAAACAACTTTGGCAATGCTGCCGGCGTATTACGCAGCCGCCTACTACAGGCGGCCCATCAGTGTATTAGTGATATCTAATATCTAGTTGTTGAGCAATGAAGTCAAGTATTTTCGGGAAAAAATTTATATGGCTATCAATAATGCGGCCGAATAGGTTTGGTAACTTATTGTGAAATTTTACAATTCGATATATCGCGCTCACGCACAGCCACTCGCGCAAGCAAGTTATAGGTAAAAAATATCAGGGAATAGCGTGCCGGCCGGGCTCGCGCGTCGCCGGCACTAAGGTTCAAGCATCAGGGGTTTTTGGCTTCTTCTTCATTAAGCCGGAGGATTCCAAGGGGATAACGACATTGTCACGCGCGCGCGGCTCGTCGGTGAAACGCGGTCGCTCACTCATGACACGGCCCGCCTCGCGCGCCAATTCCTGCTCGCGTTCGGAAATCAACAGTAGACAATCCCGTAATTCTCGCAGGGTGCCCTCTTTGAGTGGGTGAATCATGCCAGGGGGCGTGGCGGTATCCTTGATGATGCGGGTTAAGGTCTTTTTGACCGCCAACAACATGATTTCTTCTCGAGATGGATCTTGCTCAGCCATGTCTACTCCAAATGTCCCGCGCGCCGCTCAATATCAGACCAGTATATTACTATACGATATTACTATATGCGCCGCGCCATGCGCGAATCCGGGTTGCCGGCGGCAATCGCGTTATACTAGTAGCCAGTAAACGACAGGCAACGCGGCCGCGCCGTTGTCAGGGTTGGGTGGACACTAATAGTTGGCCGTGCAACGCTAGATAATCAAGAGGCTGGGACTCAGCATGCCCTATTTCGTTTTCAAGGTATACGACAACCGCACTTTCGAGCCGGTCGACTCGTTCGCGCAATACCGCGACGCAAAGCGGCGTACACGCGAACTTCGCGCCGGGATTCCGGGTGGCGAAGCCTACACCTTTCGCTTGATCTACGCCCGTCATGAAAGCGAAGCAGAACGGCTGCTGGCGCAAAAACGCGAAGCCCGTCCGCTCGGCGAAGACAGCTGACAGCCGGGCCGGCCGCCGTTTGACGGCACGACCGCGAGGCATACGAACGCGCGAACAACCTCAGCTGCGCGCGCGTCCGTACCATCGCCATCGCTGCCTCGGCACGTTACCATCCGTAGTAGTCCAAGTGGATTCGATAACCGGAACGGTCATAATAGCGCGGCGCGTAGTAACGATCATCACGGTCATATTCGCGATACTCGCGATGGCGCCAATAATGACGTTCGTTCCAGCGGTGACGCCAAGCCCGATGTTCACGACGATACTCACGCTCATGGTGGCGGTACACGGGTCCGCCAACGTAATAGGTTACGCTGCCGCGATAGCCGCCGTCGTCATCGTCATCCGCATGCGCTGCGTTCATGCTGACCAATCCGCCGGCCAGCAGCAGGCTGCCCACAATTGCAATGGCTTTCCGGTGCATATTCATAGCTCACCTCAAATGGATCGTTTGGATCGTTGGCACGGACCAGTCCGGCCATTTGTCAGTGTCTACGTTAACAAGGCGCGGCTGAACACCCGCTGAACGGATTATCTCATCGCCCGAAAATCCAACATCGCGCCATTTGGCCACAAAACCCTTCGCATAGTAGGCATACATGGACGAAGAGAATTACAAAGAAGTTTATAAGACCGTCAATGAACTGCCCTGTGTATTCGAAAAAGCGGTACTGACGCGCATGTTCGCGTGCGAGAAGGCAGTGAAAGCCAACATCGCCGAGCGCGAAGTGGTGGGTTGCACCGAAGTGAAAGCACATGAGCAATGCGCTCAATTGCTACATCGTATGCGCAGCGATGCCGCGTTCACCTTGAAATTAACCCAT
The DNA here is from genome assembly GCA_030147845.1 of Gammaproteobacteria bacterium. Taxonomy (GTDB): domain Bacteria; phylum Pseudomonadota; class Gammaproteobacteria; order JASBUN01; family JASBUN01; genus JASBUN01. Next base: position 58,819 of record JASBUN010000026.1, read on the forward strand.
GTATCGGGACCGCTACCACACGCCAAAGAGATCAAAGTGCAGTGCGGCGGACTACTCGGACTTCAGGCAAGCGTGGTCGCGCCGGCTGAACCAAAAGCCGGCGTAGATAACATTTTTGCCCTTATCGAAGCCGCCAAAAGGCGATTCGATCAGTTGAACGATTTCCCTCATCAGGCGATCATTCAGTCCGTGGCACGGTTCGAAGCGCGCCGCAAGCGCGGGCGCAGACGCTGATAATTGTCGGCACATGTAGCGTCATCGGCCACGACGTAAATAAAACATCAACCGAACCAAGCGGCCAAGCGCAGGCGCGTGCAAGCCGATCTTGTGGCTACAGCCACGTCGATACGTCGCCGGCGGCGGCGCTACAATTCCCCCTGGTTTCCGCATGAATGCGCCTTGGCGCGGCATCGGGCGACCGTCATTAGCGACATTTTTGCCGCCCGATTGGCCCAGCGGCGATGGTGCCGGTGCCGATCGCATCGGCCGCAGGCAGCGGTACGGAAATTACGAGTTATCCATAATCGTGTCTGTGGCGGCTGTTTTAGCCGCGACTGACGCGCCGCACTGCTGCGCATTACACGCTTCCGGTCCATACTCCCTTGCATAATGAACAACAAATTTGCACGCCGCCAAAACGATATTCGCCAAGTGAAGTATTACTGGGCATACGTGCTCGTGCTTTCGCCATTGTTCACCGATTTGCTGGAGGTCGGACACCTGCCCCGTCACGCGCACGGATATATTAGCGAAACCATTCTCGGCGCGCTGATCGGTGTCGGCGTATTCCTGATTCAACGCGATATGATTCGTCTGCGCACGCTGGTGCAGACCGACGCACTTACCGGCTTATTCAATCGACGCAAATTTTTCGAAGACTTAACGCAAGAAGTCGTGCGGGCGCAACGTCTGGGCACCAAACTATCGTTGATATACCTTGATGTCGACCGATTCAAACAGATCAACGACCACTATGGGCACGCTGAAGGTGACGCGGTACTGCGCGCCTTGGCGCGCATGCTGAGCTGCGGAGAACGCCAGCAACTGGATATGTGTTACCGCCTGGGTGGCGATGAATTTGCCGTGCTGCTGATCGGCGCCAATGACGGCGAAGCCCGTGAAGCGCTACAGCGCTCGGCACGCGAATGCGGCCGACGACAACCGGTGTTACAACGGCACGCTCTGACCCTCTCTTTTGGCATTGCCCAATACCGGGGCAACGGTGAGAGTATTGAGTCATTTGTGCAACGCGCCGATCGGCTGATGTACCAGACCAAGCGCAACGAGGAGAGTGAGCGGCTGTCGGTAATCCTTCCCGACGACGAGTACGGCACGGATTCCAGCGACAACGCAAGGCCGATAACACAGGATCGGCCAATGAACGCGCGGTCATCGACCCTTTAACGATCGATATTCATCTCGGTCAGCGGTTGCTCTCACGTCCGTAAGGAAAGCGCACATGTCCGAACCGGATCACCAACACGGTCAGCGCGAGCAACAGCACGGCGACCGCGACGCCGATGATTTTCCACGTATCCATGCCTTTCATGTCCAGTATCAAGTAGCGCGCCAAGGCCACCATGCCGATGTACAGTGGCAGGCGTACCGGCAGTTGCCCGGACTCGAGATATATCGAGACCATGGACACCACCTCGAGGTAGATGAACAACAACAATAGGTCATCGAGTCCGACGCGCCCGTCCTGAAGCATCACCACGATTTCCTGCATCACGGCAACGATGGTGGCGGCGGCGATAATCAAAAGCCCGACACCTTCAACCCATTTCAGTGCACGCAACGCCGTCTTACTGACCAATCTATCCATCGCCCATCCCCCAAACGCACCGGTCTAGCTGCAGGCCAGAGCGTATGTTGTCGGTTCTCCCGCCGGTTGGCAAGTCGCGCCAATGTCACATTGCGGTCATACCAGCGCGCTACCGTGAACGCTGACTGTATTAACTTGAGAGCCAGCCACATGATGTCATCACACGCCTCACAAGCGATCTTTTCGATGCCGCACGGCACGCCGGACGAACGCGCCGCGCGCGACGATATCGCCTATCTCGAACGCCGCCTCAGCGAAATGGGCAGCAGTGGCGATTGCGCCTACGAGCGTGCGCTGGCCGGCGCGTTCCGCATCATGCTAGAGCAGCGCCGCACAATGCTGGCGTGCAATCAGCATAAACGTATCTAAAGCGATTCAGTTCTATCCAGCACCGCAGCGCAAATGAATTGTGCGCCCGGCATTCGGCGCTTTTATCGGGCCATTTACCACCATGGTCGTAAACGGAACGCTATCGATGCCGTCCGGTCACCGGTGCAAACCGCAGTACTTCCAGACGCCAACGCCGTTCGGTAGCGTGCAAGATAATGCACGATGGCCCACCGTAGGTACGTGACCGGCCGGCCGCGCCCGGATTAAGCACCCACGGTCGCGCGTCCCGATCGACGCACAAACGGTGGCTATGCCCGTAGACAATGGCGTGCGCCAGCGGATCGATCCGCCGCAACCGGTCGTGACGATGGCTAACACTGCCAGCACGGTGACCGTGAACGACCACCAGCCTGCCCCCCGGCAGATCGATACACTGCTGCTCCGGCAAAGTGTCCAGAACTACGCGATCCTCGCGCGGCCATTTAAAGCTGACATCGTTGTTACCGCGCACGGCTATCACCGTAACCCCAGGCTGTCGCAGTTCGCTTAACACTGCCGCGCAACCGATGTCGCCGGCGTGGACGGCCATTGCGCTGCGGTGAGCCTGATCAAGCACGCGCGCATCCAAAGCGCCGTGGGTATCGGATAAAATCGTCACGCGCATGCGCGGTATTCCCTACTATTCCGCCGACATGCGATCGTAGCGGCGAACCGATACACTATTGACACTTTTATATGAGCCCGCCACCATGGATCCCCGTTCATGAACGATAAATACGACCGCCAACAGCAGATTATTGTCGCCCACGCGCCACTGATCGTACACGTGGTACGCGCGTGCCAAAATGCTGACCTGCTTGCCGACCTGGAGCGCGTACTGCACACACTCGCGGAGTACGGACAAGCACCCATGGTCGGGGTGATTCGGCGTATTTTAGCCGGCTCGCGCGACGCCGCATTGCTGAAACAGCTCGACGATGACGATGCGGTGGTGATTAGCGCCATTCTGCGCGGGCTACAAAATCCGTCCACGCTGCCCGACATCAATGCTAAACCGGAGGCCAGCGCGGCCGCGCCCGGACTGGCTAGTATCATCCATGCCGCCGCCCATGGTCAGCCGGAGGCATTGAATGCATTGGCCAATATGGCCGAACAGATGAACGCAGCCGGCGGTGACATGGCGCGCCTGAGCGCCATTATGCGCCGCCTACTCAATGGCGAGCGCGATAGTGAACGTTTATGCAAGGGTATGGGCGCGCAAGGCGAATCGCTAGTATTATCGATTTTAGCAGAACTGACACGCCTGGAGCCGCACTGAGCGCGATCGCGCCAAACCATCGCCGCCGCACGAATGATGGCAATACTTGCGCACCAACCCCGGAGAGCTACGCTTAGGGGTATGGTGCACTGACCTTCGTAGCCACCGCTAGAGCATAGCACTGTGACCAACGCCATCTGCCGAGCCCGAGTGGGCGCCTATATCATTATCGTGCTAGGAATCATCCTCGCCGCAATGTGGTCGGTGCGACCGTTCTTCACGGCCGGATATAAGCTGTCCCTGATCGGGCTGGCCGCCGCCCTCACACCTTATTATCTGTACGCATTGATCACCGCCGCGAAGCGCGCGGTTGTGATTATCCTACCCGGTATCCTACTGTTGCTGGTGCAAGTCATCGTCCAATTCGGCAGTTATCTGCAATGGCCGGAAATGGGCGCACTGACAGCATGGCTTCCATTGTGGCAGAGCGTGATCGTGCTGCCGGTCGGCGTGCTGTTGGCCTGGGCGCTATCGGCGCTAACACGCGGCCAGCGACCGCCGCCACCGGCATCGCGCCGCCGACGTCGTCATAGCCGAGGCACTGCGGCCGCCGGCGACAATTGGAAAAACGCCATGGCCGTAGCGCTGGTCGCTGCGGCGACCACGTCCGGCGCGCAGCCCATATAAGCGCCGACCGACGCGCATATATGCGGCAAATACATCGGCTCGTTACGGCCCGACTTGGGCCGCGGGCGCAAATCGCGCGGCAGTAGGTAAGGCGCGTCGCTTTCCAACATTAACCGATCTAGCGGGATGTTGCGCACGCTGCGCTGCAACGCCTGTCCACGGCGTTCGTCGCAGATCCACCCGGTAATGCCGATATGCAGATCCATGTCTAAATAAGCTGCCAATTCGTCGTCACCGCCAGTGAAACAATGCGCCACCGCGGCCGGCAACCGATCGCGGTAACGACCCAGTAAGGCGACGAAGTCCTCATGCGCGTCGCGCTGGTGCAGAAACACCGGCATACCTAAGGTAGCCGCCAACTCCAACTGACGCTCGAAACAATACAGCTGCTCACGCCGGGACGAAAACTGACGGTTGTAATCCAGCCCGCACTCGCCCAATGCACGTACACATTCCGTTTGCGCCAACCGGTGCAAAATTTGCAGCGTATCGGTCGTCGCCGTACCGGCATGATGTGGATGTATACCAACGGTGGAATAAAGAACACCAGGATACGCCTGCGCCTGCGTGATACCGGCACGACTGTGGTCGACATCCGTGCCGGTGATGATCATCATTTCCACACCGGCATCACGTGCGCGGGCAACCACCGCTTGGCGATCATCGCCGAAGGCGTCGCTGGTCAGATTTAGGCCAATATCGATCAGCATGTCTGCATCGGTTGTCCGGCCGGGATAGGTCCGCTCGTTACCGTAGCCGCGGCCAGATATCGTGTCCAGCGCCGTCGGCCGGTGGCGGGCGTGAATGTTGAGCCATTAGCCAACGTCCCCGGCTAAAAGTACATGACGATCTGACTACGGGCGTAATAACAACGAGCCCAACCGACGCACGGCGTTGAACGATCAGTTTACCTATCCGGCGACCGCATTCGCAGTGGCGCCTGCGCGACCCAGCGCCAGGCAGCCAGCAGTGATCGCCAACGCGAGCACTGCCGTGCATGACGATAAACGATCAACGCTCCTCCGGATGCTCTATTTCCGGCCTGTCGATCTCGGGGCGTTCTATCTCCGGGCGTTCTATCTCGGGACGCTCGATCTCCGCCCTTTCGATCTCGGGCCGGGCAATATCCGGCTTTTCGACTTCACCCTTATCTATATCGGGTTTCTCAAGCTCCGGCTTTTCCAGCTCGGGTTTAGCGACATCAGGTTGCTCGACCTCGGGCTTTTCCACGGTCGTTCCGACCGCGTCCGGGCTCTCGACCTCGATGGCAACTTGGGAACGCTGCTCCACGTGAACACCAGCGGCCGTCGACACGTCCACACCGGCAATGTCGGCGGCGAAGCCGAGCGGTGCGCCGGCCACGGTAATGATCGTGCCAAGACTTAAAATAAGCTGTCTTTTCGTAAACATAGGTCTGTTCTCCTGGTGTTATGGATATAAGGGCAAGGACCCGCATAGGAATCTCATTTTGCCGCCGCAGTTAGTGGGAATTTTTCCCATATCACACAGGGAAGTTTATGTGTGATATTTTCACACGTCAATATTCCGGCATAAAGGCCGGTCAGATTTGTGCGCCAAGTCCATAATCGCGAGCCAAGATGGTGCAATCGACATGGATAGAATGGAAAACTTTCCCACGCGCGATTACTATAGGAAAAATGAGCACACCATCCGGTTCGAGCCCAAGCGTGGGCCCATCGACGGCGCTGATAGCGGCGTTACGCCGTCTGCTGAAGCCTTTGGTCCGGCTTTTGGTCAACAGCGGCATTACGTACCCATACCTGACCAACTTGCTGAAATCGCTATTTGTGGAAGTGGCAGAGCGGGATTTTCGCTTGAGCGGTCGGAATCCAAGCGATAGCCGTATTAATTTGCTCACCGGCGTGCATCGGAAAGACGTCAAACGGCTTCGCGCCGAGCAACATGCGGCGGACGATATCCCGGCCAATATTTCCTTGGGGGCACAGTTGGTGGCGCGCTGGACCGGTATCGCCCAATACTTGGACGATGAGGGTCAACCGAAGCCGTTACCACGCCTGGCCAGCGATGGCGGCCCAATGTCATTTGAGTGGTTGGTCGCGTCGGTAAACACCGACATTCGTTCGCGTGTCGTACTCGATGAGTGGCTGCGTTTAAATGTCGCGCATATAGATGAACTAGATCGCGTGTGCCTCAATGTGAACGCGTTCGTACCGGAAAAGGGTTACGACGAAAAAGCCTATTATTTCGGCCGCAACGTACATGACCACATCGCTGCCGGTGCGCATAATTTAGACGGCGCCAGACCACCCTTTCTTGAGCGCAGCGTCTACTACGACCGACTCAGCGCCGACTCGATACAAGAACTTGAAGTTTTGTCACGGAAACTGGGCATGGAAGCGTTGCAGACTATCAATCGCCGCGCCTTGGAGCTGCAAGCTGCGGACCGACAGCGAGAACAAAAACGCCAGCGTATGAACTTTGGCGTTTATTTTTACAGCGAACCGGAAGAACAAGATCCGCATGAAAATAAATAGCGCCGCGCCGCTACGCCACGCATTGAGTTCGGCGTCAGGCCGTGTGTTGTTGTTTGTGATTTTTGTCGTTCTAGGTACGTTCGCGGGGCTACACGACAGCGTGGCCATGAACGCCTGTTCGACCGGCGGCAGCGGCATTGGCGGCACCGGGGCGCCGCAACTGCACACCGGTTCCGGCATTGGCGGCACCGGCGCGGTGGCGGAAGGTAGCGGTAGTGGCATTGGCGGCACCGGCGCGGTGGCGGAAGGTAGCGGCAGCGGTAGCGGCATCGGCGGTACAGGCATCGTTGGCACGATCACCGGCTTCGGCAGCGTTTGCGTCAATGGACTCGAGATCCAATATGACCACGATACGCCGACCCGGTTTGACGGCAAACGCGGCTCGGCGCGCCAATTGGCCGTTGGCCAAGTGGTCGCGATTTTGGCACGCGGTGCCGGATCCAATTTACGCGCACACAATATACGAGTGGAGTACGCCGTTTCCGGGCCGGTCGGGCGCATCGACCGACGCCGAAGCCGGATCGAAGTGCTGGGACAGACCGTCAGCGTGCGTGCGCTACCCCATCTCTGGGCCCGGTTGCGGCCAGGGGCATACGTCACCGTGAGCGGCCTGCGCGATAGCGATGGCGTCATCGTCGCCACGCGCGTGCAGCCGATCCCTCGACCAGAGTTGGTATCCGTCGCCGGACCGGCGACGGCCGTTTCCGGCAATCAGCTTCGCATCCACGGCCTACCGGTAAGCGCGGCACCCGGCATCTCGCTGAGTGGAATTCGTAGCGGCCGGATCGTACGTGTTTCCGGTCGGATGAGTAACGGTCGGCTGCTGGCCGTACGCGTACAAGCAATCACGCCGATTCCGTTCCAAGGCCAAGCACGGTACTTCTCATTGGAAGGTTACGTGCACGGCCCGGCGTCGGAAGGTCGCATACAGATTGGTACGGCTACGATCGGCATCAGCGAAGCGACCCGCTTTATCCACGGCGGCGTGCGCAGCCTACGCCGCGATCAGCGCGTACACGTTCGGGCACACGTAGACGGTGCGCAGGGTATCGTCGCAGACCGCATCGAATTCGAGCCGGCGCACTTTTGGAAAGACTATTCGTTCACACCACCGGCCAACCGCGGGCGCCACGGTGACGACGGTGCGCAACGTGATGTGCCGCGCGGCGAATCCGAGGCAGGCGCTACCATCGGCGAAAAACCAGAAGTCGAACGCCCGAGTATCGAAGTGCCCGAGATCGAACGCCCTGAAATCGAGCGCCCTGAGATCGAGCGACCTGAAATTACGCGTCCCGAAATCGAACGCCCGGAGGTCGAATAGCGTTTGCAGCGGCGGTCACAATGGATTTGTACATTGCCACGGATTCACTCACCAAAACCTGAGAGGAAAAGCATGAAGTGCTCACTCGCTACGACGCTAATCGCACTCGTTCTCGCTGCGCTCACGCAGGCAGCCATGGCCGCGGATAACCGCGTCACATTGACCACCGGGGTCGATTACAGCACCGGAAAGTATGGCGGCACCCAATCGACCGATATTACCTTCATACCGGTCATCGCAAAGTATGAAACCGGCCTATGGACATGGAAACTGTCGGTGCCCTATATCCGCATCACCGGCCCCGGCAACGTCGTCCCCAGCGTCGGACAAGTCGCATCGGGGAGCGGATCGCGTACCACCCAATCGGGTTTGGGCGATGTAGTCGCCTCGGCGTCCTACACGGTCTATTCCAGCCTCGCTACACAGACTTTGATCGATTTGACCGGCAAGGTAAAATTCGCCACCGCGGACGAAACCAAAAACCTGGGCACCGGCAAGAACGACTATGCCGCCCAGGTGGACATCTACAAGCTGGTGGGCAAATTCACGCCCTTCGGTACGGTCGGCTACAAGGTGCTCGGCAGCCCTGCCACCTATACGCTCAATAATGTCTGGTACGGCACACTTGGCGCCGCCTACAAGGTCTCAAAAACGACCACGAGTGGATTGATGCTCGATCTGCGCCAAAAATCTTCGCCGGCGGGCGCACCGCGCCGCGAGTTGACCGCGTTTGTTTCGCATAAGCTCAGCCACGATTGGCGGCTGCAAGGTTACGCCGTTAAAGGCTTTGCCGATGGTAGTCCGGACTGGGGCATCGGCGCGATGGTGTCGTACTCGTACTAGCGCAGATGATCGCCTGCTGCCGGCTATGCAAAGCCCGCAGCAGGCGAAACTACAAGTAAGGCGGCAACGACACAGACGCGTTCGAAACCGTTTTCAGCGCAACCTACCCCGCTTTAGCGCTCGAATCTCGGCATTGTCAGCGCTTCTTCGATGAACTTGCGCCATGCGCGGCCGTCGCCGCGCCGGCAAGCAGCTCCTCGAGCTTATCGGCGCCGACGAAACCAACCACCATACGGCCGTCTTGCAATATCATGGTCGGTGTTGCGTTTACACCCAATTTCTTACCCAGCTCCTGATTGCGGTCGACCGGGTTGGCGCAGCTGCCGGGCTCGTTCGGCAACGTTCCCTTCAACATGTGGTCTTCCCACGCCTTGGCGCGATCGGGTGCGCACCAAATCGCGCGCGCTTTGGCGCTGGCATGCGGATGCAGACCGTCGATCGGATAAAGAAAAGTGTACACCGTGGTATTGGGCACCTTTTGCAACGCATGTTCCAATTGCTTGCAAAACGGACAGTCAGGATCCGAGAACACCGCCAGCACGCGCTTGCCGTCACCATGCACCACCTTGATAGCGTCGGCCAGCGGCAGTTTGCTGAAGTCGACGCGCAGGATCTGGCGCAGGCGGCTCTCGGTTAAATTCCGGCGTGTTTTGGCGTCGATCAGGTTACCGACGAAAAGATAGTGCACGCCGCGATCGGTGTAGATGATTTGCTGGCCAAACGCAACTTCAAAAATGCCCGGCACCGGCGTCTTGGCCACACTCACCGCCGGCACCTGCGGAAAGCGCTGCTGAAAGTTTTTCTTTACCTGATCCAAGTCGTTCGCCCAGCTCGGGCGGATCATCATTAACATCAGCGCTACCAACGCCAGCGTACGCCTGAAATTCATAAAAGGGGTTCCCCAAAATTGGTCTAGTATGCGACATCCGCTACCCTACCTTGCGCGCATGCGGCTGACAACCAAGGCGCGCGGAGCAATCCACTGCAGCGCTGCCCGAAAATGACCCGGAAGACTCATTTCCCGCGCCCAGACTACGCTTCTTAGCCGCCGCTCGGCTGATCAGCCTGCCGCACATCAAATGAATCGGCGGCACCGTAGAATTACCACCGCGCGGACCGCCATCGTGATCCGGCGAGCGCAGCGCGCATGGTGAGGCAGCTTGCATGTGTGCAGCATGAATCGAGCGGTGTCGGCTTTAGCCCCTCAAGCGTATTTGTTTCGGCGCCGTGGTTTGCCCCGAGCACGCGCGTGCCCCATAATTGCGTCGACGCGGAGCGTTAGCCCCTACTCGAGCCACCGCCCGCTACTCGCCTGTCAACTACGCCGTCCACGCAGCCGACGGCCGGACCGGGAATCGCGAACATCAGCAAGGCCCCAAATCAACCCGCCGCGCCAAGCGGGCAATCCTCCGTCGAACCTGCCAACGCCACGCGGTCCATGGCGGCCCTCGGCATCGGCGCCCTCGGCGTTGTCTACGGCGACATCGGCACCAGCCCATTATATGCGCTGCGCGCGTGCTTTTATGGCACCTATCCGATCAGCGCCAGTGCCGACAACGTGCTCGGCGTGTTGTCGCTCATCTTCTGGTCGCTGGTTATCATCATTTCGATCAAATATCTGCTGTTCGTGATGCGCGCCGACAATCGCGGTGAAGGCGGAATACTGGCGTTGCTGGCGTTACTCGACCCGATGCGCACGCGCCACGGGCGCTCGCGAACGGTTTTAATCGTCGTTGGCGTGTTTGGTGCCGCGCTGCTATACGGCGACGGCATGATTACGCCCGCCATCTCCGTGCTGAGCGCGATCGAAGGTTTGGGCGTGGCCGCGCCCGAACTGAAACCTTTGGTAATACCGCTGACCATTGCCACGCTCATTGCGCTGTTCGTGCTGCAACGTCGCGGTACGGCCGATATTGGTTCATTGTTCGGGCCGATCATGCTGTTCTGGTTCGTGGTATTGGCCGCAATGGGCATCGTCGGCATTGCCGGCAACCCCTCCGTGCTCGGCGCGGTCGCTCCGCAACACGCGATCGGCTTCCTGTTACGCAACGGTATGGTGGGCTATCTGGTGCTCGGCGGCGTATTCCTGGTCGTTACCGGCGGCGAAGCACTCTATGCCGACATGGGCCATTTCGGCAGCGGTCCGATCCGCCTCGGTTGGTTTGGCGTGGTGCTACCGGCCTTGCTGCTCAACTATTTTGGACAAGGCGCGGTTATCCTCGCGCATCCGGACGAGGCACTGCATCCGTTTTACAACTTGGTGCCGGCATGGGGCATTTATCCCATGATCGCGTTGGCCACCGCGGTCACGGTGATTGCGTCGCAGGCGGTCATTTCCGGCGCCTTCTCGCTCACCCGTCAAGCGGTACAACTCGGTTACAGTCCACCGCTGAAGATCATCCAAACTTCCTCGGAAGAAATTGGCCAAATTTATATCCCGACGGTCAACTGGGCCTTGATGGTGGCGACCATCGCGCTGGTTCTCGGTTTCGAGTCGTCCACTAACCTCACCGCCGCCTATGGCATGGCGGTCAGCACCACCATGGTCATCACGACTGCGCTCGCATTTCTGGTCATGCTCAAGCGCTGGCACTGGAATCCGGTACTGGCGATTGCGGTCGCGTCGAGTTTTCTAGTCGTCGATCTCGCTTTTTTCGGCGCCAATTTGTTCAAGGTTGCCGAAGGCGGGTGGCTGCCATTGTTGGTCGCGTTGCTGGCCTTGACCGTCATGCTTACGTGGCGGCGCGGTCGTGAATTGCTCATGGAGCGTATACAGGACCGCTCGACACCGATCGACTTGATCATCAATGACGTCGGCGGCGAAAACGGCATCGCGCGAGTCGGCGGCACCGCGGTGTTTCTGACTCGCCCCAATCCCGGCACACCGGGCGCCCTCCTGCACCATTTAAAACTCAATCAAGTGCTGCACGAAAACGTGCTCATCATGAGCGTGATCACCAGAGACGTACCGCATGTACCGACCGCCGAACGATTGGAAGTCGATAAACTGGGCGGTGGTTTCTACCGTGTGCGGGTGTACTACGGTTTCATGCAAACGCCCAATATCCCGGTCGTCATCCGCATGTGCGGCGAGATGAAACTTATTGAGGGCATCGACCCCGAACGCACCGCCTATTATCTGGGCCACGCGACACTCATTCCGGTCGAGCGCAACGGCGGCATGTACATGTGGCGCAAACGCATCTACGCCTTCATGGCTCGCAATGCGTTGCCACCCAGCGCTTTTTATCAGTTACCGCCCGGACGCGCGATGGAGCTGGGTATACAGATCGAGTTCTGATGCCTCCCGCGTTGCGCGTCTGCGCGCTGTCCGCCACGCCGGCTTTACCACTACGTAATTGCGGTTCGAGCACTGCCGTAGTCCTTGGCAGCGGTCTATCCAACTGGGTAAATGCACCGACAACCACCACCACCGGCGGCCGCCCGGCTACGATCGCCGTCCGGCTTCACCGGTAAAATTTACTATTATACTTAGTGTTAGATCACTAATGCAGGCTGTCGGCGGGGTTACTCGCCAGCTTAAGGCTTGGCATATGCTTTGCAGTGGACTATCACAATCATTAAGTAAGGCTGCATAGGAGCATGCAATGGCTATGGTCACGTCTAAACACCAACGCAAGCAGGGTAGCAATTGGTCGGTCGACGATATCGACTTCGAGGGCATCGAGCATTCCGCCGTAGCTCGCGACCAGGATCTGATGTATTTGTTAGCGGCTGCGTCGTTCGTCGAAATCAGCTCCGATCTGTATACGCACAATCTGGTGCAATATTTCCACGGTGACCGTGAAATCGAAGACTGGCTGCTCAACACCTGGGAACCGGAAGAGCTGCAACACGGCGCCGCGCTTCGTCGTTATGTCACCCGCGCCTGGCCGACGTTCGACTGGGATAGTGCCTATCGCGATTTTTATGACGACTATTCGCGCTTTTGCGGCATCGAACAATTGGGTCCCACGCGAGCGCTGGAGTTAGCCGCCCGCTGCGTGGTCGAGACCGGCACCGCATCGATGTACACGCTGCTTGGACAACTGACTGACGAACCCGTACTGCAGCAGCTTACCGAACATATTCGACGCGATGAAATTCGGCATTACAGCCATTTTTATCGGTATTTTGTCCGCTATCAAATGACGCGGCCGGCCACGCGCCTGGCCGTATTGCGGACGCTGTGGGCACGCATCAATGAAGTCGATGGCGAAGATGCGTATTACGCCTTCAAACACGTATTCCAGTACGCTGCGCCGGAACAAACATTCGACGAACGCAGCTACCGCGCCTTTCGCCAACGCCTGCTTGGCCGCGCCCGCGAACTGTACCCGGTGCACATGGCCAGCAAGATGCTGCTCAAACCGCTGGCGCTCGGTCCACGCGTGCAGCGCACCGCGCTGCCGCTGGTGGTGGCTGGCGCACGTTTGCTGATGCGGCACTAAGTCGGGCCGGCGACACTCGTCTCGGTGTTCAGCGACCGCGGTCGAGTCCCGATTGGTAGCAAGCAATTTGGGTGGCGTTATGCCCCGCCGTCCAACCAGGAATGCATCTAGCCACTAAACGTCGGACCAATCCAAATGGCAAGACGGCGCGGATCATAGTACCGAAATCCACACCATGTTGCTAAACGCTGACGCAAGCTACAAGCCATGTTTGCAAACGGTCAACTTCAGCGCTGTGTTCGATGCCGTGAACGAGCTAAACAGCGCCTTCGATTGCACGTATACGCGTATTGCCGGAAGGCGAACGATGCCCAACGGCTCATCAAAGTGCCCGGTGTCGCTCGCCCAGCACCTCCACACGATCTCCCAACGCGTCTTCCACGTACAGCGTCTGGATTAACACAATAACCGTTACGGCCAACGGCGTAGCAACGAGAATACCGAACAGCCCGAACAGCGCGCCCATCAGCAGTTGGGCGCCGAGCAAAGCCGCCGGCGGTAGGGAAACCGCGCGCTTCTGGATCAGTGGCGTAATCAGATTACCCTCAACGAACTGAACTCCAGTGTAGATGCCCAGCACATAAACCGCATGCATGGGACTTTCTAGCAGACCGATCAGAACCGCTGGGATCGCCGAGACCACCGGACCAATGAAGGGCACAAAGGACAGGATGCCGGCGATCAGGCCCAGCGCCAGCACCAGCGGCATGCCGATGACCCATAACGCCAGCGCGGTTAACATACCTACCACGGCCATAGCCGACATGCGTCCGATCAACCACCAGCGCAACGCATGTCCCAGATGGTGGAGCACTTCACGACCGCGCGCGCGTTTGGCGCTAGGCAGCAAACGCAGCACATTGTGCACGTACAAGTACGGGCTGATCGCCAGGTAGAATCCCACCAGCAGGATGAATACCACATTGGCGATAACTCCCAGCGCTGTGGAGAATACGCCTGAAATTTGTCCCAGCAGGCTCGCTCTGGAGGACAGCCAGCCGCTAGCGACGGGGGGCATGTGTTGCAGCAGAACCCGGCCCCAGGGCTGCCCCTCGAGCATCGCCTGGATCCGGGCGATTGCTTGGGGTACGCGCTGACTGAGTTGGGAAATCTGGTCGCTGACCCGCGCTCCGACTATTTCGCCGAATCCCACCAACAGACCCACCGCCAGGACCACGATGAACGCGAGTGCCCAGGGCCTCGGCAGCGCCACGAGATTCATCAATAGCCGCGTCAGAGCATCCAACCACAAGCCGAACAAGGTAGCAGCGAACAGCACGAGCAATACCTGCGACACCCGCCAGGATAATACCAGCCCTATCACTAGCGCCGCTGCCACAGCGGCTGCAATCAGGACCTCGCGCAGATAAGTGCTGGATGGACCGGTTTCAGCCATGGCAAAACACTCCCAAAAATTAAGCCCACGCGAAACGCGAAACGCGAAACGCGAAACACAAGATGCCCGATGAAAGCTTCCGGAGTAGAACGAAGAACAGTTACCCGCTTCCGCGCTAATCAACGAAATAACGCCCAACGGGTGGCCCGCCAAAACCCGTTATCTCACGCTCTTTACACCATCGTTGTCGCAAATCAGCCGGCTCCGTTTCCTGTTAGACAGCCGATCCCTACCACGGGCCTGTTCCGGACGGCGCGCAACCGATGACGTGTGGAGCGTCAATCGAAACAGACAACCCAAATGATCCTGCCGTGCGGATTGTTCCTGCCAGCTGCATCCGTACGACGCACAGCCCAGTGTGACTTCAATACAGGCGACATTTTTGACCGCACCACCACCTTTCCGGCAGATCCCGCTGTCTATGTTGAACACGCGCTTGAGATACTATGTTCAAATCATTGAGGCTCGGCGAGCACGAAGTGGCGAACCCGCATTCCGTGGGCAAGTCAAAGCAGATTTTCCGCCGCCAGGAGCCATTGATTAATCCGCTGAAGCGGAGTTGGAAAGCGACTCAAGATGCTCATTTACTTGGTATAAATAAACCGCGCTTGTTCGCCCCTTTTCGCCTTGCCAGCCTGCCCTTGATCGAGTCTCGACTCCGACGCTAGTACAACAGCCCGAGTGCTGACACCTGCAGCTAAAACAAATCCATCTGCGCCCCGACGGAAGGGCGGCGGAAAGCGTCGGTGTCCAACGCCTGTGCGCCGGCGCGGACGAGCCCTAGTCGACGGCAGGCGATTTGGAAACGCTTGGCAATCAGATCGGCCACCGCGCCCTGACCACGCATGCGTGTGCCGAATTGCGCCTGGTAGTCGCGGCCGCCACGCGTATCGCGGATACGCGCGATAATACGCGCGGCTTTGAGTGGATAATGCGTCTGCAGCCATTCGTAAAACAAATCACGCACCTCCAGCGGCAGCCGCAACAACACATAGGCGACGGCATTCGCGCCGGCTTCGGCCGCGGCGTCGAGCACCGTTTCCAGTTCAGCGTCGTTGAGCATGGGAATGACCGGCGCAATCAAGACGCTCACCGGAATACCGGCTTCACGTAAACGACGCACCGTTTGCAACCGACGCTGCGGCGCGGCCGCACGCGGTTCCATACGCCGCGCCAAATCACGATCGAGGGTGGTCACGGAAATAGCGACCTCGGCCAAACGGCGTGACGCCATCTCGGCTAACAGATCGAGATCGCGCTCCACCAATGCGGATTTGGTGACGATGCTGACCGGATGATTGCACTCCTCGAGCACCTCGAGTAACTGGCGCGTTACGCGCCATTCGCGCTCGATCGGTTGATAGGGATCGGTATTGGTGCCAAACGCTATCGTTTGACAGCGATAGCCGGGGCGGGACAATTCTTCGCGCAGCAGGCGTGTGGCGTCGGCTTTGACCAGCAAACGGCTCTCGAAGTCGAGTCCCGGCGACAAGCCCAGATAGGCGTGCGTCGGGCGCGCGAAGCAGTACACGCAGCCATGTTCGCAACCGCGGTATGGATTGATCGACTGCGTGAACGGCACGTCCGGCGATTGGTTGCGGGCAATCACCGAGCGGCTGGCATCCACGCTTATGGTCGTCCGCAGCGGCGTGATGTCCTCCTCCGCTGACCAGCCGTCATCGACTGCTTCATGTTGCGCATGGTCATAACGGCAACCCGGGTTGCTGATCGCGCCGCGGCCTTTATGGGCTGAAATTTGGGGGTGTTTTACCGGCATAGCGATGCCTCATACGCACATGTCGATATGCAAGCACAGCACGGTGCAAGCGGCAAGCGCCAATCGTCACCGATAACTACTCATTCTGTGTAAGGGTGGTTCGGAAAAAGTCATTGGCGGCGTCGCCGGGGTCGGTGCCGCTATCGACGCCAGGCGCTTGACCGCAGCGGCGCTCAGGATGCGGTTGCGGCAGGCGGTAACCGTTCGGCGAAGCCGAGCCGCTCGGAAAGCTGGCGCGCCGCTTCCATCACCAGCGGCACCCATTCCGCGCGCCGCCGTTCAATGGGCGAAGACACCGATAAACCGGCGACGACATGGCCCGACGCGTCACGCACCAACACACCAATGCAGCCGACGCCCAGTTCCGCCTCTTCATCGTCGAGGGAGTAACCGCGCGCCAAATCACGTTGCGCCGAGGCGACCAAATGATCGACATCGGTCATGGTGTTAGGCGTATACACCGGCAGTCGGGTACGCTCGGCATAACTGCGGCAGCCCGCCTCGCCCTCCTCGGCCAACATGAGCTTACCGACGGCGGTGACATGCAACGGCGCACGGCTGCCAACCACCTGCTCGACGCGCATCATGCGATTGCTCTTGGCGCGCTCGACATACACCACTTCATCGTCCTCGCGCACGATGAGATTGACCGTTTCGCCGACCTTATCGCGCAGCCCCTCCATGACGCGTCGCGCTTCGTCGCGCAGGTCGATACGGGCGCGTACGCGCCCGGCCAGCTGCAGCAACTTGACGCCGAGCCGGTAACCGCCGGACGGATCCCGGCCGATCCACTCGTGCGTTTCCATGGAAGCCAAAATGCGGAACGCCGTGGAAGGATGTAGACCGGTATCGGCGGACAGAAACTTGAGGCTCACCGGCTCGTCATACTGTGCAATAGCGTCGATTAGCGACGCCATCCGGTCGATGACTTGAATAGCTGAAGTTTTGGTTGCCATAATTTCACATGGTAAAAACGATTATGTATTGTGAAATATTACACTATGCGCTAAGGTATGCGCTACTGTAATCGTATTTCACAATGCGAAATTAATTATACCTTGTGAAATTTATACGGTCTAGGAGCTTATCGGACTTAGGCGATCGTAACGAGGCAGAACGAGTTAGAGGCGAACTATTCGGTCGTTCGAGGAGAATAACCGTCTCTATATGACGAGCAGGCTCGAACCTTTCGACCAAACCGGCTTGTCCGCCGCAGATCAGTCCTGAGTCCGACAGGCGCTCAGCCATCACTAAAGTCAGCCGAGGTAAGACCATGTCCAGCGCTACCGACCCCAAAACCGCCCCCACCGGCGAGGCTATCCCTGAATTCCTCCGCGGCGTGGATCACTTCGGTCCCGCTTGGGAACGATACGACATACACGGCGCAAACGCGGTCATCGCGGACGGTCAGCAGGCCATCGATGATCCGGATCACCCCGATGCGATCTACCAGACGCTGCTCATGGCCGATGCGCTGCGTTATCTCACCCTGCAAGTGTGTGGCGCCAAAGCGTCCGGGCACCCCGGCGGCTTCGCCAGCAGTGCCGATGCCTACGCATCCCTGGTCATGCTCGGCCACACCAACATCGTCACCGAGGTCGGCCATCATGCGCCCGGTTTCTATAGCGCCATGTTCCTGGATCGTTCCTTGGAACAGATGGGCATCCACACAGTCGAAGAAATGTGCGCACGCTTTCGCGAGCGCCACGGCCTGTTGGGTCATTTGTCGGGCGCGATTCCGGGACTATTGGCTCCGGCTGGTCCGCTCGGCCAGGGCCAACATTTCGCCATGGCCGGCGCGCTTCTCCACAGCGACAAACTGTTCCCATTCACGCTCGGCGACGGCGGCATGGGCGAACCCTACGTGTTGTCGTCCATGATGCACTTCCATACGGCTTATCCGAAATCGACCAATTTCCTGCCGGTGCTGGTGTGGAACGGCTATAGCCAGGAACACCATTCTATGGTGTCGCGCATGAGCAATGAGGACATGATCGCCTATTGGCAGGGCAACGGCTTTGAGGAAGTGGTGTTGGTCGACGCCAAAGAATTTGACGACGCCGGCCAAGACAGCGCCTACGCCGACAGCACGCGCTTCTCCTTCGATCAACGCCTGGCCTTCGAAGGCGCCGTGCTGCGCAATATGGATCGCGCCGCCAAATCGGCGCTGGGCGGCACGCTGACGGCGTTCATCATCAAGCAAATGAAGGGCGCTGGCGTACACACGGTGGGCTCGAAATCGCACAACCTGCATCCGGGCGACACACTCGACACGCCGCACATGATCGAAGGGCTCAAACGCCGCGCCTTGCAGCCGGCCGCTTGGCAACTGGTGCGTCAGAACTTCGAGCGCGCCGGCGGCGGCCCGGCCGCCAAGACCGTGGTGACCGAATTCGAATTGGATTTGGCGCCATTAGGCTCTTTGCCGGTGAAGGAGTTCGACCTCGGTGACAAGCAAGTGCCGTCCACCGCCATGGGCGCGCTGGTGGCCGCGGTCGGTAAAGCCGATCCGCGCTTCGTGGTCACCAATGCCGATGGCAATGAAGCCTCAGCCATGGCCAATATCAATCAGGCGCTGAAAATTCGCCATCCGACGCCGGATGACTTGTATAACCAGGAACCGAACGGCCAAGTGTACGAACCGCTCAGCGAGGACGCGTGCGCCGGCTTGGCGGCAGGCTTGGCGCTGTTCGGCAGCCGCTCGCTGTGGTTGTCGTATGAAAGCTTCGCCATCAATGGCTGGCCGATCGTCCAGACGGTCACCCAAGCAATGGCCGAGCTGCGCCATAAAACACCCTCAGTGGTTACCATGTTCACCGCCGGCGCGTTGGAACAGGGCCGCAACGGCTGGACCCACCAACGCCCGGAGATCGAAAATTATTTCGCCGCCATGATGCGCAACGGCAACATCTTCGCGCTGTTCCCCTGCGACGCCAACATGATTCAAGTGGCCTACGAATGGGCCGTGAACAGCTCCAACAAAGGCATGATCCTGGTCGCCTCGAAGAGCGCGCTGCCGATCCGCACCACCGTCGAGCAAAGCCGCAAGGCCATCGAACACGGCGCCACCGTGCTTTATCAAAGCGAGGCTGGCGATAAATCCACGATCGTGTTTGCGGTCACGGGCGATATGGTGCTGCTGCCGGTGTTCGAAGCCAAGGACCGCCTGGAAGCACAAGGACATCGGGTGCGCATCGTTTGCGTCGCCAATCCGCGCCGCCTGTACCGGCCCACGGACGTTGCCTGGGACACGGTCTCGCAACCGGATAACCACTTCATGCATGACGATGCCTTCAATGCCTTGTTCGACGGTGATACGTTGATCGGTGTCAGCGGCGGCCCGAGTGCGATGCTGGAGCCGGTAATGCTGCGCACACGTGCGCCGAAGCGCGACGTGTTCGCCTGGAAGCGCGGTGAAACGACCGCTTCGCCGGCCGAAATCATGGCCTTCAACGGCATTACCGCAGACACCATTTGCGCACGCATCGACGCCATGGAGGGACGGTGAGCGAAGCATCACAAACCAAGATCATCGTCCTCGACGACGATCCGACTGGTTCGCAAACCGTACACAGCTGTCTGCTACTGACGCGCTGGGATGTCGACACGCTGTGCGAAGCACTACTCGACGCGTCACCGTTGTTCTTCGTGCTCACCAACACGCGCGGCATGGACGCCACGCGCGCGGCGGCAGTGACGCGCGAAGCCTGTGCAAACGTCAAACTCGCCCTCGATCGACTGCAACAGCGAGGCCGCGCAATCCAACCCATATTAGTCAGCCGCTCGGATTCCACCCTGCGCGGTCACTATCCGGTCGAGACCGACATCATCGCCGAGGCATTGGGGCCGTTCGACGCGCATTTCCTCGTGCCGGCCTTCTTCGAAGGCGGCCGCATCACGCGTGACAGCATTCACTATCTACGTATCGACGGCAAAGATGTACCAGTGCATGAAACGGAATTTGCACGCGACTCGGTGTTCGGCTTTCGCCACAGCTATTTGCCGGACTACGTCGAGGAAAAGACCCACGGCCGCATCCGAGCCGAACAGGTCGATCGCTTTCTGCTCGCCGACGTACGTGGCGATGTGCGCGAGCGACTGATGGCACTACGCGATAATACCTGCTGTGTGGTAGACGCCGAGATGCAGGCCGATCTCGACAATTTTTGCGCCCAGTTGCGCGAAACGGCTGCCCGCGGCAAACGCTTTTTGTTTCGCAGCGCCGCTAGTCTGCTGACCTCTCTGGCCGACCTGCCGCCACAGCCCATCGCCGCCGAGCACATGGCGCGCTACGTGCGCGGCGGCCATGCCGGCGCCGTTATCGTCGGCTCACACGTGCGCAAGACCACAGAACAACTCGAAGTATTACTACGCGAACCCGGCGTAGCGGCATTGGAGGTCGATATCGATCGCATCTCGTCGCAACGCGAACAATTATTAGATGAACTGACCGCGGCCGTCGGGCGCGCGCACCAGGCCGATGAAACAGCGGTCATCTTCACCAGCCGCGGCGAGAGAACCTTTGCCGACACAGCCGCGCGATTGGCATTCGGTGAACAAGTGTCTGCCTTCCTCATGGACGTCGTGCGCCGCCTACCGACTACGCTGGGATTCCTGATCAGCAAAGGCGGCATCACCTCCAACGATGTGCTCAGCAGCGGCCTGGCGCTGCGCACCGCGCGCGTGGTCGGACAGATACTGGCCGGATGCTCGGTGGTGCGTTGCCCGGATGATCACCCGCGCTATCCCGGCTTGCCGGTGGTCATTTTTCCGGGCAATGTCGGCGACGCGAACGCGCTGGCGACGGCCCATCGCCGCCTCGCCACACCACGTTAGCGTGGCAACCGTCGCGGTGACGAAAGGCTGAGTAAAAAAATCGCTATAAGCGGTTGCGGGCGTCAGGACAGTAAACGATACTGGCGCCGTTAAGTGGTACAACTATATATAATTGGAGCGCGAAGGCGACAGCAGTCTCGCCGGTCCCGCGGAGGCTTCTGCGCCACCCCGGGCGCCCCCACTACACAGTGACGGAGTCGGGCTTAGAGGCTCAGACGACGCACACCGCATAAAGAGGGGTCTCACATCCATGACCATGAGTCGTTCCAAGCCGTGCACCTGTCCGTCCCCTGCGGGCGGATTTCAGCGCACATCAGCAACACAAAAATAGACCCGCCAGGCAGTACGACTGAGCGCGTTAATAGAGGTCGAAACGGGGCCCTGCCCTGCACCATCGACGTCCGCAAACCGAGGAGAGAACCATGACCGACAACACCAAAAAACCGATAAAAACCGGCAACCCCGCCGCCGGCACCAGCCGTCGAAAGTTTCTGCAATCAGCAGCCGTCGTCGGCGGCGCCGCTATATTGAGTGCCCCGTACATTGGCAGCGCCGAAGCCGCGCGCGGCCATGTCTGGAAAGTACAATCGACCTGGGATGCCGGCACCACCGGCTACCGCTTGTTCGAAGCGTGGTGTAACGGCATGAAGGAAAAATCCAGCGGCGAATTGGCCTTCAAACCGTTTCCCGCCAAAGCCGTGGCCGCTGACAACAACGCCTTGTTCGACGCCGTGCGCAGTGGCGTCCTGCAGGCCATGAACCCGTTCAGTCTATATTGGTCGGGCAAAATTCCGGCGTCTGTATTTTTATCATCGTATCCGGCCGGTCCGGATCAGCCCGGCCAATGGGAAACCATGTTCTACGGACTCGGCATGTTGGATGTAGCGCGCGACATCTATTCCAAGTTCGGACTGTTCTACGTCGGTCCGATTCAACACGACGCCAACATCATCCACTCCAAGAAACCCGTCAATAGCCTGGATGATATGAAGGGCATGAAAATCCGTCTGCCGGGCGGCATGGTCGCCGAGGTATTCGAAAAGTTCGGCGTCTCGACCACCAGTATGCCCGGCTCGGACATCTATCCGGCGTTGGAAAAAGGCACCATCGATGCCGCCGACTACGTCGGCCCGGCCATCAACTGGGACCTGGGCTTCGCCGAGGTAACCAAATACATCATTAATATGGGCCCTCCGGGACAAACTTCGCTGTACCAGCCAGTCGACCTCATGGACTTGACCGTCAACTTGGGCGCTTGGAAGCGCTTGTCGCCGAAGATGCAGACCTTCGTCGAAGACCAGGTCAAGACCTACTCGGTCCATCACTACACCTCCATCCAAAAAGCCGATTTGATCGCTATGGAGAAGTTCCTCAAGGCCGGCACTACGGTCTCGCGCCTGCCGGCCACGGACGTAAAGCGCTGGCGCAAGGCGGCCATTCCAGTGTGGTTCGAATGGGCCAAGCGTAACGCCGATTCCAAACGGGTGTTCAAAATCCATCTCGACTACATGCTGAACCCCTACATGGGTTACGTGACGCCGGATGACGTCAAGGGTCTCAGTTTATAAGCATTGTTTGCTAACGTGCGCGGGCGGCCCAACGGCCGCCCGCCAACTTTGACGCTTGCGTTTCAGCAGGAGGAACTATGTCGGAGTCCGTCAACTTTGTACTCCCGCACTGGATTTACTGGGGTTGGCTTGCCATCATGCCGCTGCTATTCATGTGGCTGACACGCGGCAACTCGAGCAAACCCAAAACTAAAACACCAGACGAAGAAACCGCGCTACAGGTGCTTGCCGAAGAGGACCCGGCGCTGCACGCCCCCGGCAACAAATTCACCCGTGTACTGGACTGGATAAGCGAGCAGTCGGGCGTTTTTGTCGCGCTTTGGACCGTCAACGCGGTGTGCGCTTATTTTTATGAAGTCGTATCACGTTATCTGTTCGATGCACCAACGATCTGGGTACATCAGGCGTCGTATTTGATGTTCGGCATGCAGTATCTATTGGCGGGCGCATTCGCCTTGCTGCACGGTGATCATGTGCGTGTCGATGTGGTCTACATCAAACTACCTAAACGCGGGCAAATCGGCATGGACATCTTTACTTCGATTTTCTTTTTCATGTTCTCGATTGCCTTGTTAACCAGCTCATGGCGGTTTTTTGCGGACTCACTCAGTATGCGCGAAGTGACCGACGAAACTTGGCGGGTGCAGTTTTATCCGATCAAAGCCATGATGGTCATTGGCGCGGCATTGTTGATCCTGGCCGGCATTTCGAAGTTGATCAAGGATATTCAATTATTCCGTGGCATGGGGGAGGCCAAGCGCACATGAGCCCGACAACCGCAACATTGCCGCGCCCAAGCAGCACCTGGGGGCGGATCTGGACCTGGGTCATGATCATCGCTGCTGCGGTGCTGATTTTTATCAGCGTGGTCGAGATCATCAACAGCGCCTTCTACGACCCGTACGGCGACAAACATTTTCTGTTTACGCTGGGCGGCATTCTCGCGGATGTCGGCATCGGCAAGCTGACCTTTCTGATGTTCGGTTCGCTGGCGGTGTTGTTGATGATGGGTCTGCCCATGGCGTTCGTGGTCGGCGGCCTGGGCGTGGCGTTCATCTACCTGGTCGGCGGTCCGACCATGATCAACATTATCCCGACGCGCATATTCCCGCTCATGGCCAACCCCGACCTCGCGGCCATTCCGTTGTTCATCTTCATGGCGTCGATGCTGGAACGGGCCGGACTTATCGAAGAGATGTTTGATGTCGTCTACAAGTGGATGGGCGGATTGCGTGGCGGACTGGCGGCGGCCACCATCCTCGCCTCCACTATCCTGGCCGCCATGGTCGGCGTGATCGGCGCGGCCGTGGTCACAATGGGCATCATCGCGTTACCGGCCATGCTCAAGCGTCACTACGATCATAAGATCGCACTGGGCTCCATCATGGCCGGCGGCACGCTCGGCATTCTCATACCGCCCTCGATCTTGGCGATTCTCTATGCCGTGGTGGCGCAACAGTCGGTCGGACAATTGTATCTCGGTTCGGTGTTACCCGGCTTGATGCTGTCCGGCATGTACATTGGCTATGTGTTGTTACGATCCTGGATCAATCCCAGTCTCGGCCCGGCCCTGCCGAAAGCGGAACGCGTCGACACACTCGGCAAGTTGAAGTTGCTGGTGAACCTGATCGCGCCGATATTCCTGGTGTTCCTGGTGCTCGGTCTGCTGTTCGGCGGCATCGCCACCCCGGTCGAAGCGGCCGGCATCGGATCGTTCGGCGCCATCATCGTCGCCATGATGCACCGGCGCTTTAGCCTTCAAGCCCTGCGCGAGGCATCGATCACCACGGCGCGGGCATCGGCCATGGTGCTATGGATCATTTTCGGCGCATCGATCTTCGTCGGCTTCTTCATCCTGCAAGGCGGCCAGACCTTCATCACCGAGGGCATTCTCAGTACCGGCTTGTCGCCGTATGGCATCCTGTTCCTGATGATGGTGATGCTGGTGTTCCTGGGCATGTTCCTGGACTGGGTCGGCATCCTGCTGCTGACCGTGCCGATCTTTGTGCCGATCATCAAGTCGCTGACGTTCGACGGCTTTCTT
The DNA here is from genome assembly GCA_030147845.1 of Gammaproteobacteria bacterium. Lineage (GTDB taxonomy): Bacteria > Pseudomonadota > Gammaproteobacteria > JASBUN01 > JASBUN01 > JASBUN01. The sequence goes on from JASBUN010000026.1 coordinate 83,671, forward strand.
GGTGGTCCGCCGGTGCCCGGCAATGTCGAGGTGTTGTGGTTCGGCGTGCTGTATCTGGTCAATATGCAGATGTCCTTCCTCAGCCCGCCGTTCGGTTACGCTTTATTTTATTTGCGCGGTGTCTGTCCGCCGGAAATCAGCATGGCGACCATCTTCAAGTCGTCACTGGTGTTCCTTGCCATCCAGGCCATCGGACTGGCGCTTTGTATCGTGTTTCCGGGCATCATCACCTGGCTGCCGAGTTTGTCGTTCAATTAATCCGACGCACGGCTCCAGGGATGGAGCCACAGTTGACCTCCGGCGGATTCCCCTCAGCGTCACAAAGCTATTTTTCCGTATGTGCGCACAGCGAACGCAGCACCCGGCGGCATCGCGACAACGTCGCCGCATGGCGTTGCATACGCGCCCACGGATCGGACTTGCGCGCCAAGCGCCGAAAGATATTTTTAATGTGAAAGCGCTGCGCATGTAGGCGCGTGTCCGCCAATTCGGCAAGATCCAGCGGCGTGGCAACCGGCGCTCCTGCCAAGGCCCGCACCGCATACGGCATGACGGCGGTTTGACCGAAAGCATTACGCATTACGTCCAGATAGATACGATCGCCACGCTTGTCCTTGCGCTGCGCCAAGGTCAATTGATCGGTATGACGTGCCACCAGACAGGCCGCCATATCCTGCGCCAACTCACGTACCTGATCGAAGCTGGCGTGCGGACGCAGCGGCGCGATCACATGCAAGCCGCGCGAACCCGTGGTCATGACAAACGGCGTCAATCCGATTTCGCGCATCAGTTCAGCCACCTGGTGCGCCGCGTGACGTACTCGGTCAAAATCGTCGTCGGACGGGTCCAAATCGAAAATCAACCGATCCGGGCACCGCACGCTCGGCGCACGCGACGACCAGCCGTGCAGCGTAAGCGCGGCTTGATTGACCAGATAAGCCAACGTCGCACGGTCGTTGCATAACATGTGTTCGACCGTGCGCTGCTTGCTATCGGCTCGATGAACGATCCTTTCGCTTCTGATCCAGGCTGGAAAATAATCGGATTTTTGCTGCTGTATAAATCCCTTGGCGCCGATGCCATCGGGGAAGCGCTGCAGCGTAAGCGGGCGGTTCTTCAGGTGCGGCAGCAGGAGCGGCGCGACCTTATCGTAATAGCGCAGCAATACGCCTTTCGTTATACCGCTGTCCGGAAACAACACTTTATCAAGATGTGATAAAGCAATGCGGCGGCGTCCGAAACGGGTATCGCTCATGTCACTCGGACCTCTCGCGCGTCACACTAGCGGCCGACTTGTCTCGCCGCAGCCCGAGAAAGCGCGGATGGCGCAGCCGGCCATCGCGGGTCCACTCGGTAAAACCGATTTCCGCAACCAATTTCGGCGTCACCCAATGGACCCGTTTGCCGATGCCGCGCGGCCGCCGCTCGAAGGGGCAAGACGACTGCACGCGCGGCTTGAGCTTCGCGCTCAGTTGTTCCAGTGTGCGCTGATCGAATCCGGTACCGACTTTGCCGGCGAAATGTAAGCGCTCGCCGTTATAGTAAGCCAGCAATAAAGCGCCGAAGCCAACCCGGCTACCGCTCGGCTCGGTGTAACCGGCAATGATCAATTCCTGCCGGTGATCACACTTGAATTTTAACCAGTCGCGCGAACGCTTTGGCACGTAGGCGCTGTCTGCGCGCTTGGCGATAAGCCCTTCCCAACCCTTATCGCAAGCCGTCTTGAACATGTCCTCGCCGAGTTCGCTACGATGCGGCGTATATCGGATCTCATGGCCAAAGCGCATGGATTTGCGTAGCAAGGTCTTGCGCGTGCGCAACGGCAGCGCTTTTAGCTCGTATTGATCGAGATAAAGCAAATCGAACAGATAGAGGTGTACTTTGACGCGGCTGTTCGCCACTTGGGCCGCATCCGTCAGCCCGATGCGCGCTTGCAGCCTAGCGAAACTGGTACGCTTGCCGCTGAATACCACCACTTCGCCATCGACGATGAAACGCTCGTACGGCTGCTGCCGCATGGCTTCTACCAGCTCGGGATAGGTGGCGTTCAGATCGCGCCCCGTGCGCGACAGCAGGTGCACCTTGTTACCACGCCGCACGACCACGCAGCGTTCGCCGTCCAACTTGCGTTCGTAGATCCAGTCGGCCGAGGAAAATCGATCGTCGGTCAACGTAGCCAGCATGGGTTGCGCGCGTGATGGCATTTTTATCCGGCGCAGTGCCTCGCGGTCACGTTCCAGTAGACACTCGCGCCAACGATCACTTCGACTCCGGCGCGCCATGCGTAGCCCTGTCATCGCGCTTTATCTGCCGTAAGCTACGGCCGGATTTGACCGAGTTAGGCTGCGTACTGACCGGCTTACGACGGGCGTCGGCGTGCTCGTCATCCATCTTGATGATCAACCACTGCGACTTCTTTCCCGAACGAATGCGTTTGAGCGCATAGCCGCCTTTGAGCTTTTCACCCTCAAGCCAAACCTCGATCAAGCCCGCCTTCAGCGACGCTTCCATACTTTTACGGTCGCGCCCTTTGTTGGCACGCAGATTTCGATAGGCGCCGGCATCCCAAATCAACACCGGCCCGGCACCGTACTCGCCGTCGGGTATCACGCCCTCAAAATCACCGTAGCTGCGCGGATGATCCTCGGTCTGAATCGCCAGGCGTTTATCACGCGGGCTGGTCGATAAACCTTTCGGTACCGCCCATGAGACCAGTACACCGCCGAATTCCAGACGAAAGTCGTAATGCAGGCGTGAAGCGTCGTGTTTTTGGATCACAAAACGTCGTCGACCACGAGCCGCCGCTCTACCTGAAGATGGCTCGGACGTACTGTGGAAATTTCGCTTTCGGACGTACTCGTGGAGTTTGTGGGACATAGCACGCGACGGCTTGAGCGATACGACACAAACTAACTATAGATCATCGAAACCCGGGGACAGACCACGTTTTTGAGTCGGGGTTTTGCCGGCAAATAAATGGGGTCTGTCCCCCAATGCGGTCTAACGCCGTACCGCGATGATCTCGAGGTATTCGCCGTTGATGATCTCCAGACCGCTATCGCGCACGGTGCTGCAGCGCGTATAGATCACTTCTAACTGCTGACGCAAAGCGCGGCGCCCGTCGTCGTCGAGGGCATCGAATGCACGTTTCACCGGCCCGAAGTGGGTCCGGAACAGATCGACCAGTTGCGCCGGCGTATACGGGTAGATCCAGCGCGGGTACATCCTGCGGGTCAGCGTGATATTTTTGAATCCGTCGGCGAGCCGCGCCCGCACGGTGTCTTCGTCGCCCCACAGGGCCGGGCTGATGAATCCGGGTGGTGGCGGTACGAAGGCCGCCACGCATTGGAACATTTGCGCCGGCATGCCCCTTGGCGTCCAGTTGGCCATATATAAATGTCCGCCCGAGCGCGTGACTCTAGCCAATTCCGCCGCGACTCGGTCCGGCCGCGGCGCGAACATGGCGCCGATCAGGCTCAACACGGCGTCGAAGCTGGCGTCGGCGTAAGGCAATTCTTCCGCGTCGCCGACGTCGAATACGACGCTCAGCCGTTCGGCGTCGGCACGGCGGCGGGCATGTTCGATCAGGTTTTCGGCGATGTCCACGCCGGTGACGTCAATGCCGCGCCGCGCGGCCGGGATGGCGGTCTGGCCAGCGCCGCAGCCGACGTCCAGCAGGCGTAGTCCGGGCGCAATGCGCCAGCGATCGAGCATTTCAAGCGCGCCGGGTTCCATATGTTGCGCAAAGGCGGCGTAATCACCGTCTTCCCAGGTGGCTTTTAACTTTGCCTTGACTGCGGCAATATCCGGCGCCCGAGGACCGGCGAAAGGGATCGGGTCAGTGGTGGTTTGCATGGTGTCTTCTCCCCGGCAGTGACCGTTGAACATGCGATGTTGGACGTCTGCAGTGTGGTCCCGGAGATCGGCAACCGCCAGTACAACATTTGTACTGGTTAGGCGGGGGCACCGCGGCCAAAATCGCAGTACACTCTTGGTGCCTTCGGGCGCGAGGCGCGCAAGGGAGGGTAAGGCAATGAAAGGTTACGGACAATTCTGCCCCATCGCAAAGGCATCCGAAGTACTGGGCGAACGCTGGACCCATCTGGTCATTCGTGAACTGATGGAGGGCAGCCAAAGCTTCAACGCTTTGCGCAAAGGCCTGCCGCTGATGTCGCCCTCGCTGTTGTCGAAACGGCTTAAATCATTGGAACGCGCCGGGGTGCTTGCCCGTGTCGACGATCAACGCACGGTGCGCTATTGCCTCACCGACGCCGGCGAGGAACTAAAACCGATCCTCGTGCAGCTCGGCGTTTGGGGGCAGCGCTGGGCCCGTAGCGACATGAGCCGCGACGACCTCGATCCGTCGCTGTTGATGTGGGATATTCACCGCAACATGAAGCTCGACGCTTTTACGGAACCGCGTACCGTGTTGCTGTTCGAATTCAGTGATTACATTTCAAAACTGCGACGCTGGTGGTTGATCGTCAAAGATGGCGAAGTAGACGTCTGCCTCAGGGACCCCGGCTTCGAAGTCCAGCTCATCGTCCAAACCGATGTCAAAACGCTTACGGAAGTCTGGATGGGGGACGTCAGCCTCCATCGGGCACTGGACGGCGACCGTATTATACTGCGCGGGAATACGAAACTTGCCCAGTCAATCGGTCATTGGCTGGGATGTAACAAGTTTGCCCACGTTGAATCTGCGCGGCCGCCACCGGCGACTTCGGGATCGGCCCCATTCGAGCAACCGGCTTAGGGAAACCCGGGGACAGACCACGCTTTTGAGTCTGGCGTTTGCCAGCAAATAAACGGGGTCTGTCCCCGAATGCGCCCACCTATTTTTTCGCGCGTGAAGCATTGAAATCTCGCCATTTACGCTGAGCAAAGAGCGCAACGAAATTCGGTCCCCCTTTTACGCGATCGATTATTCGGTCGGAAACGGGCGGACGTTCTGAGAAAGATTTAGACAGAGCCTCCAGCTCATACTGATAAGCGGCAGGATAAATGGTGCTCACGCTGAGCCATTCGAGAAGGCGCTTGAACTTAATTTCGAGAGATACGGAGTTGCATTCTTCCATGAGCTTGAGTCGGTACCACATTTCCCGCAGGAATATGACTTCGTCTGTCATACGCCAGCGTACGTATGCTGACACTTGGCCTTCGGGAACTTCCGATAACTGCTTCTTCAACGCACGGTACTTATTTTTAAGAGCCTGCTTCAAGCGCGTCGATAGTCGTTCATAAAGTTTGTGAGTTTGCGTCTCCCACTCGACGTATTTATCGCTCGTTGTCCACTCATCTAACGCCTTCTTTACGTGGCTTGATTGCATTTGGCTAAGGATGGGAGTGACAGTTCCGAAAATAAGCGCACCGGCTGGCCCGAAAACGAGCAACCCTATACCCGAACCAGCATAGCCACCTATTGCTGACAGGCCCATCCGCGTACCACCATCCAGCAATACTTCATGAATTGCTTGTTGGCTGGTGATCTCGCCACGTTTTGATCGTCTGTAATTACGGAAACCGCTAATTGCGAGCGTGAATAACGAAATGTGTGGATGCAGCATGTGTCCACCCGCAGCCAAAGACCGCTCTGTGACATGTTGCACAACATCATTGCTATACCCTTCAACGAAATACACATGGTGAGCCCAATCCGGCATAGCTCCCGAATCTAGTTTCTCGAGATGCTGCGCGATTTCTGCGTTGGCGATTAGCGGATACTGATAACCGTGTTTCTCAAAGTGCTGACCGAGATAGCTAAGGCTGTCTGTGTCCTTGACCTGAAACTGGATACCGTCCACGGAAATATCCCATCCGGCTTGATTAGGTACCGAAGGGAATTCCACCTGATGACCCATTTCAACCAGTCGTGAGGCGACGACCCGCTCAGCGACATAGCCTTTGATGTCATTAATGGCGCCTAATTTTGAGGCTGGGTCCATGGCCTCAATGTTATTAGCAAATGCAGCGAAATCGAATCGCTCACTCAGGTCTTCTATACGAGCGAAATCCGCCGCTCGTAAGACGGTTGGATCGATAGCGGCTGCGTTGTAGGCGATGTCCCCGAGCGTCAACACGGATAGGGCACCCGCATTCTCAACTTCTTCATCATCCGAACTAATAAATTGTCTCCACCGGCTTTCACTCGCTTTCTTGCCGCCCATATCAGCCGGTATACCCATCAGGCGCGCAATCTTGGTGTGTGGAGATTTGTTAGGGACACGACAATTCTTCAGGCTATCCCATGCTTTTTTGTATTTGGCCAGAGTGGCCGTATCCAAATCTCCAAAAGTGTTGCACTCGGCTAACGCGGAGAATGCTTTGAGCACATTCTGGATACCACCACCGCGGGTTCCGAGACCATGCATTGCCAGCAGGGAAAGTATGCGAACGGCGACCTCCGCACGGACGGTGGTAGTTGCGTCATTTGCCAGCCACCAAATCATGCCGCCCGTGGTAGCTACAACAGTGATTGGGTTGGACAGAACCGACACGAAAGACACGAGCGCTGGGCCACTTACTAGCGGGATAAATGCGGACGCCTGAGCTGCAAGGATGTACGCCGAGAAACCCGCCAAGCCCACGCTAGTGCTGAATGCCGTGAGACCACCACCGGTAATCAGGACCTTAGTGAGGGCTGCGTCGTTCAGCTTGTCCGCATTAACTGAATTCAGTAGCACAGTACGGTCATCATGGTTGAGCTGCTCAATGCGGGAGCGCGCCTCATTCAGCAGATTTCTGCGCGTTTCTGCGTTCTTGCCGGTCTCATCATTCAATACTTGTGACATCAATTCAGCCAAGGTAGTGCGTGCGAGTGCATCCAATGTATTGGGGCGCTCGTCGTCCGAGCCAAGGCCGACCACGCTCTTGGCTTTGTCGAGCCAACCGGGCTCCAGAGTACGTAACGCCCCGGCTACAAGGTCATCGCATGAAATGCGAGCCGAGTGTTCAGAGAAACACACTTTCTCCGGTAGCGCGAAGGCTTCACGCAAATAAATCCAGAGCACAACTCGCAGTTCATCATCGCTAAGCTTTGATTCCATCCACCGAGCAGTGGTGGTCTTTGTCGAGGCGATCGCCTCAGAGTTTGCAAACGCCACCCCGCCGCCAAACATTCTGCTTTTCCATTTGTCGTACAGCGTGTCCATGCGCCGCATGAGTGTGCTGTCTTCAAACATCGCAATGCACACGGCGAGCAGATTGCGTGGAGCATTGCCAAGGCCGTTGACGATGTCTTTCGGCATCACAATCGTCCGGTTTGTCACAGGAGTCATTTCTTTGTCCCCGTCGCATTTATCCGTATTGAGCCGCCTCGCGAAATCGTGGAGGCCGCTGAGTTTAAGTTGCCTGCGGCAATGGCGGCTAGGCGGAAGGGTTGTCGATAACAGCCTGCCTCAAATGCGGGGCACCCATAAAGTTCGATGATATCAGCGTCTTTAGCTAGTGCTGGCGCCGCGTCACATGGTAGTGTTCAAGATTCTGTGTCATTCCCTTACCATTAAGGCAAAAGGAATGACGTATGACAACACAAAAACCGCACTTCGACATCGATGCCGCGCTCAAGGGATTGCGTGAAGGTAAAGACCTGACGGGCAAAGACGGCGTCCTCACGCCGCTGATTAAACAGCTAACCGAAGCCGCGATGCAAGCGGAGCTGGACAATCACCTGGCACAGGAAGACGCGCCAAACCGCAAAAACGGCAGTACACCCAAGACGGTCAAGAGCCCGCTGGGCTGCTTCGAACTACACACACCGCGTGACCGCGCAGGCACCTTTGAGCCACAGCTGGTCAAGAAACACCAGACCCACCTGACCGATGAGCTGGAACGCAAGATTCTCGCCCTGTTCTCGTTAGGGCTCAGCTATCAGGATATCCGCGCCAACATCGAAGACCTCTACGGCATCAGCCTCTCCAACGGCACGCTCAACGCCGTTACCGACAAGCTATTACCGGAACTACAAGCCTGGCGCGAACGCGATCTCGATGCGATCTACCCCATCGTCTGGCTCGATGCCATTCACTACAAGGTCAAGGAAAACGGGCGCTACGTCAGCAAGGCCATCTACACCCTGCTGGGGCTGGACATCGACGGCAAGAAGGAGCTGCTCGGTCTGTACCTGTCGGATCAGGAGGGCGCCCATCACTGGTTGAGCGTGCTCACCGACCTGCACAACCGGGGTGTCAAAGATATCCTGATCGCCTGTGTCGATGGCCTGAAAGGCTTCCCCGAGGCCATCGAGAGTATCTACCCCAACACCGAAATCCAGCACTGCGTCATCCACCAGATCCGCAACTCGCTGAAGTACGTCGCCTCGAAGAACCAGAAGGCCTTCCTGGCCGATCTGAAGTGCGTGTACAAGGCCGCCACGCTTAACGCGGCTGAAACGGCACTCGACGACCTGGAGACCAAATGGGGCGAGAAATACCCACGGGTGATCGAGTCCTGGCGCAACAAATGGCCGACGCTATCGGCCTACTTCAAGTACCCGGAATATGTCCGCACCGCGATCTACACGACCAATGCGGTCGAAGCCGTGCACCGTCAGTTCCGAAAACTGACGAAAACCAAGGGCGGCTTCGCCAATGAGAACAGTTTACTCAAGCTGCTTTACGCCGGTATATTGAAAGCCTCAGAGCGCTGGACGCATCCGATACAGAACTGGAATCTGACGTTGTCGCAGCTGACGATACACTTCCCGGGCAGACTGGATGAGTACATCAGCCTCTGATGACGACACAGCTGACACAGAGTTTTGAACACCCTCCGTCACATCGCCCCGTTCAAGATAGGTGCGTTGTTCTGGGGCACAAACTGTGATCGCTTTTATTTCTCTACGCAAAACGGCGCGGAACTCCGGCATCCAAGTGAGCACAGCGAACAACTTTAACACTTTGTTAGAGCTTTTCTTTGGTTCTAGCCATGAAATCGTTCAAAGCCTGAGAAAATAACGCCACTTGCTCTGTTGAGTAGGCACCGAAATTTCCATGCGCGGCATCGTTTCGCAAACCGAGCCACGCCGTAACATTTTTCTGATCGAGCGTACTGTAGATTCTGGCTTTGACCAAATCAGCGTTCAGCACATCTGCTTTCTTGAAAGACATTTTTCCCTTTACCGCAACTTCGATCTCAACATCATTTTCTCTTGCTAACTGCCGCAGATGCTCTTCAAGCGTACCCCCTAGCATTACTGCCGCTGCATCTTTGTACCCTTCCTCACGCAAGTGATTCGCCATTTCGAGAAAATCGGAAAACACCTCGGCGCTCACCACCCCGCGCACGCTGTGATACCAACCGCGGTCAATTTCATCTGAGACAGCTTCAAGCACACCAAGCGAACTCTCTACTATTGGCGCATACCCACCCTGCTGCGATTGAAACGCAGCAAAATATGGGTGATGTTCGCCGAAGTACTTTCGAAGAAATGAAAGTCCGGCCGTTCGATATTTGTTCAAGATGCGGGATTCGCACTGTTCTTGCCCATACTCGGTACTTCGGCGCGTTGCCAGCACCTGCTCACAAAGCTCGATAAGGTATTCAATACGGTGCTTAATCAGATTTTCCATACCCATCCTTTCTGGCTCGAACAGCAAGTATCCAGACACCGTCCGTGCTTAGCCACGAACAGTGTCCGGATGCTGCCGGACGTTGCACTTGCGCCCCTCACGATTGCCCACGACTCAATGCATTGATCCGAGCACCCTATCGGTAATTTCAAGACCGCTTTTAGCGTAGCGGACGAGTATTTGTATTTTTGGTGCGGGGGCACGAGGTTGTACGATCTCTATCGCCACGTGGTGGCAAAAACCGAAGCGGTTAGCTCCTCGCTTGGTCTTAATGGCTTTCTTGCACCGCCGTGTCGTCTCAGTCCTATCTCTGTGGCTGTCCGGCGGGGCGCACGTGATGCCGTCGGCTCCGAACCGCTTGCGGCGGCACGTCCGAATAGCTGCCACAAAAGCCCTTTTTGTTTGCCCCAATAGTGCCCCCGACCGGCACCGGCTGTCAAAAGATCAGGTAGCGATAGTACAGGCACAAAAAAGCCCGCTGGGGCGCGGGCTTGTGGATATTCTTGGGTGATGCGGGAGCACGCATTGGTACGGGTTCTACCGAATAACTGATGCAATAAAATGATTAATATACAGTTTTACGATACGGTTCGTGCCTGATACCCCCATATCTACCCCCATTGAACGTTTGCTGCCCCAATTTCACTACCCAAAATCACACGGATCGGATTGGCGGTCGTGCTCTGCGTAGAAGTCCGCCAGCGTCCAAGTCCTAAGCTCTGCCAAGGACACTGTCTGAACGTCTGTGAGGTCCCCTGAGTAGAAAGAAGCCAGGGTAGGGACGGTTACGGTGTCCGGGGGCCCCTGTCGCTTTTTTTCCAGCGCGGCAAGTCGCCGTTCCAATCGATTCATGGTTGAGAGTCCTCAAGTGCGGCGAGTCGTTTCTCGATCTCGGTCAGTTCGAATGCTTTCAGGATCTGGCTCAGCATGTACACCAGCCGAGTAGCGTCCTGGGTGACGATTTGGCCGAACCGCGCATGTCGGTATACTCGGGCCATCTCACGCCGTACGCTCTCAGCCGAACCCAGATTAAGCCGGCGGGGGGTAGGTAACGGCCACGCGCCAGCAGGGACAAGCTCGCCAGTCGAATTCGTTGTGTCGTTCCCGTCAGCCATGGGTGACCACCCGTGCAGAATCGGCGGTTCTTTTCGGCAGGATCGTTGCCACGGTCGAACGCCCAAAATAACTCATGCCACGTTGCCCCCATGTTCCCGTTGCCATGCTGCCGCTTGTTTTCGCCAGCGCCGATATGCCCAGCGCCGACAAGGTACCACGTACAGCAGGCAGGGTTCATGCCCATACCGGTTCGGCAGCGTGAACCGTTGCACGTCATCGCGCCGGTTGTTCCAGCCTGGCGAGCGTTTGGCATCGCGCAGCGCCGCCAGTACATTGTCGGGAAGTTTCGCTTTCATCGTTCGGCCTCTTTTCGTTTCGTCTCTCACACACGCACTACCCTGTTAGTATATGTAGGGGTGTACTTTTACGGGACTGGCGCAAGGTTACTTTTTCGGGACTGGCGAAACGTGGCGCGATGTTGAACAAGTCGGGTTTGCGGCCCGTTTGCGTGTTCCGGCTTGCGCTCAACGGTATCAGGATACCCGCCGACAGGCACGCGTTGCGCGCACGGTAGAAAGTGTCTTTTTTTGAAAATCCGGTCAATCCCTCGAAATCTGCCCACGTCAATGCGATGCCGGCGTTCGGATCGTTGTGCCAGTAGCGCCGGAATGCCATTATCACAACATCACGCGCGCGCGGTGTAAGCGCCTTCCATGCGGTCGAGTCTAGCAGCGCGTGCGGCAGCATGACGAAGCCGTCAGAACCGTAGGCGATGGCTTGCGCGGCAATGTGGTCCACTTCCGACGTTTCCAGCGGCGGCATGCAGCGGTCCGCGTTAATGCGGTGTAGACGCTGCGTTACTTGTATACGCGTGTGGCCCGTGCGTACCAGCCCGGCGGCAAGGCTTAAAAGCGTCTTGTTACGTTCGCCCTCGGGTATCGCGTCGGGCAGCTTGCGCCGT
>JASBUN010000050.1 GCA_030147845.1 Gammaproteobacteria bacterium
GGTAGACGAGCATCTTCGTGGCGACGCTGGCGCGCAACCTCGCTTTGCTGGCGCTCGATATAGCCGGAATACTTGGCTTGCACTTGCACTTGTTCGGCTACCTGCCCATCCGCAACCGCCGGTCCAGCCGTAGGCAGCGTCATGAGCTGGCGGTAGTCGACGTCGGGTCGGCGCAGCAGGTCAAGCAGGCGCGCTTCGCGCGCGAGCGCCTGGCCGAGCACGCGCTCGGCTTCGGCCGCGGGAACTTGGTCAGGTCGCAGCCAGGTGTCATGCAAGCGTTGTTGTTCGCGTTCGATTGCCTCGCGTTTGGCCTCAAAAGCGCGCCAGCGCGGCTCCTGCACCAAGCCAAGCTGGCGGCCGATCGCGGTCAGACGCAAATCCGCGTTGTCTTCGCGCAGCAGCAGACGATACTCGGCGCGGCTGGTAAACATACGGTAGGGCTCACTGGTGCCGCGCGTAATCAAATCGTCGACCAGGACACCGAGGTAAGCCTGATCACGACGCGGGCACCACGGCTCGCTACCGCGCACCTGCAGGGCAGCATTGAGGCCAGCCAGCAGGCCTTGCGCCGCGGCTTCTTCGTAGCCGGTGGTACCGTTGATCTGGCCGGCGAAAAACAGGCCGCCGAGAAAGCGCGTTTCCAACGACGATTTCAGGTCACGCGGATCGAAATAGTCGTATTCAATGGCGTAACCGGGGCGCGTGATATGCGCCTGCTCGAAGCCGCGAATGGAACGCACCAAGGCGTACTGCAGGTCAAACGGCAGACTGGTGGAAATACCATTTGGATAAATTTCGCGTGTACTTAAACCTTCGGGTTCAATAAATATTTGATGTGAACTCTTATCAGCAAAGCGCACCACCTTGTCTTCGATGGAGGGACAATAGCGTGGACCGACACCCTCGATGACGCCGGTGAACATCGGCGAGCGGTCCAGGCCAGCGCGAATCAGGTCATGGGTACGCGGGTTCGTGTGCGTGATATGACAACTGACTTGGCGCGGATGCTGTTGCGCCGAACCCATATAGGAGAACACCGGTACGGGGTCGTCCCCGGCTTGTTCCTGCAAGGCGCTGTAGTCGATGCTGCCGCCATCGATACGCGGCGGCGTACCCGTCTTGAGCCGACCGACGCGAAACGGCAGCTCGCGCAAACGCCGCGCCAGCGCGTTGGCAGGCGCGTCGCCGGCACGTCCACCGTCGTAATTGGACAAGCCAACGTGAATCCGCCCACCTAAAAAGGTGCCCACCGTGAGCACCACGCTACGGGCACGAAACTTTAGGCCCATCTGCGTGACGACACCGGTGACGCACTGATTCTCGACCAGCAGATCATCCACGCTTTGCTGGAACAGCTTCAGATTGGGCTGTTGTTCCAGTGCTTGCCGCACGGCCTGTCGGTACAACACACGATCCGCTTGTGCGCGCGTGGCGCGCACGGCCGGGCCCTTGCGCGCGTTGAGGGTACGAAATTGTATACCGGCCTGATCGGCAGCACTTGCCATCAGGCCGCCGAGGGCGTCGATTTCCCGCACCAGATGACCTTTGCCGATACCGCCGATAGCCGGATTGCAGCTCATTTGTCCGAGCGTATCGACGCTGTGGGTCAGCAATAGCGTGCGTGCGCCCATGCGCGCCGCAGCCAGCGCCGCTTCGCTGCCGGCATGGCCACCACCGACCACGATAACGTCAAAATCCTGCTCAAAGTACATAGCCGCGCGAACACCATAAGTCTTTGGGACTGCGTATCTTATACCCAAGCATAGGGGTGGGGGAACGGTGCTGTGAGGCGAGCGGAAATTAGCCGGGGGCGGCACCTGGCCCGGGCGGTGCGTGGATCGTGCGCGATGCCGGCCCATACGCGGGTGTCCCGACATCGCCATGCGCGGCCGCGGTCGTATCTGCGACGGCAGCGGTTGCGGCCGGCCGATGATTAACGGGCGCGCGCCGGCGCATCGACGTTCAGCCGACGGTGAAGCGCGCCACGGCGTTATTGAGCACCTGCACGGCTTCCTTGAGTCGGTGCACGGCGTGATTGGAGCGGCGGAGTGAGTCGGCGGTTTCCTGCGCACTCTGATTCAGCTGTCGGATCGAGTCGCTGATCTGGCCGGCACCCTCGGACTGCGCATGGATACTCTCCTTGACCGACTCGAAGCCCGGCAACATGGTCTGTACCTTGTCGATGATCGCGGTGAGTTGAGTGCTGACATGCGAGACATTGTCGACGCCCTTGTGGATCTCGCCGGACACTTTTTCCATCGCCATGACACACGCGGAGGTCGATGATTGCATTTCTTTGACCATTTGCTCGATGTCCCATGTCGACACCGCGGTCTGGTCGGCAAGCCGCCGGATCTCGGTGGCGACCACGGAAAAACCGCGGCCAAATTCACCCGCCTTTTCGGCCTCGATGGCGGCATTGAGCGATAGCAGATTGGTCTGGTCAGCGACCTTGGCGATCGTGCTGACCACCATATTAACGTTGGCGGTCTTTTCACTCAGGGTCTGCAGCTTGCCTGAGATGATATCCACCGCGTTGACCATGGCGCGCATGGACTGCTCCATGGTATCGATACTGTCTTGGCCTTGTTCGGCAGCGCTGGCGGCAATTTGCATGGCGCCGAAAACCTCGTCCATGCTCGCCACCAGCTCTTTGGATGTAACCGCGATCTCGGTCGCGGAGGCGCTGATCTGGTTCGAGGTGGCGGCCAATTCGCTGGTAGTGGCCTCCTGTTGCGCGCCGCTGGCAGCAATCTCCGAAGTCGAGTGCGTAACCTGGAAGCCGGATTCACGAACCTCGGAGATCAATGTATTGAGATTATCGATCATCGCGCGCACTCCGTTGGCGAGCAGATCGACGCGATTTTTACCGTGGAACTCCAGAAACACTTTGGTCAAATCGCCCTTCGCCGCGGCCTGCACCACCTCGAGAATAATCTCGATCATTTCGTCCAGATCGGTTTTGGCCTGTTGCTGCTGCAGCATCATTTCCTCGGTCTTGGCGGCCAGACTGTTACAGGTCTGTGCCAAGTGTCCGATCTCATCGTCCGTGGTTACCTTCAATCTCAGGCTTAGGTCGCCGCTGCCCTCCATTTGCGTGATGACACGGTTCATGCGATCCAGTCGGCCGGCAATATTGTGGTGAAGCCAATAGAACAGCGCCACGATCGACAGCGCGATCAGCACGAACAGGGCCCCCAATACCACCGCGTTGCGGCCGTTCACATGCGCTTGATCGTTATTGTTCTGCAACAAGATCTGGTGCAGCGTTTCGGCCAGTCGACGCGCCACGTCACGGTTGCCGGCGGCCGGATCCGAGAGGGCGCGACGAGCCGCATCCCAACGCGCATCGATATCGCTGGGTAAAGGCGCCTCGTCGGCGTAATTCTGTTGCAAGGTTCGCAGCGCTCGCTCCACTGCCGACAAGACTTGCTGCTGCGCCGGCGCGTCCGACGCCTTTGGCGTTTGCGCGCTACGGTCCAGGGCTACTTGAAGGCCGTAAACACTTTGCTGCATCAGGCGCGCGACCTCTTGGCCGCGCAGCCCATCGCGGTAGCTGAAATAGCCGGTCGTGACGAAGGTCAGCAGGGTGACCATCAACACGCCGCCCGACAATAGAATTCGGCTCCTGATGGAAAGATTATGAATGCGTTGCATGGCGGTGGGTCGGGTCGGGTTCATCGGCGGTGTCCTTGCGCGCCGGCGCCATGGTCGCCAACTGACCGGCCTTGGCGTCGCGGCGTCTTGTTATATAGGTTCACGACATACCTTCCTCGGTGTGCGGCCGGTCGCGGACGTGGCAGCGTCGATCTTCCCTGGCGTCGTCGTCAGGCGCCCACCGCGCCACGTCTTATCGGGCCGATATCAACCGATTGTATCGACCTGCAAAGTCCGTACTTTAGCTGCCGAAGGACTATTTGCCGATGCAGAAACTGGAGAAGATGCGCGTCAACAGGTCGTCGTTGGTTACCGCGCCGGTGATTTCACCCAGCGCCTGCTGGGTCAGACGCAAGTCCTCGGCGGCCAGTTCGCCCGCGCCTTCCGCCAGCCGCTGCACCGCGCTGCGGAGGTATTCATCGGCCTGCCCGAGGGCTGACAGGTGCCGCCGCCGGGCCAGTACGTCACCGCCCTCGATGGGCTGGAAGCCGGCGCATTGTTTGAGGTGATCGCGCAAGTCTTGGAGGCCGACGCCGGTCAGCGCGGATAAGCGCAGTTCGGCGCCCAAGGACCCCTGCGTGATGCCGGCCTCGGCACCGCTGAGATCGATCTTGTTGCGAATCAACGTACGGCTGCTGGCGTGTGGAAGCTGATCCAGTATATCGCGGTCTGCGTCGGTAACACCGATGCCGTCATCGATCACCAGTAAAACGTGATCGGCTTGGCCAACGGCGCGCCAAGCGCGCTCGACGCCGATTTTCTCGACTTCGTCGGTGGCCGCGCGCAAGCCGGCCGTATCGACGACATGCAACGGCAAGCCATCCAGGCTGATGTGCTCGCGTAGCACATCGCGCGTGGTTCCGGGGATGTCGGTGACGATAGCGCTATCGCGCCCGGCCAGGGCATTCAACAAGCTCGACTTGCCGGCATTCGGCCGACCGGCGATGACCAGCGTCATGCCGTCGCGCAGCAAGCTGCCCTGTCGTGCCGAGCGCTGTACTTGAGCAAGCGTTGCGGCCAGCGCGTCGAGGCGCGTGCGCAAAGTGTGGTCGGCTAAAAAATCGACCTCTTCCTCTGGAAAGTCGATGGCCGCCTCAATATACATACGCAGATGAATGAGGTCTTCGGTCAGGGCATGCACACGCCGCGAGAACTCGCCCTGTAAGGAACGCAAGGCCGCCCGCGCGGCCTGTTCGGTGGCGCTGTCGATCAGATCGGCGATGGCTTCGGCTTGCGCCAGGTCGAGCTTGTCATTGAGAAAGGCGCGTTCGGAAAACTCGCCCGGTCGCGCCGGACGCGCACCCAACTCGACGCAACGGCGCACGAGTAAATCCAGCACCATCGGACCGCCGTGGGCGTGCAACTCAAGTACATCTTCGCCGGTGAACGAGTGCGGCGCGTCGAAAAACAAGGCCAAGCCGGTATCGATCGGCTCGCCATCGGCACTGCGGAAGCTGCGATAGAGCGCCTGCCGCGGTAGCGGTACACACCCCAACAAGGCAACGGCCATGTGGCGGGTCGATGCGCCCGATACGCGCACCACGCCAATGCCGCCGCGTCCGGGCGGTGTGGCTATGGCGACGATGGTGACGTTGTCCGCGGACATGGCTAGGACCACGCCGCCGGGCGGCGGCGGCTACGAGCCGCCGGCGGCGATGCGTTTAGTGATCATCCATTGTTGGGCAATGGACAAGGTGTTGTTGACCACCCAGTACAACACCAGGCCGGCCGGGAAGAACAAGAAAAAGACGGTGAACATGAGCGGCAGCGCCATCATGATCTTTTGTTGCAGCGGGTCCATGGGCGCCGGATTGAGGCGCTGTTGTAAGAACATGGTCACGCCCATGAGCAACGGCAAGACATAGAAGGGATCCGGCGCCGACAGATCGTGGATCCAAAAAATAAACGGCGCTTGGCGCATTTCGACGCTCTCGAGCAGCACCCAGTACAAGGCGATAAAAACCGGAATCTGTATCACGATCGGCAGACAGCCGCCGAGCGGATTGATTTTTTCGGTCTTGTACAGCTCCATGAGCGCCTGGTTCATCTTCTGGCGGTCATCACCGAAACGTTCCTTGAGCGCCTTCATACGCGGCTGCACCTTGCGCATCTTGGCCATGGAACGGTAGCTGGTTTCCGAGAGCTTGTAGAACGCCAGCTTGATCAGCATGGTCAATAAAATGATGGACCAGCCCCAATTCCCAAATAATTTATGAAACTTCTCCAACAACCAGAACAGCGGCTTGGAGATGACCGTAAGCAGACCGTAGTCGACGGTCAGCTCCAGCCCGGGGCTCAATTTGGCCAACTGATCTTGCAGCTTCGGACCAACATACAGCTGGCTGTCGAACTCGTGCTGCGCGCCCGCGGGCACGGTCACGATCGGCGATTTTGCGCCGATGATGTATGAATGGAATGGCTGCGGCGCGTACAACGAGTAGAAGGTGTTCTTGCTTTTCGGATCGGGAATCCAGGCGCCGACAAAATAATGCTGCAACATTGCCACCCAGCCGCCGGTAACATTCTCGACGTTCAGGTTCTTGTCTTGCATATCGGAAAAACTGATCTTCTTGTAGCGCTGCTCCGGCGTATAGGTCGCACCGCCCATGTAGGTGTGGATGAACATGGTCGAGCGCGAACCTTCCGCATATTGGGTGCGCTGTAACTGCCGGTAAAAACTTGCCTTCCACGGTTGGTCGGTGGCGTTGCGCACGGTATAGAACAATTTGATCTCGTAACTGCCGCGCGTGAAAACGTAGGTTTTGGTGACCACGACGCCTTGCGGGCTGGTCCAGTGCAGATTGACCTTGATGGTCTTGTCGCCGGACGGCAGGCGGTAATCGGTCTTGTCCGCCGTATAGACACTGGTGTGCGATGGCACCACGAGCTTGGCGTCACGCGGAGCGACGAAGCCGGATTGCGCTACATATAAGCGCGCGCCATGGTCGGTCAATATTTGAAACGGCGATTTGTCTTGGTACGAAACCGTGTACTTGGGCAAATCAACTTGGCGTACATCACCACCGACCGTATCGAGTGTGACGTCGAGGACGTCGGTATGTACGTGAATGCGTTGCTTGCTGGGCAATTTGTTGGCCGCGCCGCTGACCATCGGGCTGGCGGGCGGCGTCGGCGCCGCGCTCGGCATATCTTTTGGCGCCGGCGTGGCCGTATTCGGTTGGCTGCTTTGGGTCGTTGGCGTCTGCGCCGTTGTCGGCGTCGGACCGTAGTCTTTTTGCCACGCTTCAAACAGCAGCAGTCCAACGAAGCTCAGCGCAATGAGGAGAAATAGCCTTTGATTACCCATGACCTACTTTCTTGGTTTTCGATGGGACGGGGTCGTAACCGCCCGGAGCCCAGGGATGACACCGTAGTAACCGGCGTAGAGCCAGCCAACTGCCGGCCATGGCGCCGTGCTGTTCGATCGCGGTTTGCGCGTAGCAGGAACAGCTGGGATGAAAGCGGCAGTGATTGCCGAGCCACGGACTGATGAGGTAACGATAACCGCCGATCAGCACTAAGAGAATTTTGCGCATCGCGCCACCAATGTGGACCAATGCATGGTCAACGACGCCCGCATATCGGCACGCGCGACGTCGCCGATGCGGCTGCGGGCAAGCACGACGATATCCAATCCGACGAGTTCATCCTGGTGCTGTCGATAGCTTTCGCGTATCACGCGTTTGACACGATTCCTCACCACCGCGCTGCGCGCCATCTTGCGCGAGATTGCCATGCCCAGGCGCGCGTGGTCGAGTCGGTTAGTGACACCCAGAACGGTAAAACACGCGTCACTGGATTTTACTGCGCGCCTAAACACGCGCTGGAAGTCAGCCGGTCGGGTAAGCCGTATGGCGCGCGGGAAACGCGCCCCGCCGGTGCCGGCGTTCAACACTCAGGGCGTCAGCTGCGCACGTCCCTTGGCACGCCGCGCTTTGAGCACCAGGCGCCCGTTCTTGGTCTTCATGCGAGCCCGAAAGCCGTGTGCACGCTTACGCTTCAAGACACTAGGTTGGAACGTTCTCTTCATGATCGGTATCCATCGTGCTGCGTCGCAGGCGCAAAAGTGTGCCCACGCGAAAACCCGGAATGCTACTGGGTCTGCCCTCGCACTGTCAATACAAGGGCGGTTAATTTTATCCACGAGCGGGTGTGGATAAGTGCTCGCATCGGCGCTAGACTGCTGGCTCTCAACGGCACTAAAACGACAACGCCAAAGGTGGTCAAAGGGTGTATCCATCACTCTGGAATAGATGTCTAAAACGCCTGGAAGGCGAACTCTCCCAAGCGCAGTTCAATACCTGGATCCGCCCCCTACATGCGGTCGAAGATGGTGCGCGGCTACGTCTGCTGGCGCCCAATCGCTTCGTCTTGGATCAAGTCCGCAAACAGTTTTTCGAGCTGATTAACACCGCTATTTCGGGCTCGGCCGACGCCGAACCGCCAACCGTGGTGCTTGAGGTCGGTAGTATGGGCTCGGGCGTCACCGAGCGGATCCGGCATGAGCGCTCCAGCCGGTCGCCCGAACCGAGCAACCTGAATACCGCGTTTACCTTTGAGAGTTTTGTCGAAGGCAAATCCAACCAGTTGGCGCGCGCGGCTTCGATACAAGTGGCCGAGAACCCGGGTGGCGCTTATAATCCACTATTTATTTACGGTGGGGTCGGCCTTGGTAAAACACACCTGATGCACGCCGTCGGCAATATGCTGCGCCAGCGTAACGCCAACGCTCGTGTGGTCTATCTGCACTCCGAACGCTTCGTCGCCGATATGGTCAACGCGTTACAGCATAACGCCATTAGCGACTTCAAACGCCATTATCGTACCGTCGACGCGCTGCTTATCGACGATATTCAGTTTTTCGCCCGCAAAGAACGTTCACAAGAAGAATTTTTTCACACATTCAACGCATTGCTTGAGGGCCAACAACAGGTAATCCTGACCTGTGACCGCTACCCGAAGGAAGTAAACGGTCTGGAAGAGCGCCTAAAGTCGCGTTTTGGCTGGGGCCTGACGGTCGCTATCGAGCCGCCGGAGTTGGAAACCCGGGTGGCCATTCTGAAAGGCAAGGCGGCGCAAACGCAGGTCGAACTAGCGGATGAAGTCGCGTTTTTCATGGCCAAACGCATTCGCTCTAACATCCGCGAACTTGAGGGTGCCTTGCGCCGCGTGATGGCGCATGCGCGCTTCACTAATCAGTTGATCACGCCGGAATTGGCGAAAGAAGCGCTCAAAGACCTGCTGGCGTTACAGGATAAGTTGGTTACCATCGAGAACATTCAAAAAACGGTAGCCGAATACTATAAAATCCGGGTGCACGATCTGCTTTCGGCGCGTCGTAGCCGCTCCATTACGCGGCCACGCCAAGTCGCCATGAGCCTGGCTAAAGAATTGACCAATCACAGTTTACCGGAAATCGGAGATGCCTTTGGCGGTCGCGACCACACTACCGTGTTACATGCCTGCCGGAAAGTGGCTGAACTCGCCGAGTTGGACGCGCGGATCAAGGAAGACTACAAAAATCTGTTGAGAATACTAACAACATAATGTGGATAACTTGTAGATAACGTTATTAGCGGTGATGATCAGTAAAAAATGCACAGGTTATACACAGTTTGTTTGGCTGCTAAGGCAAGGCTTGTACCGCCGACTGTGTTGTGTAAGTATTTGAGTACACATGTATTTTTCGGGCTATCCACAAATGGACTGCTAGGTAGTAATAACAACAAGCTTTAAAATTATTTAAATACTAATTAATTAAATCTTAGGTGCCGGGAAGATTTGACCATGAAATTTAAAGTGCAACGCGAGAACTTATTGAAACCACTACAGCTGGTTAGTGGCGTAGTCGAACGACGTCAAACCTTGCCCGTGTTGTCAAATTTATTGTTATCCGCTGAAGCCGATAAAATTTCTCTCACTGGCACTGACTTGGAAGTGGAGTTGGTGGCCGAATTAAAAACCTCCGTGGATGAGGCCGGTGAGATCACGATCCCGGCGCGGAAGTTATTGGATATCTGTCGTACGTTGCCCGAAGGTGCACAGCTGGAAATTGTCGTTACAGGCGATAAAGCACAATTAAAGTCTGGCCGTAGCCGGTTCTCGTTATCGACGTTGCCGGCAAGCGAGTTCCCAAGTGTGGACGAGATCCACGGAATGCGGCAGTTTGAAATCGGCCAAGGAGAATTGCGCCGATTAATCGAACGCACACACTTTTGCATGGCGCAGCAGGATGTTCGCTACTATCTCAACGGCTTGATGTTTGAAATCGAAGGACAGAGCTTGCGCAGCGTCGCTACGGACGGTCATCGTTTGGCGATGAGCGACCTGGTAACGAGTGCAGATGTAGGCGAAAACCAGCAAGTCATCGTACCTCGCAAAGGCATACAGGAGTTGGCCAGGCTTTTGGTGGATGACGACGAACGCGTACAGATACACCTCGGCAACAATCACATTCGGCTACAGTTACCGGGCTTACGGTTCACCTCGAAGCTGATCGATGGGCGCTTTCCGGACTACCAACGGGTGTTGCCGAAAGGTGGTAACAAGTTGTTGACCGCCGAATGCGCACAGTTGAAGCAGGCCTTGATTCGTACTTCGATTTTATCGAACGAAAAATATCGCGGCGTACGACTACAGCTGGACAATGGCCGCTTGCGTATTTTGGCGCATAATCCGGAGCAAGAAGAAGCCGAGGAGGAGCTCGAGGTCGAGTACCAGGGCGACGAGCTTGAAATCGGCTTTAACGTCACTTATCTGCTCGACGCCATTAACGCCATCGTCGGTGATAAGGTCACTATTTCGCTCAGCGATGCGAATAGCAGTTGTCTGATCCAAGAGCCGGCCGAAGGCAGCAGCAAATACGTTGTCATGCCAATGCGTCTGTAGTTGCCGCGTTGGACCCGGCGTGCTTGCCGTATGGGTTGTGCTATGGGCCTGAGTTCACTGGCAGTCCGGAGTTTCCGCAATCTTGCCAGCGTCGACATTAGTCACCTGTCAGCCGATTTAAATCTCATTTTCGGCGTTAATGCTTCGGGCAAAACAAGTCTTCTCGAAGCGATCTATTTCCTCGCCCGCGGGCGCTCTTTCCGTAGCGCCCATTTCGAACGGCTTCTGCAGAATGGGCATGATACTTTGTCGGTGTTCGGTAAACTACGGACCGAACGTGGGCTGGTGCCGCTCGGTATCGAACGCTCAACACAGAAAACGAGTATGCGCATGGACGGCAGGGCGGTCTCGTCAGCGGCCGAACTTGCGGCGGCGATGCCATTGTTGGTACTGCAGCCCAACAGTTATCGGCTATTAGAGGAGGGGCCAGCGAACCGAAGGCGGTTTGTCGATTGGGGTGTGTTCCACGTGGAACCATTATTTTACCCGGCGTGGCAACGCTATCAACGCGCGCTACGGCAGCGCAACACGGCATTGCGTGCCGGCGAACCGGTGGCAACGTTTTCCGCCTGGGATCACGAAATCATCGACGCCGGCAATATAATTGACACGACTCGACGCGCGTATGTCGAGCAATTGGCCGCCCGAATCAATGTATTCACCGACGCGTTACTAAACATACATGACGTGACGCTGGAGTACCGGTCCGGTTGGTCGGCGGAGCAAACGTTCGAAACGGCCCTCAGTCGGGGCCGTGACCGGGATCAGGCGCAGCGTTATACGGTTGCGGGCCCGCACCGTGCGGAGTTGTGGGTACGGAGTAGTGGCTCGCCGGTAGTCGAGCGTATTTCTCGTGGCCAAAATAAAATACTGGTCGCCGCACTCACGCTCGCGCAAGCGAGCCTGTTTAGCGAGCAAACCGGAAAAGATTGTATTTTATTGGTCGACGATTTGGCCGCAGAACTGGATGCTGCCCATCGCTACCGCTTGCTGGAAATGCTGGCTGAACTCCGGGCGCAATTGTTCGTTACCGTGATCGAGCCGGATTCAGTGGCCGACGCGCTCGAGCGGCCAGCACGGCGGTTCCACGTGGAACACGGCAGCGTGCGGGAAGTGGTATAATGCTGCGGATGCCCCACAGGAATAGCGAATGACCGACAAAAAGACTTACGACTCGTCCAACATCAAAGTCCTTAAAGGCCTCGAGGCGGTCCGCAAACGGCCAGGGATGTACATCGGCGATACGGACGACGGCACCGGCCTGCACCATCTGGTATTCGAAGTAGTCGACAATTCAATCGACGAGGCATTGGCTGGTTACTGCACCGAAATCAGCGTAACCATCCTCAGCGACGAATCGATCGTCGTTACCGACAACGGCCGCGGCATCCCGGTCGATTTGCATCCCGACGAGGGTCGTTCCGCGGCTGAAGTCATCATGACGGTTCTGCACGCCGGCGGCAAATTCGACGATAATTCCTATAAAGTATCAGGTGGTCTGCACGGTGTCGGCGTTTCGGTCGTCAACGCGCTATCCGAATACCTGAAGCTGACCATTCGCCGCGACGGCAAGATTCACCAACAGGAATACCGCCATGGCGAGCCGGTCGCGCCGTTACAAGCGGTTGCTGACACCGAACAATCCGGTACCGAGATCCGCTTCAAGCCCAGCGCCAAGACGTTTACTAACATCGAATACCACTACGACATCTTGGCGAAACGCTTGCGTGAGCTATCTTTCTTAAATTCTGGGGTACGCATCAAACTTAAGGACGAGCGTAGCGAAAAGTCTGATGTGTTTGAATATCAAGGCGGAATCCGGGCTTTTGTTGAACATTTGAACCGCAACAAGACGCCGCTGCACCCTACCGTGTTTTACTTTCAGACCGAACGTGAGCGCGTCACGGTCGAGTTGGCGTTGCAATGGAACGACTCGTATCAGGAAAATATTTTTTGTTTTACCAATAACATACCGCAGCGGGATGGTGGCACACACCTGGCCGGTTTCCGTAGCGCCCTGACGCGCACGGTGAACAATTATATGGACGAAATTGGTGTTGCCAAAAAGGCGAAGGTTGCGCCCAGTGGCGACGACGCGCGCGAAGGCCTTACGGCGGTGTTGTCGGTCAAAGTGCCGGACCCAAAATTTTCTTCGCAGACCAAAGACAAATTGGTGTCCTCCGAGGTCAAGAGCGTGGTCGAGTCGACCATGGCGGAAAAGTTTCGCGAATTCCTGCTCGAATTTCCGGCCGAGGCCCGCGGCATCACCGCCAAGATTATCGACGCTGCCCGTGCCCGTGACGCGGCCCGGCGCGCGCGCGAATTGACACGTCGTAAAGGCGCGTTGGACTTGGCCGGGTTACCAGGCAAACTTGCCGACTGCCAAGAACGCGATCCGGCGTTATCCGAACTCTTCCTGGTCGAGGGTGACTCCGCCGGTGGGTCCGCCAAACAAGGGCGTGATCGCCGCACGCAAGCGATCCTGCCGCTCAAAGGTAAAATCCTCAACGTCGAGAAAGCGCGCTTCGATAAAATGTTGTCGTCGGTCGAGGTGGGGACACTGATCACGGCATTGGGGTGCGGCATTGGCCGGGAAGAATTCAACCCGGACAAATTGCGTTATCACCGCATCATCATTATGACGGACGCGGACGTCGACGGTTCACATATTCGCACGCTGCTATTGACGTTCTTTTACCGGCAAATGCCGGAGTTGATCGAGCGCGGTCATATCTATATCGCCCAACCGCCGTTGTACAAGGTAAAAAAAGGTAAGCAAGAGCATTACGTCAAAGATGACGCCGAGCTAAACGCCTATCTGCTGCAAGTGGCGCTTGAGAACGCGGCGTTGTTTGTTACCGATACAGCGCCGGCTATCAGCGGCGTGCAGCTCGAGACATTGGCACGACAGTACATGCAAGTCATGGCCACAGTGCGTCGTCTGAGCCGCCGGTACGACCCCAGTGTGACAGAAAAAATAATTTATATTCAAGAACTTGAAGAGGAACAACGGCATGATGGTGCGGCTGTGCAGAGCTGGTTTCAGGAGCTCGAGGCGCGCCTCAATGCCGAGCAGCCGGCTGGTACGCGCTATACGATCGCGGTGGAACCGAATGCGGACGGCGAGACTTTCAATGCACGCATTGTCAAACGTACGCACGGTATTACCAGCCAGCAACTATTGCCGAGCGAGTTTTTTATGTCGGCGGAATATGCCAGCCTGGTTGCGTTGGGCCGCCAACTGGAAGCGTTACTGGGTAGCGGCGCTTATGCTCAACGTGGCGAGCGACGCCAGCCGATCACGAGCTTCAAACAAGCCATGGAATGGTTGTTGGAAGAAGCTAAACGTGGTCAGAATGTGCAGCGCTACAAGGGCCTGGGCGAGATGAATCCGGACCAATTGTGGGAGACCACCGTTAACCCCGAGACCCGACATTTGCTACAGGTGCAAATAGAAGACGCCGTCGGTGCCGACCAGGTGTTTACGACGCTCATGGGCGATCACGTCGAACCGCGCCGTGAATTCATTGAGCAGAACGCCTTATCGGTGTCTAACCTCGACGTTTAAGTTGCGCTACCTGCGATTGGTCCGGGCCACCGATATCCGCGACCGTAGCTTCGATCCAGTCGCGCACTTGCTGGGTGATCTGCTCCGCGGTTTGCCCGGCGACCTGAATCGGCGCACCGATCACCAGCTTGATTACGCCAGGACGTTTCACGAATCCGCGCCGTGGCCAGTAGTAACCAGCATTGTGTGCCATGGGCACCACGGGAACCGCGGCACGTACGGCCAGCAATGCCGCACCGGCGCGGTAGCGGCTGGGTTGGCCGGGCTCGACGCGCGTGCCTTCCGGGAAAATGGCTACGCTGATTCCGTGCGCAAGCCGCTCGGCGCCCTGCGATAACATTTGTTCAACCGCTTCGCGACCCTTGCTGCGATTGATGGCGATCGGCCGTAGCGCCGCGAGACCCCAACCAAAGATCGGGATCCACATCAGCTCGCGCTTCAACACCCAGACCATCGGCGGCACGACGGTTTCCATGACCACCGTTTCCCACGCCGATTGATGTTTACACGCGTATACGGCGGCGCCGGCGGGAATGTTTTCCGCGCCCACGACTTCATGGCGCAACCCGCATGTCCAGCGTAACCACCATAAGCTGAAGCGCGGCCACAACACCGAAAAGCGTTGCCGCAACCGAAACGGCAATGGTGACAAGAAGATTAGCGAAGTGGCAATCACGACCGCCGATAAGGCAAAGCCAAGCCAGAATAGCGCCGAACGCAGATAGGCAATCATTGGTATGCGTTATTTTTGATTATGTGGTCAATCGTCCGCGACACTCAGCAAGTGCTCCGCGACCGCAGTCAAATCGTTAAACACCGGTACACCAGCGAGTCCTATGCCGGCGGCGACGGTACGCCGGCCTTTACCGGAGCGCACTAAATACGGACTACCGCCGACGGCTTGACACGCTTCGATATCTTTTAGCGAATCGCCGACGTACGGCACACCCGTCATTTCCACTTTCAAGCGTTCACTCAAGTTATGCAACAAGCCGGGAGCCGGTTTACGGCATGCGCAGCGATCGTGCGGCGCGTGCGGACAAAACAACACCGCTTCGATCACGCCGCCCAATTGCGCCAGAGTACGATGCATCTTGGCATGAATGCGGTTCAGAGTCTCGATGTCGAATAGTCCGCGGGCGATGCCCGACTGGTTGGTCACCACGGCGATACGGTAACCGGCCTGATTGAGTCGCGTAATCGCTTCCATGCTACCGTCGATCGGCACCCACTCATCCGGTGACTTGATGTAGTCATCAGAGTCTTCGTTGATCACACCGTCGCGATCGAGAATGATTAGTTTCAACGCATCACCCCAGCGTATCGAGTTCCTGCCGAACACGATTTATAACACAAGCAAGGTACATTCACTGCACGCGCGCTCAAGCCGAACGCCGGCGCAGCGTCGCCGTCAACAGTCACGAAATTCCGACACACGGATGCGCCCATTCACCATACGCGATTGACGTCGCATGATTTTGTCCATTTTATCCCAGAATGCTTGTTTGAGGTCGAAGTTTGCTGCGATGGCGGTGCCGATCAGCAAGATGAACAGGTCGGCGGTTTCCTCCGCCAGCTCGGCGGTCGACTTGCCCTTCGAGACGCAGGACGAAATTTCACCCAGCTCTTCGGCCATTAGCGCGACGCGATAGGTCAGGTCCTCGCCGCCGGTATTGGCAAAATCATGCTTATCGTGGAAGCGCTGTACTGCGGCGAGCATGTCAGCGTAAGAATCGGAGCTGGCGGGTTGTTGGCTCATAGCGGAGTTCCAGGGTGATCGGCGCGGACCGATTAACTAACACTGCTTTGCAATCGCGATAGATCGGCGACGTGAAGAAAGCGGTTGCGAAGGTCATTCAACAGAGCAAGCCGGTTGCCACGCAGTTCGTCATCGTCAACCATGACCATTACGGTATCAAAAAAGCCGTCCACCGTTTCGCGTAACTGCGCCAACAGATACATGGCTTCCTCATAAGCGCGCGCGTCGAACAACGGCATAATGCGGCTATCGAGACTTTGCAAGTGTTCGGCGAGCCGACGTTCCGCGTCCTCTATCAGTAGCGCGTGATTGAATTCCGGCACGGTCTTATCGTCCGCTTTACGCAGGATGTTGGCAATACGCTTGTTCGCCGCCGCCAGGCTTTCCGCCTCGGGCAGTTTGCGAAAGGCCGCCAGCGCCCGTAGGCGCCGATCCATATCATTCAAGTAGGTTGGCTGTAGACACGCCACGGCGTCGATCACGTCGGGCGCGAAACCCTGGGCAACGTAGTACGACGAGAGTCGGCCGCTGATAAATTCAAACACCTGTGACGCTACCGGCCCGGCGATCAATTCATGCTGCTGTTGATTATAGAAATACGCCGCTCGCTCGAGCAGTTCGTCGAGATTCAGGTTGAGATTCTGTTCGATCAATATACGCACCAAACCCAACGCCGCGCGCCGCAAGGCAAACGGATCCTTGTCTCCGCTTGGCGGCTGGCCGATGCCGAAGATACCGACCAAGGTGTCGAGTTTGTCAGCAATGGCGACGGCGCGACCGATTTCGGTTTGCGGCAACCGGTCGCCGGCGAAGCGCGGCAGATAATGTTCTTCAATGGCGTGCGCGACTTCCTCCGGTTCGCCATCGTGCATCGCATAGTAGCGCCCCATCGTGCCTTGCAGCTCAGGGAACTCCGCAACCATATCGCTCAGTAAGTCACACTTGCACAGCGTTGCGGCGCGCTCGGCGCGATAGGCATCGGCGCCGAGGCGACCGGCAATGTCGCCGGCCAGCGAGCCGATGCGTTGTGCTTTGTCATAAAGCGACCCCAGCTTATGCTGAAAGACGACGGCTTTCAGGCTACCCAGACGGGCGCCCAAGCCGCGCTTGCAATCTTGCTGCCAGAAAAACGCGGCATCGGCCAATCGTGGCCGGATAACGCGCTCGTTGCCGGCGCGCACAACTTGCGGCTCGCGGCTTTCGATGTTGCTCACGGTAATGAAATACGGCAACAGCTTGTCCTGCCCGTCGATGACGTGGAAATACTTTTGATGGCTCTTCATGGCTGAGATGAGCGCCTCGGCAGGCACGTCGAGAAAACGCGGCTCGAATTTCCCCAGTAGCGCAACCGGCCATTCCACCATGCCGGTGACTTCATCGAGCAGGGCGTCATCAATCACAGCGCTACCGCCGGCCTTCGCCGCTGCCGCAGTGACCTGCGCGCGGATCGCGTCGCGCCGTTCGGCGAACGCGGCGATGGCGTATCCCTCGGTTGCCAGCAGCGGCGCATAGTCAGCCGGTACGGTGAGTGACAGCGGCGCGGGATGATGAAAGCGATGGCCATAAGTATTACGCCCGGCGTGCACGCCAAGTATTTCCGTTTCGATGACATCCTTGCCGAACAACAACACCAACCAGTGCACCGGCCGCACAAATTCCGCCGCAAGCGTCGACCAGCGCATGCGTTTCGGAATCGGCAACTTGTCGAGTGCTTGACGTACAATGTCAGGTAACAACTCCTCGGTTCGACGCCCGGTCTGGTCGGCGCGGTAAATCAGCCAACCACCTTGTGCCGTCTCAAGCCGCTCAAGCTCGTTCACCGCAACGCCGCACGAGCGCGCGAAACCCTCGGCCGCACGCGTGGCATGGCCGTTGTCATCGAACGCTGCGCTCAATGCCGGCCCGCGTCGCTCGGTGCTGCGATCGGGTTGCGCTTCAGCGAGTGCATGTATCAATACCGCCAAGCGCCGCGGCGTAGCGAAGCCGGTTAGTTCGCCATGGCTGAGTTCGGCGTCATCGAGGCCGCCGGCGATGGCGGCAGTGAAGGCATCCGAGAGTCCCGGTAACGCTTTCGGCGGCAGTTCCTCGGTGCCGAGTTCAATCAACAGGTCGCGCGCTTCGATCATGGCGCTGACTCCAGCGCCGGGCGGTGCAAAAGCGGAAAGCCGAGTGCTTCGCGGCGCGCGTAATAGGCTTCCGCGACCGCGCGCGAGAGTGTGCGTACGCGGCCGATAAAGCGCGCGCGCTCGGTGACCGAAATGGCGTGCCGGGCGTCGAGCAAGTTGAACGTATGCGAGGCCTTGAGCATCATCTCATAGGCCGGCAGCGGCAGATTGTGTCCGATCAGGCGCTGACTTTCGCGCTCGCAGGTGCTGAACCAACTAAACAGACTATCGACGTCGGCATGTTCAAAATTGTAGGCCGACATCTCCACTTCGTTTTGGTGAAACACATCGCCATAGGTGACTCGCCCCAGAGGGCCGTCGGTCCACACCAGATCGTAGATGCTCTCGACGCCTTGCAGATACATGGCGATGCGCTCCAGGCCGTAGGTGATCTCGCCGCTGACCGGTGCGCAGTCGAGGCCGCCGACTTGCTGAAAATAGGTGAATTGCGTCACTTCCATGCCATTCAACCAGACTTCCCAGCCGAGCCCCCAGGCGCCTAACGTTGGTGATTCCCAATTGTCCTCGACGAACCGAATGTCGTGTACCAGCGGATCGAAACCAAGCATCGCCAGTGAACCCAGATATAGTTCCTGTATATCCAGCGGCGACGGCTTGATGATCACTTGAAACTGATAGTAGTGCTGCAAGCGGTTCGGATTCTCACCATAGCGACCGTCGGTCGGTCGCCGCGATGGTTGTACATACGCAGCGCTCCACGGTTCGGGGCCGATGGCGCGCAAAAAGGTCGCGGTGTGGAATGTGCCGGCGCCGACTTCCATATCGTAAGGCTGCAACAATACGCAGCCGCGGGCGGCCCAGTAATTTTGCAGCGCCAGGATGAGTTCCTGAAAGGTGGAAATGTGCCCCGCCGGGGCGGTGGATTCATTCGAGTCGGTTGCCAAAACCAGCGCCTTTTTCGTGAGTTACATCCAATCTATGCATTATAGCCTGCGCCCGTGCCCGGATGTAAGCATTGTCAGGCGCGAATCATGCATGCTAAAGATTCGAGCACGATCAACCGACACTAGGGTATAGGCGCCGAAAGCGTGAGGAGGTGTTCGATGGGCACGATCTTCCAGCAGCAGACCGCCGTTGCGCAGTGGCGTACGCTGGTCGTTGAGGCAGCGGCTCGCTGTGACACATCGCTAGATGATGATATGGAGAGCTATCTGGTGTTCCTGCTCATGCGCTTCGCCAACCGCACTGAAATAGCGGCGAGCGTATTGGCACTCGAGTACCTTCACGGCATGCAACAAACGGGCTCACGCCAGGAGGCGCAATTGCGTGATGTCGGTGATCAGTGCCTGTTGTACTCCGGCTTGTTCCCGTTACGGGCGCGGCGCCGGCTGGTGCGTATCCGCTATTACGTCGATCTGGGCCGCAGCGCCTATCAACATTTGTCGACCCAAGTACAGCGAGGCTGGTCGGATATCTTTCTGCGCTTGGCGCAGGGCTTCGTGCCGCTGATGGATGTGTTGCAGGCGGCGCGCGCGCAGCATGATCCGCTGGACAATGACGCCCTGGCGTTGCATGAGCTGCGCGACGAATGCGGTAGCCGCCGAGCGGGCGCGCTGCTCTGGGCGCGATTTGGCGGCACCCTGGCGGGTGGCGACGGCGCCCGCCGCCGACATTGACTCACTTAGCGTCCGGCCATGCCGCGTGCGCCAAATTGAGGTAGAATCGCTGACCCGGCCAGCCGATACCGACAGCGATGAACCGACAGCCCAAAGCCATCTCCCTGATCTCGGGCGGACTCGACTCCATGCTCGCCACCAAAGTGGTGATGGAGCAGGGCGTGCACGTGGAAGGCATCAATTTCTTCACCGGCTTTTGTGTCGAAGGACACACCCACGCCATACGCCAGAAAGACCGTGATCGGGTTAAACGCAACAACGCCTTGTGGGTGGCCGAGCAGCTCGGCATTAAATTGCACATCGTTGACGTCATCGAAGAATACAAAGATGTGTTGATCAATCCCAAGCATGGTTACGGCGCCAATCTCAATCCGTGCCAAGACTGCAAGACCTTCATGGTACGCAAGGCTTTGGAATGGATCGAGTCGCGCGATTTTGATTTTATCATCACCGGTGAAGTGGTCGGCCAGCGGCCGAAATCACAGCGCAAGGACATCATGCCGGTGGTCGCACGCGAATCCGGTGCCGGTGATCGTCTATTGCGGCCGCTGTGCGCGAAAATATTGCCGCCGACACTACCGGAACTCGAGGGTTGGATACAGCGCGAACAACTGCATGACTTCAGTGGCCGCTCGCGCAAGCCGCAGATGGAGCTGGCCGAGCACTACGGTTTTAAGGAGTATGCGCAGCCCGCCGGCGGCTGCTGTTTCCTCACCGACGAACCGTATTCGAATAAGTTGGTCGACCTGTGGCAAGCGCGCGGCGAGCGCGACTATGAGTTCGATGACATCATGCTGCTTAAGGTCGGGCGTCATCTACGCCCGCGGCCGCACTTCAAACTCATAATTGCGCGCGAAGAGGGTGAGGGACGTTTCCTTGAAGGGTATCGACGCAGTTTCACCAGCTTGTCGACACTCAGCCATAATGGTCCGCTGGCGCTGGTTGACGGCAAAGCCGATGATAATGATCTCGAATTGGCGGCACGCATCGTCGCACGTTATAGCCAGGGCCGAGATGCCGAGCGCGTGCAGGTAGAGGTTCGCGACGCCGGCGGCAGCTGCCGCGTAATGGACATTGCGCCGTTCCTGGCGGCGGATATCGCGGACGCCTGGCGCGTCTGAAACCTCCCGCGGTGGCGGCTTCACAGGGCCGCAGCCGAGGGGTACCATGGGCGCGCACGGCGCGCAGACCCGGTTCACGCACACCCATTCGACAATAATATGGCCCGCTATCAACTCGACGCCCGACGCCTACTGTGTCCGATGCCGGTGATCCGCGCACAGGAGCGCGTGCAATCGCTGGCGCCCGGCGACGTGCTGGAAGTGCTGTGCACCGATCCCGGCGCGGCTAACGATATACCGGCTTGGTGTCGCATCAACGGGCACCGTGTGGTGAACATCGATGATCTCGGCGACACGCTGGTCGTCACCATCGAAGTGGGTGACACGTGAACGCGATCAGTGCCCACGAACTGCGTTACCGTGAAGCGCGCAACGTAACGTTAGTCGGGTCGCTGCTCGATCTGGTGCTTGGCGCCGCCAAGATCGCGGTTGGTGTGATCGGCCACTCCGAGGCCTTGGTCGCCGACGGCGTACATTCGTTGTCGGATCTGCTGACCGACTTCATGGTTTTGTTTGCCGCCAAGCATGGCAATGCCGCTGCTGATGAAGAACACCCCTACGGCCATGCGCGCATCGAAACGGCGATGACCGTCGGCCTTGGTCTGGCGTTGATTTTGGTCGCCTTCGCGCTGGGCTACGATGCGGTGCGGCGCATGTTCCAGCCGCATTTGCTGCTGACGCCGGATTGGCTGACGCTGGTGGTGGCAGCGATTTCGATCGCCTCCAAAGAATGGATTTACCATTACACTATGCGCGTGGCGCGCAAGCTACGGTCGAAGTTGCTGCGCGCGAACGCCTGGCATAGCCGTTCGGACGCCCTTTCATCGGTTATCGTGGTGGTCGGCGTGGCCGGCGCCATGGCCGGGCTGAACTATCTAGACGCGGTCGCGGCGGTCGGCGTCGCCGTCATGATCGCCAAGATCGGTTGGGACCTGGCCTGGACCAGTATCCGGGAACTGGTTGATACCGCGCTCGATGCCGAGCGCGTGGCCGCCATAAGGGCGACGATCATGGGCGTCAGCGGGGTACGTAGCTTGCATTTGCTGCGCAGCCGGCATATGGGCGGCGAGGCCTTGGTGGACGTACACATCCAGGTGGACGACCCGCACTTGAGCGTGTCGGAAGGTCACCAGATCAGTGAAACGGTTCGCCAGCGGGTGATCGCGCAAATCGACGAAGTTAGCGACGTCATGGTGCACATCGACCCGGAGGATGACGAGACCGCTGCGCCCTGTTGTAGTCTGCCGCTGCGTGATGAGCTGCTCGAAAAGCTCCGGCGCCGTTGGCTCGACGACAACGTTGCCGTGGCCGCGCAGATCAATCATGTCACCCTGCACTATCTTGGCGGCAAGGTGCATGTTCACCTGCAGTTGCCGCTGGCGGTCGCCGGTGACACCGAAGCGGCGCGCGGCGTGGCCGCTGAACTGCAACGGAGCAGCGCAGGGCTCGAGGAGATCGGCTCGGTGCAGGTGAGCTTTACTTGATGCACTATAATAGTGCACACAATGATGAGTGCGCACCAATTTTGTGCGTAATTCCGTGGCGATCGCTGCGGCACGCGTCTAACCAATTATTTATATTGGAGTTTGTACGTGGCATGTTTCATGCTAAATAGTGGCAAACCGCAACTGGTGTCGCGCGCGGCCGGCTACTCTATTTTTTGCCAATTCAACTAACGGAGTCATTTAAATGTCCGCAAAAGTTCTCAAATCCATCAAGGACAACGAAGTTAAGTTCGTTGACTTGCGCTTCACCGACAGCCGCGGCAAGGAACAGCACGTCAGTATGCCGGCGCACGAAATCGATGCCGGATTCTTCAAGGACGGCAAGATGTTCGATGGTTCGTCCATCGCCGGCTGGAAGGGCATTCAGGAATCCGACATGGTGCTCATGCCGGACTCGGATACGGCTGTGATCGACCCGTTCTGTGACGAATCGACCATGAATATTCGTTGCGACATCCTGGAACCGAACACCATGAAAGGCTACGAGCGTGATCCGCGCTCGGTGGCGCAGCGCGCCGAGGCCTATCTGAAATCCACCAAGATCGCGGATACGGCGTATTTTGGCCCCGAAAATGAATTCTTCATTCTTGATGATGTGCGCTGGGGATCGGATCTGTCCGGTTCGTTCGTGAAGATCGATTCCGAAGAGGCATCCTGGAACGCACAAAAAGTGTACAACGACGGCAATATGGGCCACCGGCCCGGCGTCAAGGGTGGCTACTTCCCGGTGCCGCCGGTTGATTCGCTGCAAGATATTCGTTCGGCCATGTGTCTGGCGCTCGAGGACATGGGCCTGAAGGTCGAGGTCCATCACCATGAAGTGGCGACCGCCGGCCAGTGCGAAATCGGTGTTGCGTTTGGTACGCTGGTGAAAAAAGCCGACGAAGTACAGATCTTGAAATACGTGGTGCAGAACGTCGCCCATGCCTACGGCAAGACCGCGACCTTCATGCCCAAGCCTATTGTCGGCGACAACGGCAGCGGCATGCACGTGCACCAATCGCTGGGTAAAGCCGGCAAAAATCTGTTCACCGGCAACAAATATGGTGGCCTGTCCGAGCTGGCGCTGTTTTATATTGGCGGCATCATCAAGCACGCACGTGCGTTAAACGCCTTTACCAACGCTTCCACCAACAGCTATAAGCGTTTGGTGCCGGGCTTTGAGGCGCCGGTGATGCTGGCCTATTCGGCCCGTAATCGCTCGGCTTCGATCCGCATCCCGCACGTCGCCAATCCGAAAGCTCGGCGTATCGAAGTGCGTTTCCCGGACTCGACCGCAAATCCATACCTGGCGTTCTCGGCCATGATGATGGCCGGCCTGGATGGCATCAAAAACAAGATTCATCCCGGCGATGCCATGGACAAGGATCTGTACGACCTGCCGCCGGAAGAAGAGAAGAAGATCCCGCAGGTCTGTCACGCCTTCGATCAGGCGCTCGATTGCCTGGACCAGGATCGCAAGTTCCTGACCGCCGGCGGTGTGTTTACCGACGACATGATCGATGCCTATATCACCCTCAAAATGAGCGAAGTCACGCGTCTGCGCATGACGACTCATCCGGTCGAGTTCGACATGTACTACAGCCTCTGATCGCACTGTATCAAGCTGTGCTCGCTAAAGGCCCCCACTTCGGGGGCTTTTTTTGCTGCACGGCCTCCGGATCGGCGGTACTATCGGGCCGACGTAGCGGCTTGCCGAGAGGAGGTGCTTTGGACTATGTTTAAGCCCATGAAAAAATGGATGCTTTTACTTCTCTTGGTGCCCTTGGCCGCGCACGCTGAAATCTACCGCTCGGTGGACAGCGCCGGTAATGTAGTTTACTCGGATCAGCCGCGGCCGGGCTCGAAGCCGGTAAAGCTACCCGGCATCAGTACCTATAAGCCCTCCGCCGCCACCCAGGCCGCGGAGAAGGCGAAAGCGCCGGCGGCGACGCCGGGCGCAAACGTCACCTACGAGGTCACCATTACCAATCCGGCCGATCAGGCAACCATCCGCGACAACGCCGGTAACGTGCCGGTACGGGTGCAAGTCACGCCGCCGCTCGATGCCGCCGCCGGGCAGCGGTTATCGGTGAGCGTGGACGGCAGCAGCGACGTCTACACCGCCACCAGCGACTCGTTTCAGCTGCAAAACATCGTTCGTGGCACGCATACCGTAGCGGTGTGGGTGGTGGGACCGAATGATGAGCCGCTCGGGCCGAAAGCGAGCGTGACCTTCTTCATGCATCACACGACCTTAAAACAGTCGCGGAAAGCGGCAGAGGCGGCGGGCCGCAATCCCGAACAACGGCCTCCATCGGCTGGCGGTGGTCAAAACTATCGGCCGCGCTCGAATCCATCACCGTATCGACCGCCGGCCGGCTTTACCCCGCACTAAATCTCCATAGCCCATTTAATTGCACTATAGTGGTGCATAACACTGCGCCTCGCCCGATTGTAGCGCGCCGTAAGAGTGCGAATACCACCAATTCGACCAATACACGTCCGTAATCCGACCTTAGTGAGAGCGTAACTCGCTATTTTATCAAAGATATTAATTGTGAGTTCGAACCCGCGCAGCGTTCCGTAAAGTGCCCCAGGATTGGCCATAAATGGTTTGGATTTTGCAAGGGTAGTACGCATGAGCTCGAAATCAGCGCAACTCGGACGGATCCACCAGCGTGTACTGGACAATCTCACTACCGCCGTGGTGGTGCTCGATCGACAACTGACCGTGCACTACATGAATCCGGCTTGCGAGATGCTATTCGCGATCAGCGCGCGCCGAGCGCTCGGGCAACCCATACAGCAGCTGGTGCATGGGCCGGCGCACCTCATCGATCACCTCGCCAACGGCATCGGCAATGGCCACCCTTTCACCGAGCGCGAAGTGCCGTTGCTGCTCTCCGGCGGCCATCACGCTACGGTCGACTGCACCGCGACACCGCTAATGGAGCCGCACGCTGCGCAGGAATTATTGGTCGAGCTGGTCGGCATCGACCACCATCTACGCATCTCGCGTGAAGAAAACCTGCTGGCCCAGAATGAAGCGACCCGCGCCGTCGTGCGCGGCCTGGCGCACGAGATCAAAAACCCGCTCGGCGGACTACGCGGCGCCGCACAGTTATTGGAACGTGAGTTACCCGGCGATGATTTAAAAGAGTACACACGCATCATTATCGACGAGGCCGACCGCCTACAAAATTTGCTCAACCGCATGCTTGGGCCGAACACGCTGCCACATAAGCGCGAGCTGAACATTCACACCGTCATCGAACGGGTGCACAGCTTGGTTACAGCCGAAGCGCCGCCCGGCATCAGTCTGGTGCGCGACTACGATCCCAGTATCCCGTCGTTGAACGCCGACGCCGATCAGCTAATCCAGGCGTTGTTGAATCTGGTTCGCAATGCCGTTCAGGCGCTCGGCGAGCGCGGTTGCATTACTTTGCGCACGCGTACGCAGCGCCAAACTACGGTGGGTCATGAGCGCCACAAGCTGGCTGTGACCATCGAGGTTGTTGATAACGGGCCCGGCATTCCGCCGCAAATCCTCGAAAATATTTTTTATCCGATGGTAACCGGTCACGCCAATGGCACCGGACTCGGCCTGTCCATTGCGCAGTCCCTGGTCAGCCGGCACGGTGGCTTAATCGAATGCACCAGCGAACCGGGCAACACGGTGTTCCGCATCTTGTTGCCCCTGGAGAGGCACCATGACAAGCACTGACAAGATATGGATCATCGATGACGACCGTTCGATCCGCTGGGTGTTGGAGCGCGCGCTCAGCGGTGCGGGATTCGATGTAACCACGTTCTCAGATGGTGCGCAGGTGCTAAAGCGGCTCAACGTTGAGGAGCCGCACGTCATCATCAGCGACATTCGTATGCCCGGCATCGACGGTATCGAGTTGCTACAGCAAATTAACCAGCGCCATCCCGATTTGCCGGTCATCATCATGACCGCACACTCCGATCTCGACAGCGCACTGTCCGCTTATCAAGGTGGCGCATTCGAATATCTGCCCAAGCCGTTCGACGTCGACGATGCCGTCGAACTCACTGAGCGTGCGCTGCAACATGGCCGGCGACGGCGCGATCAACTGGCCGATTCGCCAACCCAGGAGGTGCAGGAAATTATCGGTGAAGCACCTGCCATGCAGGAGGTGTTTCGCGCGATCGGTCGTTTGTCGCGCTCCAACATCACGGTCCTTATCAATGGCGAATCCGGTACCGGCAAAGAGTTGGTGGCGCGCGCATTGCACCGCCACAGCCCGCGCGCCGAAGGCCCATTCATCGCGCTGAATATGGCCGCTATTCCGCATGATTTGCTCGAATCGGAGTTGTTCGGGCACGAGCGCGGTGCGTTTACCGGCGCGCAGAATATGCGCCGCGGTCGTTTTGAGCAGGCCGATGGCGGCACGCTGTTTCTGGATGAAATCGGCGACATGCCGGCGGAAATGCAAACGCGTTTGCTGCGTGTATTGGCGGACGGCGAGTTTTACCGCGTTGGTGGTCACACATCCATAAAGGTCGATGTCCGCATTATTGCCGCGACCCATCAAAATTTAGAACAGCGTGTGCAAGAAGGCCGCTTCCGTGACGACTTGTTCCACCGCCTGAACGTCATCCGCATCCACATCCCGGCGCTGCGCGAACGACGCGAGGATATACCGAAACTGGCGCAGTACTTTCTTGCCAAGGCGGCGCGTGAACTCAATAGCGAGCCTAAACGTATGCGCCCGGACGTGGTTGACTATCTCGCTTCATTGGAATGGGCCGGCAACGTACGCCAACTGGAAAATGCATGTCGTTGGTTGACCGTCATGGCTTCCGGGCGTGACGTACATATGGCTGATCTGCCGCCCGAGATGCTCGATCACTCGGCCGTACAGTGCGAAGGCGCCGAGGATTGGCAGGGAGCACTCAAGCGCTGGGCCGATAACCGTTTGGCGCAAGGCGAAACGGCGTTGCTGAACAAGGCCAATCCGGCGTTCGAGAAAATCTTGATCGAGACCGCGCTCAAGCACAGTGGCGGACGCCGTCAGGATGCCGCCAAGCTGCTCGGTTGGGGCCGCAATACTTTGACGCGAAAAATCAAAGAACTGAACATGGACATCGACTAATCGCGGCCGTCGACGAACGCGCAGCGGCGCGCTTACAAACAGCCTGGCGTGGCGTCGTTCGGCGTCAGCGTTCCCACTAGTCGTTCGACGTGATCGATCTGGTGACGTCGCAGATAGTCGGCGATGCCTTGGTTGATGCGCACACACACCAGTGGATCGTAGAACAACGCGGTGCCGATGCCGACGGTGCTGGCGCCGGCGATGATGAACTCAAGTGCGTCCTCGGTTGTGGTGACGCCGCCTTGCCCGATAATCGGCACGCCGTGCGTACGGCATACTTGATAAACTTGGTGTACCTTGAGCAGCGCGATCGGCTTGATGGCCGGACCGGAAAGACCACCCTGGTTGTTGCCGATTATGGGTTGGCGGCTTTCTATGTCCACCGCCATGCCCATGAGGGTATTGATTACCGCAAAGGCATCGGTGCCCGCCTCGATACAGCGGCGCGCATTCTCGGCGATGTCGGTTTGGTTAGGCGATAATTTTGTGATCAACGGCTTGCGCGTGACGGCGCGGCACGCCTCGACAACGCGCGCAGACATATCTGGATCATTGCCGAAGGCGACACCGCCTTCTTTGACGTTGGGACACGAGATGTTGATTTCGATGGCGTCGATGGGGGAGTCATCGAAGCGTCGAGTAACCTGCCGATACTCGTCCACGGTCGAGCCGGATACGTTGGCAATGAACCGCGTTTCGCTGAAATCGAGTTGCGGTAGAATGACGTCGACGACATGATCGACGCCCGGATTCTGCAGGCCGATGGCGTTGAGCATGCCGGCCGGCGTTTCGTAGATTCGGTGCGGTGAATTGCCTAAGCGCGCAGCACCGGTAGTGCCCTTGAGACAGACCGCGCCGACATCCCGATTGGAAAAGCCGCGTACGCGCGTATATTCTTCGCCGAAGCCAACGCAGCCGGACAGCAACACCAGTGGTGTGCTGAATGGCATGCCGCAAAAATCGACCGCCAATCGTTTTTGGTCTTCGCTGTTCAAGCTCGCTCCCGGGGAACACACGAACCAGGTGCCGTGCGGACGAATTTTCGCATATCATGACAAACCCAGCCATACAACGCGGCCGCAATTTTGTTCCACGTCCTATTATACCAGCCGGAAATTCCACCCAATACAGGCAACATCATCCGCTTGTGCGCCAACTGCGGCAGTACGCTGCATTTGATCGAGCCGCTCGGATTCACGCTTGACGACACCAAGTTGCGCCGCGCGGGTTTGGATTACCACGAATTTGCACGCCTGCAGGTACATGCTGATCTCGATGGTTGCCTGCAAGCGTTGGCGCATCCGCGCGTATTCGCTTGTAGTACGCGCGGCGGCAGCCGTTATAGTGATGGCAAGTTCGCGCCCGGCGATGCTTTTCTATTCGGTCCGGAAACGCGCGGCCTGCCGCTTGAGGTATTGAACGCCCTACCCGCGCCGCAGCGCCTGCGCGTGCCGATGTTGCCCAACAGCCGTTCGCTGAATCTATCGAATACCGTTGCTGTAGTCGTTTACGAGGCGT
This sequence comes from Gammaproteobacteria bacterium, assembly GCA_030147845.1. Lineage (GTDB taxonomy): Bacteria > Pseudomonadota > Gammaproteobacteria > JASBUN01 > JASBUN01 > JASBUN01. The sequence continues at coordinate 28,921 of JASBUN010000050.1, forward strand.
GGCGACAACTCAACTTTAGCGGCGGCGCCTGAGTCGTCAGTGATTATCGCCGCACCGGTTATCGGCGCGCGCGTTACTCGAACTCGGCCTTCTGCTCGCGCGCAAACAACGCCTGCACTGCATCACGCGCATCGATATCCGCGTAAAGCACCGCGTGCACCTGCTCGGTGATCGGCATCTCGACACCGTGTCGTGCGGCCAATTGCATGACCACCTTGGCGGTCTGGATACCTTCGACCACCTGACCGATGTCGCGTTTCGCCTGTTCAACGCTTTTGCCGGCCGCCAGGGCTAAACCGAAGCGCCGATTACGTGACTGGTCGTCGGTACAAGTAAGCACTAAATCGCCCAGCCCGGCCAAGCCCATGAAGGTTTCCTGCTGCCCGCCCATGGCGACGCCGAGGCGAAACATTTCGGCCAGACCGCGTGTGATCAGCGCCGCCCTGGCGTTGGCGCCGAAACCTAAACCGTCCGATATGCCGGCGGCGATGGCGAGTACGTTCTTGACCGCGCCGCCGAGCTGCACGCCGACGACGTCAGTACTGGTGTAGACGCGGAAGCTGTCATTGTGCAGCAAGGCGGCGATATCAGCAGCACAGTCGTTATCTTGCGCGGCCACGGTAATGGCGCTGGGCAAACTGCGCGCAACTTCGCCGGCAAAGGTCGGACCCGATAACACGGCGTAAGCCTGCTCGGCGCCCATGATGTCCTGAAACACTTGGTGCATGAGCGCCGCGCTGGCCATCTCCAGGCCTTTAGTGCCCCAGGCGACCGGGACATCGCGATCGATGCGGCCGACCAGATCGCGCATGACCGCACGGAAAGCGTGACTCGGGACCACCACGATAATGGCGCGCGCGTCTTTCAGCGCTGCATCCAGTTTCAATTCCAGTTGGAGTGACTCGGGAAAGCGGACGCCGGGAAGATAGCGACGGTTCTCACGCTCGGCCTGCATGGCTGACAACCGCTCCGGTTCGTTGCCCCAAAGACGGACCCGTGCGCCGTTGCGGGCCAGCAGGATGGCGAGCGCGGTGCCCCACGAGCCGGCGCCCAATACCGCGATGTTGCGTTTATCTACCGCGTTCACCCGCCGTCGCTCCGCCGCGGCCGACTACTGTGTGGTCGTGGGCTCGGCCACTTGGTTCTGCATATGTTGCGCGTACAAGGCCTCGAAATTGACCGGCTCGAGCATCAATTGTGGGAAGCCGCCTTTACTGACCAGGCTGGAGACCGCTTCACGTGCATACGGAAACAGCGCGTTGGGGCAGTAAATGCCCAGGATGGCGCTGACGTCATTGGCACTAAAGCCGCGTACGGTAAAGACGCCGGACTGCTGCACTTCGACCAAAAAGGCGGTGCGGTCTTCGGTTTTGGCGGTGACATTGACGGCCAACGTGACCTCATGCGTATCCTCGCCCAGTTGGCCGGTGTGGACACCCAACTCCACCTGGATCGTGGGTTGCTTCGTTTCCTGGAAAACTTGCGGTGCGTTGGGCGACTCGAACGACACATCTTTGACAAAAATGCTGTGAATAGAGATCTGTTGCTCGCCGTCGGCTGCGTTGGCTTGTTCGCTCATGAAAAATTCCTGTGGTCGGAGTGGGGCAGGCAAATCATAGGTATTGTCGCACCCATGCCACGAGGCGGGTCAAGTCCATGGCGCCGGAGGTGCGAGCACGCTCCTGGCCGTCACGGAATAGAATCAACGTGGGAATGCTGCGAATGCCGTATTTGGCGGCGGCGGCCTGTTCGCGATCGCTATCGATCTTGGCCAAACGTACGCTCGGCTCCAATTGTATGGCCGCCTGTTCAAATATGGGCGCCATCATTTTGCATGGACCGCACCATTCGGCCCAGAAGTCGACCAGCACCGGCACATCGCTGCGCTCGACTTGCTGTTGCAGCGCTGCGCTGCTCAGCGCCACCGGCGCGCCGGAGAACAGCGGTCGATGGCAGCGCCCGCAACGAGCGGCCAGCGCTGAGCGGTCTTTAGGCAGGCGATTGACGCCATTGCAGTGCGGGCATACGACGTGAATTGCATCGTCCATCGTGCTCTACTCGATTCACCAAGGCGTACAGTCATTTGGTGGTCAGCGGCAGATTGTCCTTTTGCCACGCCGTAATACCCCCGCGCAGGTTGTAAACGGTTTCGTAGCCTTGCTTGTGCAGTCGACTGCATGCCGAACTGGAACGCTGACCGGTACGACAATAGGTAATAATGGGGCGCTTTTTGTATTTTTCCAGTTTCTTCGACTGTTCATCGATTTTGCCGAGCGGAATGTGAATGGCGTTGACGATATGTCCCTGCTGATATTCCTGCTCTTCGCGCACATCGACCAGCACCGCATGCTTATGATTCAGTAACTGTGTGACCTCCAGTGTGGACAGGTCGCTCACGCCGCCGCTGACGCGGCGAAATTCGGTGACGATGAGCAGCACCAGAAGGCCGACAAAAAGCACGGAAAGCGCGAGATGGGCGGTAACAAACTCGGTGAGTTGATGCATGTTTGCTCTGTTGGTTCGGAAATTGTCGAAAGAATAGCAACACTATCAGGCGCCGTCCGCATGCTGCTGGCTCACGGTCGGGCAAGCCGCGGAGACCCTGGTGCGGCGACGATCACGCCGCGTATCCACAGTGGTGGCCGATGGCGCCGGCCGCTACCGCTCAGCGCTGCAGAATACCTCACGCATCATGCTGATCAGCCGCAGCGTGCGCGGATCACCGACACGGTAGTAGACGCGGTTGGCATCCTTACGCGAGGCAAGGATACCTTTGTCGCGGAGAATGGCAAGGTGCTGCGAAATATTGCTTTGCGAGGTTCCGACGTGTTCGACGATATCCTGAACACTGACTTCACGGTCGCCCAAGGTGCAAAGAATTTTCAATCGCAACGGATGGGACATGGCCTTCAACGACCGCGATGCCCGGTCGATGTCTTCGTCCCGCGTAATCAATAATTCACCAGAGGTCATATCCGAGTCCGAGTAAAGATAGGGAGCACAGCCTCCCAGCGCTTCTCGTAATGTTTCCATAGGATTGGTTACAGCCTTTGTAACTGCCTTTTATAAGCATGACGTTATACAATAATACAGCTTTTGTGAAGTGCCAAGTTACGGTTTATGCTTGACTTCGGCGCGAATCGCTGTCGCGTTTGATTCTCCGCCAAGTAACCCAGCGTTGCTGGCCCCAACCCACGATTCACGCTAGACTGCAGCCAAATCCCAGTTGACCTCCATGGTTGCAGACAAGTCGTTTACCCGCAAGCGAAAAAACATGCATTCTAGACCGAAACCCATGGTCCTGCTCATCCTCGACGGCTGGGGATACAGCGAAAATACCTATTTCAACGCCATAGATGCCGCCCGCAAACCGACTTGGGAGCGCTTATGGAGCCAGTATCCGCATAGCCTGATCCGCACCTCGGGTGCGGCCGTCGGTCTGCCTGGCGAGCAAATGGGCAACTCCGAGGTCGGCCACCTCAATCTCGGCGCCGGGCGCGTGGTGTACCAAGAATTTACCCGCGTCAGTCGCGCCGTGCGCACCGGCTCATTTTTTTCCAACCACACCTTGACGTCAGCGGTCGATCAGGCGATCGAGCGCAATAAGGCGGTGCATATCATGGGCCTACTGTCGCCCGGTGGCGTGCATAGCCATGAAGAGCATATTTACGCCATGGCGCAATTGGCGGCCCAGCGCGGCGCCCAGCGCATTTATCTACACGCGTTCCTGGACGGCCGCGATACCGCACCGAAGAGCGCCATGGCCTCGGTTCAAGCCATGCAAGAAAGATTCGCCGAATACGGCGCCGGGCGCTTCGCGTCGATAATTGGGCGCTATTACGCCATGGACCGCGACCACCGTTGGCCACGTATTCAGGCCGCCTACGACCTGATTACCCAGGGTTCGGCCGAGTTCGAGGCGCCGGATGCCATCACCGGTCTGGAGCAGGCCTACGCGCGCGGCGAGAGCGACGAATTCGTCCAGGCCACGCGCGTCGTGCCCGACGGTACTACGCCGGTTCGCTTCGAAGACGGCGACACGCTGGTGTTCATGAACTACCGCTCCGACCGTGCCCGCCAAATCACGCGACCGTTCATCGAGCCGGATTTCGATGGTTTCGAACGCGCCTATGCGCCTCGACCGGGCGCCATGGTCAGCCTCACCGAGTACAAAAAGGATTTCCGCATTCCGGTGGCGTTTCCGCCCGAGCGCATGAGCAACGGGTTGGGCGAGTACATCGCCAGCCAGGGCTTACACCAACTGCGCATCGCCGAAACGGAAAAATACGCGCACGTGACGTTTTTCTTCAATGGTGGCGAGGAAGCGCCTTTCGTCGGCGAAGACCGCATTCTGGTGCCGTCGCCGCAGGTGGCTACCTATGATCTGCAGCCGCAAATGAGTGCACCAGAGGTGACAGATCGCCTGGTCGAGGCGATTCGCGCCGACGCGTACGACCTGATCGTATGCAATTTTGCCAACCCCGACATGGTCGGCCACACCGGTAACTTCGAGGCCGCCGTGCGCGCCATCGAAGCGGTGGATAACTGCCTGGAGCGAATCTACGCGGCCGTAAAGGAACGCGGCGGCGAAATGTTGGTGACGGCCGACCACGGTAATGCCGAGCAGATGCGCGGTGACAATACCGGCCAGGCGCATACGGCACACACCTCCAATTTAGTGCCGCTGATCTACGTTGGCCGCGCGGCCGAACTCGATGGCGGCGGCGCCTTGGCCGACATCGCGCCGACCCTCATCAATTTGATGGGACTGTCAAAACCCGCTGAAATGAGTGGCCACTGTCTGGTCAATCTAGCCCAGGAGCAAGCCGTTTCATGAGCCGCGTGGCGCGCGCGGGCAGTGCCGCGAGTGCGTTGGTGTGGGTTGTGGCCGTCATTTTTGTGCTGTTTGCCGCGCCGCGCGTGCAGGCCGCGCCTAGCGCTGAAAGTCGCGCCAAAGCCGCGCAGCTACAAAAGCTGCGACAGCAGATCAAGTCATTACGCAAGGCGCTCGATAGCTCGCGCGGGCAGCGTGATCAAGTGCGTACCGAATTGCGTCAGGCTGAACAGACCATCGGCACGGTCGGCAAGGCGCTACGTTCGATTGATGCCGATGTCGCGCAGACGCAGGCCCGCATGCGCCAACTACAGCGCCAGCGCGCTAGCTTGCAGCAACAAATGGCGAAAGACAGCGACGTGCTCGGACGCCAGCTGCGCGCCAGCTACATGATGGGCCGCCAGGAACAACTCAAGTTGTTGCTCAATCAGACCGATCCCGCCAAAGTGCAGCGCGCGCTGGTGTATTTCGATTATCTCAATCGTGCCCGCAGCGCCCGTATCCGTGCCGCCCAGCAGCAGGTCAAGCAGCTGCAAGGGCTGGAAACCGAAATCGCCGCCAAACAACACAGCCTGAAACAGTTGCAGGCGCAAAAACAGCAGCAAAAAGAGCTACTCGAGAGCAGCCGTGCGGAGCGCAAGCGGGTGCTGGCTGCGCTCGCCAGCGACATCTCCAGCAAGGGCCAGGAACTGCAGGGTATGTTGCGCGACCAACAACAACTGGAAAAAGTGGTCAAGGCGCTCGAGCATGTGTTGGCCGACATCCCCATGAACAAGCAGCTAGACCGCCCGTTTGCCAGCCTGCGCGGGAAATTGCCGTGGCCGGTCAGCGGGCGTATCGTGGTTCGCTACGGCAGCGACCGTGGTGTCGGTGGTATGAAGTGGCATGGCGTGATGATTTCGGCGCCGGCGGGCACCGAGGTGCACGCCATTTCGCACGGCCGGGTAGCGTTTGCCGGTTGGTTGCGCGGCTACGGCTTACTGCTGATCATTGATCATGGCCACGGTTATATGAGTTTGTATGGGCATAACCAGAGCATGTATAAGGATGTCGGCGAATGGGTCCAGGCCGGTGAGGTCATCGCCAGCGTCGGCGACAGCGGCGGACAACACCAAAGCGGATTGTATTTCGAGCTGCGACGGCAGGGTAACCCGGTGAATCCGAGCCGCTGGTGCCGAGCCGGGGGTGCGCGCACGGTCGGGGCAAACCCGTGAGGGAATTCCAGCCCCCCCCCTTCTGTGCTATGTTGCGATCTAACTTTTCTAGTGGAACATATCTGCGGCCGAATCCGGTCTGGCAGTGGGAGCTTTAGCATGCATTCCAAGACCCGCATCATCCTTGTCCTCTTTCTAGGCGTTGCCCTGGGCGGAGGCCTCAGCTTTGGTTCCGGCGCCCTGGCCAAGCGCAGTGCCCCGGAGGCGCAAATTCCGACTGAGGAACTACGGGCGTTCGCGGATGTGTTCGCGCGCATCAAGAATGACTATGTGGAAAAAGTGGATGACAAGACGCTGCTGCAAAATGCCATTCGCGGCATGCTGGCGGGGCTGGACCCCCATTCTGCCTATCTTGACGCGCAGGAGTTTAAGGATTTACAGATCGGTACGACCGGCGAGTTCGGTGGTCTTGGTATCGAAGTGGGGATGGAAAACGGATTCGTCAAAGTCATCGCGCCGATCGATGATACGCCGGCGCAACGCGCTGGTGTGCACGCCGGTGACCTCATCATTCGACTCGACGATACACCCGTGAAGGGCATGACACTCGGCGATGCCGTCAAGCATATGCGCGGCAAACCGGGTTCGCCGATCGTGCTGACCATCGTACGCGAAGGCGAGCAAAAGCCGCTCGTCCTCACCATCAAGCGCGCCATCATTAAGGTCAAGAGCGTCAAAAGCCGCATGCTGGAAAACGGCTACGGCTATGTGCGCATCACGCAGTTTCAGTCCAAGACCGGCGAATCACTGGTGCGCGCGGTGAGTAAGCTGAAACAACAAAGCGGTGGCAAGCTCAAGGGCTTGGTGCTTGATCTGCGTAATAACCCTGGCGGTGTGCTGGGCGCGGCGGTATCGGTATCGGACGCATTTCTGACTTCGGGCCTGATCGTCTATACCGAAGGCCGCGTGGCCGATTCGCGCTTGCGCTTTACCGCGAATCCAGGCGATGTGCTTAACGGTGCGCCGCTGGTGGTGTTGGTCAACGGCGGGTCGGCGTCGGCCTCGGAGATTGTTTCCGGCGCCCTGCAGGATCACCATCGCGCCATCATCATGGGCGAGAAGACCTTCGGTAAAGGTTCCGTGCAGACCATTATGCCGACCCGTGGCGGCACGGCTGTCAAGCTCACCACAGCGCGCTATTACACGCCGTCGGGTCGTTCCATCCAGGCCGAGGGTATTGTGCCCGACATTGAGGTGAAGAATGTCAAAGTCGCGTCGGTCGATGGCGGCCCGGTTATCTCACTCAAAGAGCGCGATCTCAGCCGGCATCTTACGAACGGCACGCTGGACAAGGCGACGGCAGCGCAGCGTGCAGCCGCTACCAATAAGGAAAAGGCTGCGGCTGCGGATGACAAGCTGATGCGCAGTGACTATCAATTGTTCGAGGCGCTAACGCTGCTGAAGGGCCTGAATATTGCCCGTCAAACGCAGTGAGTCACCGGTTAGCGGCCGCCGATTACGCATCTGGGCCGGCGTATTTCTGCTCGCGTTGTCGCTGCCGGCGGCGCGCGCGGCCGAGGAGCGCGCCGCAACGGCACACGATTGGCCGGCGATAAGTATCGTCATCGATGACCTTGGTGGCCGCTACCAGGCCACCTTGCGCGCCATCGCGCTGCCAGGGCCGGTGGCGTGTTCTTTCCTGCCGTATGGCGAACACACACGCCGCCTGGCGGTAGTCGCCTATCGGCGCGGCAAAGAAGTCATGTTACACCTGCCTATGCAAACCATCGGCGATCGCCCGCTTGATCGCGGTGGTCTGACCATGGACATGACACGGCAGGAATTCCTGCGCACCTTGCAACAGGACATTGACGCCGTGCCTCACGCCAGCGGCGTCAATAATCATATGGGTAGTCTGTTAACGCAACACGCGGGCGACATGCTGTGGCTGATGCGCGCCATTCGTCGACACGGGGGTTTATTTTTTCTCGACAGCCGCACCACGGCGCAGACTGTTGCCATGCAAATGGCGCTGGAAACCCACGTCCCCACCATGAAGCGCGACGTGTTTCTGGACGATGACCGCTCACCCGAAGCCATCCGAGCACAATTCGAGCGCCTGATTCGTCTGGCCAAAATTCACGGCACGGCCCTGGCCATCGGCCATCCGTATGCGCACACGTTCCAAATGCTTGAGGAAGTGCTGCCGACTTTAAGTGCGCGCGGTGTGCGCTTGGTGCCGGTAGCCGAGATGATTCGACTACAGCAACAGAGGAGGGAGTCATGGCAAGCGTCCTTGTCCCCCTCGCCCAAGGATGCGAGGAACTCGAAGCCGTCACCATAATCGACCTGTTACGGCGCGCCGATTTTGACGTGCTGGTCGCCGGTCTCGACGACCAGCCGGTGACCGCATCGCGCGGCACGGTTTTGTTGCCGGATACCACTCTCGATGCAGCCTTACAACAGCAGTTCGACCTGGTCGTGCTACCCGGCGGCCAGCCTGGCGCCGACCACCTGCGCGCCGATCCGCGTATTCTCACCTTGTTGCGCGACATGGCCGATGCAGGCCGCTATACGGCCGCCATCTGTGCAGCGCCCAGGGTGTTGGCGGCGGCCGGGTTGCTGGACGGCAAGCGCGCTACGAGTTTTCCCGGTGCGCTCGACGAGATTGACATTCCCGGCCTGTCCTATCATACGCAGGCGGTAGTAGCGGACGGCAAAGTGGTTACCTCGCGCGGTCCGGGTACGGCAATGGACTTCGCGTTGTATCTGATTCAGCTGTTGGCGGGCAATGCCCGGCGTGAGCGTGTCGAGGCCGCGCTGCAGCGACCACCGGTCGCTCGCTAGTTGTGAGCAGGGCGATCGAGTTGCGCACGCATTGATCGCGATACCACAGGGGCTGCGTGAATGAGTCTAAAGGTCATCGAGGTGGTTGCTGACGCCGGGCACCTGGATACCGTGCTCAGTATTGGTGAACAACACGAAGTTTTGGACTCGTGGTCGACGCCGCCCGGCGAAGACGGTCGTGTGTGTGTGCGCATGCTCGTGCGGCCCGACGGCCGGCAGACGGTTATGGACGCACTGCAAAGCGCGTTAGGCGCGAACGAGCGCACACGCGTAATCATATTGCCGATCGAAGCCGTGTGGCCGCTGCCCAAAGAGGAGGAAGACGAGGAAGCGGCACGGCGCCGCTCCGTCGAGACCACGCGCGAAGAACTATATAGCCAAATCGAGAGCAACGCGCGCCTGGACGGCACCTATCTGTTGTTGGTGATGCTGTCTACGATCGTCGCCGCGATCGGGTTGGTACAAGACAATGTTGCGGTAGTCATTGGCGCTATGGTCATCGCGCCGTTGCTCGGACCCAACATCGCCTTGGCGTTGGGTACGGCACTCGGTGATCGCCCGTTGATGGCACGCGCGTTGATCACTAATCTCGCCGGAATGACGCTTGCCCTGGCGTTGTCCTATGGCCTCGGATTAGTCTGGCCGGGGCATTTGGTGCAGATCAGTACTGAGCTGAGTGCGCGTACTGATGTCGGACTGGACAGCGTGGCGTTGGCTTTGGCATCCGGCGCAGCCGCGGTACTTTCGTTGACCACCGGCCTGTCTTCGGTTCTGGTGGGCGTGATGGTCGCGGTGGCCTTGCTGCCGCCGACCGCGGCGATGGGGCTGTTGCTGGGCAGTGGACATACAACCGAGGCTTTGGGCGCCGGTCTGCTGTTGGCGGTAAACGTTGTGTGCGTGAATCTTTCCGCCAAAGTCGTGCTCCTGGTCAAAGGCGTGCGCCCACGTACCTGGTTGGAGAAAGCCAAGGCGCGCCAGTCGATGACCGCTTACCTACTATTCTGGATCGTAACATTAGCGGTTTTGATCGCCGCCATCTATCTGCGACAGCGCGTCGTATCACCGTAAACAGAAGCGGCAGGCCGGTGCGCGTATTTTTTGTCCGCACGGATTCATCCGTGCATCATGCTGAAATCATGACATGAGACGACCCAATCACCTTGGCGCGCTTTGCGCCTTGGTGAGAGCGTCATGCAATTTGGCTAAACCCTAATCTCTCGCAAAGACGCCAGGCACGCAAAGAAAACATAGGCTTTATATGTTTTCAGCCATGCGTGGACAGACCAAACCAGGTTAAAGCAGTGCCGACAAAATCATGCGGTGCGCGATATCGTTAGCGAGGTTTTTGTAGGCACGGATTCATCCGTGCATCACGCGGCAATCATGCCATGAGACGACCCAATCACCTTGGCGCGCTTTGCGCCTTGGCGAGAGTTTCATGCATTTGGTTAAACCGTCATCTCTCGAAAAGACGCCAGGCACGCAAAGGAAATAGAAGGTTCATGCATTTTCTCCCGTGCCGACAAAATCATGCGGTGCGCGATGCCGTTAGCGAGGTTTTTGTAGGCACGGATTCATCCGTGCATCACGCGAAAATCATGCCATGAGATGCCCCATTCATCTTGGCGCGCTTTGCGCCTTGGCGAGAGTTTCATGCATTTGGCTAAACCCTAATCTCTCGCAAAGAAGCCAGGCACGCAAAAAACCACGGGCTTTATGCCTCCTTATCCGTGCTCATTGCGTGGGGCCAATGCACGGCTAAAGCCGTGCCTACAACATCATACGGTACGCGGTGATTGTGGTAGTTTTTTTGTAGGCACGGATTCATCCGTGCAAGGTAGGCCGCGAAACGTAGCGGGCCTGCCCGGCTTCATCCGCGCCTACAACGTTCTTCAGGAACGATCTTTGGCCGTGCTGCACGTTAGTCACGCTGCACTTTTTGTAAAACTTGGCTGGGCAGGTCGCCGCTGCGGTAATACGGCGGCGGCTGTAGCATGGCTTCGAAGGCGGCGTCGCGCGCCAGCGGCGTGTCATACCAGCGGAAGCTTTCCCACCCCTCGCCCAGCAAGGTGGTCATGGTATCGCCGGGCGGCAAGGTGACGCGGATGCCGTATTGCTTGGCCATATATGTTGTCCGTAAGGTGATTAGTGGCGTTGGCGCCATCCTACCGGAGCACGGACCGCGACGGTAGTCGTGCCGCGGTTGCGCTACACCATTTCCTCGCTCGGCGGGCGGCGTTATAGTGCCTACACTAATCCCTCACCGCCGTTGACGTCAGGAGCCTCGCCCATGCTACCCGAAGCGCCGTTGACTTCCGTCGCCCACGCCATCCAACTGGCGGTGGCACCGGTTTTTCTGCTCACCGGCGTCGGCGCTATATTGGGCGTGCTGAGCAACCGCCTCGGCCGCATCATCGATCGCGGCCGGGTCTTGACCGAAAAACTCGATCTCGTCGAGCAAACGTTACGGCCCGCTATGCAAGAAGAAATCACGCTGCTATCGCGGCGTGCGCGCCTAATCAGTTTTGCTATCGGCTTGTGTACGACCTGCGCGTTGTTGGTGTGCACGTTGATCGCGGTGTTGTTCGCCGGGTCGTTCGTTGCCATCAACATGCGCGCACCCATTTCGCTGCTGTTCGTGGCCGCTATGTTAGCCCTGATCTTGGCGCTGGTGAATTTCCTGCGCGAGGTCTATTTGGCTACCGCCAATCTGCGCGTCAGTTCGCACTGAACGATTCGTGCGCAGCGGCGCTTGGTTTCGTCAGCGCCGCAGGTAGGCCGCGATCAGGAGGACAGCGCCGGAGAGGCCGAGCACCCAACTACTCACCGGCATGCTGCCGAGCATGCGCGGGGCGTAGTTGTCCAAGCCAAGATTGATGGCCGCGCTGATCAACAATGCGGCGCCAGCGATGGCGATGACCGAGCGACGATTGGCGCGCTCCATTTCGCGCCGCAATTTCTCGAACTCGCGCGTCGTGTTGCCGCCGTCGAGTTTGTGGTTTACCGCTTTGTACAGGTATGCGTGCATCAGCGCGGGCAGTTCGGGCAGCGTCTCCGACCATATCGGAAGATTCTCGCGCAACCGGCGCACGAATGCGCGGGTGCCGACCTGCTCATTCATCCAGCGCTCTAAAAACGGCTTGGCCGTCGTCCACAAGTCCAAGTCCGGGTAGAGTTGGCGGCCCAGCCCCTCTATATTCAGTAGCGTTTTCTGCAACAACACCAACTGCGGTTGCACTTCCATATTGAAGCGCCGTGCGGTTTGGAATAGTCGTAGCAGCACCTGGCCGAAAGAGATCTCTTTTAGTGGACGATTGAAATTGGGTTCGCACACCGTGCGAATGGCGGACTCGAATTCGTCCACGCGCGTACTTGCCGGCACCCATCCGGATTCCAGGTGTAATTCGGCTACACGTTGATAATCGCGATTAAAAAAGGCGATGAAGTTCTCGGCCAAATAACGTTTGTCTTCGGGTGTGAGCGTGCCCATGATGCCGAAATCGACAGCAATGTAGCGGCCTTCGGGCGAGACGAAAATGTTGCCCGGGTGCATGTCAGCATGAAAAAAATTGTGTTTGAACACCTGCGTATAGAAAATCTCGACGCCGTGCTCGGCGAGCCGCTTCAAGTCCACGCCGACGTCTCGCAGCTGCTCGATATCGCCGACCGGAATGCCGCTGATACGCTCCATGACGATGACATTGCGGCGCGCATAGGGCCAGTAGATATCCGGCACATACAATAACGTCGAGCCCTCAAAGTTGCGCCGCAGTTGTGCGGCGTTGGCGGCTTCCCGCACCAGGTCGAGTTCGTCGAAAATGACCTTCTCGAATTCCTGCACTACTTCGCGCGGACGCAGGCGCCGACCCTCGCGCCAATAGCGCTCGGCCAGGCCGGCGAGGTAATACATCAGGCTCAGATCGCGGCGGATGATTGGCTCGATATTCGGCCGCAATACTTTGACCACGACTTCACGCCCGTCGTGTAGCCGCGCGGCGTGCACTTGCGCGATAGACGCCGACGCCAGCGGCGTTTCGTCGAAAAACTGAAACAACTCGCCGACCGGTTTGCCGTAGGTGGCCTCGACGATACGACGCGCCTGCTCGCCGGGGAACGGCGGCACGCGATCCTGAAGCTGCGCCAATTCGATAGCGATGTCGTCCGGCAGCAAGTCGCGGCGGGTCGATAGAATTTGTCCGAATTTGACGAAGATTGGGCCGAGGTCGGCCAACGCGCGGCGGATGCGCACGCCGCGTGGCGCGCGCAGCCCACGCAACCAGTACCACGGCGCCAGATAGAGCAGGAAGCGCAGCGGCCGAAACAGGTGGGTGGCGACGATCAGTTCGTCGAGGCCGTGGCGCACCAAAACCAGGTTGATGTACAGCAGACGTAACAGGTGACCGGGACGAATCATGGAGCGCTCACCGCCATGGTTCTCGACCTAGCTTGCCGAACAAAATTAACAATATGATTAATCAATAGATTAAGTTATAAGTAGGGAGAAATATAATTTTATGATTAACACTATTTATCGATTTCATGTCAATTATCTGCCCGATCGGCCGCCGCCGGAGCAAGCGCCTGTTGGAGCCGCTGCACCCGCGCCTGCAGCCGATCGGTATCGGCGCGCAAGACATCGACCGCGTCGAGCCAAACAGTGACTTCGGACGTTGGCGGTAACTGGCGGCTTTCCTCGTGCAGGTACTCGGCCACATCCTCGCCCAAGCGGTCGGCGGTGCGCCGGCCCCAGGTGTGCAATGCGCGTACGGCGCGAGCGGTTTGGCGCGCGCCGGCATCGCCGAGCCAATGCGACAACTGCTCTTCCCAATCGATCTTCATGCCGTCCAGCAGGCGCTTGAGCCGCTGCCCGACTTCCGTGTCACCGTCAATTCGTACGTCGCCGGCAAATAGGACTGCCGACGCGTCCTGACTCAGGCCCATGCGCATCAACGCCAGTGGCGTTCCACTGACAACCGCATCGGCATCGCCTTCATAGTTGTCGAGCAACTGCAGGCCATTGGCGCCCGGTAGCACATAGAGGGTCAGATCCAGGCCGCGCAGATGCAATGCAATGACCTTGCCCTCGAGCGCGCCCATTTGCCGCGCTGTATTGGCATCCAGAGCCAGAAATCGATTCAGTGTCCATTCCAGCGCCCCGAGCGCGGCCGTCGGCGTCTTCATGGCACAGGAACCGCCGAGTGTGGGGCGGTCATAACTTGTAACCGCGGTGTACGGCGACGATACCGCCGCTGAGGTTGAAGTAATCGCAGCGCTCAAATCCGGCGTCCGCCATCATGGCCTTCAGCGTTTCCTGGTCCGGGTGAACGCGGATCGATTCGGCCAAGTAGCGATAACTCGCCTCATCGCCCGCGACCCACTTGCCCAGCAGCGGCAGCACCTTGAAGGAATACAAATCGTACAGTGGCGCGATGACCGGCACGGTCGGTTTGGAAAACTCCAAAACCAGCGCCCGGCCACCGGGCTTGAGCACCCGCAGCATCGAGCCTAGAGCGGCCGCCTTGTCGGTCACGTTGCGCAGTCCGAAGGCGATGGTAATACAGTCGAAATGGTTGTCCGGGAACGGCAGGCACTGTGCGTCGGCCTGCACGAACTCGATGTTACCTACCACGCCGGCATCCACTAGACGCGCGCGCCCTTTATTCAACATCGAGCCGTTGATGTCGCTCAAAACGACCTTGCCCTGAGGCCCGACCATGCGGGCGAAGCGCGCCGCCAGGTCGCCGGTGCCGCCGGCGAGATCCAACACTTGTTGATTGCGTCGCACACCGCTGAGTTCGATGGCGTAGCGCTTCCACAGCCGATGGACGCCGAGCGACATAAGGTCGTTCATGAGATCGTATTTGTCGGCCACCGAGTGAAAAACTTCGGCTACCTTGCGTGCCTTGTCCTGTAACGGCACTTGTTGATAGCCAAAATGTGTGGTGCCGGGCCGTTGCTGTTCGTCGCTCATGATGTGCGCCCCGGGGTTGCGCGGAAATAATGCGAATTGTCGGCCTCAACCGTCATGCATGCAAGCCGCCAGCCGTCGGCCCAGGCGGCCTTGAGCCATGGCGGTTCGCCATGCAGGCCAAGGGTGCCTGCCGCTTCAACTCGCCGGCGGTTGCCGTTGATGGCCGGCTTGGCGTAAGCGTTCGAGGTAATCGGCCCAGTTGTGTTCTTGGTTTTTGCCGAGGTTGTAGAGCGTGTCCCAAGAATAAATGCCGGTGTTGTGACCGTCATCGAAATGGATACAAATGGCATAATGCCCTACCGGTTCGACGCGCTCGATATTGACGCCCTCCTTGCCCACCTGCAGCACTTCCTGGCCGGGCGCATGGCCCTGCACCTCCGCCGAGGGCGAAAAGCAACGCAGGTATTCGGCCGGCAGCACATAGTGCGCGCCGTCATCGAATTCGATGTCGAACGTCCGGGATTTGGTGTGAACGTTGATCTGGGTAGGTTTAGGTGACGCCATGCGCGGTCTCTCTCATGTTGCCGAATACGCCTTACCGGGTGGGTGTCCCGCAGGCGTAAAACGGCGGGTGATTTACAGGATATAGCGACTCAAGTCCTCGTCGTGCGCGAGTTCGGCTAGATGGTCATTTACGTATGAACCGTCGATTTCGATACGTTCACCGCTACGGTCGGAGGCGCCGAACGATAACTCTTCGAGCAAGCGTTCCATGACCGTGTGTAAACGACGGGCACCAATATTTTCGGTACGCTCGTTTACTTCCCAGGCGATCTCCGCGATGCGCTGAATGCCGCTGTCACTGAAGCAGATCTCTACGCCTTCAGTGTCCAGTAATGCGCTGTATTGTTCGGTCAGCGACGCGTCCGGTTCGCGCAGAATGCGTACGAACTCGTCGACGCCAAGCGCGTCCAACTCTACCCGTATCGGCAGGCGGCCTTGCAGCTCGGGAATTAAATCCGATGGTTTGGATAAATGAAATGCGCCCGAAGCGATAAACAAAATGTGATCGGTGCGCACCATGCCGTATTTCGTCGAAATCGTGCAGCCCTCCACCAATGGCAACAGATCGCGTTGAACGCCCTCGCGCGACACGTCCGGGCCGCCGTGCTCGGAACGTTTGGCCACCTTGTCGATTTCGTCGATGAAGACGATGCCGTTCTGCTCCACGTTGTGCACCGCGGTCAGCTTGAGCTCTTCTTCATTGATCATCTTTGCCGCTTCCTCATCGCGCAGCAATTTCGCCGCGTCTTTCACTTTGAGTTTGCGCGTTTGGCTGCGGTTTCCACCCATGTTCTGGAACAAGCTTTGCAGCTGGCTGGTCATTTCTTCCATGCCGGGGGGCGCCATGATCTCAACCCCTAGCGGGGCGACGGCGATGTCGACTTCGATTTCGCGGTCATCCAATGAGCCTTCGCGTAGCTTCTTACGCAGCTTCTGCCGAGTGGCCGAATCGTCTTCGGGTTGTTCGGAAGGATCAAAGCCAAAGTTCTGCGGTTTCGGCAGCAGCGCGTCGAGAACGCGCTCTTCCGCCGCGTCCTCGGCGCGGTGGCGCATCTTGTCCATCTCCGATTCGCGCGTCATTTTTACCGCGACATCGACCAGGTCGCGGATAATGGATTCGACGTCGCGTCCCACGTAGCCGACTTCGGTGAATTTGGTCGCCTCGATTTTCATGAACGGCGCGTTTGCCAAACGCGCCAGCCGCCGGGCGATTTCGGTTTTTCCGACACCCGTGGGTCCGATCATGAGGATGTTCTTGGGCGTGATCTCGTTGCGCAATGTATCGTCCACCTGCATACGGCGCCAGCGGTTGCGCAGTGCAATGGCGACCGCGCGTTTGGCCGCGGACTGACCGATGATGTGTTTGTCCAGTTCCTGAACGATTTCACGCGGGGTCATTTCAGACATGAGAAGACTGCCTTAATCGAGTGGTTACGGTTGGTTTGCGTCACCATCAACGCTGTCCAGTTCTTCGATGGTCAGGTTGCGATTGGTGTAGATACATATATCCGAAGCGATTTCCAAGCCTTTTTCGACGATGGACCGTGCCGAAAGTTCGCTATTTTCCAGCAGCGCTCGTGCCGCCGCCTGCGCATACGGGCCGCCGGAGCCAATGGCCATCAGATCGTTTTCGGGTTCGATAACGTCGCCGTTACCCGAAATGATCAATGACGCGTTACGGTCGGCGACCGCCAGCAGTGCTTCGAGGCGGCGCAACATGCGGTCGGTGCGCCAATCTTTCGCCAACTCAACGGCGGCGCGAGTGAGATTGCCACCGTGCTTTTCCAGCTTGCTCTCGAAACGCTCGAACAGTGTAAAGGCGTCCGCGGTGCCGCCGGCGAATCCGGCAATGACGCGGCCTTGGTATAAGCGCCGGACTTTGCGCGCATTACCCTTCATGATCGTATTACCGAGCGAGACCTGGCCGTCGCCACCGATCACGACCTTGTCGCCACGGCGTACCGAGAGAATGGTCGTGCCTCTGTACTGCTCCACGCTATCCTCCTGTATTCGACGAAAGCTGCTGATTATATATGATTTTCAAGGTCTCAATTAGGCGTAATCGCTAGGGTTACTAGCACGCCAGGGCCGAATCCGGGCGACTTGCGCCGAGCTGCGGTTGCCCTGCACGGCGCACACAACGTTGCATTGAACTCCCAAGCTTAGCGCAGCGACGAGCACGAATGATGTCTAATCGCGTTAATATTCGGGGTTATCGCCGGCGGCGAGTCTGCATGCACAGCCGAGACTTGCTGTATGGGGGCGCGCTCGCCCGGTTTCAATCGATTGCCGACTACTTCTTGCGTGCGCGTGGGTGGGCACGGTCGTAGACGCGCGCCAAGTGCTGAAAATCCAAGTGGGTATAGATTTGCGTGGTAGCGATATCGGCGTGGCCAAGCAGTTCTTGCACCGCGCGCAGGTCGCCGGAGGATTCCAGCAGATGGCTGGCGAAGGAGTGACGCAGCTTGTGTGGGTGTACGCGACTGGCCATGCCTTGGCGCAGTCCCCAATGGCGCAAGCGCTGCTGGATACCACGTGGACTGAGTCGCCGGCCTTGGCGGCCAACAAACAAGGCGGTCTCGGTATCGGCGGCCATCTCCGGTCGCAGGCGCAGCCATGCATGCAGCGCCGACAGTGCTTGCCGACCGACCGGGACGACGCGTGTTTTCGAGCCCTTACCCGTGACGCGGACCACGGCGTCGCCGCGGTCGAGGTCGGCGACGTCCAGCGATATCAGCTCGGCGAGGCGCAGACCGGACGAATACAGCAGTTCCATGATTGCGCGGTCGCGTACCGACAGCGGCGCGCTGCCCTCGATTTCGAGCAGCTTTGCCATTTGATCGACGTCCAGCGGCTGCGGCAACTTACGGGCGGCCTTCGGCGCACGGATATCCTGCGCCGGATTGTAGTCGGCCGCGCCCTCGCGCAGCAAAAAATGATAAAACCCTCGAATCGCGGACAATTGCCGCTGCAGGCTACGACCGGACAAGCCGCGACGGTGGCGCAAGGCGATGAACGCGCGTACCTGGTGCGCGTTGACATCGCCCCAGGAGGCGATGCCGTTGTCGTTACAGAAGGCGGCGAAATGATCCAAGTCGCGCGCATAGTGCTGACCCGTCAGTGGCGACAAGCGACGCTCATGGCGCAAATGGTCTTGGAAGCGATCCAGCCATTGTTGCAGCTTAATCATGGTCCGCTGCGTTGCGATGATGCGCCCGCAGTGCGGCGCCGACGATGTGGCTCAAGCGATTCAGGAACAATGTACCCATGCCGGGGTGGAAGCGTTCGGCATCGCGGCTGCCGATGGCGAGCATGCCGAATTCGGCGCGGCGACCCAATGGAATCAGCGCCGCTGAACCGAGTTCGTCGGCCTGATCGGCAAAAAGGAAGGACATCTGTTCGCTGGTGAGGCGTCCGCACAGGGGCCGGCTGTTCTTAAAAAACGTGTCGAATGGCTGCAGTCGATGATCGTCACGGGCCACCACCGAGATACTGCTATGCGCCGGCGCGTCGGCGTGTGCGAATAGATAAATCGGTACGGCGTCGGCGTGAAACTCATGGCGCAGGGTATGTTCGACGGCACTGAGTACATGGTCCAGATCGCGCGCCTCGATCAACGCTTCGGTAAGATGAAGCATGTGTTCACTTAGGCGATCATTATCGCGTCCGAGTTGCACCAGTTCTTTGAGTTTGCGCCGCATGTCGCGGTTTTGATCGCGCAGCACGCTGATTTGATATTCCACCAGCGACACCGCCGGACCGCAGCTGTGTGGAATTTGGAGCGTTGCCAGCAAGGCGGCGTGGTGCTCAAAGAAGTCGGGGTGTTCGCGCAAATAATCGGCGACCTGTTGATCCGTGATAGCTTGCTCGCCGAAGTTTCGATCTTGTTGTGTGCTCATATATTGATCTTTCCTTCAAACACCGTGGCGGTCGGTCCGGTCATGTAGACCGCATGACCGGCGCCGTCCCAGCTTACCACAAGAGCACCGCCGGGTAGATCAACGGCAACGCGCGTGTCGAGGCGTCCCCACAGGCGTCCGACCACGACCGCCGCGCAGGCGCCCGTACCACAGGCTAAGGTTTCGCCGGCGCCGCGCTCGAACACGCGCAAGCGGATGTGCTCGCGGTCCACGATCTGCATGAATCCGACGTTGACCCGCTGCGGGAAATCGGCGTGTCGTTCGATACGTGCGCCGAGCGTGGGTACGGCCGCGCGCTTGATATCATCGACCAGCAACACGGCATGCGGATTGCCCATGGACAGCGCGCCGACCGTATAGTGCTCGCCATCGACCAGCAACGTGTAGTGAGTGGCCTGTGCCGCGGCGCGTAACGGGATGTCGTTTGGCGCCAGGCGCGGCTCGCCCATGTCGACCCGAACTTGGCCATCGGCTTCGACAACCAGCGTAATTACACCGGCCAATGTATCGACTCGAATTTCGGCCTTGTCGGTGTAGCCCTTGCTGCGCACGTAATGCGCGAAGCAGCGCGCGCCATTCCCGCATTGCTCCACTTCGCCGCCGTCGGCGTTAAAGATACGATAACCGAAATCCGCGCCGGCGCGCGCCGGCTCGACCATCAGCAGTTGATCACAGCCGATGCCAAAGTGACGATCGGCGATCCGGCGAATCTGGTCCGCAGTCAGCTCGATCCGCCGCGACATGGCGTCGACAACGACGAAATCGTTGCCTAATCCATGCATTTTGGTGAATTCGAGCCACATGCTCCAAGCCTACCAGAAACGTCCATGCTCGACATCGGCTGTAGCGCAGCTTGAGCGCGCGGCTATTTATTATGTTTGCGTTTACGCAGGGAGATATGGCGTTCGACCGATCGTAGTTGTTGTAGCCGCCGGGCATGAGCGGCGAGGATGTCGCCACGGGTGAGAATGCCGACGATACGATGCGGTTCGTCGGCGGCGACGACCACCAGCCGACCGACATTATGATCAACCATGTGGTCGGCGGCTTGGCGCAACGAGTGATGTTCCTGAACCACGAGCGCGGCCCGTGCTAGTCGTTGGCTTACCCGCGCCGAGGGGTCGCCATCGCCGTCCAATAGATCGCGGCGCGTAAGTACGCCACACAGCCGACCCGAATCATCGACCAGCGGATAACCTTGGTGTTTCGCTCCGGCGGCGCCGGAATGCAGCCACCGGCGTACTTGCTCGAGCGAGTCGGAGCCATTAAGCGTGACGACTTGGCGCACACAGGCGTCGCCGACGCGCACCTGCTCGAGGTAGTCGGCCGAGTACTCGTCCGGCACATGCACTCCGCGACGGCTGATTTTCTCGGTCATGATGGTCGTTCTCATGCTTAAGGCCGAGACCAGATAGGCGGCCGTGCACCCGCCCAGCAATGGCAGCAGGCCGGCGAACTGCCGCGTCGTTTCGAACGCGAACACCACCGAGGTCAGCAGCGCTCGCGATGCGCCGGCAAACATGGCGGCCATGCCGACCAGGCCGGCGATGCGCGGATCGACGCCCAGCCGCGGAGCGACCAGCATCATGGCTATCCCCGTCACTGCGCCCAGCGCTCCGCCAATGGTGAATAAGGGCGCCAATGTTCCGCCCGAGGTGCCACTACCCAGGGCAATGGACCAAGACAACAGTTTCATTAGACCAAGAACCAGCAGCGCGGCGAAGCCCAGTTGGCCATTCACGATGTTGGAAATATTGTCGTATCCCACGCCCAAGGTTAAGGGTGCGAAATAGCCGATAGCGCCGACCAACAAGCCGCCGATGGCCGGCCACCACATCCAATGCACAGGCAGTTTCGCGAACTGGTCCTCAACGGCATAAACGGCGCGCGTGATGGCTACGCTCAGGATTCCGATCAACGCGCCGAGCGCGACGTAAAACGCCAGCGATCCGGCTCCGGGAATGGCGATATTCGGCATGGCAAATATCGCTGCACTACCGACCGTGGCGAACCGCACGCCGGTTGCCGTTACCGCCGCGAGCGCAACCGGAATCAGCGAACGCGGCCGTAGTTCGAACAATAGCAATTCGACGGCAAGCAGGGTTGCAGAGATCGGTGCCGCAAAAATGGCGGCCATGCCGGCAGCAGCGCCGGCGGCCAGCAACACTTTGCGCTCGTGTGTGGTCACCCGTAGCAATTGTCCGAGCACGGACCCGAGTGCGCCGCCGGTGGCGATGATCGGCCCTTCGGCACCGAACGGTCCGCCGGTACCGATGGCGATGGCGGACGACAATGGCTTCAAGAACGTGACCCGGGGTTGTATCTTCGATTCATTACGTAATATTTGTTCCATCGCTTCCGGAATTCCGTGGCCACGGATCGCCGCGGAACCCCAACGCGCCAGCGCGCCGACGACCAGACCACCCATCGCCGGTACTACCACCACCCAGGCACCTAGATGATGGTGGGCAGGCGACGCCGCGGTAAAAGACAGGCGGCCGTAAAACGCGACATTCGTGCATAGATCGATGAGCGCGACCAGCGTTTGGGCGATGAACGCAGCCGCGACACCCAAGGTGATCGCGAACGTCGAGATGATAAGCACACGTCGGTCCACCAAGGTCGAGCGACGCGGCATGTTCGCCTGTTCCAATGCGGCGCCGAGAGACGGTGTGACCGCAAGAGCGTCGGTGCTCGCATCCTGGCGCACGGAATGGCGGTTGTTTTGGTCGGGGCCTGGGTCGCGCGTTGTCATACACAATCCGGTAGTCGAGGCGTGCGCGCATTTTATCCATTCGGCCTGACCATTTCAGGTGATTTATTCGGGATAGGCAGGCGTTTTGGTGGGTGCCGGATACGCTGACTGGGCGCCAAAGCGCGCAGCGGTTAGCCGATCAACGCACGATGGTCGCGGTAGATGCAGCGATTCATGACCACCAACAGGCCGGCCCGCTGAGCACGTAGCGCGGCCGCTTCGTTGACGACGCCATCTTGTAGCCACAGTGCGGGCAGGCCGAGTTCGATGCAGGTATCGACGATGGCGTCGACATGTTGCGGTGCGCGGAATACATCAACCAGATCAATGGGCGCGGGCACCTCGTGCAGATCGGCGTAGGCGCGCTCGCCAAGCACTTGGTCGAGCGCCGGACGCACCGGGATTATTTTGTAGCCGAAGCCCTGTAGTGCAGCGGCGACGGTGTGACTCGGCCGGGTCGGCTGTGGCGACAGGCCGACTACGGCGATGCGCTGCACGCGCTGTAACAACGCGCGTATGTCATCGGGCGATGGATTTTCGAATTTCTGCACGACGCGCCTCTGTTATCTATACATGCCCGTGGACGATCAGGTGACGATCGCTGACCGACTCGACGCAAAGTGCATGAAGACCCATGGTGCGCAGCTGTGCGCGCACTTCATCGACCCGGTAGGCGGCCAGCAACGAATGGAAAAAGTCGTGTCGCAATATTTCCGCCTCGCCGCCCGTGTACTGCGCGGTAAGTGACTCGGCTTCGGCGCGACTGTGCGGACGCATAAGGTCCATGATAAAGACCGCAGCACCGGGGGTGGCGGCGTGCGAAATACTACGCCATAGCACGAGCGGGTCGGCCAAATGATGCAGCAGACTGTTGCTGAGCAACATGCGGTAGTGCGCACGCGGTAATCTGGCCTGCGGTAATCGCGCCAACCGCAGGCGTATGCGATCGTCCAGCCGCGCCGCATGCACGGCCTGTTTGCCCAATTCGAGCATGGCCGCAGCGCCATCGATGCCGTCGATCACGCAATGCGGATAAGCGCGCGCGAAACGTACACTGATGTCGGCCGGGCCACAGCCCAAATCCAACACCGGACCGGAAATATTGGTGCCGAACAGCGCGCGGCAGTGCTCGATGAAAGCGCCGTGCGGCTGTTCGAAATCGGCCTCGGCATAGGCCCGCGCCTGCGCCGTGTCGTCCATCAACTCCGGTTCGGCAATGCGTTGCATGAGTAGACCCCGCCATTGCACGTTGTGGCTAAGGAAGTATGGCCTCGCCTGCCATGAGTTGTTCAATGCTTTCGCGTGCCCGCACCATATGCGCCTCGGCGCCGTCGACCATGACCTCGGCGACGCGCGGCCGAGAATTGTAGTTGGAACTCATGGCGAAGCCGTAGGCGCCGGCGGATCGTACCGCTAACAAATCACCCGCGGCGAGCGCCAGTGACCGGTCCTTACCGAGGAAATCGCCGGTCTCGCAGACGGGTCCGACAATGTCGTAGTCGCGCCGCGGTTGCGCGCTGTGCTCTTGCACCGGCACGATTTCCTGCCAGGCATCATAGAGCGCCGGGCGCAGTAGATCGTTCATGGCGGCGTCAACGATGGCGAACTGTTTTTCCGGTGTGGGCTTCACGTATTCCACCCGCGTCAGCAAAATGCCGGCGTTGCCGACAATGGCGCGGCCCGGCTCCATCAGCAGCTCCAAGTCACGCCCACCCAGCCGTTCCACGATCGCCGCGGCATATTCGCCGGGCTCGGGTGGTGTTTCATCCCGGTAGCGTATGCCGAGACCGCCGCCGATGTCGAGGTGCTGCACCGCCGTGCCGTGCGCGCCGAGTTGATCGACCAGCGCCAATACGCGCTCGAGGGCGTCCAGGAACGGGCTCATGCGCGTGAGTTGCGAGCCGATGTGGCAATCGATGCCGAGTACGCGAATGTGTTCGAGCTCGGCGGCGCGCGCGTATAGTTCGACGGCGCTATCGATGTCGACACCGAATTTGTTTTGCTTGAGTCCGGTGGAGATGTACGGGTGCGTGTTGGCATCGACGTCCGGATTGACGCGCAGCGATATGGGCGCTGTACGGCCGACCGCATCCGCGATTCGGTCGATACGTTCGAGCTCGGCGCTGGATTCGACATTGAAGCAACGGATGCCGACTTCGAGGGCACGCCGGATTTCGGGCTCTTGCTTACCGACGCCGGAGAAGACGATATTTTCCGGCCGGCCGCCGGCGCGTAGAACACGCTCTAACTCGCCGCGCGAAACGATGTCGAAGCCCGAACCCAGGCGCGCCAGTATGTTCAGCACGGCCAAATTGGAGTTGGCTTTGACGGCGTAGCACACCAGGTGCGGTTGCGCACCGAAGGCGCGGTCGAAAGCGTGCCAATGGCGCTCGATGGTGGCGCGCGAATAGACGTAGCAGGGCGTGCCGAAGCGCTCGGCCAGGCCGCGCAGATCGACATCTTCGGCATGCAGTACGCCGTCGCGATAGTGGAAGTGGTCCATAAGGATGCCCGCTTTTATTTGCGGCTTTGGTCTTTCTTCTGTTCCTGCTTGTGGGCATGATCGGGCAAATACAAATCACCCTTGCGGCCGCAGGCAGACAATAGCGCGCCGGTGCCGAACACAGCGATCACGGCCCACAATAGATAGTTGGCCCAACAGCTTTTCATTTCGATCTCCAATCCGCACCCCGCTCCGAGGCATTATACGGTTATGCTAAAGTCCTGCCTACGGCGACACTCGACCGGATATTGGCGGGCGTACCGCGAGATGCATGTGTGAGACTGAAAACTAATATATTTCTGTGGGTGTTCGTGTCCACCCTGCTGCCTTTGGCGGTATTGGTGCTGGCGGCCACCACCTACAGCGAACGGCGTTACCGGGACGAGGTCAATCGGGAAATGACCTCGCGCCTCAACGCCCTGGTGTCGGAAATCGACCGTAGCCTGTATTACGAGCGCCAAATGGTGCTGGCGCTGGCCGGTTCGCCCGATATCCGCCAGTATCTGCCGGTGCTCGAGCGCGCGGACGCCGGTGCTTTGCACAGCGAGTACTTTCAGCGCACCGAACGACTGAGCCGTTTTCTGGCCGGCCTGCAGGGTGTGGTGCCGAATTTTGCTACCCTGCGCGTGCTCGATATTCAGGCCAACACGCTGATTAAGGTACGCTTTGGCCATGGCAATGTCGGTATTTCCGAAGGTATCGAGAGTTTTCCATACGCGGAAGATGAAATCCAGGACCCTGGCTTCGCCAAGCGCCTGCGTGCCCTGGCGGCCAACGATCTCAGTTTCATCGCGCTGCCCGAAAGCCGCTGGGATCGAGACGGGCTGCGTGGCCCGCCGATGCTGGACGCGGTCGTGCCGCTGCAACGCGACGGCAAGACCATCGGCTACTTGATGGTCGATTTCAGTGGTGGCCAGGTCGATCGCATCGTCGAGATGGCGCCGCGTGAGCACGAGGGCAAGGTGCTGATCGCGGAAATCAATCCCGACAACATCGATCGTGACGGCAACATTCTCTACGATGACGCGCGTGGCTTGCGCCTGACCAACAACGACGCCGCGCCGTTCAACCTCAAAAAGCTCGACGGCGGCCGCCTGTGGGACGCCGTGCAACGTAAACCTTACGGTGAATTTTCGGACCCGAGCGGGCTAACACGCACCTACTATATGGAATACCTGCCCTACTCCAATCAGCTCGCCAGTTGGGTGGTCGCCGTGCGCATGAATATGAGCGAGGTGCTGGCGCCCTTCGATCGCATTCGCCAGGGTATCCTGGGAGTGGCGGCGGTGGCGTTATTGGCCAGTCTGTTTCTCGCTCAATTGGGCGCACGTACGATCGCCAGGCCGGTAACCGAGATGGCCCGCGGACTAAAACGCTACGCCAACGGCGATCACAGCGTGCGCGTGCATGCCCAGGGCGCCGATGAAATTCGGCAACTCGAGACCTCGTTCAACTATATGGCCGACACACTCGAGCATGCCCGCGCCGAACGTGATCGGGCGCAGCATATGATGCTGCAGAACGCCAAGCTGGCCAGTATCGGCCAGATGGCCGCCGGTATCGGTCACGAGATCAACAACCCGCTCAATAACGCGCTGTCATTGGCAAAGTTGATCAAGCGGGCCGCGCCCGATAACGTCAAGGTGCAGCGTGATGTCAATTCGCTGCGCGAGGAAGTGCTACGGGCGTCGGTTATCGTCAAGGGCATACTCAACTTTGCCCGGCAAGTGACACCTGAGTACAGTCGATTTGCGGTCGCGGCGTGGATAGATGAAACCATCGCGCTGGTCCAGCAAGAAGCGCGTTCGCACTGTGCCGTCATTAGCGCGGGCGCCATCGACGATGGCTTTATCGACGGTGATCGCGGTCAGTTGCAGCAAGTGTTGGTGAATTTACTCTTGAACGCGGTGCAGGCGAGCGCGCAGGGTTCCGCTGTTACCGTGCAAACGGCGCGTAGGCAGCGCGAGTTCGTGATTTGCGTATGCGACCATGGTTCAGGCATCGACGCGCCGACCATGGAGCGGGTCTTCGACCCGTTTTTCAGTACCAAGGCGGTGGGTGAAGGCAGCGGTCTCGGACTTTCCATCAGCCTCGGTATCGTTGAGCGGCACGGCGGACAACTGCGCGTCGAGAACAACGCCGACGGTGGTGTGACCGCGACCGTAATCCTGCCGTTAGGGGAGCTCTGATCCGTTCTGTCAAGGCGATGGCATACGGCCGAAGGCGGCGCCGTAGCAAACTTGGTCGCGGTAAACGATCATGCCGAGACGCATTTCCAATGCCGCTTGAGCGAATTAATTTCGAACCTCCTCGGTGCGGCCGAGCCAGGATTGCTGCTATATCACAGCGATCGCGCTCTATAATCGGGGCACGATAAATCGGCGGAGTCCACGCGCATGGATCGACAGCCACTAATTCTATTCGTCGACGACGACATCAAGTCGGGCGAACTCATGTTGCGCTTCAGCGAGGATGCGCCGTTCGACGTGCGCGTGTTCCGCGACCCGGTGCAAGCGTTGGACTACTTCAGGCAGTGCGGCGCGGACCTCATCATCAGCGATTTACGTATGCCCAATTTGACCGGCACACAATTGCTGGCCGAGGTGCGCCGTGTAGATTCTGACGTGCCGGTGATCATTGTTACCGCCTATTCGACGGTCGACAACGCCATCGAAGCGCTACGTTTCGGCGCCAGCGATTTTCTGAAAAAGCCGTTCGATATGGACGAATTGATCGTCCAGGTGCAAAAGACGCTGGAAGGCATGCGGTTGCGGCGCGAGAACCGGCTGTTGAAACGCCAACTACGCGATGAACACTCCCGGTTCGGCATGATCGGGCAAACGCCGGTGATGCGCGCGGTCTACTCGACCATCGAAAAAATTGCCGATATCCGTTGCAACGTCATTATCGAAGGCGATTCCGGCACCGGCAAGGAATTGGTTGCGCGCGCCATACACGATCTCAGCCAGGACGCCGAGCAGCCGTTCGTGGTCATCGATTGCGGTGCGCTCAGCGACACCTTATTGGAGAGCGAGTTGTTTGGGCACGAGAAAGGTGCGTTCACGGGCGCATCGCATACCAAACAAGGATTGTTACAGGCGGCCTCGGGCGGGACCGTGTTGCTGGATGAGATCGGCAATATTTCCGATGCAATGCAGGTCAAGCTATTGCGCGTGGTGCAGGAACAGCAGATCACACGGGTTGGTGGCGTGCGACCGATCGACATCGATGTGCGTTTTGTCGTCGCCACTCATCGGGACTTGGAACAAATGGTGGCGCAGGGACATTTTCGTCATGATTTGTATCATCGACTCAACGTCGTCAAGATTGGCATGCCGCCGCTGCACCGTCGGCGTGAAGACATACCGTTGCTGATACAGTATTTTATCGAGGACTTCCGGCAGCGCTACCAGCGCGAGATAAGCGGATTCGATGCGTCATCCATGCGACGTCTATGCGCGTACGACTGGCCCGGCAATGTGCGCGAGCTGCGCAACTTGGTGGAACGCCACATCGCGCTGGCCGATGGTCCCGAACTGCACATCGACGAACTTCCCAGCGCTACCGTCACCAGTGCCGACGCCATTGACGGTGACCTGCCGACCATAGAAGAATTGGAGCGGCGCTATATCCTCAAGTTGTTGCAACGCTACGGCGGCAACCGTGAACGCACCGCCAGTGCGCTCGGCATCAATAAATCGACCTTGTGGCGCAAGCTGCAGCACTACGACAAGACTAGCGTGGCCGACCCCGGTGACGTCGATGCGGCGGACTGACGCGCCGTGGCGCGATCGTTGAAATTGCAATCCAAGCATTGCAGTTTGCACGAATCGGCGCCGCCAATGGGCCGAGATTATTAGCTAATCAATTGTTTTATTTAAATTTAATATAGTGGTACGGCTATTGCACTTATCTCAGCGGTGTACACGATTGCAATCAAAGAGGCACTGAGGAGTCTTCACTAATGAATACCAACTTAAAACGTAGAAGTTTGTTGAAAGGTACGCTGGCGGCGAGCGTAGCGGGCGTGGCGGTCGGTGCGGGCCTGCTGAGCCCGCAGACGGTGCTGGCGGCGGCGTGGCCGGCCTCGGCGTTCTCGGCCAAGGGCGTGGACGCGGCGATG
>JASBUN010000053.1 GCA_030147845.1 Gammaproteobacteria bacterium
GCATAAAACCGCGCCGTTGCTTCGATGGTTCTTGCATTTAACTTCCTCCACTGGGTTCGCGGTTCGGTCTGGCTCGACGCCCGGGCCGAGCCTATATCCGTTGGACCACACCTGCGCGCGCTGGTTCGACGCCGGCGCATCACGTCATCGGGCGACTTCGGGGGCACCACGAGCCTTTCGGCCTTCGGTGATCGTAGCGAACGAAAGCGAATTTGAGGCGAAATGCCCGATCGTCCGGGAGAAATAGCCGTCACTATTTGGCGAGCAGGATCGAACACATTCGGTCGATCCGGCTTTTCCACAGCAGACCAGCGCTAAGCCCGACCGGCTCTCAGACTAAAGGCGCGCCGAGGCTGTACGCAAGGAGCCGATACACAGTTCAAACCGTGCTGAAACGCACTTCAGTATCAGGTTTTTTTTTTGTCGCTGCGGTCATCGAAAAAGCGTTGCGCAACGTCGGCATTGAGATAGCCGCGTGCGCCGATCAGGAACAGTAGCAAGATCAGGGCGAGCACCAGACCATAAATCGAGGCTGCGTTCAGTTCACGTGTCAGTACCAGAAAGGACAACATGGCTTGATATAGCGCCAAGGCATAGAAAAACACGCGCGCGATACGCCGAAATACGCGCACGCCGAAGAACAACCCAAAACCGACTACCGCCAGACCGATGGCGGCGGCGAGATCGACATACACGAACGGGCCATACAGACTGCCGGCCTGGTGTGCGGCGGCGAGTTGCAGGTAAGCGCCGCCGCCCAACAACAGGGCCAATACAAGGCTGACGCCGGCAATCACATAAATCCCGGTCGGTCGCGGTAGGGTGCTGATCATGGTTGTGCTATTCGCTTTCATAGAAGTGTCCGGCGGCGTGCTGCGGCCGCCGCCGCGGGCCCATGTTGCCAGTTTCGCGCCGCGCTGTTAACAGCTGCGACGGAAAAGCCGCGCAACGGCCCGCAGCGTCATATTACCATCAGTGCCATGAATTCGTGCACCGGCAGGTGCGTAAGGCGCGCGCTATCCTCGCATACCGCCGCCAGGGCCGCGCATTTTTCGGCCGAAAGCCGAGTGGCGATATTGGTCCGGAATTTCTCCACCAGTAGCGGCATGCCTTCGGTGCGCCGACGGCGGTGGCCGATCGGATATTCCACTGCAACGCGCGGGCTCTGGCTGCCATCGATGAACGTCACTTGCACGGCATTACCGATAGAGCGCTTTTCAGGGTCGAGATAGTCGCGGCTGAATTGCATATCTTCGCGCACATGCATTTTGGCGCGCAGCTCATCGATACGAGCATCGGCGGCCACGTCATCCTCGTAATCGTCGGCGCTGAGGCGGCCGAACAATAGTGGTACCGCCACCATGTATTGCAGGCAGTGATCGCGATCGGCGGGATTGTGCAGCGGCCCGGTCTTGTCGATGATGCGCAGCGCGGCCTCCTGGGTGTCGATGTCGATGCGTGCGATCTGTTCCAGGCGCGGGGCGACTTCGGCGTGCAGAGCGAGTGCAGCGGCGACCGCCGTTTGGGCGTGGAACTCGGCCGGGTAGTCGATCTTGAACAGGATATTTTCCATGACGTAGGTGCCCAACGGCTGCGCCAATTTTACCGAACCGCCCTTGAACAGCACGTCCTGGAATCCCCACGTCGGCGCACTCAGCGCCGATGGATAGCCCATTTCCCCGCGCATCGCCATCAGCGCCAGGCGCATGGCGCGACTGGTGGCGTCACCGGCCGCCCAGCTCTTACGCGAGCCGGTATTGGGCGCGTGACGGTAGGTACGCAAGGCACCGCCATCGATGAAGGCGTTCGACACCGCCGCGATGATCTGCTCACGGGTGGCGCCCAGCATGCCGCACAGTACCGCAGTCGAGGCGATGCGCACCAACAGCACATGATCAAGGCCGACGCGGTTGAAGCTGTTTTCCAGTGCCAGTACGCCCTGAATTTCATGCGCCTTGATCATCGCCACCAACACGTCCTGTACGGTCAGTGGCGCGCGTCCTGCGGCTTCAGCCGAACGGCTGAGGTAATCCGCGCAGGCCAGAATGCCGCCCAGGTTGTCGGACGGATGGCCCCACTCCGCCGCCAACCAAGTATCGTTGTAATCCAGCCAGCGCACCATGGCGCCGATGTTGAACGCGGCCTGGACCGGATCGAGTTCATAGTCGGTGCCCGGCACGCGCGCACCACCGGCCATGCCGGCGCCGGGCACCAGCGGCCCCAGGAGTTTGGTGCAGGCCGGATAGTTGAGCGCCAACAGGCCGCAGCCGAGCGTGTCCATCAGACAATAGCGCGCCGTGTCCAGCGCTTCGGTACTGGCGGTTGCGTCGTAGTCGACGACGTAATCGGCGATCTGCGCCAGCAACGTGTCGGCTTGCGGGCGCGCGGCGGAACGTGCGTCATGAGCCATGCAATTCTCTCCGGCGGGTGAAAGCAGTCGGGGCGTTCGGTCGAGACATCCGGCCGAAACGGCTAGGCGCGTCGCTCAAGCGGTACCCACGGCCGTTCGGCGGGGCCGATATAGTCGGCGTTGGGACGAATCAAGCGGTTGTTGCCGCGTTGCTCGATGACATGCGCGGACCAGCCGGTGATGCGTGAGCACACGAACAGCGGCGTAAACAGTTCGGTCGGAATGCCGAGGAAGTGGTAGACCGATGCGCTGTAGAAATCCAGATTCGGGAACAACTTCTTCTCGCGCCAGAGCGTCTGTTCGATGGCCTCGGAAATGGCGTATAAGTGGCGCGGATCACCGTCGGCCTGCGACAGACGCTGCGACCAGGCTTTGATGGTGGCGTTGCGCGGATCGCACTCGCGGTAAACGGCATGACCAAACCCCATGATTTTCTGCTTGCGCGCCAGCATTTCGTGCACACCGGCGAGCGCGGCTTCGGGGCTGTCGAAACGCTCGATCAACTCCATGGCCGCCTCGTTGGCGCCGCCGTGTAAGGGGCCACGCAACGCGCCGATGGCGGCGGTGATGGCGGAGTGGAAGTCGGTCAGCGTGGCAGCGCAGACGCGCGCAGCAAAGGTCGAGGCGTTGAATTCGTGCTCGGCGTACAGAATCAACGACGCATCCAGACAACGCTGGTGCAGATCCGACGGCGCGCGGCCGTGCAGCAACTGCAACAGATGACCGCCGACCGAGGCCATGTCGGATTCGGTGTCGATGCGCGTGCCATGGCGGCTGAAGTGATACCAGTACATGAGCATGGATGGAAACGCCGCCAGCAGACGATCGGCGATGTCATATTGCTGCGAAAAATCGGTCTCGGGCTCGAGCGTCCCGAGCATGGAACAGCTGGTTCGAAGCACGTCCATCGGATGCGTATCGGCCGGGATACGCTCCAACACCTCGCGCAGCGGCGCCGGCAGCCCGCGCTGTGATTGCAGTCGCGCGCGGTAGTCGTCGAGTTGCGCCACGGTCGGTAATTCGCCGCGCAGCAGCAGATAGGCGACTTCTTCGAAGCCGGCATGCTCGGCCAGCGCGGACACGTCGTAGCCGCGATAGGCCAGTCCGGCGCCTTCGTGACCGACCGTGGCGATGGCGGTCTGGCCGGCGGCGATGCCGCGCAATCCGGCGCTGGTTGCCTTACTGCTCATCGGCTGTACCCTCCGCGGCAAACAATGCATCGAGTTTGCGTTCGTAGTCGTAATAGCCCAATACGTCGTAAAGTTGTTCGCGCGTCTGCATATGCTCGAGTTGCGATGTCTGCGTGCCTTGCGCGCGCAATGCCGTGAATACCGATAAGGCCGCCGCGCTCATGGCGCGGAACGCCGACAACGGATACAGCACCAAGCCGACGCCGGCCTGGCGTAATTCGTCGACGCTGAACAACGGCGTTTTGCCGAACTCAGTGATATTGGCCAGCACCGGCACATCGACCGCCGCGGTAAAGGCGCGATATTCGTCCAGCGTGCCCAGTGCTTCGGCGAAAATCATATCGGCACCGGCTTCGGTATAAGCGCGCGCGCGGGCCACGGCCGCCTCGATGCCTTCCGCGGCACGCGCATCGGTGCGTGCCATGACGACGAAATCGGCATCGCTGCGCGCGTCGACGGCCGCCTTTATGCGGTCGGACATTTCCGCGCTCGACACCAGCGCTTTGTTGGGGCGATGTCCGCAGCGTTTGGTTTGCACTTGGTCTTCGATGTGCATACCGGCCGCGCCGGCGCGCGTCAGTTCGCGCACGCTGCGGGCAATCATGAGTGCCGGCCCCCAGCCGGTGTCGGCGTCCACGAGTAATGGCAGTTCGGTGGCGCCACAGATGCGGCGTACGTCCTCGCAGACGTCATTAAGCGTGGTCAAACCGAGATCGGGGAGCCCGAACGAGGCGTTGGCAACGCCGGCGCCGGACAGATAGAGTGCGCGGAAGCCACTGCGCTCGGCCAGCAGCGCGGTGTAGGCATTGACGGCGCCGACGACTTGCAGCGGCTGCTCGGATTCAACAGCGATGCGCAGGCGCGCGCCCGCAGATGGTCCAGGAAGCATACGATCCGTCCTTGCAGAGAGTGATTAATTCGCGCCGGTCGGACAGCATGCCGGCCGGTCCGCCATCATCGCGGCGCGTCGACGACGGTATAGCCAAGCGTACGCAATGCCTCGGCGATCTCGACCAGGATATGCGGATCATCAATGGTCGGTGGCATTTTGTACGGTTTGCCGTCGGCCATGTCCCGCATGGTGCCGCGCAAGATCTTGCCGGAGCGCGTTTTCGGCAGGCGCTTGACGACGCCTACCGTACGGAACGACGCCACCGGACCTATGCGCTCGCGCACGCGTTCAATCAATTGCTGCGAAAGTAGCGTGGGGTCGATTTCGGCGCCGGCCTTGAGTACCACCAAACCGACCGGAACCTGTCCCTTGAGCGCGTCGGCAACGCCGACCACGGCGCATTCGGCCACGTCTGTGTGCGACGCCAACACCTCCTCGATAGCGCCGGTCGACAGGCGATGCCCGGCGACGTTGATGATGTCGTCGATGCGGCTCATTATCCACAGGTAGCCATCCGTGTCCAGGTAGCCGGCGTCGCCGCTCAGGTAATAGCCCGGGAAGCGCGCCATATAGCCGTGCACAAAGCGCTCGTCGTTGTTCCACAGCGTCGGAAAGGTGCCGGGCGGCAGTGGCAAACGGATGACGATATTACCAATGGTGCCCGGCGCGGCGTCGTTGCCATGCTCGTCAAAGCAGCGCACGTCGTAACCGGGCACCGCCCGCGTCGGCGAGCCGGGCTTGATCGGCAACGCCTGGATGCCCATGCAGTTGGCGCCGATGGCCCAG
Source organism: Gammaproteobacteria bacterium (assembly GCA_030147845.1). Classification (GTDB taxonomy): domain Bacteria; phylum Pseudomonadota; class Gammaproteobacteria; order JASBUN01; family JASBUN01; genus JASBUN01. The sequence goes on from JASBUN010000053.1 coordinate 5,279, forward strand.
GCGGTCTCGGTTTGCCACCAGTGGTCGATGACCGGCACGCCGAGCAGTTGTTTGGACCAGGTCAGGGTGTCGGAGTCACAGCGTTCGCCGGCCAGGAACAGCGTGCGCAGACTACTGAGGTCATATTTCCGGCGCTGTTGACCGTCCGGGTCTTCTTTTTTGATGGCGCGGATGGCCGTCGGCGCGGTGAACAGTACCGATACTTGGTGTTGACTGATGACGCGCCAAAACGCGCCGGGATCGGGCGTGCCGACCGGCTTGCCCTCGTACAGTATGGTGGTGCAGCCCTTCAGCAGCGGTGCGTAGACGATATAGGAGTGGCCGACCACCCAACCGATATCGGAGGCGGCCCAGTAGACCTCGCCGGCGCCGACATCATAGACGTTCTTCATCGACCATTTCATGGCCACGGCATGGCCGCCATTGTCGCGTACAATGCCCTTGGGCGTGCCGGTGGTGCCGGAGGTATGCAGAATATAGAGCGGGTCGGTGGCCGCTACCGGTACGCAGTCGACCGCTGCGGCGGCCGCCAACTGCTGATCCCAGTCGCGATCGCGCTCTTGACTGAGCGTCGCCGGGTATTGGCTGCGCTGCACGATCAGGCAACGTTCGGGTTTGTGCCGGGCGATGTCGATGGCGGTATCGAGCAACGGCTTGTACTCGACCGTACGCCCCGGCTCCAAGCCACACGAGGCGGTGATGACCAAGCGCGGTTGCGCGTCGTCGATGCGACTGGCCAGCTCGGGCGCCGCGAAACCGCCGAACACCACCGCATGGATGGCGCCGATGCGGGCGCAGGCCAGCATGGCCATGACCGCTTCGGGCACCATGGGCATGTAGATGACGACACGATCGCCTTTGCCGACCCCTTGGGCGCGCAACATACCCGCCACGCGCGCGACCTGGTCGCGCAGTTCACGGTAGGTCCAGGTCTTGATGCGGGCGGTGACGGCGCTGTCGTAGATGAGGGCGGCCTGATCGGCGCGACCTTGCTCGACGTGCACATCAAGGGCGTTGTAACAGGTGTTCAGCTCGCCGCCGCTGAACCAGCGGTAGAACGGCTTATTGCGGTCGTCGAGGACGCGGTCCCAGCGTCGGAACCAGTGAATGTCTTCGGCCGCCTCGGCCCAGAAGCTCTCCGGGTCATTTAGTGAGCGTTGATATACGGCCTGGTAGACGGCGTCTTGCATATCTTCCTCCCCACACCTGCGCGCATTGCCTAGCCTGATTTTTCTATGCTTGTTTCGCTTCAGTGTAGAAGAGTTCGACCGGCGCTGCCGCGCCGCGGCGCGCCGGTCTACGGGCCGATGCGAATCACCGTGCGGCCGACCGCCTGACCTTGCATGAGCGGTTCGAACACTTTGTCGATTTCGGTCAGTGGCACCACTTGGCTGACTACCGCGTCCAGGTGGCGCGGCCGTAAGTCGCCGGCCAGCCGCTGCCACACGCGTTCGCGCAGCGGCGCGGGAACCTCGACCGAATAGATGCCGAGCAGGCTGACGCCACGCAAGATAAACGGTATGACGGTGGTCTGTAATGCCGGGCTGGCGGCCAGGCCGATGGCGGCGATATTGCCCCACGGCCGTACCGTGCGGGTCAGCCAGGCCAGCAAGTCGCCACCGAGGTTGTCTATTGCACCGCCCCAGCGCGCTTTCTCCAGCGGCCGCGTGCCGAGTTCGAGACTGGTGCGATCGATGACTTCAGCGGCGCCGAGCTGCCGCAGGTAGTCGCCGGCGTCGGCTTTGCCGCTGATCGCATGTACCTCATAGCCGGCGCCTGCGAATAAGTCGATGGCGATGCTGCCGACGCCGCCGGTAGCGCCAGTGACCGCGATCGGGCCGAGATCCGGCCGTTGGCCGTTGCTCTCCATGCGCTCGACGGCGAGCGCGGCGGTGAAACCGGCGGTGCCGATAGCCATCGCCTCGTAGGTGCTCATAGCCGCTGGTAGCGGCACGATCCAGTCGCCCGATACGCGCACGTATTCACTGTAGCCACCGTCGTGCGATTCGCCCAGACCGCAGCCGGCGACGAGCACGGCATCGCCTTCCCGGTAACGCGCATCGCGGCTGGCGGCGACGCTGCCGGCGACGTCGACGCCGGCCACCAGGGGCGTGCGGCGCATGATTTTGCCTTTGCCGGTGACCGCCAGGGCATCCTTATAGTTGACGTCGGAGTAGGCGGCGGCGATCAACACCTCGCCCTCGCCGAGTTCACCCAGGTCGCCGGGTTCGAGTTGTTCCAGGCGTGCGCGCGGCTGGCTGCCGTCGTCGTGTACGCGTAGCGCGGTGAACTTGTCCATCCGCTGTCTCCATGGGTCTAGGGGAACGCTGCTTAACAGGTTGTTGAAAAACCCTCGGGCGGCGCCATGCGGCGTTGAAAAACGGCTCAAAATGCTCATTTACTGACGTGTAAACTGCGCTTTCTCGCCGTTTCCCGCCTTGTCTGGCATCCACCGGAGACTTTTTCAACAACCTGTTAATCGGTTGAAACGGCGTTGGCGATGTCGGCGAGCGGCGCAGATACGCAATGATCGCGCATAAACGGCGCTTCGTCGGCGCTTACGGCCGGGCCAACACACCGCAGTCGAATCGATCAGCGCTCCGGCAGGTCGGTTGTTTGCGTCCACCAAGTCTAAGGGATCGCTTCGGACATGGCCAGGCGCGCTCGCCCGCGCTGCGCTGGCATGGGTAGAATAGGCGGATGCAGGATCCCGCCATTCACTCCAGCTCACTTCCGGATGCCGCGGGCGTACCCGTCACCGCGCTCAAGGGCGTCGGTCCGCGCATCGCGCTAAAGCTGGAAAAGCTGGGTATTCGTACGCTGCAGGATTTATTGTTTCATTTGCCGGCGCGCTATGAAGACCGCACACGGGTAGTGCCTATTGGCGCGCTGCGCCCCGGCGACCAAGCGGTTGTCGAGGGTACGGTCGACCTCACCGAAATCTCCTTTGGCGGACGACGGATGTTGTTGAGTCGCATCAGTGACGGTAGCGGTGCTTTGACGTTACGGTTTTTTCATTTTTCCGCAGCGCAAAAGGCCGTTTTAGCGCGCGGCGTGCGGCTGCGCTGTTTTGGCGAAGCGCGCGCCGGCAAGGCCGGCCTGGAAATGGTGCACCCGGAGTACCGTCGCGCCGAGACCGATACCGCGGCGCCGGTCGATGCACATCTGACGCCGATCTATCCCACCACCGAGGGTGTACATCAACTGAAGTTGCGCGATCTCACCGGCCAGGCTTTGGTGTGGCTGCGAGCGCACACCGACGGATTGCGTGAGTGGTTGCCGCGCGACGTGCTCAATCGGTTCCAAATGCCGACACTCAGTGAGGCCGTGCAGTTCGTGCATCGACCGCCGCCGGAGATTTCGACCGAGCGCCTCGCCGCCGGCTGCCATCCGAGCCAGCAACGCCTGGCATTCGAGGAGTTGCTCGCCCACCACCTCAGCTTGCGACAGTTGCGCGTCCGCCTGCAGCACGGTGCGGCGCCGCCACTACGCCCGACCGGCGCGTTGTTGCAGCGCTTTTTGGCGGCGCTGCCGTTTTCGCTCACGGCCGCGCAACGCCTCGTGATCGACGAGATTAGTGCCGACCTTGCGCTCGACCGTCCGATGCAGCGGCTGGTGCAAGGCGACGTCGGCTCGGGCAAGACCGTGGTTGCCGTTGCCGCCGCCCTGTACGCCATCGAATGCGGCTTCCAGAGCGCGCTCATGGCCCCGACCGAGCTGCTGAGTGAGCAGCATTATCGCAATTTTCACGACTGGCTGACGCCGCTCGGCGTCGACGTGCAGTGGTTGTCCGGCAAGCTCAAGGGCCGCGCGCGGCAAGCGGTATTGGACGATATTGCCGGCGGCCGGGCGACCATGACAGTCGGTACGCATGCGCTGTTTCAAGACAGCGTCGAGTTCCAGCGCCTGGCGCTGGTGATCGTCGACGAGCAGCACCGCTTCGGCGTTCACCAGCGCTTGGCGTTGCGCGAAAAAGGCCGCCGCGCCGGTTGTCATCCGCATCAGTTGATTATGACTGCAACGCCGATTCCGCGTACGCTGGCCATGACCGCCTACGCCGATTTGGATACCTCGGTCATCGACGAGCTGCCGCCAGGCCGTACACCGGTGAAGACGGTCGTGCTGCCTGATGGGCGACGCCCGGAGGTGGTCGAGCGGGTGCGTAATTCCTGCCGCAGCGGGCTGCAAGCGTATTGGGTGTGTACGCTGATCGAGGAATCCGAAGCGCTCGCGGCACAGGCCGCCGAAGACACCGCCGCGCAGTTGTCCGAGGCACTGCCGCAGGTGCGTGTCGGCCTGGTGCATGGGCGGCTCAAGCCGGCCGATAAGGAGCAGGTCATGGCGGCCTTCAAGGCCGGTGACTTGGACTTGCTGGTTGCGACTACGGTCATCGAGGTTGGTGTCGATGTGCCCAATGCCAGCCTTATGATCATTGAAAACGCCGAGCGCCTCGGCCTCGCCCAGTTGCACCAGTTGCGTGGACGCGTCGGCCGCGGCAGCGCCGAGAGCAGTTGCGTGCTGATGTACCATGGCCGGCTGTCGCAGGCCGCTCGCGCGCGACTGGCGGTATTGCGCGAAACCAATGACGGCTTCCTGGTCGCGCGCCGCGACCTCGAGCTACGCGGTCCGGGCGAGGTGCTCGGTACGCGCCAGACCGGTATGCTGGAATTCCGCGTTGCCGATCTGCTGCGGGACCAGGATTTGATCTTGCCGGTGCAAGAGACCGCAGAATTAATATTGACTAAGTATCCGGAGCGGGCTGCGCCATTGGTACATCGCTGGATGGGGCAGGCGGCACGCTACGGTGAAGTTTAGCCGCGCTCGTGAGCGGGCGAGGTAGGCACGGGGCGCGTGCTGCGCTACCCTGTGTGCCCCGATTCAACCGCCGCCAATGATCGGCCGCCGCGAAAGCACAGCTGCCCTTGTCTCGATCCGCCGATGAGCCGTTATGGTATCCACAACATCGCTTGCCGCGTGTGCGCTTGGCGGTCGATCTGCGTCGCGCGTTGCTCGATCGCGCCTCGCTCACGCGGCGCGTGCGCGAGGCGTGCCCGGGCCGTTTCACGGTGCAGGTGGTGCAGCAGCGCCGGCGGCGGCCGACTCACGGTGAACAGCGCCTGCTGGGTATGCGGCGCGGTACTCGGGCACTGATTCGCGAAGTGCGGTTATGCTGCGACGAGCACGCCTGGGTGTTTGCGCGCACGGTGATCCCGATGTCCAGCTTGGTCGGTGCGCAACGACGGCTGAAGTATCTTGGCACACGCCCACTCGGGGCGGTATTGTTTGCTGACCCGAGCATGCGGCGTGGCGCGGTGCAGTTGGCCTGCGCGCGCGCGGGCCACGTCCTGTTTGACACGGCGGTGGCGGGACTGACGCATCGCCCGGCGCAGATTTGGGGGCGCCGTTCGGTGTTTCATGTCGGCGGCAAGCCGTTACTGGTCAGTGAAATGTTTCTACCGGCGATGACCGTTAAACCGAGGGCCAAGTCGAGTGCAAAAGACAAGCTCACGTAATCAGTCGGTCGCCCGCGGTCCGCGATGGGAGGAGATGGAGGATCTGGGCGGCTGGTCGCTGGTGCGCGAACGCCTCTATCAATATGTCGTGCTCATGCGGCTGAATCGGCCGATCGGTAGCCTATTGTTGTTGTGGCCGACGCTTTGGGCGTTATGGATTGCCGGTCACGGTCGCCCGGATTGGGTGGTGTTGCTGGTGTTCGTATTGGGCGTAGTCATAATGCGGTCAGCCGGGTGTGTCATCAACGATTATGCCGACCGCAACCTCGATCCGCATGTCGAGCGCACGCGTGAGCGTCCCATCGCCGCCGGACATGTGGCGCCCGGTGAGGCCGTAGCGCTGTTCGTGGTGCTGTGTCTGGTGGCCTTTTCGCTGGTATTGCTGATGAACTGGTTAACCATCAGTTTGTCACTCGGTGCGCTGGTGTTGGCGGCGGCCTACCCGTTTTCGAAGCGCTACACGTACTTGCCGCAAGTGGTGCTCGGCGCGGCCTTCGGTTGGGCCATACCGATGGCCTTCGCCGCGCAGACGGGCAGCGTCCCGCAGATTGCATGGCTGCTGTTTACCGCCAATGTGTTGTGGGCGACGGCATATGACACCATGTACGCCATGGTCGATCGCGACGATGATCTGCGTGTCGGTGCCAAATCGACCGCTATTCTGTTCGGTGATATGGACCGAATCATTGTCGCCATCATACAAGCGCTGGTGCTGTTCGCGCTGGTGCTGGTCGGGCGCAAGCTCGGCCTGAGCTTGTATTTCTATGCTGGCTTGGCCATCGCCGCCGCGCTCGGCGGTTATCAGCAATACTTGATTCGCGGCCGCGAACGTCGGGCGTGCTTCAAAGCATTTCTTAATAACAACTGGTTCGGCGCCGCGGTGTTCGGCGGTTTAGTTCTGCACTATCTATTGGCGTCGAGCCACGCGGTCGGGCATGGTTGATGCCATCCGTAGTGCCGATCGCGGCTGCGCCTCCCCGGTGAACCGTCATGCCTGAAATTCGCGCCGTGTGTTTCGATCTGTTCCACACGTTGGTCGACGTGGCGGCGGTTCCCGATGAGGTGGGTCGCTTTACCGCCGATGTACTCGGCGTCGATCGTGCGCGCTGGAATCGGGTTTGTTTCAGCGACCTGCATGAGATTCGCCGGCCGACCGTACACGGCGAAGTGATCGAGGCGCTGGCGCGTGCGCTGCTGGCCGATGTCTCAGCCGCCGACATAGCGCAGGCGACGTGGGAACGGCAGCGACGTTTCGACTATGCGTTGACGTACATTGAAGCCGAAACGATTGACACGTTGCAGCGCTTGCGCGCTGCCGGCTTGCGCTTGGCGCTGGTGTCGAACGCTTCGACCGGCGAAGTGGCGGCCTGGTCGCGCTCGCCGCTGGCGCCTTGTTTCGACGCGGCGGTGTTTAGCTGCGCGTGCGGATATGCCAAGCCGGAGCCGGAAATCTATCAACTCGCGGCCGAGCAGTTGGGCGTCGATGTGAATGGCTGTGTGTTCGTCGGCGATGGCGGTAGTGACGAGCATGAGGGCGCTGCACGCGCCGGCATGTACCCGATACTGTTGACGCGTTACGTTGGTTCGCGTTTGCCGGCTGAAGAAATGGCGCGGCGTCGCGGTCACGCGCTCGGTGAAATTAGTCATGTCACCGAGCTGATCGATCTGGTGCGTACATTACCGGTGGAACGCGAGCGCGCATGACCGCAATAAAAAAGGCCGCCACCGGGTTCGGCGACGGCCTTTTTACCTCAGCCCGGAGGCCGTGGTCCGGCTAGCGGTGTGAGCCGGCCTCGGCGTGCGCGATGGCGTTGACCTTATCGGCCAACTCCGAATATTCCTGCCGATAGCCTTCCAGCGGATGACCCGCGGCGGGCGTGTAATAGTCGGCCATATCAACGCCATTCTGGTGTTCGTAGTCGACAAACTTCTTCTGCAGTTCTGCCATGCGCTTGATCAATTCTTGCTTTTCGCTCATCGTACTGGCCTCCAAAATAATGTTGCTATCAAGCCGTTCGCTTAGTCGCCGGCCGTGGACTCATCCGGAGCATCCGCGTCGGGTCAGGCTCCTTCGTGCGGAACTCAACCCGGAAGCCAAGCGTTCCGGCACATTGATCATCATTTGCATGCTACCGTGAGGCAGGCATCATATTAGGATATGATAATGTCTTTTCCGCATGGCGGCAAATCCGGCCAGGGCCGCCGGAGCGAGTCGCTGACCATGTTGTTCAGATGAGCCTGTGCCTACTATGACCGTTAAACCAACCTTGATGGCGGTAATCGAGCTCGGCGGCTACCCCGACTTCACGCCCCAGTATGAAGCCGCTGGATTTCACGTGCTGATCGCGCCATCTGTGCGTAAAGCGCTGTTGATGCTTAAAAAAATAAGCCCAGCCGTGGTCGTTGCAGAGTTCAACTTTCAATCCGATTTCCGCGATCGCAGCTCCAACCTCGATTCGCTGTTAGCGACGCTACAGAGCCGTCATCCACAGGCCAAAGTGATGGTGCTCTACGACCAGGAACATGCCGCTCCGTTCGAGCAACGGCTACGGAGCCGTTGGGTGATCGATGCCGCACTTGCCTTTCCAATCGCACCGCAGCAATTGACCGAGGCGCTCGAACGGCTGGCGTCGATGCCGGAATGAAAGCCAAACCCATACCGGGAGTTCGCATGCAACGCGGACAGCAGGGCGCGCTAACCGCGCTTTTTGATCGGCTGGCGAGCGGCTATGACACCGCAGCGCCTGTAAAACTTTGTTACGACGGGCCGGAGCGGTCGGGGTTGAAGTTTATTATCTAGCCGATGCCGGGAAATCGGTGGTGCGCGGTCTGAGATAGTGGTTTGCCGGGCGAGCGGGAGCGTTTCGACGCGCTCATCTGGCACCTATCGCCGCCAGGGCGGCTGCCCACGGCGTGCGTTGGCATGTGCCGATATGGATGGCTCCGGGACAAACGCCGTGACGGCGGCGGTCACCGCCGTTCGCTGCGTTCCAGGGGTTATGTTTTGCCCGCAAATTCATTAATCTTGGCCGCCCCGGCGTGGCCGCGCCGCCGTCTAACCGAGGAGAACTCATGCCGAACCAAGTACTGTCCGATGACGCGCTCGATGTCCTGTTTCGTCAGGCGCGCAGCCACAATGGCTGGACCGATGCGCCCGTTTCCGACCAGCAACTGGCCGACTTGTACGAGCTGATGAAATGGGGTCCGACCAGTGCCAACTCGTCTCCGGGGCGTATTTTGTTCCTCAAGAGCGCGGCCGCCAAGGAGCGCCTGCGTCCCTGTCTGGCCGAGGGCAATGTCGAGAAGTCCATGACCGCGCCGGTGGTGGCGATCATCGGCATGGACCTGGAATTTTACCAGCACTTACCGACACTATTTCCGCATACCGATGCGCGTTCGTGGTACGTCGGCAAGGCTGAAAAAATTCTCGATGCGGCGTTTCGCAATAGCACACTGCAGGGCGCTTATTTCATCCTGGCGGCGCGCGCGCTGGGCCTGGATTGCGGCCCCATGTCCGGCTTCGATGCCGCCAAGGTGAACGCCGAGTTTTTCCCGGACGGACGTATCCAGGCCAATTTTCTATGTGGGCTGGGCCATGGCAATCCGGACAAATTGTTCCCGCGCCTGCCGCGCCTATCTTTCGATCAGGTGTGCACGGTTCTCTAGTCCAGAAGGTTATGTAGGCGCTGCGATAGCTAAAAACGGGTATCGTTGGCGCCGCTGGCCGCCGCGACAACGCCGTTTAGCACATTTTCATACGCTTGCCGGGCACATTTAGTACAATGCGTGCCCCATAGATTCACCAACACAGCGAAGTGACCCAGTGATTGAGCAGTTGCGCAACATCGCCATCATCGCCCACGTCGACCACGGTAAGACTACCCTCGTCGATCAGCTGCTCGCTCAGTCGGGCGTGTTCCGCGCCAATGAGGCCCACGCCGAACGGGCGATGGACTCCAACGATCAGGAGCGCGAGCGCGGGATCACGATCCTGGCCAAATGCACCTCGGTGCTGTGGAACGGTGAGGCAGGCGAGACCCGGATCAACATCATCGACACCCCCGGCCACGCCGACTTCGGCGGCGAGGTCGAGCGGATCCTCGGCATGGTGGACGGCTGCGTCATCCTGGTGGACGCCGAAGAAGGCGTCATGCCCCAGACCAAGTTCGTGCTGGGCAAGGCGCTGAAGATGGGCCTGCGGCCGATCCTCTGCCTGAATAAGGTGGACCGCCCCCACGCCGATCCCGACCGCATCCTCAACGACGTCTTCGATCTGTTCGCGGCCATGGGCGCCACGGACGAGCAGCTCGACTTCCCGCACATCTATGCGTCGGGCAAGAACGGCTGGGCGACGCTGGACATGGCCAAGCCCAACGACAACCTGGCCCCCCTGTTCGACCTGATCGTGCGCCACGTGCCGGAGCCGGCCGTCGTCGCCACCAAGGACAAGCCCTTCCAGATCCTCTCGGTGCTGATCGAGAACGACCCGTTCCTGGGCCGTCTGCTGACCGGCCGCATCCAGTCGGGCAAGGCCACG
>JASBUN010000059.1 GCA_030147845.1 Gammaproteobacteria bacterium
CAACAGGCGCAGCCAAAATGGGTCATCCCCACGGAAATCCGCGATCAGGTAGAAATGGTGGCCAGCGCCAGCGAAATCAACTTGGTCATCAAGGACGACGTCCTGTTCCCGCCCGGTAGCGCAAAATTGCGTCAGGGTGGAGAAGCAGTGCTCGATCGCATCGCACAGTTGCTGCGACAGAACCAGTATACGATCTCGGTCGAAGGACATTCCGACAGCACGCCCATCCATACGGCAAATTTCCCGTCCAATTGGGAGCTATCGACCGCCCGCGCCACTCACGTGACGCGGTTCCTGATCGCGCACGGCGTAGACCGTCGCCGTTTGAGCGCTACAGGCTATGCCGACACGCGCCCGCGCGCCGACAATGCCACCGCGGCGGGTCGCGCACAGAATCGCCGCGTCTCCCTGGTGGTACACCTGGATAAAAATTCGCGGCCGACGGCGGTGAGCACCATGCAGTCGCAGCGGCAGGACCAACGCTCGTCAAGCGCGCACTGATTACCGACTCAACTGCCGCACCACTCGTCGTCCAGGCACGATCACGGCGGACGCCGAAAAGGCGCGGTCTACAAGGTTATGATCTGGTCGGGCATATTACCGGAAAGCGCTCCGTACAAATTGGGGAAACAACCGATCACCGCGCCCTCGACCAATTTACCGTCGATATTGCGCTCGTAGCAGCATTGATCGCAGCCCATCAATAATATGCCCTGCTGCTTGGCAACCTTGGCCAGCCGCTCGCCGATCGGATCGCCCTTTACCAGCACATAGTTGTTGTCTTCGAAGAAGAACATGCCCGCTACCTCGACGCCGTGTGCGCCCTCTTCGAGTTGCGGCAGGATCATCTTGCCCAGCTTGTATGAAACGGTGTGCCCCTGTGTAGAAAAAATGTACGCGACTTTCATAGCATCTCCTTCAGTTGTATTTTCGGCAAACCGTGTTTATCCGGTCAACGGCGTGATGGTAACGCGGAGGGCAGTAGCAATGTCGGTTACACGTGCGGGCTAACCCGGCCTACGCGATCGGTATCCACGTCACCCAACCAAACACAGGGTGGGTTACGGCGCAAATTACACGCCTAACCCTACATCGATGATGGAACCACTTGAGTATGGGCCATTCGATTCTGAGCCGTGTTCCGGCGTTACCTGCGATCAGGTCTACGGATGGACCCACACGCTACAAATAACGGGTAACGCGCCGGCCGGCCCTGCGACGGATCGCACGCCGCAGCGTAATGCCATGCGGGGCATGTGTCTATTTGATTCGCGGCACGGCTAAAGATCAGACCGCGGCGGACGTAATAGTAGATACCGTTACCGGCGCTATCCATGCACACATCAGGTTCACTAAATGAAACTTAATTTCCATAGTATCGTTGCTCGAATTGGTACCGCTTTCGCTGTATTCACCGCGTTGTTCATCGCCGTCGTGATCGGCCTTTTATTGGGCGTGCATTCCGTGACCGGAGAATCGCAACGACTGGAACAAGATCTCAACGCCCGCACGCGCGCGGTGTCGACCATGTACCGCACCGGTCTATTGGCGGGCATCGCTACCCGTAACAAGATATTCAATCCGACTCTGACCATGGCCCCCAAGGTGGTGGCGCGCGCCGACCGCGAATTCGACGCCGCACTGGCGAAGCTGCGTACACTGACACCGTCCGCAGATACAAAGACCGCGGCGGCACTGACCGACATCGACAGTCGTTGGAAACAAGTCAAGCAAGTACGCCAGGACGTATTGGCGCTGGCAGAGCAGCGTAAGGTCGACGACGCCGCTAAGCAGCTCGCCAAGGTGGAAAATCCGGCCTGGCGCGCAATACGGATACGACTGGATGAATTACTCGCCGATCACAACGCCACCGCTGCGGCTGGCCGCGCAAAGATGAGCGACGATATCCGCGCTCTGCGCACCAATGCCGTCATCGCCAGCGGCATCGCTGTATTGATAGGCCTGGTTCTGGTGATATTGATCATCCGTACCGTTCGCCGCGGTTTGACCAACGTAGTCGAGCGCATGCGCGACATCGCAGAGGGGGACGGTGACCTGACCTTACGCTTGGATGCCTCCGGTAAAGATGAGTTCGCGCAACTGGGCGCGGCCTTCAATACCTTCGTTGATAAGATACGCCAGCTGGTCGGCCAAGTAGCCGGATCATCGACGCAACTGGCGGCCGCAGCGGAACAGCTATCGGCCATCGGCACGCAGTCGCGCGAAGGTATCGAACGCCAGCATCGGGAGACCGACAGCGTCGCCACCGCGGTCAACGAAATGGCCGCCACGGTGCAGGAAGTGGCCCGCAATACCGCCGACGCCGCGCAACTGGCACATACCGCCGACAGTGACGCGGCCAGTGGGCAGAAAGCGGTCGATGATACCGTCGCCAACATTCGCGCGCTCAACGACGAGTTCCAGGGTGCCGCGCGCGTAATCTCGGAACTCGAATCGCAGAGCGAGAATATCGGCTCCGTACTGGATGTTATTCGCGGTGTCGCCGAGCAGACCAATCTGCTGGCGCTGAACGCCGCGATCGAAGCTGCGCGTGCCGGTGAGCACGGGCGCGGCTTTGCCGTGGTGGCGTCGGAAGTACGCATACTCGCCAATCGCACACAGGATTCGACCACCGAAATCCATGAGATGATTGCGCAATTGCAGGAACGGGCGCGTCGTGCGGTAAGCGTCATGGAGTCCAGTCAACGGGTGGCCGAACAAACCGCGGTGTCGGCCGGTTCCGCCGGCGAAAAACTGGGCGCGATCGCGAAACAAGTGACGCAGATCTCCGACATGAATACGCAGATCGCGTCGGCGGCGGAAGAACAAAGCGCGGTGGCCGAGGAAATCAACCGCAACGTCGTCAGCATTCGTGGGATTGCGTCGGAAGCGGCGCAAAGTGCCAACCAGGCATCGGCGGCCAGCGCCGAACTGGCACGTTTGGCGAATTCCCTCAACGGATTGATGGGCGGCTTCCGCGTCTGAGATGCCGCGTCCACCGACCTGGATTCAGATTAAATCGTGACTGCGGCGCTCGCGCCGCAGTGCTCAATCGCTCAACTTTGGCCGGCTGCGGAAGCGAAAACAAGCCCGTTAAACAAGGCCATGCGGTCATCACGGGTGGTTGCCGCCGTACCTTCCACCTTGACCGAACGGCAAAATAAGCGTACACTTATGGACTGTTTCATGTGTTACTTCTTCCGGCGTCGGCCACGCGACACGCATCGGCCCATGCCCCCTGGGACACCGCCACACCCGCGTTGTGTCACCGCCCACTAGGCGGACTGGCCAGCCGTTCTCAGTAGTGTCCTCAAAATTTGCAGAGGTTCGACGTGATTGACGATCCCTATCAACAATTCAAACGCGAGGAGATGATCCTGCGCGACTGGCTGGCCTTGGACCGCACCGTGTTTGCCAACAAGCGCACGTTTCTGGCCTACGGGCGCACTGCCATTGCCCTGTTTGCGCTCGGCATCGCTTTCGTCAAACTCATTCATCACACCTTCTTTGAGATTTCGGGTTTTGTGCTAATGGGTGCAGGTATCGTCGTGTTTCTGGTCGGCATCCGCGAATTCATCGCCAACAATGCCCGCTTCCGATTACTGATCGCCAATGAGAAGTACGAAGCCGAGCAAGCGCGACGCAAATTTGCCACGCCGGATGAAATCGCTTAACGAGCGCGGTTCACTTCGGGCGCTGGAACGCGCGCCGAGCGCGTTCGCAGCGTTTGTAGATGCAGCACTCGGGCGCGTGGTCGTTGACCAGTCCCATCGCTTGCATGAACGCGTAAACGGTGGTCGGTCCAACGAAACTCCAACCCCGACGCTTTAGTTCTTTCGACAGTCGTACCGATTCCGGCGACGTCGACGCGACAGGAGAACCGCGCGGTGCCGTGGTTTCCGGTTCGAAACGCCACACAAACGCCCCCAACGATCCTTCCCGCTCACGCAACTGCAGCGCACAACGCGCGTTGTTGATAACGGATTCGATTTTACCCCGATGACGAACGATACCCGCGTTGGTCACTAAGCGTTCAACGCTTCTGGCGTTGTATCGCGCGATGCGCTCAAAATCGAAGCCGTCGAAAGCATCACGAAACGCTTCGCGCTTATTGTAGATGGTGCGCCAACTCAGACCGGCCTGAAACCCCTCCAGACACAACTTCTCGAACAGGCGCCGCTCATCATCAATCGGGAATCCCCATTCCTCATCGTGATAGCCGATGAACTCGGGCGCGGTCGACGCCCAGTGGCACCGCAATTTACTGTCCGCGCACATACTCACCTCAACCATCGGCTATTCCTCTTTCGTCGTTCACTGTTCGGTTTCTATGCCGCGCGGCCTGCGCTCCTGTCAGCGAAGCGCACTCGCTCGGCAAAGCATCATACTCACTTGACGTAGTAGCAGATGTGAGCGCACAGCGACGATTAGCTGCTCGACGGGTACTCGGCAAACACCGGTAGTTCGTCGCCCTCACATGACCAGTGCGCGCGCGAGTCCCAGAAAATGCGGGCTTGCGGGCTAAGGTCGATATCGTCATCCAAAGACCCTGCCGGTATCACCATCATGCCAAGCGCCTCGACATGGCGCGGTACTTGGCTGCCGCATACGGTGCAAAAGCGCGAGGTAAACCGCTCCGCCTGCGGAACTTTGTAACTGCCAATGCGCTCTTCGCCGGAAAGCCAACGCACGGCGCCGGGCGCGACCATAAGGTTGGTGGCGTGCCCGGTGCCCGACGCTTTACGGCAACGCCGGCAATGACAGTGGTAGAAGCGCTTGGCCTCGCCGCTAATCTCGTACCGAACCGCGCCACACAAACAGCTACCCCTGAACATGGTTGTTGTCACAGCCTTACCCCTTTACGGTCGACGGATCGACCGGCGCCATAGCTTGCTTGCCTGGCTACGCCAGTCGACTTTGTGCATTTGCTGACGATCAAACTACACCATTTCCGGCGTGATGCAATGCGGACACCGTCCGCCGCTGCGTCATGTTAGAGCAAGCACCAAGCCGAAACCGTATACCACTCATATAGCTAGCTGCACCGGGGGCCATACGCACCGCGCTGACTGAAAGCAGCATCCGTACATTGGCCGTGCAGCGAAACCAGAAACGGGACAAGGTAGGTCAATCCTATTTTCCAAACGACACGCTCGTCAAACGTGAAGGTGAAAATAGCATCGTAATGATTGATTAACGCCAAGGCGGTGCCCACGAGCAGCGCCACCCGCACAGCGCGGCCGAGCCGAGTGCGATCGAACGCCAAGCGTAAACGTGATTGCATCGCTAGATACCATTTTTAGTGCGACGGTGAAATAGCATTATACCCACGGAACGCTCAGGTTAGCGCCGGATACTGGATGAGCGCAGTATGGAAAAGTTGGGGGATACCTGACACACCAAGCCGAGGCCGTGTCGTATAGGTCTACCGTTCGTATTGTGCGCGCAAACACAATTGCGGACTTGGTCGAGTGCCGACGACGCGCGGATTTGCGTCCTGCCTAAACCGACGCAAATCCGCCACGCGCGACTTCATCGATTGGATTGCGCTGATTTATTGGCGCCGGCACCACCGGCCTGACTGCGCAATTGATCCGCAAGCTCCTGTAACGTGCTGGTGGTGTAGGTTGGCGTTATACCAATCTGCAACATCGGTTGTCGGGCGCGATTGGTCCAAGCCGTTTTCAGGCCTTGATGGCTAGCACCAACAATTTCCCAGAAATGCCCGGTAACCCAAAGTATTTCGTCTTTCGCACAACCGGCGCGGTCAATACCTAGTTGGAACACCTTTGGTGAAGGCTTGAACGCGTTCACCTCATCGCCGGAGCTGATAATCTCGTCCAGATAATCGATCGTACCGGCGAATTTACTGTGCGCCTCGATCATTTTCTTAGTCGGATTGGCGACGATCTTCAGAATCAGTCCTTGCTCCTTTAGATCGCGCAACGCACCCAGTACATCGGGGTAGGCGCGTAACTGATGATACTTGTCGTTTATGTCCTTGATTGCGCTTTCAGGCAGCTTGATATGATGTTTTTCCAGTGCCCAACGCAATGCCGCTTCATTCAGCCCCGGATGTGGAACAAATGAATCGCCGAGTGTGGTGTAAAACATCGCCCATTTTTGCTGAAAACGCCAATCCTGCGCCACTTTCTGCGCTGTGTGGGATTCATGTACGTACGGTTCTATCACATCCGCAATAGAATAGTTGTCTACCAACGTACCCCACGTATCGAATAAGAGTGCCTTGATCATGTCATGCATACCTCGCGTGTTGGGCCAACGAATCTGAAGATCGGCTGCAGCGCCTGTACGCCACTGCTGCCGACTTGCCGGGATTTCACCCTAGCAATTCGGTCGCGATCTTTCGGTAATGCAGTTGACACAACGCGCGTTCGAGAGGGAATTTCTACGTGGGATCGTTATCCAAGCCGCCGCTGGCAATTACGCGTCTGAGTACATCGGGGTCGTGTAACACAATCCGATGTTGTTTAATCGAAATGACGCCGGCGCACTGAAGGCGACTCAAGGTCATGGTAGTCCATGGTCGCGATGCGCCGACCATGTTGCCGAGTTGTTCGTGGCTGAATCGTTCGGTGATCACAATACCGTCTTGGGTCTGTATGCCATACAGGTCGCCGAGTTTGAGCAGCATATGCGCCAGCCGATCAGTCACTGAACCGGTACCCATCACTTGCAGCAGTCCAGACAACCAATGCACCTTGAACGTAAGCGTTCGGTTGATGTAATAGGCCAGATCTGCATGCGCGCGCACAAGCCGATCGAGGTCTTCGGCAGCGATGATTCGAGCCGCAGTCGCCTTGATCGCCACCGCCGACCAGATATGTGGTGTGCGCGTCAGGAAATCAGGCCCTCCAATGACGTCGTTGCGCGACCAATAGGCGAGCGTGATTTCGCGCGCGCACGGTGAAAGATAATACGTGCGCACTAATCCGTGGCACAGAAAAAACGTGTGCGTATGCGCTTGGTCTTGCTCGAACAACATGCTGCCGGCCGCATAGGTGCGCTCGCTCATGCATCTGAGGAGTTCGTGACGCGCATCAGGGCCGATGACAGAGAACACCTCGCACGGTTTATTTGGTCGATCGTAATCGCGGCTTGGTTCTACATTGAGCATAGTCAAAACACCGTAAGTATGTCGTTATATGCTTAAGCAGACTTATCAAATCTCCCCTTTGATATTATGCCCCGGCCTCCAAGTAGTCGACCCCTACCGTTCTCGACAGCAATCGTTACATTCGTGTCGATTGTAATCTTGTCAATTAGTTTACTGCAGCGTCTTGGTTCTGCGCGGAGAGTATTCATGACGTTGCGATTGGTGCGCCAGGGCGCAGCTTGATCCTCGGTCTGAGGGAGTGTTGGCGTGTCCGAATGGTCGCCCGCGCGCGGCAACCTCCGTGCCCAATAATAATAAACGGCCAGAAGCAGAGGATATGCGTATGAAATTACAAAGCCAGGTGATGAACGTTCGACAAGTCGCGCTATTATTTGTCATCCTTGGCGTCCTTTTCTACCAACTGTTGGCCGTGTGGGTTTCCGTCTCCAGTGCGCTTGAATTCTACTACGCGCACCTGGGAATGATCTTAACCATCCTTTCGCTCGATCTCATCTTCTCTCTAAAGGGAAATTCGCGAGCTCCGCGAGTGTGGAAGAGAACGTTGCTACTCGTTGCTCTAATTTGCGCGATCCTGCCCACAGTATATTTTTATCTCAATGTCAACGCGATTGAACTACGACAACCCTTTATTACCAACACGGACTTGGTTGCCGGTATTGCGCTTATTGTCTCGGTATTGATTCTTTCCTGGTACATCTGGGGAAAAATCTTGACCAGCCTGATGGTGCTGGCGATTGCCTACTTCTTTTTCGGCAATTTATTCCCACAACCATTCACATTTTCGCCTCCAGACGTGCAAACCATCGTTTCGTACTTGACCGGTATGGGCGGCGCGCGTGGTTTGCTGTGGGGAATTCCGTTATCAGCCAATACGCTATTTTTGATCATCGTCTTCGGAGGTCTTTTAAAGGGAACCCGAATCCTCGAGATGTTCAACGAAGTCGGAAAATTCCTGATGAGCATTACGCGTGGCGGTGTTTGTTACTCGGCCGTATTTGCCAGCAGTGCGATCGGCATGGTCACCGGTCAAGCGGTTGCCAACATTGCATTGTCCGGTTCCATGACCATTCCGTCCATGCAACAGCGTGGCTTGTCTGCAGAACAGGCCGGTGCGGTGGAAGTAGTCGCTTCCCTAGGCAGCCAATTAATACCGCCGATCATGGGTCTGGGCGGCTTTTTGATGGCGGTCAACCTGGGCATTCCCTATGTACAAGTAGCAGCGGCAGCGGTCATTCCCGCCATTCTGTTCGTGGCGACATTACTGGTAGCGGTTCGTTTCATGGTTCACGCCACACCGAGCGTGATGCGCATCAAAGAGCCGGTTGACAGCGGCCGCATTTTTTGGATTTTGCCGTCTTTTCTAGTGGCGTTTTCGACCTTGATCGTACTGTTGTATTTTCGCTATTCGCCCGGGTATGCGGCCTTTTGGGCAATATTACTGGTGATAGGGTTGTCCTTTTGTCGCCCCAAACGCCACCGGCCGTCGTTGCGCGAATTGATCTCTGGAACCAGCTACGGCGTCGTATCAGCCTGTCAATTGGCATTGATCCTGGCCGGTATCGGTTTGATCGTGCAGGTATTGATTACCACCGGCGCCGGCTTCGACCTCGGCCGCGTAACCATGCAGGCCGCCGGCGGGCATGTGGTACTCGGACTTATACTCGGCATGGTTCTGTGTATATTCGTTGGCATGGGACTACCGACGCCGGCGGCCTATGCGCTGTTGGCCATCATCATGATCCCGTTCCTGATCGACCTCGGGGTGACACCGATCGTCGCGCACTTCTTCGGTTTCTATTTCGCCATCTTCTCAGCCGTGACGCCACCGGTAGCCGTCGGTGTAATGACGGCCACGCGTATTTCCGGCGGTTCGTTTTACGGCACAGCGAGCCGATGTCTGAAGCTGTCGACCATGTGCGTCCTGATCCCATATTCGTTCGTCGCGTTCCCGGCGCTGCTGGAATTTCCCCACGTCAGCGGCGCTGCTGTTGTGGTATCTGTGGCATTGCTGTTGGCGACGGCAGGCTGGGGTGCTGCTATTTTCGGAGTATTTGTCGCGGCCATAGGAATACCGGAACGACTGTTGGCCTTGCTCGCACCAATCTGCTACTTGCTCATGTTGTCGACGCAGAATCTTTGGTTTGGGTTGTTCCCCCCCGTGTCTATCGCCGGCCTGTTCGTTGCGAATAGATATCGCGACGCACAGCGCCTCCGCGCGAGTCAAGTGTCTGGCCCGAACATACCACCCAAACATTTGACTTCAACCTGTAAGGACTCAATAGGAGGTAAATCATGACCCTAAAAAATGCTTTTCAACTCATGCGAACGCTCGTGGTAGCCGTGGCCATGATTTCCAGCCTGATGATCGCAGACGTTGCCCTCGCTCAAGACGCACATGCGCCGGTCTCGATTACCATATTGACCTCGCCAAGCGGCTCCGGGCCGTACAATGCGTTCGCGACCATCGAAACACATATGCAGGAGTTCAGTCCGTGGCTCAAACTGCAGGTTCAGGAAACGCCCGGCTTCAATTACAACGTCAAATACATGCTGCGCCATCCAGAGAAACTAAAGAGCACCGTATTTGGCACCGGCACGGTACTGAACTGGGCGGCGGAAACCGGTCAAAAGCCGTTTTACCCAAAACCTTTTCCCGAAATGAAGGACTTTCGCATCGTCGCCGTACTTGGACTCAGTTACGACGTCTGGGTCACCACGCATAAAAACATTCGCACGCCCGAAGATTTTGTTGGCAAGCGCGTCGGCATCGGCCTGCTCACGCAAAACGAATGGGGTATGTATCAACGCATGCTGCTCGACGGCTGGGATTTGCGTAAAAAACTCGCCACTTTGGACACCTTGGGCACAGGGGCGAATATCGATGCGCTGTTGGATGGGCGCACCGACGTCGGCACGCTGTTCGGCCTGACGAGTGCGGAAGGAAAATTCACCGTCGTTACCGGACCACACCGCAAACTGGAGGCCAGCCATCGAAATTGGCATTACGTCGATGTTCCGGCCAAGATGATCACCGACTACAACAAACGCACCGGTGCGCCGTTCCGTGTCGTGCAGTATGCGCCGCATACGCTGCCCAACCAGAAAGCGCCGCTGACCACGTTCGGTGATTTGCTGCTCATCTCAGCGCACAAGTCCATGCCCGACGACGTGGTCTACGAATTGGTCCGTACGTTGATCAAAAATTACCCTCAAATCGCCAAGTACAACGCCTTTACGCGCGCGTGGACGCCGGCCACACTGGCCTACGGTGCCAAGCAGCATCCGGAGGAATTTCATCCCGGCGCGCTGAAGGCATTCAAGGAGTTTGGACTGATGTAACGGCTGGTCCGCCGCGGAACGCTGGGTGTGCGTGCTGACCCCATCGGTAAGCACATCCGGCCGGCGTGTGCTGGATCGCCACTGTTGACCGCAGCGATGACGTAGACGATACGCGGCTGGGCATCGCCCCACCTCAGCTCGACCCGGCAGCCCGACAAACTCCGCCGCGGAACGCATTTCGGTCTGCTACGGTGGCCAAGCTTGACTTGACCGACCGGTCCACTATACTCGTCGCCGTGGATACCCAGACCGACAGCCGCCAACGCATTTTGACCGCCGCGCGTGACTTGATTCACGCGCGCAGTTACACCGACGTCGGTGTGGCCGAGATCTGCGCACAGGCGGGCGTACGCAAGGGCAGCTTTTATCACTATTTCCCGAGCAAGCGCGATCTCACCCTGGCGGTACTGGACCTCAGCCTCGCCGAGGCTAAGGAACGACTCCTCGACCGTGCCTTCGACAACCGTCTTCCACCGCTGCAACGTTTCGACCGCTTGGCGGAGCTGAGCTACGAGCTGCAAAAGGAACGTTACGACTTGACCGGTCGCGTGTTGGGCTGCCCGGTCGGCAACCTCGCTACCGAGCTGGCCACCCAGGACGAGCCAATCCGGGTCGCCACCGCCTGCGCCTTTGCGCGCATGCAGGAACTGATCGGCGGCACGCTGGCGGCTGCCGTGGCGGCGGGCGAGCTGCCTGAGATGGACTTGGCGGCCACCGCCCAGGCGATGGTGGCCTATTACGAGGGCGTGTTGATGCTGGCCAAGACCGAGAATGATCTCGAGGTCATTCGTCGACTGCTGCCCTCATTGCGCCATATTCGCGTCCCGAAAACAACCATTTAGGATCGATTGCCAGGTGCATCGGTCCTTTTGTTTGGCCACGAAATTGACTGACCAGTCAACTAGTGGCTGTTTGATCGTCCATCACCAACCCAACTAAGGAGTTCGCCATATCCCAGCCTTTGATCCAACCGCGTGTCCCTGCCGGCCAGGAAGAAAAGGTCGCCGCACTGCTCGGCGCAGTCGAAGCGCACATCGGCTTCGTACCAGACGGCCTGCGCCTGTATGGTATAAGCCCTCCCTTGCTCGAGTCGTTCGTCAGTAACGTCGGTTACTTCAACGGCGAATCCGCGCTCGGCATGCGCCTGGCAACCATGATTCGCTATCTGGTGTCGTATCGCGCCAGTTGTAGTTTCTGCGTCGATCTCAACGAAGGATTTTTGATCGGCATGGGCTTAGACATAGACGCCATTCGCGCTGGCCGCGAGAACCCGGAGGCCGCCCCGGTCGAAGCCAACGAGCTACCGCTGCTACGCTTAGCCGTCAAAGCCGTTAGCCAGCCGGAACAGGTCGGCGGCTCTGATCTTGATGCCGCACGTGACGCGGGTTGGAGTGATCGCGACATCTTCGATGCCGTCGCCATCGCCGCCAGCAATCGAGCCTTCAACCTAGTGCTGGCAACGTTCAAGGTCGAACACCAGGGCGCCTTCGCAGCCTGGACCGGGTCGTAGTCAGTGTCCGGAACGCTCATTAGCTTGCGCCGGACACTGACTACCCACTTACCGCGCCATCAGACCCGAAAGCTACCGACCAATTGCTGTAAGCCACCAGCCGAGCGAGCCAGGGCCTCGCAACCCTCCGTCGTCGCTTGCGCACCGGTGGCGGTCGCGGTGGCGACTTGGCTGATGCGGGTCACACTCTCATTCACATCCGCCGTTACCGCATTTTGTTCCTCGGCGGCCTGTGCAATTTGAGTGGTCATGTCGTTTATGCGCGTCATGGCGGTTACCAGCGCCGCCAGCGATTTCCCGGTCGCACCGGCTACATCCACCGTCGCATGGGCGCGGTCACGCCCGGCGGACATGGACTCCGAAGCGGATGCGGCGCTCTTTTGCAATCGCTCTACGGTTTTGCGAATTTCTTCGGTCGAGCGTTGCGTACGATTCGCCAAGGTGCGCACTTCGGAGGCAACCACAGCGAATCCTCGACCCTGATCACCGGCGCGTGCCGCCTCGATGGCCGCATTCAGCGCCAAAAGATTGGTCTGCTCAGCAATGTCATGAATAACCGCGATCACGGTACTGATTGCTTGACTGTCGCTATCGAGGCGCGCAATCGCCTCGGCAGCATGCTCAACGTCGTGGGCGAGTTGATTGACTTGCGCAATGGTAGAGTCCACCTCCGCACGCCCTTTAGTCACTTGGGCGTCCGACTCGCGCACCGCTTCAGCGGTATCGCTGGCGCTACGCGCCACTTCCGCCGCAGTCGCCGACAATTCGTTCACCGCTGCCGCCACCTGATCGGTCTCGGATTGCTGCGCCTGCATCGATTCGGCACCCTCCCCGGCCACGCCCAACAAACGATGAGCGGATGACGACATGTGCTCCGCGGTCTCCGTCACTTGTTTGATAATGCCGTGAAGCTTGTTTACAAACTCGTTGAATTGATGCGCCAGCTGCCCAAACTCGTCCTGCGATTTTACCTCGATACGACGCGTCAGATCGCCGGCGCCGTCGGCAAACTCGTGCATGCGTTCGGTAATACTGCGCAGCGGGCGCGATACCATCATCGGCACCCAAATCGCCAACACCACACAGACAGCGATACCCAGACCCACTGCGATAAACAGTACCAGAGACGCGCGCCGACTCGATTCGGTAGCCGATACCACCGCCGCGCTCGCTTCGCTGCGTGTGTATTTAATCAACTGCGCGATTTGGCTACGCGCTTGTTCGAACATGGCGCTGAGATCAACCAAGCTCATCTGCAATGCATTGGCACGGGCGTCGGCACTGTTGTCCTGAATCAAGCCCTTCAACATCGATTGTGCGTCCGTGTCCCAGTTTTCCAACTTGGTCTGAAACGTTGCCAGATGCTTACTCATGGCGGCGTTCAGCGGCATCGTCGCAGCGAACTTCTTGATCTCCTGACGCGCTTTGTCAACGTAGCCACTTCGTTCCGTAAGCAACATCTGATATTCGGACGAACCGGGATCCGTGAGCATCATGCCGCGCTCGGCGGACATGGCCCGGAACAACTCGCGATCGGTTACCAATAGGTGCTCTACCGACGGCAAAAACACGCCGCCTAATTCTGCCGCGCTGCGGCTGGTGTGTTGCAGGCCGAAACGGCCCGCCGCAGCCACTCCCAATAACGCCAGAGAAATCACCACAATGGTGGCACGTAGTTTGAAGCGAAACGAAAAACTGGGCAGAGCTAACACGCGTATTCCTCCTACGGTTAATCACTATTGTTGTTTTGAGCTTTGATAAAGGACGCCGCATAGGAGCCCCCTTGTCGGTTAGCGACAAACCGAGACGAAATCTTTAGGCGGGCGTACACAAAATATTACATTGATATACAAAACATCTACCGTTGTGTTTTCAGCACACGCCCGCAGGGCATCTAACCAGGTAACGGCCACGTGCGCTATCCAACCGATGACCACACAATCCCGCCGCGTTGATACGCCAGTAGTTTTATTCAGCACAGCGCCATGAAGTTGCGCACCGGCTCGGCAAGCGATGTGCAAACGCCATGAAAACTGTGCGCTTAGCGCGGCTGGCAATGACCTTCGACTCACCTATGCTTAGCTGCACTATGCGGCTTCGACATATGATGCCGCCCGTCCAGAATTACACCGCCAACGGTGAGGAGGATTCATGGCCAAGAAAGGACCAACCAGCAAACGCGAGCGCGCCAAATTTCACGACCAAAGCGTTACACGTGGCGAAGGCGGCGAAACGCATCAAATTTCCGCAGGCGACGTGCCGGTCCTGACAACTCGGCAGGGCGTGCCTGTTTCAGACGATCAGAACTCGCTGAAGATGGGAGAACGCGGGCCTACCGCGCTCGAAGACTTCCATTTTCGCGAGAAATTGTTTCATTTTGACCACGAGCGCATTCCGGAACGCGTGGTTCACGCGCGTGGATACGGTGCACACGGATATTTCGAGAATTACAAACCGCTGACCGAAGTGACCAAGGCCGATCTTTTTCAACGTAAGGGCGAAAAAGTTCCCGCATTCGTACGCTTCTCCACGGTCGCCGGCAACAAAGGCTCGGCTGACCTGGCACGCGATGTACGCGGCTTCGCTGTGAAGCTGTACACCAAGGAAGGCAATTGGGACATCGTCGGCAACAATATGCCGGTTTTTTTTATTCAAGATGCGATCAAGTTTCCGGATCTCATTCACGCCGCCAAGCAGGAACCGGACAGCGACTTCCCGCAGGCCCAGACCGCTCATGATAACTTTTGGGATTTCATGTCGTTGATGCCGGAGAGCATGCACATGGCCATGTGGATCATGTCCGATCGCGCCATTCCTCGATCGTTCCGCTTCATGGAAGGCTTCGGTGTACATACCTTTCGGCTGGTCAA
The DNA here is from genome assembly GCA_030147845.1 of Gammaproteobacteria bacterium. Taxonomy (GTDB): domain Bacteria; phylum Pseudomonadota; class Gammaproteobacteria; order JASBUN01; family JASBUN01; genus JASBUN01. Next base: position 14,858 of record JASBUN010000059.1, read on the forward strand.
TGCTAAGGGCAAATCGACCTTCGTGAAATTCCACTGGAAACCGAAACAGGGTATGCAGTCGGTAGTGTGGAACGAAGCCTTGAAAATCAATGGCGCCGATCCCGACTTCCACCGGCGTGATCTATGGGACGCAATCAAAGCCGGCGATTATCCGGAGTGGGAATTGGGCTTTCAGCTATTCGATGACGACTTCGCCGACAAATTCGATTTCGATATTCTCGATCCCACCAAGATCGTCCCCGAAGAAGTGGTGCCGGTACAAAAAGTCGGGCGCTTGGTCCTCGACCGCATGGTCGACAACTTCTTCGCTGAAACCGAGCAGGTGGCTTTCTGCACACAGAACATCGTACCGGGCATCGATTTCAGCAACGATCCTTTGCTTCAAGGCCGCAACTTTTCCTATCTCGATACGCAGATCAAGCGACTGGGAAGCCCCAATTTTACCGATTTGCCCATCAACGCGCCGAAGTGCCCGTTTCATACCCTACAGCAAGATGGGCACATGGCATCGACCAATCGCGCCGGCCGCGTCAACTACGAACCGAACTCGTGGGGCGGCGCCGAGGGCGGTCCCCGCGAGGCTCCCGAGCAAGGATTCATCAGCTTCCCGGAGTCAATCAACGGCGACAAGCGGCGTATCCGCGCCGAATCATTCTCCGATCACTACAGTCAAGCACGCCAATTTTACATCAGCCAAACCGAACATGAGCAGCGGCACATTATCGCGGCATTCACGTTCGAGTTGAGTAAGGTGCAAACGCCCGCGATCCGTGAGCGCATCGTGTCTCATCTACTCAACATCGACAAGACGTTAGCGAAGGGCGTCAGTGCCGGCTTGCGACTCAAGGAACTACCGAAGCCGGCGCAAGCGGCGCAACCGACGCGCGACGATTTGCCGCCCTCGCCTGCCCTGAGCATTATTCGCAACGGGCCAGAAAGCTTCAAGGGCCGCAAGCTGGGCGCGCTGGTCAGCGATGGCGCCGATGCCGCGACGGTGAACGCCTTACGCAAGGCGCTGAAGCAGGAAGGCGCTAATTTAAAAATCATCACGCCTGAGATTGGTGGCGTGGAACTCAGCGACGGCAGCTGGCTGGAAGGCGACGAGCAAGTCAACGGCGGTCCCTCTGTCGTCTTCGATGCCATTGCATTGCTGCTCTCTGCTGATGGCGTCAAGGTGCTGGCAAGGGAACCAACTGCCCGCGACTTCGTCGCCGATGCCTTTGCACATTTAAAGTTCATCGGCTATACGGCCGCCGCCAAATCACTCTTGGACAAGGCGGGGGTAGACGCCGCCGGCGACGAAGGATTGGTGGAATTGAAACGTCCGGCCGATGCCGCTCAATTGGTCAAGGCTTATCGCAAGCTACGGCTTTGGGAACGTGAAGCGCACGCCGATCAGAGCTGACAAAAACGAACGCCGCTGACGCGCAGACGGCCGGTGGGCAATCCAGCGTAACGACACCCCATCGGCGCGTTCGCGGCTCCGTTGCCGCGTCTTAATTCGCGTCGTCCTTGAAACCAACACGCCAATGCGAGCCATCACAGAATGGTTTGTTCTTCGAGGCACCACAGCGGCACAGCGTGTAGTGTTCGCTCGAGGCGCCGTGGGCGAGGGCCTGGTCGATTAGTCCGATAGCGCCGGTAATCGCATAGGGGCCGTCCTTAGTCACCGTCACCATGGGCTCGCGATCTTGATCGCGATGCTCGACGCCGTCGATCGAGTAGCTCAGCGCCCCGGACGGGCATTTTTGGATCGTTTTAATGATCTCCGCGACTGCCGCACCATCAGGATCGATCCAGGGCTCGTTACCCATTTTGAAGACGGAACTCAAATTATCGGTGCATGCTCCGGCGTGCGCACAAATGCCGCGGTTATCGTGGATAGTAATATGCGTCCCACGGTAATTATCGCGCTTATCATGCGCACCGTGGGCCAAATTCGCATCGCTAAACCCATTAGTGCCGTGAGTGCCATCGCAAAAAGGCTTATTGCTCGAACCGCCACATCGGCACAGCGCGACCCCGGTCACGGTCATACAAGGCTCACCTCCGGATTTCCGGATATGCGGGATCACCCGCGGCGTCACGTCGTTAAGCAAGTAGTAAGGCCCGTTCGGGAGGCAGGCAATTTTAGGTGTACTCGTGCTCATTCCGGTGTCTCCAATAGACCGCTCAACAATCCGAAAAGTATAGCCGCTCGGCGCACGCACGCCTAAACTACGCTCAGAGATCTGCGACCGCGACAACCCTGGCAAAACGCAAACGGGACAACAGGGCGGGCGTGAATGGCATTTACTTAAGCCAAACGCAGGGTGGGTGACGGTGGATACCAATCGCGTAGGTCGGGTTAGCCTGTCGGCGTAACCCAACATGTCCCGGGCGGAGAACGATGCGTCGGGTTACGCTACGCCAACCTGACCTACATCGCTTAACGACCATCGTGCGGCGCGGGTATCGAATCCGTATGAACGCGCTTATCGCTATTCATTCCACCCGACTGCGGGGCGCCGAAGCCGGTGGGCGGAAGCCACGATTCATATGTGCGGGCGTTGCAAGGCTACCGTACGCATCAATCGCAGTGGGGTACGATTTTTCCATGTTCGCGCGTTGGCTACGCAGATACGTCCGAAACGCAGTGGCCGACATGGGTCGCGCATAAAAGAACCCTTGCGCGAAGCGGCACTGATTTTCGAGCAACATGTCATGCTCTTCCCGCGTCTCCACACCTTCCGCGATTGCGGAAAATTTGAGCTGCTCGACCATCGATAAAATGGAACGCAGCAGAGTCCGATCACGCGTACTTTTGCATGCCCCATTGACGAACGATCGATCGAGTTTTACTACATCGAGCGGCAGCATACGCAGATAGTTCAGTGACGAAAAGCCGGTCCCGAAATCATCCAGCGACCAGCGTACTCCTAAATCGCGAATACGATGCATCTCCTTTGCCGCCGCCTCGATGTCATGCATAAGGGCGCTTTCGGTAACCTCCAGCTCCAGCCACGACGCCTTGATGCCATGCTGCAGGCGCGCGCTTATACGATCTGCCAAGCCTTGTGATTTCAGCTCTTCGCCCGAGACATTGACCGAAATAGGCATAATCGGGTCGCCCAGCCGCGCCCATGCATCCAGGCAGCGGCACACTTCAGCCAATACCCATTCGCCTAACTCACCAACCAGACCGCAACGTTCCGCTAACCGCACGAATTCCCCTGGCGAGACGGCACCCAGCATCGGGTCTTTCCAGCGCAGTAAGGCCTCGGCACCGACCGCTATTCCGGTCAGCATATCCAGCTTCGGTTGAAACACTACCGCCAATTGGTCGCGATCCAGCGCAGTTCGTAAGCGCGACTCTACTTGCAGGCTTCGCGCGATACGGCGTCCGGCCGCGTTACTATAAAAAACCAGTGAATCGTGCGCGTTCGACGGCTCGCGCGCAACCAAGGCCGCTTTATCCAACAAAACGCTGGCTGTATCGCCGTGTTCCGGCGCCAAGCTGACTCCGACGCGGATTTTCGGGTGATAGATTTGATCGGGTAGAGACAGCGGTTGTTCGAGTCGCGCGGCCATACCACTCAACCAGTCGGACAAGCGCCGTACACACGTGTAAGACGGTATAACGACGACAAATCGGTCGTCCTGCCAACGACCGACCGTAACGGTAGCATCTGTTGCCGCAAAATAGATTTTCAGGCGCTGGCCCAACTCCCGCAAAACGATATCACCCGCCTCCCTGCCCAGCGTCTCGTTGACGCCGCGAAAGCCCTTCATATCGACATACACCACGGCCACCAATTCGTCGGCAGCGTCCGCCGCAATAAGCGCCTGATCCAATCGGTCGTAAATTAGCGAAGCCGCGGGCAGCTTGGTAACGCGGTCATAGAGCATGGCTTGCTGGGCGCGCGCGTGTTCACGGCGCTGCAAATAGCTGACATGTAACTCATGTTCAACGAAAGCTGCAAAGGCCTCGAGGCGCGCCTCATCAACAGCGCTGAATTCGCGTGGCCGCCGATCGAGCAAGCACAGCGTTCCAACCGGATATCCGTGCGGACCACGTAAAACGGCGCCGGCATAAAAGCGTACGAACGGCGGCCCCTGTACCAATGGATTATCGATGAACCGCGCGTCTTTGCTGGTATCCGGAACAACCAATGATGAGCGTTTGGCGATCGCATGTGCACAAAATGAAACATCACGCGGCGTTTGTTTGGTACTCAAACCGCGGATCGATTTGAACCACTGGCGCTCGTCGTCAACCAGACTCACGAGCGCAATCGGCACATCAAAAATATCGCCTACAAGAGCAGTCAACCGATCAAATCGCTGTTCCGGTTCGGTATCCATTACCGACAATGACGACAGCTCATTGAGCCGAGCAGCCTCATATGACGGCATAGATGACGCCTGCAAATCGATCATCGAGTTTCTTTTCGCCGAAAGCGCTGATTTATCCGTCATATCGGTACCCATGTCATTGCGTAACGCCGAAGCAAAGCGCGCACGCATGTTCCCGTAGACGATGAGGTTGGACACTAAACGCTGTCGTCAAGTTGGCGGTAATGCGTGCTACGTCACGGCCACGCTTATGTGCAAGATAGTTTAGCAAGCGCGCGTCTACTAAAGTGTCAACAGATTGTTAATTCACGAATATTTACAAACTTCTTGGCCGCGTTTGTTCTGCGGTGACTGAACCGCGATTTAACGGTACGGTACTTGTGCGCTGACCGGGTTGATCATCGTCAAACACGAGGTGTAGTACAATTTTCGCCTTACGGCGCGCGCAACGGCCACTCGGAAACGCAGCAATTAACGTCATCGGTAAATGCTTGAACTGCCGCCCGCGCAGGAATTTACCGGCGCCGCACATATGACGAGGGTGATCTTTTATTCGGACGCATTTTTTGAGCGAGGAATGCATTGTCAGCGCCCGGCTACAACATCGGCAGCCCTGCACACGGCGCTGCTCACGCTGTGTCAATGCACCCGATAAACAGCGTGACAGGCAACGCAAGCTTCCATGGTGCGCGCCAACGCGGCCAACGCCGGACGCGGCTCGCCGGTCGTCTCCACGGTCTGGGCGGCGAGCGCAAACTCGCTGGCGTGGCGGTGTAAAGCCATACCGAGTGCGCGCATAGGTACGGGCATATAGTGAGATAAAGCGCGTGCGTCATGCATCTTCAATGACGACATCCCTAGGCGCTGCTCAGCGAGCGCGCTCGCCCGGCGGTAACGCCCGGCGGCCAAATGCGCTTGAATTTTCGCCAGTGTGCGCAAGTGATCGCGCATATTGGCGAGCATATGCGGGCGCATCACCGGCGGGATACTAACCAGTTGCCGCGCGTCGACGCGCTTGTCGGTGGCGTGGCCGGGTAGATCGCCTGAGCGCGCAAAAGAGCCAATCGAAAAGATCAGTATTGCGGCGACGACTACCGTCAGTGTAGATGGTTTGGACACGACACCTCCTGGTATGTGCTACGCACGCCGTGATCGTAGTCATACCCGATGCGCACTGATATGATTTGAATCATATTAAGATAAGGTGTTTATACCGTGCTTGATCCTTACGCTAACGGACTGCTATGCCTCGATGCGCTTCCCGGCTTGTTGCGCGACGCAGGTGTACATCAAACGTTTTCGGAGGGCGAGACGATGTTTCACGCCGGCCAGCGCCCGCGCCGGATCTTCTACGTAACGGCGGGTGAATTACGCTTGGTTCGTCATAGCACGACGGGCAACGAAATCATTCTACAGCGCCAACGAGCGGGCTTTCTTGCCGAGGCCAGTTTATGGTCGAGCCGTTATCACTACGACGGAATCGCCGTCGAAACAGGTGAAGCGATGGCATTTCGAGTTAAGCTGTTTCAGCAAGCGCTGCAATAAGATGCGCACTTTCAAGAATCGTGGATGCGATATTTGGCAACGGCGGTACGACGCACGCGGGCACAGGCAGAACGCTTGAGTCTACACAGTGCGGCCGACCGCGTTACGCATTACATCGAGTCGGAAGGAGAAAACGGTAGTGTTAACTTGACGCATACGCGCAAAGCATGGGCGGCCGAACTTGGGCTGTCACACGAGGTCCTTTACCGTACACTTGCCCGTCTGCAAGATATCGGCTTTCTAGTGGTGGAAAAGAATCAAATCCGCCTCGTGCCACACAAACACACGCCCCCAGGCGACTAATCGACCATGACACCGGCCGACGGCGAACCGCCACCAACGTGGATGAATGCCGAATTTAACCGGTAGGAATATCGAAGGCGTACCGTCTTTATCCTTGCAGCCACGCCGAAGCTCGATGATAACCGTCGCCTCGTCGTCTGTGTGCCGTTTTTCACTCGTCCGGCAAGGGGATAAATTCCGTCTCGCCCGGGATTTGTCCGAAGCGGCCATTTTTCCAATCGTCTTTGGCCGCTTCGATACGCCCCTGCGAGCTCGACGAAAAATTCCACCAAACCGTGCGCTCGCTCTCCAATGCCGCACCTCCCAACAACATCAGTCGGCTGGGCAAGCGCGCAACGATGGCTGGCGCGGCCCCCTGACTTAGTACGATCATCTGATGTTGTCCGTAGCGTGTACCGGCGACGTTAAGCTCGCCGGATACGATGTAGATCGCCCGTTCGGGGTATCGCGCCGGCAAAGGAATATCCGCGCCTGGCTGCGCTTCGGCATGCGCGTAGAACAGAGATGAAAACGTCTGCACCGGCGACTGTTGGCCGTACGCTTCTCCGGCAATCAACCTCAAGACGATATCCGAACGCCGAATAACCGGCAACGCATCCGCTGGGTGATGGGCAAATGAAGGTTCCACCTCCTCATGGCCGTCCGGCAGCGCTATCCAACATTGGATGCCATGCATGTCGAAACCGGCGGCGCGCAGCTCTTCGGGCGTGCGCTCGGAATGTACGACACCCTTCCCTGCCGTCATCCAGTTCACCGCGCCCGGCTCGATGGTTTGTACGCAGCCCAAGCTATCCCGGTGCAATATCTTGCCGGTAAATACGTACGTAAGCGTCGACAGACCGATGTGTGGATGCGGGCGCACGTCGATACCTGTGCCGGGCGCAAACGTGGACGGGCCCAGGTGATCAAAAAAAATAAACGGTCCCACCTGCTTGTGATCGGCGGCCGGAAGAATGCGTCGTACGGTGAAACCACCAAGATCGATTTGTTGCGCTACGATTAGTCGATCAACCGCTGTGCCAATTCCCTCTCGACTCATTGAGTCGGTCGTTTCATGGATACTCATGGCCGTCCTCCCATAAAGTCTTCCGCGCGCACGCATACATGCTTCGGACGCCGTACGGACATCTTGCACTAATAGTCGCACACAACACTAACCGCGTCGACGACGCTCGAGCGTTGAGCCGCATGGGCTAAAATCCCGATGCGATCCAAACTACCGCGAGAATTGAGCGGCCGCGCGCACCGTCTCCAAGTCTTGCGGCAAGCTTAACGCTGTCTCGGCGCGGGCGAGCGCTATCCGGGCTTGTTGAATGGCGATGTTCCGCATTGCCACGCCACCAGACGTGGCCAGCAACTCCAGTGCCCGCTGCACCCGAACGGCGACCTCTATCATGCCCGCGCCGTCGCGCGCGACGGCACTAAAGGCGTCGCTAAACATCAATTCCAACGAGATGGCGGGCACCTCCACGCGGTCATAATCCGGCGCATGCGCATCATCGTCCTGGGTCGGACTCGCCCAGAACGCAAACAGGCGTTCAAATGTACCGAGAATATCAATGGCCGTGCCCGGATCGTTGACCGCCGGTGACAACGCTCTGCTGGAAATTTCGGACAACACGATCAAGCCGAATCGCGGGTCTTCGTCGAACTTTCGCGACCCTCCGATGATAAATTTCTGCGCGATTTGCTTAAGCTGCGACGCGGATAGATCATCGGACTCGGCTCTCGCATACGCCACCGGGCATCCGGGACCGACAAATGCGCCCGGTAGAACCGTCAGCGTCACGCGCGCCTGCCAGGTTTTCGCGCACTTCTGCAGCGCAGCGATTTGCACATGCTGCACATAGCCGATCGACTCGCTATAGACAGGCCGTCCTGAGTCCACGCCCGCGCGTTTCGGCACGCCGCCTAAGTGCGGCGAACGCCGTTGGTGTCGCAGCGCCGCCATAGTCGCCTTTTCCGCCTTGCCGATGGTCGCCTGCAGTCGGCCGAGCCGAGCAATGTTATCGACCCAACGCACAAATATCGCGATCACGATGACAAAGGCCATTATCGTCAGCGCAAAGAGTGCGAATCGCCCCGCCTTGTCGTAATAGCCGTTCAATACGGCCACGAGCCCGACGATACTGAAGATAAACGCGCCAATGAACGTCGATAGCGCGTTCTGAGACACGTCATCCGCTATAACGAGCGAAAAGGAGCGCGGTGTCGCGGTCGTACTGGCCGACGCGTAAGCGGATACCATCGATGCGACGGCGAACGTAGCGATTACCAGCATGCTCGTCGATATAACTTTGAGCAAGGTCACTATCGTATTGGACGCAATATCCGGAACGTACTCACCAAGCCCGGTATCGTCAGCCACTTTCGCCAGGAACACGAACGCGATCGATACTATGCACACGGCCAACGGCCTCACCCATAGCCGCTCGCGGACGAGATTGAGCAGCAACCTGAATCGATCAGCCATGGCGTTCATCCCTATTGCTGACGTCGAATACCGCCAAACAAAGTGTAGCGGAATCATCAACCGATTGAGCGTTGGCGATCGCAGTTGGCGTCGCAAACCGGACTGATTTAGCCGCGGATAACCCAGCCATGATTACGTTTGGAATATGCTCGCCGTCGAAGTTATCCTCGAAAGCTCACTGATGTACGCAGACAAACGCCGGCGTCACACCCAAAGGCGCGCGGATCAGTTCGAAGCACGGCGCTCGGACTCTCGGCGCAGTTGAATAGCCTTATCACGCCATTGGTCCGCAAGCCGCCGGCTCTTATCTACGCCGGCGCCGGCAACATACATCCGCGATATGGCCTGCGCCGCTCGCCAGCTACCCCGCTCGGCAGCTTGCCGATACAGCGCCATCGCCTTGCTGTAGTTACGCGACACACCGCTACCGTCTTCATATGCCTTCGCCAGATAGAACAATCCGGTGAGATTGCCCTTATCGGCTGCCCTTCGAAACCATTTTACCGCCTCGACCGGCCCGCGATGCAGATTTGTGGCCTCGGCGCCCGGACATTTCAGCGCCATCTCCTGCGGTACCACAATAATGCTCACGGCTCGCTTACGGCCTTTGCGCACGACCGCCAAAATCATGCGTTTGCCTTTTTTGCGCCGTAGATCGATGTTGAAATCCGTCAGTCGTAAACCCCGTGCGTCGACGCCATCGACGTCAATAATGCGGTCACCGGGTCGCAGCCCACCGCGCTGCGCCGGACCGTTGCGCTTGACGCTGACTACCGAAATACCGGCGCTGGTGTCGCGCAGGCGTGCGCCCAAACCTACGTATCTCCGTTCGGGACCGAGGCTATAGAGAATTCCCATATTCGCCAGCGCATCAGTGTCACCTTGGTTGGCCGCCGCTCGTGTCCACTTAAGGGCCTTGCGACAATTCCAAAACCAGCTATTTGGATTCTCATATATGCCGGCGAGATTTACCTGCGCGCCGGCGAAGCCCGCTTTCGCGCTATCTGCGTACCAGCGTACCGCCCAGCTATAGTCGACCCACCGCCGCCGGTCGACTTGATGAATATAACGGCGTATCTCGTGTTGCTTCAAACCTTCGTGCCGCAGCTTCCATTTAAGCGCTACAATTTCATTTTTGCCGGCGAAAAAGCCTTCCGAATAAAATTTTCCGACGAGATAGGCCGCTTGAGCAGGATCGGATATACGCTTACCGGTATACCAATAAGCCGCCTTAAACGCGCTTGGCTTGGTTGCGATGCCTTCCGAATACACGAAAATCAAAACATAACGTGCAATCGGATTGCCTTGTTGAGCGGCCTTAGCCAGCCAAAAGACCGCATCGCGAAAACTTTTTCGCACCCCAAGCCCGTCGAAACGAAACCAACCGTAGGCGACCTGTGCGGCTACATTGCCATGATCGGCCGCCTTGCGCATCCAACGCGCCGCTTCCCGGTAGTCTTTTTTATCGTCTGCATAGTACTTGCCAATTTCGAACTCCGCCACAGGGTAGCCGCGCGTCGCCGCCGCCCGCAGCCACTTCATGCCTTCGGCAAAATCTTTCTTGACCCCGCGACCGGCAAAATAGGCTTGCGCGAGCCGGTATTGAGCCACGCTGTCGCCCTTGGCCGCTAACGGACGCAGCACGGCTACCGACTCGCTCGGACTCAGACGCGCTTGCGTCGACTCTGAGGGGCGTAATCCGGTGCAACCCTGGATTCCCAAACACGCCAGGAACCACGCCACCAGCCACATTCGTTTCATACGTATCTCATACGACAACTATTCTTCAACCTGTGCGCGGCGTTCGGCGCTCGGCGGGCTAATGCGCCCAAAGGCGCGGGATTCAAATCGAAACAACAATGGCTCGCTAAAGCAACATGCTTGTGGCGAAGCCAAGAAGCGTAGAATGAGTTGCGGCGTCCCCACATCACAGATGCGAACGATGCCGCAATCAGGATTCTATTGAATGCGAATGCAAATAGGCAACGACCCCGGGCCAGTCCGGAAAGCGTGTGGACCCAAACAGGATAAGTTCGCCTGCAAATTGATCCGCGCCATGCTTAGTTCGATCATCCACCAAAAAATCACCGTGGTTTAAATTTTTGTGGTGCGTGAGAATCAGCCGTTTATACGCGCTCGCGCCCAAATATCGTTTCACCCACAGTAATTTGTCCGACCAAGCGGTATGATTGTCCCATGGCGCAGTGGATAAAATATACGTATCAAACCAACCCGCCAGCTGATGGTATGACTCGATAGCGCCATCAAGCGGGTCCATCAAGGCGAAGACTCCCGGAACGTCATCCAAATGCCCTTCATTCTTCTCGCGCATTTCGTTCGGCAGTCGGTTTAGAGCCGAGTTAAAATCAACCAACACATTATCCATATCGATGTAAAGTATCTTTTTCATCTCGGTTCAACACGCCTAGGGAAGCGCTGATATATTCGATCAAGAAGATAATGGCAAGGCCGGACGCGGCGAAGAAGCCCGGCAAAGGAATATGCTTAGCCGCTTCCAATCCCACTAGCGCCGCTTCAGAAAGTTATCAGCGCTGGCCTAGGTAGACTTCAAGCCAGTCTACGCTCTCATTTTCGCGCAAGCACCAGCACCTCGGACGCCACCCCGAAAGCAATCACGGTATTTTTGTATCCTAACTGCCAACGATCCCTGTCCATATAGCCTTGCAATTGCACTGGCCGACAGCCGCCGACCACAGAAGCACGCAGGCGAAACACGCTCATCCATAGCCACGAGATCAATCTCGATACCAATGTGACGCCATCGGTAAGGCTCGCCAGGCAAAGCTTCCCGCCCGGTGCGAGCACGCGATGCGCTTCGTCGAAAAAGCGTCGCGCGTCCTCTTCCGATAGGAGATCCAGCACGTAATTGGAAATCACGCGGTCGACCGATTGATCGGAAATCGGAAAACAAATATCGCCGTTTGATAATGAAACCATAGCGCGTGGGGCGTAGGACGCAAGGCGCTGCGTAGCCAGTCCAATCATGGTCGGACTGAGATCGCAGCCGAGATAGCTCGCCGACGGCCGTACGCTCGCGGTCAATATCCGCTCAGCAAACTTCCCCGTGCCGCAGCCGAACTCAAAAATGCTGCGCGCTCGTCCCAAGTCCGCATGCGCCACCAAATCGTCGAGCGCCGGATCTTCATTGAACCCTTGTTTATCCTGCTTACTACCGAAACGGTCATAGTATGCACGTACGTTGGGCCGCGTTAGTACGGTGTGTGTTCTGCTCATTGCATGTCACTCTCTAAGCGGGAATGAGTCACTGTCCTTTTTCAGGATGAACTATACGTATGGATCAGCGTCAAGCGCATACTCGTCGGCAAAGTACGGGGCAAGCGCTCGCCCCGATACATCCGTCGAGCACGGTGGCGATCACGTAGAGCGGACGAGAAAGGATGCAATCCGGACTCACCGGGCAAGCGGAAAATCACACCAGCGGCAGGTGGTCCGCAATCAGCTGTGAGCGTAGCCTAGCACGAGCAGAAACAATGCCACTAAAGCCATAGAACCATGAAGCCCGACCACGATCATTGGCGGCGGCCTGCCGCCGTCGCGTAGCGCCAGTAGAACCACCCCGCCGGCCAGCGCGAGAAAGAAGAGCAGCGCGGCATCGTTGTATAAAAAAACGGTGTGTGCGCGAAAAATATGCACCATCAGCACAGTCAAGGCCGAGACCGCGATGCTCGCATGTCCTAAGCCCAGCGCCAATGAACCTCGGTGATAGCGTACTCCCAAGACCACCAAGGTCAGGCCAAACGTAGCGGCCAAGACGAACAATACAATCGCAGAAAGGATCATTTAGTTTTCCCTGACTCGCGGCGGCGTAGACCGGCGCGCGGATTGGTCGAGATTGGGTCATTATACCGGCTGCGTCTAGGGCTGAAGGTTACCAGCAGGAAAGGGAGGCGCTATGCCGATCAACGGCGCTGCCGCCCTGTCGGCCAACCGTTGCTACGCGAGCCTGCCGGTGCGCAAACTCACTCGACCTGGTCAGGCAGTACCCGGTCCAGGCCCTAGACACGAAACCGGGCAGGAAACGCGATAGCGCCGGTAGTTGGCGTCGGTCACATTCCGGAGGATAATCGAGCCACGCGCGCCGCTTACGGCGCGGACAGCCACGATAACACGCGCTTAGGGAGAATCGGCATGGCAAGCGGTTGGGCAAAAGAGGGCGCGGTCCAGGATCAGATCGACGACACGGTGGCGGATGCCGTACGCGAGGTCCGCAGTCGCCTGCCGGAGGGCAAGAGTCTGACCCATTGCGAGCAGTGCGGCGTCGAAATCCCGCCGGCGCGCCGCGCCGCATTGCATGGCGTGCGACTGTGTGTTGAATGCCAAAGCGAACGCGATGAGGATTGCACCACCGTCAGCACCTATAACCGGCGCGGCAGCAAGGACAGCCAGCTTCGTTAACAGGTTGTTAAGTCGTCAATCATCACACAGCACCGTATACGTTCAATCTCGGCTGACGCACCACCGACTCCACACCCCGGCATCGATGAGCATACTTTCGACCCGTCGCAGTTCCGCGACCTACGAGATCCAGACCACGGCAAGCATACCGACCCTTTGGCTTCGGCATGCTTGTTGAGGAGCGATAATGGCGAATAAGAAAGATAAAAATCAGGCGGCGCACATGGCGCCGCGCTTACGCTGGATCGTGGTAACGCTGATACTGCTGGGCTTGGGAAGCACGGGCGCTCGCATTTGGTTGTTCAAGACGCAGCCGGACGCCGAAGCCAGTAGCGCCTGGTCGATCGATTTTAGCATTCGCCTGCAAGCCGCCAAGCCCGGCGCTGAAATCGATCTGGCGCCGCCCTGGGATACACCGGGAGCGCGCCTTTACAGCCAGCAGCTAACGCTCGACGGTTTGCGACTGCGACGCACCAAGACCGACAATAAAGAGCGTCGACACATCACGATGGTGGCGCAACGAGCGGGTAAGTTGGGCCTGGAAGCCGAATTTTCCATCCATCGCTTCGCCGCCAGCCACCCGCGCCGCGCACCAAAAAAGGTGATTCTGGAGCCCGACGAGCGCCAACGTTTGCTGGGCAAGGCGCCAGGCATCGATCCGCACGCCGCAGCGGTTGAGACCGCGCTGGGGAAGATCGTTGTCGGCAAGAAGGATCAGAACAGCCTGATTCAGGGCATCTACGATTATGTACGCGACCGCACTGCGTACAGCAACAAGAAGGGCGCTTCGACCGCCTCTGCCGCAATCACCTCCGGGCGCGCCAATGACCTGGGCCGCGCGCGCGCGATGGTCGCACTGTGCCGCGCCGCGCAACTCCCGGCGCGGTTAGTCACCGGATTTGTACTGGTGGAGCAACGCCGAGGCAAGCCAGTACATTGGGTTCAGGTCTACGATGAGCACCGTTGGCGGGACTTTGATCCAACACAAGGATTCTTTGATCGCTTACCGGATAACTATGTCGCCTTCAGCCGCGACGGTCCCTTGATCGAACTACAGGGTGCGTCGATAGTTAGCGAGGAATATCAAGTCAGCGAAGCCGATATTCCGCGGATGATAGGCAATGGCAATCACCGCAACCCGTTGACCATCCTGAATCTCGCCCGCTTGCCGCTATCGGCACGCGCCACCTTGGCGATTTTGCTGCTTTTGCCGTTGGGCGCGCTCCTCAATACATTTGTGCGCAGCATCGTTGGCGTGCAAACATTCGGCACATTCACGCCGGCGATGTTGGCGCTGGCGGCGATTTATGTCGACTGGATAACCGCCACGGTCATTTTCACCATTGTCGCCGTGGTCGCTCTGATCGGTAGATCACGATTACCGGGGCTGCAGCTTGCACGCGCGCCGCGCCTGACTATCGTCTTTGCGCTGGTAGCGTTGGCAATGGCTTTAGCGGTGTCGCTGATGGCGTATTTCGATCTACTCACCGGCACCCACGTAATTTTGCTACCGATCGTCATTCTCACCTCGCTGGTCGATCGCATTTATTCGGTGGCCGACGAGCAGGGTCTGCATTCCGCTATAATCCGCTTACTCTGGACCGGTTTCACCGCCATCGGTTGCTTTTTTATCCTCACGGCTACTTGGCTTGGCGAGTGGCTGGTGGACTTTCCCGAGATGCACCTGGTCACGATTGCGTTGATTCTGGTTTTGGCCGCCTATCGTGGACCTACCTTGACCCGGTTCCCCGGGCTGCGTTGGTTAGGCACGCCGACCCGCAAGTCGGACAAATCGGCGGATGAGGAGTAGATCATAACGGTGTGCCATCCGTGCGCGCATCCACCGTCGGCACGCCCGCGCTACCCCATGCACGGATGAATCCGTGCCTACAAGATGGGCTGCGGTAGCCAAACGCATCTGCCGATTTTGTTATACCCGCCGATTTTGTAGGCACGGCTTCAGCCGTGCACGGGTCTGCTTTGGTCCATCCATGCATGGCTGAAAACGCATAAGCCTGGGTTTTCTTTGTGCGCTTGGCGGCTTGGCGAGCGATCCAAAACCCAAGCCAAGCCGAATGATTCTCGCAAAGGCGCAAAGCACGCCAAGGTGAATAGGCCGTCGGATGGCATAACGTTGAGTCATGCACGGGTGAATCCGTGCCTACGACGGCGGTGGTTGCGGCAGGCCGTAGGAGCAGTGAGGAGTAAATCACGACGGTGTCCCATTGGTGCGCGTATGCGCCGCCGAAATGTCGCGACGTGCAGCACAGACCACCTTCGATCAAACCGCAGCGCGCGCCATCGGCGTGCACAACAGTCGTCACGAGCGCGCGAACGTGCGAAAATACCTTGCCGGAGCCCCGATTAAGTCGATCACGAGGAGGTTGGCAAGCGGCGAACAAGCGCCGTTTACGTGCAAGTAAAGCAGCGATTTGATCCGCTCTCCCTTGCCGCCAATGCCGCCTCAGCGAATTTATCAATGTCCCTTGGTTTTTCCAGCAGCGAAGCCGACCACACAAACGCGGACCGGGCAACGACGCCGACGCCGACGAATCAGCGCTACAGACATCGAAATCCGCCGCGATTCGTGATACTTAAATAACACAAGCCTCGTCCCTATCGGCGCCAGCGGATGTCTATGGACTCTCTTCTCCTCACAAAAGTTATGGATTTGCTGTTGGACGCGATTTGCGTCGTCGACGCCGAAGGCCGGTTTGTCTTTGCCAGCGCCGCTTGCGAACGCATCTTTGGATACACGCCGGAAGAGCTGATAGGCCGCAATATGATCGACCTGGTACTAGCGGAAGATCGCGAGCGCACGCTGCAGGCCGCAAAAGCGATCATGGACGGCCGACCCCAGACCCATTTCGAAAATCGCTATGTACGTAAAGACGGGCGCGTCGTCGACATTATGTGGTCGGCGCGTTGGTCTGAAGCAGACCAGATTCGCCTAGCGGTGGCGCGTGACATCACCGAATCAAAACGCGCAGCACGGGTAAACTCGGCGCTCTACCAAATCTCGGAAGCCGCCCAAGCGACTGAAGATCTACCGGCCTTATATCAGCATATCCATAAGATCATCGGCGGCTTGCTGCCCGCAGACAATTTCACGGTCGCACTGTATGACAAATCGAACGCCGAGTTGTCGTTCCCGTATTTTATCGACGAGCGGAAACAGACACCCGAACCGCAGTCACTCGCCTCCGGCTCGCGTATCGCTGAGGTCATCCACAGTGGTCAGACCTTACTAACTTCCGCTGACGGCACCGACACCGGTGCCGGCAACGCATCGTGGCTGGGGGCGCCGCTGATTTCGCACACCGGCATCATCGGCGCACTGGTGTTGCAAACCTATAGCCGCGATGGCGGTTACACCAACGAAGACAAAGAACTGCTGCAGTTTGTCTCCATCCAGATCGCCATCGCCATCGAACGCAAGCAAACCGAAACCAAACTGCGCCACATGGCCTGTCATGACGCGCTGACCGATATCCCCAATAGAACGCTTTTCAACGATCGATTCGACGTAGCGCTTCAGCGGGCGCATCGCAATGGCGAGCGTCTGGCTTTACTGTATCTCGATCTCAACGGTTTCAAGTTGATCAACGATACATTTGGTCACGAGGCCGGCGATCTGCTGTTACGCGAGATAGCACGACGCCTAACCGAATGCGTGCGCGCCGAAGACACCGTGGGGCGTATGGGCGGTGATGAATTTACCGTGCTGCTAACCAATATTCGTGAACCGGAAAACGTCAATATCGTTGCGCAGAAAATTCGTGCGGCGGTGTGCGCCCCGTTTGAGCTGGCGGGACGCACAATGAGCGTCTCGGCCAGCGTCGGCACCGCCGTCTACCCCGAGCAAGGAGATGAACGGGAACAGCTATTCCGCCAGGCCGACGCCGGCATGTACGCCGAAAAAACGACGCCTAAAATGACCAAACGTGGCCGATGATAGCGATCAATCTTTCGTTCCGAAATCCACCCTCGACCCACTTTACCCGCCCACCGATTTAATTCCGCGCGCCCGCAGGCGGCGGGCGGACTGACTGCTACAGCTTCCCGCCTTTGTAGATCTTTATACCGCAACCGGACCCTGGTCGCCGGCGCGCCCGCAGGCACGGATGAATCCGCGCCCACAACGGCAGTGGTTACGGCCGGCCGTGGGAGCAGTAAGGAACCTTGTAAGCACGCTTTAGCCGTGCATGATCCGGACCCCGGCACGCCCGCCCCCATGCACGGATGAATCCGTGCCTACAACGGCAGCGGTTGCGGCAAGTTTGGATAATAACGGCACGTCGTTCGCTCCTGGCAAGTCCAGCACCTGCTCGTCCAAGAGCGTCTGCAACTCGGTCTGAAACGCACGAATCTGATCAACGCAAAGCTGTGCCGCCTGCGGGTCATCATGCGCAGCGGTTGCCACCGGTGGCAGTAATAACCCGATCTCGCCCCTAGCCCGGCGTGCCTGTGCGCACAGTGTCAAGTTCACCGCTCATAACCCGCTTCCCGACGGTTGTAGATTACGCGCGACACGGTATACGTGCTGCTAAATCCGCCGCTGCCGGCGAACGTCACCACGCCTTGCCCTTTGTAACGATATTCCAGCCGCGAGCGATCACCACCGAAATAAAACGGGATCCACGCTTTTCCGGTTACGTAGTATTTTTGATCCGTGGGCACACCAATCAGATCAGTCACCTGTTTCGACGACATGCCGATCCGTAGTTTGGAAAACGGGCTTCCAGCGGGCGGATGACGATAAATGCCGTTTTTCGCCTCCGCTTCGGTCGCCTGGGAGTAGGTGGGATCAACCGGCTGCCTGCTCCGCCGACGACTTACTCTCGGCATGCGATTCGTTCTTCGACGAGGCCGCCGTTGCGTTGCTGCCGTTCGTCGAACCTGACTCCGAACTGGAGCCCTCGCCCCCCATCATGCCTTTTACGTGAGCGCAACCCACCAGGGGCAGCCCAACCACCAATGCCAATAACAACATTTTCATCTCGGCTCCCTCCAAACGAATGTAGTTTGAGTACTCTCGTTTTCATCCGCGCTGACCGTGCTGCGGACAATCAGCGCTTGTTCGTTTTCGAAACCACACCACCGCCACGCACATGGCTGGCTTTCGCGCAACGCACGTGTATTCCGCCACGGCACAGGAAAAGAATAAGCGCCATCCCGGCCAATGTCCATATTAAAAAAATGGCATGAGATAACTTCGGCAACACAGCCGCTTTGCGAATCATCGAACGATATGAACGGTCAGTCACCGACAATCGGACCGCTGGGGGTGACGGTATGTGAATGTCTCACCCCGGTCATCACCGGAGGTCAACGGGCGTAGAAAAGTGCTACGTGTCGAGCAAGAACCGCAGCGGTGGCCGACCGCCGCCATCCTGCTCGCGCAGAGGTTCGAGCGGCAGCGGTCGCACAAACGACGACCCACACCAATGACTGCGAGGAACGAAACCGATCACGCGTCCTCGCCGAAATTTATCCCCGCCCAAAGAAGAGCTCAAAGTTTCGGTAGCTTACCGAAAAAAAGCCGGCCGGCGGCATTCAATCGGCTCGTTAGACTCGCTGGTTTACGCGCAAAAGCGACCGAATTTTCGCCGTAGTAATAAGGAAAGTTGTTTAGCTTCCCCCGCACATGTTCGCCGATTGCTTCTAGCGATTTCAGCATCCTGACGGAATAATCGACGTCCGCGATTTGCCCGTAGGTCGCAGCACATGATTGTTCTTCCGTTACGGTACAAAATGATATCAACCTGAATCCGGCAGCTTCGACCATACATTTAAGCGACACCGGATTAAAGAAATGCAAATGGCTCGGCCACACACTGTCCTTGAGGGGAATCGATGACTCTGTGGCTTTAAAGACAGGAAAATTTGGCTGGGTGATGTGAAGAAGACCGCCTGCACGTACCTTTCGGGACGCTTTGACCAGGTTATCCATTGGATTGACCATGTGCTCCAGGCTGTGCGAGTAGCGCAAAACATCCAATGAGTCGTTTTCGATTTGGTCGAATTCGCCGGGCGACATTACCTGAATGCCGCGGCGTTCGCCATAGTCGCGCGCCTCTTGAGAATAATCTACGCCGATCGCCGTGTTAAAGCCGACCGCAAGCGCCTGTTCAAGAAATAGTGGGAGGGAGCATCCGACATCGGCAATACACAAAGCCGCGCCGCCGTGTTTCGTCACCAAATCGACCGCGTGGTGCCGATAATATTCAATATTCGCCGCCTGGATCTCTTCTTGTCCATGGCCTTGGGTATACTCGGACGCATAAAACGCGTGCAACTGTTCGTCGCTCGGCATTTGCGCCCAAAAGATATGCCTACAATCGCGGCAGATACGTAGCTCTCGCCCATCTTTGACACCGTATTTTGTCGGCGCGCTCGATCCGCATATCGGGCAAGCCGGTTGCGAGCGCCCGGGCGCATCATACGTTGAATGATGGGTTGCCACATTACCTCCGTGCAGTGCCGAACGCGCATCTCCAATGGAAGAATGATCCGCACAAGCGCTATTGCGGTACGCTCAGCCGAGCCGCCATACCTGCCATCCGCGTAATTTTGCCTCGCCTTTCATCGCATGCAGCTTGTGTTTTCGGCGATTTTACCTGCGTAACGCAGACTTAGCATCTCCGCAGTCAGACTTCACGATGTTACACCAGAATGGGCGTGCCCGGCTGCGGATACCACAGGGACGGATCAAACTCCGACTTGTCCGGTGACCGCTATGCCGCCGCCTAACCACCGCGTGTGGCGCGTTACGTCGACCGTGCCGCGCCACAACCAGGGCGCGTGACTGCGTGACATTAACCATCGGGCTGCATTCAGTTGCACCCATCGATCACGCCGCCGTCGATATCATTTCGGACGAATTACCAACAATTACCGTTTTTACGCCAGCGCCCAACAACAGCCTGACAGTGGCGAGGGCGATGTCGCCAGAACCGCCTACGATGGGGCCAAAGGCTGGTCTACCATTTCCATGAATTAGCGCCCCAAGGTAGTTGCGGAGACGGTTCGCTTATGGAACGCTGTAGTAATCGGGAAACGACGTATCAATTGGTACGACAGTTACTCACTAATACAAAGTTGTGAACGATCGCGCAGCGAATATATAGCGCGTGAGATTCAGCCACGCGTTCGGCATCGATTTTTTACGCCAACATGTCGCGCGAATCAGCAATGGCTTAACCGGACATTTTCGGTCGGATAGAACAGATGAAAATCGAATATAAAATCAACGCGCCCGTATCTACCGATCAATTTATTAGCGTGTTGCGCGCATCGACGCTCGGCGCACGCAGACCCATCGAAGATCGCGAATGCATGGAAGGTATGGTTAAAAACAGCAATCTAATGATAAGCGCCTGGGATGGTGATGAGTTGATTGGTATCGCTCGTTCTATGACCGATTTCCATTACGCCTGTTATCTGTCGGATCTCGCGGTGCACCACAAATACCAAAAAATCGGTATAGGAAAGAAACTGCAAAGTATAACGCAAGGACAATTGGGTCCTCATTGCAAGTTGATCTTGATCGCCGCGCCCGACGCCAATTCGTACTACGAGCACGTCGGATTTACGAACAATCCGAGATGCTGGATTCTTGGTCGAGACGGTAATATTCGCCGCTAATGGCGCCACGCATCGAAAGTAGAGGAGTGTTTCCGTTGTGGTCCACTCCGGGCGCAGCGGCGCCGAACGGCTGACCCGGCCCCGGCGTTCGACAAACAAATTAGGCGGCATTCGGTTCCTATCGGGCGTATCTTAACCACGGCACGGTACAGCGCTGGAATCGGCTACCACCGATCTCCTGTGTCGACCAGCACAAGACCTGGAGGGTGAAAATGCTACTCGAAGGATCATGCCATTGCGGTAGTGTGCACTTCACTGTAGAAAGTGCGCATCCTTATCCATTCAATCTGTGTTATTGCTCGATCTGTCGCAAGACCGCCGGCGGTGGCGGTTACGCCATTAACCTAGGCGGCGACTACGAAACATTGCACGTTGAGGGTAAGAAGTACATCAGTGCCTATCAAGCACGTATCAAAGACCCCGATACCGGCGAGGTTCGCGAGAGCCCGGGACGCAGGCACTTCTGTAAAAAGTGCGGCAGCGCGCTCTGGCTATGGGATCCACGATGGCCCGAACTCGTCCATCCATTTGCATCGGCGATCGATACTGAACTGCCCACACCGCCCGAACGTACTCACATGATGCTGGGTTCAAAGGCGACGTGGGTCCCAGTACACGCCGACCCGGCGGATCAGCGGTTTGATGTATACCCCAACGAATCACTCGCACAGTGGCATCAGCGATTAGCACTTGAAGAGTGAACGCCCTGAGACGTCGGCGCCGGTGTCAAGATGACTAGGCGCACTCAGGCCTGTCCATCGGACCTGTCTATTTTTGAGCGGAGACCGGCATTGAAGATTATCGGCCTGATAGGCGGAATGAGTTGGGAGTCGACAGTTCATTACTACCGCCAGATCAACCAAGCGGTAAAAGACCGTCTGGGCGGCTTACATTCGGCCAAGATCATTTTATATAGCGTTGACTTTCATGACATTGAGCAACTGCAGCGCGCGGGTGACTGGCAAGCTGCGGGACAAGCGTTGGCCGCGGCCGCCCGCTCACTCGAAGCGGCCGGTTGCGATTTCCTGGTCTTGTGTACCAACACTATGCACAAGGTCGCCGCTCACATAGAAGCCGCCGCCTCCATTCCATTGCTGCACATTGCCGACCCCACCGCGACGGCAATCAAACGAGCAGGTCACACCACCGTCGGCTTGCTCGGCACACGGTTCACGATGGAAGAGACCTTTTACCGTGCACGCTTGACTGAACGTCACGGACTTCAGGTGCTGGTCCCGAATGCGGAAGATCGCCACGTCATTCATCGCATCATCTACGAACAGCTTTGTCTCGGGATTGTCTTGCCCGAGTCGAGGACAGCATATTGCCGCATCATGGACCGCGTGGAATCACAGGGTGCGCAGGCCATTATCCTGGGGTGCACCGAGATATCCTTACTCGTCGGCCCGCAAGACACCGGAATTCCGTTGTTCGATACCACGCTCATCCACGCGCGCGCGGCTGCGCAACAGGCGCTCTCTACTTAGCTTTGCGTGCGCAGCAATCAGCCGACGTTTACGTGTTCGCGATGCGTCCTGTGACGACGCTATCTGACGGACCGAATTGTTTTTTAGAACGATTTAGGCGGATGCGCTGCTCAATGCGGAAAAACCACGCCGAGCCGTGCGTTAACGCACACCACCTCGGAGCGTTCGCGGAATCCACAGCGGCTTCCACCAACGTGCAGACTTGCGTGCAATGCGGTTGCTACGTGCGTTTTCTTTGACGATTTTCCAGGTAAAATTCAAGAAAATGCGGCTGTGCCCCTGCTCCTTGCCCCATTCCTCAATTTGCCTTTTTTTGGATGCATCAATTGGTGTGTTATAGCTCAGATCCCGTTCCAGAGAGTGGTAGGAGCGGCTGCGCTCGATGTCTTGTCGATGGAAGCACCAATACCGTTTGGGCAGATAACGCTGCCAGGCGCCGTGATACTTGCGGAACTTGACGAAACGATAATCCTCGGCGCCGTAATGGCCACTGAACTCTTCGTCGTACCCATACAAACGGAAGAAATGGGCCCGCGACATAAAGAAGGTATTCGAATGCCCCTTACCGATACGCCCGGTCTGCATGTCGCGTTTGCGAATTTTGTAAAAGCGTGCGTTACAATCACGCGTCTCGACCATCTTGCGCAGCGTGTGTTCGGGAAACTCGTGATCGACATCGGTGATGAGTATCTTATCCGACTTGGCGTAGGTTACGCCGAGATTGCGCGCTCCGGCTTGATTCCAGCGGATGTCTTCGTTGATGCGCAACCAGATAATATTCAGCCCCAAATCGGGGATTTCAAACTGAAGCGGGGAGCCATCGTCGACCACCACGAACTGAATCACATCCAGTAGCGCCGCATCATATTGCGCATATCGCGACAACAAAGCGAGGATAGCCGAGCCGTCCGCCTGATTGAAATAAAAGTGCGTCACGTAACTCAAACGGATATGCGATTTATCCCTCGCATCCAGGCTTTCTTCCAACGTCACCCGGGCAACCTCCCACAACTTCTTATCGACGAATTAGCAGTATTATTAGTATTAACGGCCACCAGCCCCTAAAACGATACCAACAAAAAAATGGCCGCGCGAACTGCTCCTCAACGGCAACGGCATCGCTAGTCAAGTAAAGTATTGGTCGCGCAGTGAAGCCGCCTGTTGCTCTTATTTAGCACAAATCAGAAATTTCCAATAGAGGAAGGAGGGAATAACTTTTCGCACTCATTCCTCAGTGCAGAACCGCACCGCGGTTGGGCGCCGCTATTGCTCATGTCGCCTGCGATGGGATAGCGCTACGCCATCGACGCGCGCCTGAGTTTTTCCATCGTCTGCCGCAACCGTTAAACGTATCAATAGTTGCAAGCACGCACCACTCCATTTTGGCGCGGTTTCCGGATTATCGGCCTCGGCCAGTTCATCGCCAACCCACCATACCGCGCACTACGGGCTTGATTCGAAAGTACACCGTGGTTGAAAGCACCGGGCAGACAATGCACACAGCGGACGGTCTCCGACATCCGCTGCGTTAAGAAATACAATGCCGCACCCGGGAGCGCGACCGCGACGACAGCTTCATTCATAAACCGTCCGCTTCCAGCGTTACACGGACAGCTCCTGCCCGACGCCGCAGCAGTAGCCCCTTTAAACGACGTTGCGAAAACACTATATCAACATTTCGTAAACTTTCATGCGTTTCAACTTCCACACTTCGTGCTACGCTGTCAGTCAAACGCGCGCAGGAAGTAAGCTGCGGCTACACGACGACAAACCCTGCCACGCCACCACAATTGGAAATTTTAGTCCATGGAAAAGCAAGAAGTACTTAGCAAAGTGCCCGAGGTAACACTGCTCTTCTGGGTGATAAAAATACTGGCGACGACGCTCGGCGAGACCGGCGGCGACGCGGTATCGATGTCGATGCACCTGGGCTATCTGGTGGGTTCCGGCATCTTTCTCGTTATTTTCATCATCGCCGTCAGTATTCAAATTGCCGCCGAAAAATTTCATCCGATTTTATACTGGACGACTATCGTCGCCACCACCACCGTCGGCACGACGCTGGCTGACTTCGCCGATCGCTCACTCGGCATTGGTTATGCTGGCGGAACAACCATCTTGTTCGCTTTGCTCATTGCATCGCTGTTTATCTGGCACCGCACCATGGGATCCATCTCTGTCGATACCGTCAGCTCACCAAAATCCGAAATGTTCTATTGGGTAACGATTATGTTCTCGCAAACGCTCGGCACGGCACTGGGCGACTGGACCGCCGACACCGCAAATCTCGGCTACGGCGGAGGCGCAATCGTGTTCGGCGTAATGCTCATGATCATTTCCGCAGCGTATTTCTGGACGCATATTTCACGCACCGCATTATTTTGGGCGGCATTTATTCTTACGCGACCGCTCGGCGCCGTGGTTGGTGATTTTCTCGACAAACCGGTAAGTCACGGCGGCTTGGCGTTGAGCCGTTATTCTGCTTCTGCCGCACTCATCGCACTAATATTATTTTTTATATTCTTCTTCTCGCACAAACCGGCCGCGCGGGCGCATTGACAGCGGCGCCTTGGCCCCTTGGGATTGGGTCTGGTTCAGCGCGAATCACGTTCCGTTCTCACTCGTTCATGCCACCCGACTGGGGCTCAATATTCCGGACAACTTCGCCGTCCATATACCCAGTTTTGGCGGCCAGCCGAATGGTGGCTCAACGGAGCAGCATAGAGCCGCAATGACCCATGTCATCGCCGGCCAGTCTAGCGAAGTGTAAAATGAAGCCGGAAATCTCTGTTTCGCGCTCATCACCGAGCCGTTATTGACCGCAAACTAGCCTTAGCGGCCGCCACTACCTCTTGACCCCAGGCGCAATCCACCACGCGCGCAAACACAGTGCCCATACAGAGAAGTGCGGCGTCGTGGTGAGCGGGGCTGGTGCCAGCACAGCAGTCGGCGACCACCGCCACCCGGTAGTCGTGGTTACGAGCCGAGACCACCGTACCAAGCACGCAGATGTCCGTGTCAACACCGCATACCAATACGTTGCGCACGCCGAGACCGCGCAACAGTAGATCCAGGTCGGTGGCCTCGAACGCATCGTAACGGCGCTTGTAGACGTGATAGTCCGCTGGCGCCACGCTGAGAGCCGGATGAAGCTCAGCGCCGACGGTGCCCTCCTCACAATGGCGTGGATCGTATTCCACCTCAATGCCATAGTCGCTGGTATCGGCGCGGTGCACCTCATGTGTGAATACTACCGGCACGCCGCCGGCGCGGGCAGCGGCGGTAAGTTGGTTTACGGATCTCAGGATCGCCTCACCGCCATGGGCCATCAGCGGCGCGCCGGACAGGAGGAAGTCCCTCTGCATATCCACCACCACAACTGCCTGCAGCTGGGTAACGAAGCGGCGTCGGAATTCGTTGTCATCGGGTCGTTCGTGTTCGGCCATGACGGCGACTCCATCAAGTAACGGGAACGCGTTCCGCGACCGGCAGGATCGGCGACAAATCCGCCGCGCACGACGCGCCGTACAGATGACAAGCGACTGTATGGGTTAGGTCAGCGCCTGCTGGTCGCAGTACCGGCACCGTTGTGCGGCAGACGTCGCTGGCTTCGCCGCAGCGGGGATGAAAAGGACAGCCGGCGGGCGGTGTCTCGGGGCTGGGCGGATCGCCGATGGGCAGTGTTCGGTGACGCCGACGAGTAGGATCAGGCACTGGCACGGCGTCGATAAGGACGCGGGTGTAGGGATGTCGGGGTGCGCTGAAGACCGCGTCCACCGGGCCGTACTCCATCACTTGGCCTAAATACATCACCATGATGGTGTCGCTGATGTAGCGCACCACAGCCAGATCATGGGAGATGAAGACATAAGTCAGACCCAGACCTCGACGCAGACCGACCAGCAGGTTGAGAATTTGGGACTGGACCGACACGTCTAGGGCCGATACAGCTTCATCACACACCAATAGCTTCGGATTGAGGGCGACCGCCCGGGCGATACAGATACGCTGACGTTGGCCACCCGAGAACTCGTGCGGGTACAGCTCCGCTACGTCGGCGCCCAAACCCACCTGTTCGAGTAGCTCCGCGACCCGTTGGCGGCGTTCGGTCCGGCGCCCGATTCGGTGAATGATCAGGGGCTCCTCAATGAGCTGGCCCGCCGTCATTCGCGGGTCAAGGGATGCGAAGGGGTCCTGGAACACCATCTGCATTCGCCTGCGTCGCCGGCGCATCTGCTGCCGGGGCAGTCGCGTGATATCCTCCCCATCGAACCAGATGTCGCCGCCGCTAGGCTCCACCAACCGCAGCAGCAATCGCGCCAGGGTGGACTTACCGCAGCCTGACTCGCCGACTATGCCAAGCGTCTCACCGGGACGCAAACGGAAACTTATCCCGCGTACCGCATGGATCTCGGTACGCCGTCCACGCAGGGCGAAGCGCTTCTCCAGTTCACTAACTTCCACTAAGTAATTCAAGGCACGGGATTCCAGCAAGCAACACGATGCAGAGGACCGACATCGCTAAACGGCGGCACGTCTACTCGACAGCGGGCCACCGCTCGTGCGCAGCGACCGCAAAAGTGGCACCCAGCGGCGCCACGCCGCCCGGGGGAAGGCACGCTGCCGGCGATGGTCGGCAGCGGACTACGCGGGGAGTCCAAACGCAAGGTAGAGTCCAGCAGGCCGCGCGAATAAGGATGGCGAGGACGAGCAAACAACGCCTCCACGGTAGTCTCCTCCACCACCCGCCCCGCATACATTACTAATACCCGTTGGCAAAATTCCGCTACCACGCCGAGATCGTGGGTGATTAGCAGAATGCCGGCGTCGATGCGGTCGTTGAGGTTTCGCAGCAAATCCAGTATCTGTGCCTGTATGGTTGCATCCAAAGCGGTGGTCGGCTCGTCCGCGACCACCAGCGATGGCTGCGCGATGAGCGCCATGGCGATCATTACCCGCTGACGGATACCACCGGAGAGTTCATGAGGATACTGACCCATACGGCGTTCCGGCGCGGTCACGCCAACCTGCTGTAGCATGTCCATCGCTGCCGCCGCCCGCGCACGCCGCGAGCCAGCGAGACGGTGGATCTTCAGTACCTCGGTGAGCTGGTAGCCGACGGTGTAGGTGGGGTTGAGGCTGGTCATCGGCTCCTGGAAGATAGTACCAATACGCAAACCGCGCAGGGCACGCAGTTCTCGCGCTGACAGGGTCAGCATATCGGCCCCCTCGAAGCGCGCTTCGCCACCGGTAACGCGTGCCAGCCCCGCCGGCAGCAGACCAAGGATGGACAT
Source organism: Gammaproteobacteria bacterium (assembly GCA_030147845.1). Lineage (GTDB taxonomy): Bacteria > Pseudomonadota > Gammaproteobacteria > JASBUN01 > JASBUN01 > JASBUN01. The sequence continues at coordinate 42,379 of JASBUN010000059.1, forward strand.
CGCGGTAACACTCTTGCCGCAGCCCGATTCGCCCACTAGGCCCACCACTTCACCGCGACTAATGGAGAACGACACGTCTTCGATCACGGACAAGTCACGACCGGCGCTACGAAAAGCCACCGATAGGCCACGGACGTCGAGAAGCCGCACTACCCTACCTCCTCAATCCAATACTTGCAGCGGGAAATACAAGGACACGATCCAGTTCGGACGATCGACCAACTCGCTGATGCGCAGATCAGCGCACACGCTGCACAGCAAATACGCGTCCTCGGCGGACATCGCGTTGGCCGACGCCAGCCAATCCACCATATAGCGCACTGCGTCCCGCGCCGCGGTCATCAGGTCGGGGCCGATTCCAGTGGTGACTCGGTAACCCTTGGCATCGATGTGACGGGTCACAGGTCCACCGGTGAGCAGACGCGGGGTAGGAATATTCGCGCCCTTCACCAGCTCAAACTGCAACACCACCTGCATAGGACTCTCGATGGCGGTGCCGCACACCTCGCCGTCGCCCTGAGCCGCATGCGTATCGCCCACCGAGAATAAAGCGCCGGGGACCGCCACCGGCAACATCAGCGTGGCACCGGCGGCGACGTCGCGAATGTCCATGTTGCCGCCCACTGAACGCGGCGGCACGATGCTGTGGTACCCCACTGTGGCGGGCGCCACGCCGACGGTGCCGGTGAACGGCTTGATCGGTATCTGCGCAAGGTCGCCGTAGAGCGCGGGCCTGGCACCGTCGGGGGCATAGTGCCAGTGTCGTAGCACCGGCTCCGGAAACTGATCCGCCAGCAGCCCGAAGCCGGGGATATTGGCGGTCCATCCCCAACCCGAAGGCCGAAAGTCGAGCAGGCGCACGCACAGCATGTCGCCCGGCTCAGCCCCCTCGATCCAGAGGGGGCCGGAGACGGGATTGAGACGTTCAAAGTCGAAGCGCGCGACATCATCCACGGTGGAATCGGCGACCAGTTGACCGCCGGAGGCATCGATGATGTCGAACTCCACCGTCTCGCCCGGCGCTACGCGCAGGGCGGGCGCGAGACTGTTGTCCCAGCCGTAATGCGAGTGATGGCAATGCAGGGTGTGCCGTAGTTTATTTTCCATCGGTAGCATAGATACGTGCATAGTTGAAGGGGAACACGCCCGGGTCCGAAAAAGCGTTTGCGGGATCGGCGGCGACGCGCTTGGAGTGCATGGTGTACTGGACCTCGTTGAAGACCGGAACCCAAGGCGCATCATGCATTGCCGCGCCGAACACCTTGCGCCACAGAGCTAAGCGCTCCTGGACCTCATTGGGCTGCGCCAGGGTGTCGGCTTTGGCGGCCAAGGCGTCGATGTCCTTATTACAATACCAAGCCCAATTCCAGCCACCCTTCACCGCGCTGCCGCAACCCAGGATCGGGCCGTAGAAATCCGACGGGTCAGGAAAGTCATCGACCCAGGCCATGCCACCCGACCACACCATGGGTGCCGTCTTAGGAGTTCCGCCGGCGGAGATTACCTGCGCCTGCCCTAGGGAGCGCAGCGCCACCTTGATGCCAATGTGGCCAAGATCCGCCTGAATCGCCTGGGCGATGCGTGGATTGGGATCGGTGTTGTACACATACAGTTCCGTGCTCACGCCGTTGGCATAGCCGGCCGCCTTCATCAGTGCCTTGGCCTTCTTGAGGTCGTAGCGGTAGCCTTTGTAGTTTTTGTCATAGCCAGGCATACCAGGCGGCAGCACTTGGTCGGTGGGATGGCCGCGGCCGTTGATGAGGCGGACGATGTGCTTTTTATTGACCGCCATGTTGACGGCGCGACGCACTCGCACGTCGTCGAAAGGCTTCATCTGGGTATTCATGGTGAGGTAACTGGTTTCCAGTGGATGGCCCACGACCACCTGCGATTTCCACTTTGGGTTATGAGTCACTTCAACGAACTTGGCTGGCGGAATGCCATCGCCCAGCAAGTCCACCTCGCCTCGCTGCAGGCGCAGCAGGGCCACTAGGGGATCCTGACCGATGTCGAACACCACCTTATCTAGATAGGGCAGGCCCTTCTCGAAGTAATAGGGATTACGCACGAACACCAGCTTCTGTCCGGGAACCCACTCCTTCAACATGAAGGGACCGCTACCCATGGGATGGCGAGCGAAATCCTTGCCGTACTTTTTAGCCACGGCCGGATCGACGATGTCGCCGAAGTTCATCGCCAGCACCTGCAGGATGGTAGCGTCGGGCTGACTGAGTTCGACCTTCACCGTTAACGGGTCAACCACCGTCACGCCCGACAGATGCGTAGCCTTACCCGCCACCATTTCGTCGTAGCCCTTGATGCTATGGAAAAAGGCTTGACCGGGGCTGGCCATCTTCGGGTCCACCACCCGTTCGTAGGAGTACTTCACCGCATCTGCGGTAAGCGAGTCACCATTGCCAAATTTGGCTCGTGGACGCAACTTAAAGATGTACGTCTTCCCGTCCGGCGACACGGTGTAGGATTGCGCCAAGTCGGTGGTCAGATCCGTGGTCCCCGGTTTGTAGGTCAGCAGGCGACTGAACAGCACTCGCATCATGGGCCAGTTCTGCCAATCGTAACCGATGGCGGGGTCTAGGGTGCTGACGTCGTTTTGGTAGGACACGGTCATCGTGCCGCCTCGCTTGGGCGCGGCGGCAGCCGCGCCGAAACCTGTCAATAGGCAAGCAGCAACGACCACGGCGGCGACCCTGCGGACGGGACGAGTGGATTTCGGAACTGAGTTGAGCATAACTAGTACCTCGACAAGGTTGGTTAACGTAGCTTGATACGTGGATCGACGAACAAGGCGACAATATCTGCCAGTAGATTGCCCATCACGATGGCGATTGCGGAGACCATGGTGATAGCCATGATGATCGGCGCATCCACACTCTGGATGGCCTGCCACATGAGCTGACCAATCCCTGGCCAACCGAACACCGACTCCACCACCACCACGCCACTCATGAAATAGCCAATGTCCATACCGATCATGGCCACTACCGGAAGGGCGGCATTGCGCAGGGCATGAATCATCACCGTCCGCCAGGGTCCGGCGCCCTTCGCACGGGCCGTGCGGATATAGTCTTGGCTGAGAACATCGAGCATCTCCGAACGGGTCACACGGCTATACCAGCCACTACCCAGCAGCCCGAGACTCAGGGCCGGCAGCACGATGTGGATGGGCGAGCCATAGCCACCCATCGGAAACCAGTTGAAATACATGGCGAAAACGTACAGCAACATAATGCCGACCACGAACTGCGGGGCCGAAACGCCGACGAACGTCAGCACCATGGCGATTCGGTCGACGGCCTGGCGAGGACGAAGCGACGCGATGATGCCGCTGGTCACGCCGAGCAGTAATTCGAAGCCAATGGAGGCCAACATGAGTTGCAGAGTCGGCCAGATGCGTGCGCCCACCAGCGTCGACACGTCCACTCGCTGCATATAAGAACGGCCGAGATCTCCGTGCAGTACGCGGCCGAGAAAGTGTAGGTACTGTTGATAAAGCGGCAGGTTCAGACCGAGTTGCTCCCGCACACGCTCCACCGCCGCTGCGGTAGCGCTGCGCCCGGCAATCATTCGCGCGGGATCGGCGGGTAAAAGATAGAGCAGGATGAACGTAACCACCGTTACGCCCAGCAACAGCAACACGCCTAGCAGCAGGCGCCGACCTAGGTAGCGCCCGATCACGAGCGACTCCGGCTGGTGGGATCGAATACGTCCCTCAGGGCGTCGCCCAGCAAGTTGAACGCCAGGGCCACCACCACGATGGCGATGCCCGGTAGTAGCACCAGCCACGGCGCAGTGCTGAAGTAGGCCTGATTTTCGAAGATGATGTTGCCCCAACTGGGGGTTGGCGGCTGCACGCCGACGCCAAGGAACGACAGCGTCGCCTCCAACTGCACCGCCGTCGCGATGCCCAGGGTGCCCCATACGATCACAGTCGGCACCAGATGCGGCAGGAGGTGGCGCAACACCACCCGTAGCGGCGACGCGCCCAAGCTGCGCACCGCTTCGATGTATTCCCGTTCGCTTATCGCGATAGTCTGGGTGTAGACCACCCGGCACACCCAGGTCCAATTCACCAGGGCGATGACAGCGATGACAATCCACAGGGTAGGATGCAAAATTGCCGCCAAGGCGATAGCCAGGATCAGTGCTGGGAAGGCCAACATGAGATCAGTGAACCGCATGATCGCGGCGCCCATGATCCCGCGCACGAAGCCAGCCACTACGCCTAGTACCGTCCCGATAAAAACCGCAACCGCGTTGGCCGCCAGGCCCACCACCAGGGAAGTTCGAGCCCCGTAAAGCATGCGTGAAAGCAAATCGCGCCCCATAAGGTCGGTACCCAATGGGAACACACGGCCCGGAGGCACCGGCAATCCGCTGTTGGTCAGACCGTTGTCAAACTGGATGTTGGGTCCGTGGGGCGCTAGCCATGGTGCAAACACTGCCGCCACGATCATCGCGAGCACGACCAGCGCGGCCGCGGTCGATACCTTGTGGCGCGCGAGATGCACCACCACATTGTTCGCGAGTGCGACCACGTTCGAAAAAGGTTCCCCTATAGCAATGATGTGGCTTATATACGATCCATATGTGCACCATCCATGCCAGAATTAAAAAGCGCGTCAACTCGCTCTCGGGATTGAACAATCTTCTCTGCGCGAAACCATTACGAATGTAAGGCGCATCATTTGAGTGCGGCGCGCAACTCGATGGTGCGCACCCGATCGCGTTAATGAGACCTGACTGGAAGCTCGGCCGGCAACCGTTGGTTAGGTGCGTCGTCAGCACCTGACCCTGGAAGGTGTCGCGGCAAAAGGCGCGAGCCCGCAATGTCGCCTGTACTGCGAAAATGATGCGCATGCTCGACAACAGCACAGCCCGGCTCACGATGGCAGCGAATAGGTGCCGAAAGTTCGCGCCTTCCGCATTACCGCACACGTAATGCTCGCGTTCGCCAGGCACCGCAATCAGTGAACATGCTCGTTGATCACGCGCCAGCGCTGCGACCGCGGTAGAGTAGAACTGCGATAAATTGCCAGTAGCCACGAAGCCCTTCCCGATTTTGGCATGGCGCTTGCTCCCACTATTGGCGCCGATACAACTCACGTCACCGGAATGTCGTCGTGGCAGGTGGCCAAAAGGAACTACCTATGACATCGCCTCTGTTTTACATGGTCAGCGGGGCGCCCCAGCCCGTCGCACCTTTCAGTCACGCCGTCGAATGTGACGGCTGGGTGTTCATTACCGGACAGCTAGCCATCGACGCCGATGATTTTGACGCACCTATGCCCGAAGGCATTGAGGCGCAGACTCATAAGGTTTTTGCTAATTTACTGCGGGTGTTAGACGGACTGGATCTGTCCCTGGAGCACGTCCTCTGCGCGCGCGTATTCCTGACCCATTTCCATGAAGACTACACACCTATGAATAAAATCTACGAAAGCTACTTTCCAGCCGACCGCCGGCCGGCACGCACCTGCATCGGCGTGAACGGACTGGCAAGAAAAGGGCGCATTGAGATCGATTTCGTCATGCGCCGGCCGTCAGGCTGACGCAGCGCCCGCTGCAGACTGCCGGCCGAGCAAGGCGCAAACGGCTACGGCTATTGTTCAAGCCCGATATGGCAATGGCGTTATCACGCTTACTGCCGCTGGCTCACCTACGCTACGTGCATTGACCACCGCTGTTCGTCGAGCCAATTTTTCGGCTGGTTTTGAGTTGTTATCTATTGAGACGATTTGCCGTCCATTGCAGATTTTTGCGCCGCCGCCAGGCGTTTAATCAGCTCCTGTTGCTTGTGGTACGCATCCGGTAAATTTCCGAACCGTAGCGAAGCGGAACAATCGGCCAGCGCCGCCTTAAGATGCCCGAGCTGCATATTAGCGTAGCAGCGATTGTTATAACTAATAGCCAAATCACTCTTGCTTTGCCGCCGCTCATCGAACAAGAAGGGATACCGATTCAGCACATTCAACAACTTCTTCATCTC